>CAZFBD010000029.1:0-48499 GCA_964517125.1 uncultured Acidimicrobiales bacterium
CCATCACCTGGCCCCTCAACCGAGGGACCTGCAACCTCAACCCCCGGTCAGGAAGCGCTAGTCGTCACCTCGGATCGCGCAGACCAGCTGCAGCTCCACGGGAATGCGGTCGTCGTTGCACACGATCGATTCCGGGGCTGGCCGCCAGCCTGCATCACCCAACGCCGACATCATTCCCGCGCAGATCGCATTGGCCAGGTGGCGCCCCGGACATTCATGAACACCGGCGCCGAACTCGAGATCTGCGGCGCGCAGATCCAACCGAAGCGAAGACCCTGCGGCGACGACGGCCCCATCGATGGTGAGCGACGCGGCAGCCGTCCGTACCGTCGAAACCACTGCGAGCTCCCGCGAAGACCCGGTCGCCTCGGCATGCAGGTGTGTGAGGAGAAAGGCCCGGGTCGCATCATGATTCTGGTAGAGGATCGAGACACCGGCATCGGGCGCATCGAGCAGCGCTGCGAGCTCCAGCAGGCGCTGCACCGACGCGTCGGTCTCGGTGGTTGCGGGTTCACCGCGCCCAATTGCTGCAGCCATGGCACCGATGTCGCCGACGGTGTCCATGGTTTCCGGCAAGCCCAGGAGCCGGAGCAACGTCAACGACGGCACGGTCGAGGCCAGGCGAACGCCGTCGACCGAACCGGTGTCGTCGTCAGGCAGCATCTGTCGTGTCAGCTCCGATGCGGTCTCGGACACCTTCGTCAGGTCCAGTCTCGAAACCTCGTACAGCACGTCTCCTCGACAGCTCGCATGCTTCTCGCCACCGGTGAACCGAGCCATGCGGCTGCGGAGTTCAGCCGTGACTCCAGTGCCGAGCGTCTGTGGCGCCTCGGGCGGATGTGCATCGGCCGCGGCGAGCACTTCGCGAACACCAGAGACCGAATCGGTGACCGTGGGCTGATCCATGGAGCCAGTCAACACCACGACACTTCGGCGTGGGCCGAAGCATCGGTGTCTACGATCACGACCATGGCGCATGAGCATGTGGTCGAACTCGGCAAGCTACTCGGAGATGCAACACGCATCGCCGTGCTTGATGCGTTGTTCGACGGACGCGCCTACACCGTGACCGAACTCGCCCGGCACGTCGGCGTGGCGACGTCGACCTGCAGCGAACATCTGGGCCGGCTGCTCGACGGCGGCCTGGTTTCGATCGAGCCGCAGGGCCGGCACCGGTACTACCGGTTGTCCGGGGCCGAGACCGCAGCGCTTCTGGAGACGATGTTCGAGTTCGGCCATGGTGAGCAGGTACGACGATCTTCGTCGGTCCCCGCCGGCATGGCCTACGCCCGATCGTGCTACGACCACCTTGCAGGAACACTTGCGGTCGGCCTCACCGATGCGCTCGAGGATCGGGGTTTCGTCGATCTCGCCGACGGTCAGGCGCACCTGACCGCTACAGGGACCGAACACTTCCGAGACCTCGGCATCACCGGGGAGCCACGGAGCCGAAATCGTCCGGTCGTCCGGCGTTGTCTGGACTGGAGTGAACGGCGACCACACCTGGCTGGCGCACTCCCGGCAGCCTTTCTGGACCACATGCTCGAACACGCATGGCTCACCCGTCCTGGCGGTCGAGCGCTCTGGTTGACCAACAAGGGCCGCTCGGAACTTCGGATCAATTTCGGGTACGAGGCCCCCTGAGGCCAACCATGCCAACTTGGGCCCAAGTGGGTCGGCATTGGATCAGGAAGAAAAGTGGGTCGGCCGGACTATTTTCCGTCCGAACCGCTCATACTTTTGACCCACGATCCGAACTTCATTTTGCCCATCAAACCTTGGCGGAGGTTGTGGCCGAAGAGATGTGTCCGCCGTGATGAAAGGCGGATCATTCATGACCTCAGTTTCCAGCTTTACCGAGTCGACTCCACCGTCGACAAGCACCCTCAGAATCGTCATGGCCGACGATGACAGGAACGAACATCTCCTCATGGCGATGGCTGCCGAGCAGGCCGACCGGCCGGTGCAGCTCGACTTTGTCGACGACGGTGCCCTCCTCATGCTGGAACTGGCTGCTTGTGAACAGATCGACGAGCTCCCCGATGCCATCATCCTCGACCTTCGTATGCCCCGACTCGACGGCCGACGCACGCTCGACGAGCTGCAACAGCATCCGGTTCTGTGGCAGGTCCCCGTGGTCGTGTTCACCTCGTCGACCCGGAGCGAGGACCAGATGGTGTGTTTCGAACGCGGAGCGTTCCGTTTCGAGACCAAGCCAGGCACCTTCGACGGCATGGTCGACTTTTTCAACCGGATGGCCGACATCGCGACGGACCGCTCGATTCGCAAGGCTCCCCAACAGGATGCGGCAGGAGAGCTGCTTTCGATCCTCAGTGCCGACATCGTGGCCGACATCGAAGATCGAATTGTCGGTCTCGACGAAACCAAGTGAGCGACGGCAACCTCGCAGATCCTCGCACGGGCACTGAGGAACTGGATCTGACAGTCGAGGAAACCGATGCCCGAATCCTGCTCATTGAGGATGACGATGTCGACGCCAACCTGGTCTCACGGTTTTTGCTGCGGCGTCACCCGGAGCGGGTTCTGCTCCGGGTGCGAACGTTGCGTGAAGCCGTCGAGGTCATCCTGGCCAGTGATCTCGATCTCATCGTCGCCGACCTGGGGCTCCCAGACGCACAGGGGGTCACGGCAGCCGACGTCATCGTGGGCGTGGCACCCGAGGTTCCGCTGGTCGTGCTGACAGGGTCAGAAGACGATCGGCTCGCGAACTCGGCGCTACAGCTCGGGGCAGAGGACTATCTGAACAAGGACCGGATGAATGAGGAGCTGCTCAATCGTTCGATTCGCTACTCGATGACACGTCATCGGACACAGCGACGGCTCTTGGCAACGAAGGAAGCCCTCGAGGAAACCGACGGCGACCTCGATGACTTTGCCCACGTGGTGGCCCATGACCTGCGGTCTCCGCTCCGAACGAGTCGACTGCTCGCCGACCGGCTCATGGCGGCGAGCAAGAACGACGACCCGGCAATCGACGATTTGAGCACTCGCCTCGACCAAACCCTTGCGCGGCTCGACGACATCGTCATCACCATGCTCGACTACGCATCGCTCCGTGGGCAGATTCCACTTGTGGAACCAGTAGATGTGCTGGACCTGCTGCGAGACGTGTCGAACACAATTTCGGCAGAGGTCGAAGAGAGCGGTGCTGTCCTGGACCTTCGGGTGCCATCGGGGGTGCAGGTGCTGGCAACTCCAGGACTGTTGTCGCAGGTCTTCGAGAACATCGTGACGAACTCGCTGAAGTACCGGTCCGAGGCCCCACCGCACATTGTCGTGAAGTGGGAATCCGACAGGAATCGCGTTCGGCTCGTCTTTGAAGACAACGGTCTGGGAGTTCCGGCGGCAGATCGCGAGCGTGTCTTTCAGGTGATGGAACGGCTGCAGCCCACCATTCCGGGCACCGGCTTCGGCTTGTCGATCTGCCGACGCATCATCGGAAGCCTCGATGGGGAAATCTGGATCAAGCCAGAATGTGACCGGGGGACGGCGATGGTCGTGGAATTGCCAATGCCCGAAGACTCACGTTCCGAACGCTGAAAGGTACTAACGTCGGGTCCAGTGATTCGGGGCGACCCAGATCCGCGGCGGCAACATGCGGAACATCCTCGAGTTGTGGACAACATCGAGGAGGCGTCGTGTCAGAACCCGTAACTGTGGTGGCTATTGGGGCATCAGCCGGCGGTCTCTCCCCGATCGAAGAGTTTTTCGACGCGCTCCCACCAAACACGGGCGCCGCCTATGTGGTCATTCAGCACCTGTCGCCCGACCACGAATCCATGATGGCTCCGCTGTTGAACAGCCATACCGACATGGAGGTGGCGCAGGCTGCGCACGGTGTTCCCATCCAAGCCAACCGCGTGTACCTCATTCCTCCTGGCACCGAACTGGCAATCGACGAACGCCGTTTCGTGGTCACCGCTCGCCGCGACGACCGCGGAACGGTACCCAAGCCCATCGACATCTTCTTCTCGTCACTTGCCAAGGGCTTCACCACGAATGCCGTGGCCATCGTGCTTTCGGGTACGGGCTCCGACGGTACGCTCGGCGTCGAACGCGTTCGCCGAGCTGGCGGCCTGACTCTGGCCCAGGATGCGTCCGCCGCATTCGAGGGTATGCCCACGGCCGCCCAACAATCGGGTTTCATCGATGCCGTCATGCCGCCCAACGAGTTGGCACTTGCCGTTCGTGCGTTCATCGACGACGCCGCTCGGCCAGGTGCAGATGTGGGTGAACGTTCCCTCGATGCAGCGGAAAACCGCGTGCTGAGCACGCTGTCCACGGCAACGGGCATTGCGTTCAACGAATACAAGCCCGCCACCATTCATCGCCGGCTCGCTCGCCGGATGACACTCTCTGGCCATCAGGACATGGACTCCTATGCAGCGTTCATCCGCGACTCACATGCGGAACGTCTGGAGTTGGTCGACGACCTGCTCATCGACGTCACCCAGTTCTTCCGCGACTCCAAGGCCTTCGAGGTCATCGAGACCGACGTCGCGCCGCGCCTGGTCCAGGAAGCCGCCGACGCCGACCGGCCGCTACGACTGTGGATCTCGGCGTGCTCCACTGGCGCCGAGGCGTACTCAATTGTCATCGTGTTCATGGAAGCAGCTGCGCGGCTCGGTGAACGAGCTCCGCAGATTCAGGCGTTCGCCACCGACGTGCACGCCGGTGTCATCGAAACGGCAGGCGCCGGAAAGTACACCGAAGAACAGATGGCCGGGGTGTCCATGGACCGGCGCCACAACTTCTTTGAACAGACCAACGACGTGTGGCACGTTCGCCCGCGTCTACGCGCTGCCATCACGTTCGCCACCCACAACCTCCTGAACGACGCGCCATTCACCAAGATCGACTTCGCCAGTTGCCGCAACCTCCTCATCTACTTCCGCACGAGTGCGCAGGAACGGGCAATTGGCTCACTTGGGTTTGCCCTTCGTTTCGGCGGGGTGCTGTTTCTTGGCTCCAGCGAAACCCTGGGGTTCGCCGAGCCCGACTACTCCACCATCAACAGTACGTGGCGGGTTTTTCGCAAGGAATCCGACGTGGCCGAGCGGGCACATCGCCGAATTCCTTCGCCGTCATCGTCGCAGGTGGCACTTCGGACGCCCATCGTCGCTGCCGACCACAACCTCCTGCGCTCCTACGACGCCGTGCTGGAATCGCAGTTCTCGGCCGGCCTCCTCGTGAGTCAACGCCGCGAACTGGTTCACGTGCTGGGTTCCGGCGGCGAGTGGCTCACCCAGCCATCTGGTCGCCCCACGCTCGATGTGTTGTCCATGGTCCGCGACCCACACCATCGCTTGACGATTGGGGCTGCGCTCCGTGAGCTCGAAGGTGGGGCAACCGAGGCGACGGCACGCCCGTTGGGCGTACCCCAGGGTGGCGATGACACGTTCGAAGTCCTGTTGGGCCGACGAATTGAGCTGGGCAGTGGCCGATTCATGATCCTGCTCTACTCCCGACGGGCAGAACAACCGATCCAGATGGCAACTCCCACGTTGGCTGGTGGTGAGCCCCAGCTCGACCTCGACCATCTCGGCCACCTCGAGGCCGAGCTCGTGTACACCCGGGAGAGCCTGCAGTCCGCGCTGGAGGAGCAGGAAACCTCCAACGAAGAGTTGAACGCCGCCAACGAAGAACTCATTGCGTCAAACGAGGAACTCCAGTCCACCAACGAAGAGTTGTCGTCGGTGAACGAGGAGCTCCGCACGCTCAACGACGAGCACCAGCGTCGACTCGATCAGGTCCTCGACCTGACAGCCGACCTCGAGCAGCTCATGTCGGCGACCGACATCGGCGTGGTCTTCCTGGCCGAAGACGGCACCATCCGCCGCTTCAACGAACCGGCCCGCGACTTCTTCCGAGTGCGGGACCACGACATTGGCAGGCCATTCGAGGACGTCCGCACGGTACTGGACTCACCACAGCTAACCGCCGACGTGAACCAGGCGTTTACTTCGGGAGATCACGCAGCGCGTTCCATGATCACCGACGAGACCGATCATCGTCGTCTCATCGTTCGGGTCAGCCCATACCAACTCCCCCGGGAACGTAGTGGCGTTCTTGTCGCCGTAGTCGACATCACCGACGTGACCACGGCCGACGAAGAGCGTCTTCTTGCGCAGTTCCTCAAGTCGTCCCCAATGGGAACGGCGATCTTCGATTCGGCCGGTCGCTTTATGCATCGTCTTCGGCCGTTCATTGTGAACGGGACCGAGATTGACGTGATCGGGAAGCGGCCAGCCGACGTTCATCTGCCCGAAGTAGCGATGATGATGAACGATGTCCGCGAAGACGTCCTGCGCACTGGCCAGAACGTGCTGCGACTCTCGGAACCGGTTCAGCACCCGGACGGCAGAGGTTGGTCCAAGCTTGCGCTGCAGTATGCGTTTCCGATGGAGGTCGATGGCGAGACCTATGTCGGGGGCATGACAATCGACGCCTCGGAGTTCGGTCCACTCCTTGAGCTTCGCCGTGACCACAGCTTCGTGAGCGGACTCCTGAACTCGCTCAACGGCACACTGGTTGCCGTCGACTCGATCGACAACGTTGTGCAGATGACGGGAGTGCATGCCGACGACATCCCGTCGTCCATCGAATCCGGGTTCGGTGCGTGGCTCCAGCTCGATCGCGACATTCACCGCTCCTGCCTTGAGAAAACGCGCGACGGTGAAGTTGCCGCGGCCGAGGCGAAGGCGGTCACGGCGCAGGGGCTTCGTTGGCACCTTCTGCGCTACATTCCCATGTCGACCAGCCACGATGACCACACCACAACGGTGCTCATCACCGATAGCCACGATCAGATCACGGCTCGCCGAGCGAACATCGACCGCATTGCCGAGCTCGAACAGAAGCTGCGGGACCTCCAGCAATCGACTGCTGCGGACGTTGCATCACTTGCAGAGCGGAACGAGGATCTCGACAATTTCGCCCACGTCGCTGCCCACGACCTCAAGGCGCCAATCCGCTCCATTCGCAGCTTCAGCGAGATGGCGCTGCCCGACCTGGATCCGGCCAGCGAGGCGTACGCACACGTCACCCAGGTGATCGCTTCCTCCAAGCGCATGTCAGCCCTCGTGCAGAGCCTTCTGGAATTTGCGGCAATCGGCCGAGGCAGCGCCCAGTTGGAGTCCGTGAACATCAACGATCTCCTCGACGACGTGCAGCTGGACCTGCGCACGGAACTGACCGAGTCCGGCGCAGAGGTGGTGATCGATACCCAACACGGCACCATCGAGGGAGACCCCGATGGCGTTCGACAGGTGCTGACCAATCTCATCCACAACGCCGTCAAGTTCGCTGGCGACGACCCAAGAATTATGGTCGAGTCAGAGGAGTCCGAAGGTGGTGTACTCATCCGTGTCACCGACAACGGCATCGGATTCGATACGAATCAATCGGACCGGCTCTTTGAGCCGTTCCAACGGCTCCATGCAACAGAGACCCCCGGAAGCGGAGTGGGACTGGCCATCTGTCGCCGGATCGTCCAGCGTCACTTCGGACGAATCTGGGCCAGTAGTGAGGAAGGCATCGGATCGCAGTTCACCATCTGGCTACCCTTGGGCGAGACACGACGGGCAATCGAGCGTTCGTTTGAGAACAGCGCAGGACAGGAGATGACATGACCACCCTTGTACTGGTCGACGATGATCCCGCCGACCTCGCCATCCTGCGAAACGCCTTCGACGGCTACTCCGAAGACGTGGTGATCGAGACACACTCGTCTGCCCATGATGCGCTCGATTGGCTGGACCAGCGATCGTCCAGCGAGCTGTCGAACATGTTGATGGTCACCGATCTGAACATGCCCGTCACCGACGGAGCGGAACTCATTGCCCAGGTCCAGGACCGGTGCCACCCCGCCCCAGTGTCGATCGTGCTGTCCACATCCAGTCGAATTGGCGATGTCACTCGGTCGTACGAGGCCGGGGCAAACGCCTATCACTCCAAGCCCATGGGCTTCCACGAGACCACCGAGCTGTGCCACGCCATGCTCGACTACTGGCTGGAGACGACCCATCGACCAGCCGTCAGACAGGGTCCAGCAAAGCGCGTTTGAGTCGTGTGGACCATTTCGGAATCGACGCCTCATCGCTGGTGTCAGAGCTCCGATGAATACTCAGAGTTCGAGACAGTACAAGCAATGCAGTGAGGCGAGAATGCAGCGAGGCGGGGAACAGCAGGCACCAATCCAGGCGAAGGATCACATCCAAATCGCCCAGAAGCAGTCGGTGGTTGCGATGGAACAGCTTTCACAGGTCCGAGCATGGCTCAACGACCACAAGAAGCACATTGCTCGGTCGCATGACCAGTTCGAACGGGTGGAGAGTCTGATCTAACGCCGGATCGGTGGCCCGTGGCCCCGTTCAGCCAGCGGTCGTGAAGGTGAGCGATTTGCTGGCCGTGTTGCCGTTGCCGTTGCCTCGGCCATTGGCTTCGACCGTCACGGTGATGGTGTACGTGGTATTGGGCTTGAGAGCGGTTGTCCAGAAACCCGGGATGGCCAGGTGGTTCGTGCCGCAACCGTCGGCCTGACCGGAGTTGCTGCCGACCTGGCCCACGCCGGACTCGCTGATGACGAAGCTGCCGTTGGCGCACACGTTGGACTCGTAGTTGAGCTGCACTCGGGTGGACTGCAGGTCGGTGACCCGCAGGTTCAGCAGCTGCACGGCCGTGGCCGTCGTCGTGGTGGTTCCGCCCGGCGTCCGTACTGATGCGGTGGCGGTGGTCGACGGCGAGCCGCTGAGCGTCACCTGAATCGTGTAGTCGTTTCCGGCGGACAGTCCGTTTGCCGTGACGCTCACCAATTGGTTCGCCGAGGCGGTTCCCGAACTGGTTGCCACGGTGGTGCCGCCCGACTTCACGACCGCTGTGTACGACACCGTCGTGTCGGACGTGAAGCGGTAGCGGACGAAGGTGGTACCAATGTCGCCAATCTCGATCGAGCCCACGAATTCGGGCGAGGGTGAAGGTGCTGGCGCCGCCACCGTGATGGTCCGGGTTGTCGAGTCGGAGTCGCCGCCGGCTCCAGTCGCCGTCAGCCGAACCGTGTAGGTGCCGCCTGACTCGTAGGCATGGGATGGACTGGTCCAGCTGGAGTTGGTGCCGTCGCCGAACGACCACACGTAGGACGTTGCGTCGGTGGAGCAGTTGCTGAACGACACGGACTCATCCGTGCTGACCGAAGTCTTGCTTGCGGTGAAGCAGGCGTCGGGAAGTGGTGCCGGCGCCTCGGTCGTGGTCGTTGTGGTGGTCGTGTCGGTGGTGGCCCCACCGCCGTTGCCGCCGCCATTTCCTGCCGTGGTGGTTGTCGTGCTGGTGGTGTCGGTGGTGGCCCCGTTGCCGCCGCCGGTCGCTTGTGTTGTCGTGGTGACGCGCGTGGTGGGGGTCGGCGTGTCCCGCGTTTCCGATGTACCGGCGACGGTCACGCCAGGTGAGGTTGACGAGCCAGAGGTGGAACCGTCGGTCCCCGAAGCGTCTTCGCCGTAGTTGGCGCCGGCACCTTCGCCAGCAGCGTCTCCGGTTCCGGAACCTTCGCCGTAGTTGTCGGCGCCCTCGCTGTTGTCCCATTCGTCGCCCGATGCGGCGGAGTCGGATCCATCAACGCCGTCGCCGCCGGAGCCATCGTCGCCGGTTCCGTCGCCCGTGGACCCATCGCCGTTGTCCGATCCGTCGGCCAGGTCTGCTTCGTTCCCGCCCTCGGCGTTCTCGGTGTTTTCGACGTCGGCCTCTTCGCCGGTCTGCAGGGTGGATGCCGCGTCCTCTGCAGGATCCGAGCCGTCGCGGGCAAGCAGGAAGATCCCGGCAAGTCCGACGAGGAAAACCACAGCGGCCGCTCCTGCAAACTGCATCCATGCAGCCGGGGCCTTGTTGTCGTCGTCCTCGGCTTCGGCGACGTCGGCTCCGGGACCGGTTGTGAGGCCGACCGGACCGGTTGCGCCGGCACCCGCTACGGGAGTGCCGCCGGTGACGGCAGCCGCGGCTCCCATGGGAAGATCGAGATTCCGACGGGGCACGGCAACCGTGACTGGCGCCGCAGGTACGGCAGCGCCGGAGTTGGTCACCGCGGAACGGAGACGGTTGGCGAACTCTGCCGCGCTGGCCGGCCGGTCGGCGGGGTCCTTCGCCATGGAGACCGTGACCAACTCGGCGACCGGGTTGGGGATGTCCATGGTGGCCAGGTCTGGCGGCGCCTCGTTGACGACGCGCATCATGACGGCAGCATCGGTGTCGTTCTCGCCGGTGATGAAGGGTGGTGTACCGGTGACGAGTGCAGCCAGCGTGGCGCCCAAGCCGTAGACATCGGAGACTTCAGTGGCCTCGTCCCCGCGGAACCGTTCGGGCGGCATGAACGACGGTGTGCCCATGGATTTTGACGACTTCGAGGTCGAAGCGTCGAGCAGCTTGGCGATACCAAAGTCGGCAACGCGGGGCACGCCCTCGGCGTCGACGAGAATGTTGCCGGGTTTGATGTCGCGGTGCAGTACGTGATGTTCGTGCGCGAACTCGACCGTCTCGGCCACCTGGACCATGAGCTGGCTGGCCTGCTCCCAGCCGAGGGCACCTTCGTGCTCAATACGATCCTGAAGCGAGCCTTCCATGATCGGCATGAGGAAGTAGGGCTCTTTGCGATCGGTCATGCCGGCATCGAGGATGGGGACGATGCCGTCGCGGGTGGACAACCGGTCGAGGGTTTCCTTCTCCCGTTCGAACCGCTTGCGCTCCTTTTCGGAGTCGGCGGAGGCGCGGAGCAACTTGACGGCCACGGCCTCGCCGGTGTCGAGCTTGCGAGCAGCGAAGACGTTTGCCGACCCGCCAGCGCCGAGATGGACGGCAGCGGACAACCCGCTGATGCCCAGATCCATTGTCTCTTGTTCACTCATGTTCGCCCTCCCACCTCTAGTCATGGAACCACGCTTTGGGTTCGCGCGCCACCATCAACCCACGTGGGAGTGGTCACACGTGGGTCACACTGGAAGTGTGACCGGCAGGAACCGCACGTCCTGGCCCGCGCCCACAAACCGCAGCACACCATCGTCCTCGGCCGCAACGATGACCTGGGGCGCATCACCCGGGGCCGCCGCCGTGGCCACACGCAACGTGCCGTAGCGTCCGACTTCGTGGCCCCGGTTGCCTCCGCTGACTCCGGCGACACGGCCCGGCTCGTAGGACACAACGAACCCATCGAACTCTCGGTGGGCGCCGTCGTCTCGTGGAGCGGTCAGTCGATCGGACTGCAGAAAGCTCCAGCCGCTCAGCTCGGGGTCGAGTCCGAACACGACGATGGGAACGGTCGGGTGATAGGCCACGAACTCCAACAGGATCGAACGAAGCAGCCCCCGCGACAGCGACGGGTTGCCGGCCACGATCGTTGTCTGACCCAGGAGCGGAAGCGCAATTGGCACCCACGGGTCGACGGCCACGGTGCCAAGAAGCGCTTCGGCCTCGTCTCGTTCCGCCGAGCGCAACCGGCGGGGAAGGCGCAGATCGATGAGTGAAGGTTGCGGGCCGTACCCGATGGTCACCCGCCCGAAGAGCGCGTCGGTCGAGTCCCGGCCATGGACCCGGTCGGGAGCGCTACGACTCCAGGCCGCAGTCCGGGGGCCACTTGGTTGCGCCAGCCGACGTGACCGTCGGATGGCGTCGGCGACCTGGTCGAGATCGCGGCGGCGCTCGTAGAGTGCATCGACCCATTCGCGGCCGGCCTTGTTGTTGCCGCGGACCCTCGAGAACAGGCCCGATTCTTCACGGAGCGCCGGCATGGACCACGCCTCGGCCATGAGCTCGGGAGCCGGCATGCTCACCAGCGGGCCATCGAGCAGGAACAAGGTGGAGCCGACCTCGACGATCGAGCCGGGCTGGACCGATGTGGGCGACCCGATCTGGACGCCGTCGATGTACGTGCCGTTCGTGGAACCCAGATCGGAAACGGTCACGGCATCACCGGTTCGGGATACGTCGAAGTGCTCGCGTGACATGACCGGGTCGGGCACCGTGAGCACGTGAGCATCGGTGGACCGACCGATTCTCACCGCCCCTTCGGGGAGGTCGAGGGTCTCACCGGCGGTTGGACCGTTCAGAACGACGAGGTAGCGCTCCTGGACAGCGGCCTGCAGCTGCGACACGTCGATCGTCAGCTCGGGCATGACCGCTGGCTCGACCTCGACATCGCTGGTGGCGATGGCACCGGGCTCGGTCGGGATACTCGCCTGCGGTCGGGTCGTGCTGCCAGATGCCAGGGGCCGCGTGGAGAGTGCAGCGCCCATGGCGACCGCCTGCTTCGGGTGCGTGTCGACCACGACCCGAACACCCAGCCTTGCCGAGAGCCGTTCGGCAATCACAGGGACGCGAGACGAACCGCCAACGAGAAGGATCGAGTGCAGATCGCCGCCCCCGATGTCGGCGGAGTCAAGCGCGTATTCGAGCGCAGCCAGTGTCTGATCGACCATGTCGGAGATACGTGCTTCGAAATCGGACCGATGCACGACGACCTGCTCGGCATGTCCGGGGAGGACGATGGGAATGAGCGCGGAGCTCGAATAGGAGAGGCCGACCTTGGCCTGGGTGCATTCCTCACGAAGACGGGCCATGGCACGACGTGCTTCGGGGTCGGTGGGGTCGAGCTCTGCGAGCAGATCGCCAATGAACTCCTGGACCATGTGGAGAACGACCTCGTCGAAGTCCAGGCCGCCGAGCCAGTCGAGGCCCTGCGGCTCACCACGAATCGTGTAGGTCTCGCCGGAAAGCTGGAGAATGGCTGCGTCGAAGGTGCCGCCGCCGAGGTCGTACACAGCGATGTTGCCGCCGTCGGGCACGACATCGGCCTTACCGATCTGGCGATCGTGATAGTGGATGGCTGCGCCCACCGGTTCGGTGATGAGCTTCATGGAACCGATTCCGTGCTCTGCGGCCATGTCGCGGAGCAGGCTCAATCGGTGGTCCCGCCAGGTGGCCGGATGTGTGATCGCCACTTCCGATGGGGCCGAGCCCTCAAGGTTCGTCACCCGTTCCAGGACCTCGCCGAGCAGCAACGACGTCAGTTGCTCCGGCGCCCAGGCATCGCCAGCGACCAACATGGGTGTGGGATCCCCAAAGCGCCGTTTGAATTCACGAGCCACCCGATCGGGCTGTGTGGCAGCAATTGCCAGGGCTTCAACGCCGATGACGGCCGCGGTGCCGTCCATGGGCGGGGCGACCAACGAGCGAATGGCGAATCGGTCGTGGGCAAGATCCACGATTCGGGCACCCGAACCGTCGGCGACGGCGGCCGCCGTGTACGTCGTTCCCAGATCAATCCCGACCGTGTAGCCCACGTTCCGAAGACTACGTCACCAGCCCAATCGGGCGGTGCGTTCGCAGGTCCCCGGTGTCTCCCTGGGCTTTTCGTCCCATTCTTACCTATCTTTTTCACTTTACGTGTGATTTATGACATTCTCGACCACATAGGGCGGAAATTCAGGGATCGAGGGTGAGGGCGAATGCGAATCCGGGCGGCTGGCGTGGTTGCGATTTTGGCGATGACCAGCGTGATGGTCAACACAGCAGGACTCATGAGCGCGGGGGCGCAGGAAGTCGACGACCGAGCCAGTCTCGGCGAATGGTCCGACGTCATCCCGTGGTCCTTCATCCCGATCCACGCCTCGATCGATCAGGACGGCAACGTCTTGACCTACGGAGGCAAGGGTGCGGGCGCCACGCTCGACGAGTTCAACCTGGATGTGTGGGATCCGTCGCTCGGGTTCGGACCCGAGTCCCACCAGACATCCACCCACGGACTCGGCACCAACCTGTTCTGCTCGTTCGCAATGTCCAACCCAGACGCACCCGGCACCGTGATCCTCGGCGGCACGATCTCGGCAAACAAGGGGCTCCCCAACTTCGTTGCGCAGTACTCGAACGGTGAGCTGACCGAGTTCCCCGCCATGCACTACCCGCGCTGGTACGGCACCGGCACCGTGCTCTGGGACGGGCGGCTGCTCATGCAGGGTGGAACCCCGCTGGCCGACGACAACGAACAGGCCATCGAAACCGCGGAGATCTACGACGCCGAGACCGGTTGGACCGAACTCACCGGCACCACCGACAGCCGAATCTGGAAGGGCGACGATGGCAGCTGGTGGTACCCCAAGTCGTTCGTGACACCTGCCGGCGCCGTCTGGAACATTGCCGACGAACACACCTACTACCTCGATCCCGAAGGCACCGGGGCAGTCGAACGCCTCGACCTCTACCCGGGAACGAACATCGGCGGCACGTCCTCGGCCGTGTCGTTCGCCCCCGGCATGGTCCTGCAGGCCGGCGCCGGACCGAACGCAAACATCTTCGACCTCAACTACGACCCACCGCGGTTCATGCGGGCCGCACCGATGCACGAGTCCCGCATCTGGGGCAATGCCATCGTCCTGCCCGATGGCACCGTGATGATGGTTGGCGGGTCCGGCCAGTACAACCAGAACACCGACGTCGCCTACGCGCCAGAAATCTGGGACCCGAAGACGAACACCTGGACGCTGCTGGACGAGAGCGCCACACCCCGGCTCTATCACTCGACCGCCCTGCTCCTGCCCGATGGCCGGATCTTCTCGGCCGGCGGCGGCGCTCCCGGCCCAGCCGACCACCTCAACGCCGAGGTCTTCACGCCGCCGTACCTGTTCGACGCAGACGGCCAGCTGGCAGACCGGCTGAAGATCGACGGAATCCCCACCGAGCTGACCTACGGCGAGACCTTCTCCGTCAGCTCCGACGGCCCGGTCGACCGGGTGACGTTCATGAAGCTCGGCAACTCAACCCACTCCATGACGACCCAGAACTTCATGGACCTGGGCTTCGTGCAGGACGGCACAGAACTCCACATCAACGCCCCCGATCTGGCCACGGTCGCAACCCCGGGCGAGTACATGCTGTTCGCTCTGGACTCGGACGGTGTTCCGTCCGAGGCGTTGATCACCCGAATCGGCGGCACCGGCGCCACGCCGCCAGCGGCGCTGCCGAACCCGGAACACTCCTCCGACGTCCTGCCCTTCGAGTACTCGGTGCCTCGGACCTTCGAGGCACCCGTCCTTCAGGCAGCGGAGCCGCTGGACTTCGTCATCGATTCGGGCATCACGCCAGTGGGGCAGACAACGGCCGAACGATGGAAGACCATCAGCTTCAACGAGTCGTTCACCGAGCCTCCCGTCGTGATCGCCGGTCCGGCCACCAACAACGACTCCGACGCCGGCGTGGTCCAAGTCCGCAACATCACCACAACCGACTTCCAGATCCACTTCGACGAATGGTCTGACCTGGACGGCCTGCATGCTCGTGAACAGGTTTCGTGGCTGGCGATCGACGCTGGCGTTCACACGGTCGACGGCACCACGATTCGGGCCGGGGTGATGACCGATGTCGACGGAACATCGTGGCACCGCCATCTGTGGGACGACGTCGACGAACGCCCAGCGGTGCTCACGCAGCCGATCGTCGACACCACAGCCGATGCAGCAACCGTCCGACTCCAGCGAGTTGGGCTGACCGGCTTCAGCGCCCGTCTGCAATCTGCCGAAGCCGAAGGATCGCCCGACCCAACCGACGTTGGCTGGATTGCCCTCGACACCGGAACCGTCACGCTCGGCGACGTCACTCTGACGGCAGGCCAGCGAGGCGCCACCCACAGATGGCGAACCGTCACGCCCCGAGAAGGGCGCCGGGCACCGCTGTTGTTCGCACAGATTCACACGACGAAGGACGACGACACCGCCTCGCTACGAATGCGGTACCGCGGCTCACGGGTGCAACTCGCCATCACCGAAGAGGCATCGGATGACGCCGAACTCCGGCACGGCTCCGAACGCCTGAGCTGGCTCATCGTCAGCCGAAATCCATGAACCACATCCTGACCATCCCACTCCTGCCACGAAAGCGACCGAGTACATGACCACCTTCCATCTGCGATCCGACGAGCGAACCGCACCGAACCTCACGTGGGAACACCTGAGCGGCGCGGCCGTCCTGGGGCTCATGGCCACCGTGGTCATCACCGGTCAGCCGGGCGAGCTCGGAGCCGACATGCAGGACGCGGTGTTCTCGGCGTTCGGCTACATGTTCACCTCACCCGTCTCGCTGGTGATCATCGCTGGTGTGTTCGCGCTGGAATGGTTCTTCCCTGCACGAGCCGAGCAGCGTGGCTTCAGCCCATCGGTCCTGTTCGATGCCTTCTACCTCGTCGTCCACCGACCCATGGGAATCATCCTGATCGCCGCGGCGACTGCGCCACTGCGTGACCTCCTCGCTGAGAATGCCGGATTCCTGATCGTCGACCGGTCCAGCAACCTGCCGATGCTCGTGCTGCTGGTGGCTGGCGTTGCCATTGGCGACTTCATCCTGTGGCTCTCGCACATGATCCGGCACAAGGTGCCGTTCTTCTGGCGCTTCCACATGATCCATCACAGCCAGACCCGCATGAGCATCTTCACGGCGAGCCGGGACCATCCGCTCGATTCCATGGTCGAGAGCCTCATCATGATGGTGCCGCTGTTCTTCCTGTTCCCGACGATCGTCGAAGACGCGCAGGCGCTGACGCTCTACGGCCTCGGCGTGACCTGGTTCATCCGGTTCACCCACACGAACATCCGGACGAACCTCGGACCGCTCCGGTACATCCTTGTGACCCCGCAGTCGCACCGCATCCACCACTCGAGCGAGCCAGAACACTGGAACTCCAACTACGCGAACATCTTCTGTTGGGACCGACTGTTCGGTATGCAGCACCCCGACGACCAGACCTACCCAACGACGGGCGTGAACGATCTGGACTTTCCCGAACCCAGCAGCTTTGCTCCTGGCGAGTTCGTCCGGTGCTTCGTTCGCCAGATGCTGTTTCCGTTCGATACCGACGCCGTGCACCGTGCGACGCACGGATCTCCGCACGAACCGGCCGCGGCGAACGACGGCTAACCGACAACCAGCTGCCAAGATGACCCGGTGACGATCGGGAACCCTGGCAGCTCCGCCCACTCCCGACGACACATCCGGGTTCTCGCAGCCACGCTGTTCGTGGTCGCCTACGGCACGAACGTCTCCACGCCATTGCTGGTCCTCTACAAGGAGCGGCTCGGACTGAGCGATGTGTCCACGATGGCGATCTTCACGGTGTACGTGGTCGGCATCATCATCAGCCTGCTCCTCGCCGGCCCGGCATCGGACCGGTTCGGTCGTCGACGGATCGTTCTGCCATTCACTGCGATCTCGGCCGTTGCTTCGGTCGTGTTGATCTTCGGACGCGATGAGTTTCTGCTCCTCCTGTTTGGTCGGCTCGTGCTCGGCGCCGTCAGCGGAGCCGTGTTCGGTGTTGGGGCAGCCTGGATGCAGGAGCTTCACGGACCCGGTAACGAACAACGCTCTGCGCTCCTCACGACCCTCGCCACCTTTGGTGGGTTCGGAGCCGGCCCACCGATCACCGCGCTCGTTGAACAGCTCGGCCGAAACGCCTTCATCGAGCCGTTCGTGCTGCACTTCGCCGTCACCGTCGTGGTGCTCGCGCTGATCTGGCCGGTCCCCGAGACCAGTCCCGGTTCGAAGGACACACGGCTGCGGATCAACCTTGGGGTTCCCGCAACGGCTCGACACACCTTCTGGCGAACCGTTGTGCCAGCTGCAGTTTGGGTGTTCGGATTTCCCTCGGCTGCGTTCGCTCTGTTCCCGGTGCTCATCAGCGAACAGGTCTCGGGTTTCGAAGTTGCCGTTGCGGCGGCGTCGGGAATCATCACGTCATGGGCTGCACTCCTGGCCCGACCGATCCTGCCCCGCATCGGCGCTCGCGCTGCCCTTCCCATCGGGCTGGCCATTGGCACGGTCGGATACATCCTGGGAGCCATCGCATTCGGCTCCGATGCCTGGCCGCTGGTGCTGCCGGCGGCCTTGGCGCTGGGTTCCGCCTCCGGTCTCCTGACCGCCGGTGCCCTCGGGATCCTCGCCGAGATGGCCGACGACGAATCCCGGGGAACGCTGAACTCCACCTTCTATCTTCTGGCCTATCCGGGGATGTCGATGCCCATCGTGATCACCACGTTGGCTCGGGCGATTGGGCTATCGGCCGCCTTGGCGACCGTCACCGTCGCCGCCGCCGTGACCATGGCGGTTGCCGCCGTGCGCTGGCGGGGTCACGACCGCCAGCCGGCAAGCTCGGCGATGTAGCTCGCGGGCAGCCCGAACGCTCTGGCTCCACCGAGCACCGTCTCGAGATAGCCGACCCGTGGCGGACCCGGTTCGTGATGACAGGCCAGGTACACGAGTGCCTCGACCGTGCCGTTTGGTGTGTCGACCTCGATGGTCTCCCGCGTGTAATTGCCCTTGGCCAGTCCTTCGAAGCCATCGAGCGCGGCGATGTGCTCGTCAGTCGTGGTCCACAACACGCCGTGCACCACGTCGTCGGCAGACGGGACCGCAGTCGCGACACCACGCTCGTTGATCAGAAACCGAAAGTCGGGCAGCGTCGCCAGGTCGCCGGGTGTCGAACCGGGGCAGCGTTCCGCCATCTGCTGCGCCGACATGTTGGACCCGTAGGCGAAGTAGCTGTGCACGCTCCCATCATCGCAGGTTTGCGGGGGGTGACCCCCGGTGACGTCGCTGATCGTGTCCAATACCGTCATGGTCATGCGACTCCCCCTGCGCCCCTTCCTCATCGCAAGCGCCCTCACCCTGCTCGCTGCGTGCAGCTCCAGTGACGACGTCTCCACCACCAGTTCACTTCCCACGACGACCGCTCCAGTGGGCGAACGTTCATCGGACCCGGCCGCCGTGGAAGCGCCCGAGACCGCGAGCACCGTCGTGCAGCCCGAGGCCACGACAACCACCACGACCACGACGTCGACCACCGTCGCACCGGTTGAGGTGGTGACCGACGACCAAACGATCGACCCCATCTTCGAGCCGCTCCTTGAACAGCTGAAGGCATCGTCTGGGGTACCGGTGCGACTGCCCGCAGACCTGGATCTCGGCGATGACACCGACCTCGCGGCCACGCTCGTCCTCTCCGATGAATCCGGCTACCTCATCTATGTGGGCGTCGGCCCCGACTGCAACGGCGGCAACGTGTGCCGCGCCAGCACGTTTGCTGGATCGATCGTGACCACAACCGACGAGTCCGATTCGGTCAGCGTGTCTGTTCCGCTGCCGAACGGGCTGCAGGGGCGATTCTTCGATGCCACCTGCGGCGCCAATTGCGGCGACGGCATCGTCGAATGGGACGAAGCGTCCGTGCGGTACACGGTTGGCCAGAAGTTGGGCACCGGGCCCGACATGCTCGACATGGCCTGGAACGCCATCGACCCCACCGCCGACGCTCCGCAACGCCCGGACGTGTGCGGCCCCGACCTCGAACGGGATGATGGCCGAGTGGCCGCCATCCACACCGACGAAGCCTTCGACCTGCATTGGCTCACCGTCTGTTCCGACGATGGGATCAGCGTCGACCTCGTGGCGGAACCCGGACCGCTCGCCTGGTTCGACTACGACAACGACGGCAGCAACGACCTGGCCGTCACCGAAGAGAACGACACCATCGCCATCTTCTCCCTCGCTGGCATCACGTCGCAGGCGCTCATGGACTTCGACACCTTCGGGCGGCTTCGGGTCGACGATTTGCGGTGCATGGATCTGAACAGCGATGGCGCCGACGAGCTCATCGATGCCAGGAGCGGCGCCGTCTACGAGTTCCTGAATCCGGTGAGTGTCACGGTCGCCACGACCGTCGACGGTGCCGAGAGCTTCGACCGATGCTTCTGACCCGTTAGAGGCGAGTCTCGTTGCGACGCGCCGTGACGATCGGCGCCAGTGCGTTCTTGCGAACCGGACCCACGAGCGCTCGCGGATGCGTGACGACGACCCGCTGTTCGACGGCGAATCCCTCGATGTCCAGATGGTCGATCATGGCCTGTGCTCCAGCGGCCAGGGCATCCATCAGCACATGCGTATCGACCTCGAGGCGGTCGGGCAGGCTGGCTTCGGGAGCGGGCATGACAACATCGAAGACGACGGCGGCATCGGTCCCCTGATCGATGGGGCACGCACTGCCGTCGACGATCGCACGGAGCGATTCGGTGTTCACGAAGAACCGATCGGGGGAATCCTCGACCAGGTCCGCGACATGTTGGCCGTGCGTTCGCTTCACGAGCCGAGGCATGGTGGTTCGTTCCACGAGGTTGTAGTCCTCGGGTCGACCGTCCTCCACATACCGTCGGCTGCGCACCGCGAGCACGTGGGTGGCTCCCCGCTGCATGGCGCTGCGCCATGGCACGGCTTCGATCATGCCGCCGTCCACGTAGGCGACATCATCGACGATCTTCGACGGGCCGGCGACCACGGGAATCGACGCGGTGGCCACGAGCACGCTGCGAGCGAACGCTTCGGTTTCGCCCACCCGGAACAGTCGAATCGGATTGTCGGGCTCGGTCGGTGAGACCGTTGCGAAGAGTGGAATCGAGGAGTTGACCAGGCCACCCCAGTCGAACCCGTGGTCATCGAAGGCGTCGTTGACCAGATAGTCGATGTCCATGATCGGGTCCGAACGGAACAACCGACGCCGATCCACGAACCGCTGGCTGTTCAGCACCGTGTAGTAGAGGGCCGAACCCTTGGTGCCCTGCTCGACCACGAAGAAGGCACCGGCGATGGCACCCGCCGACGTCCCCACCACCTCATCGAAGGAGTTTCGCAGCCCGAGCTGTTCGAGTGCCAGCAACATGCCCGCCGAGACTGCGCCGCGCATGCCACCGCCCTCAACCGCCAGCACGACCTTGTGTTCGTCGTTTCGTTGCCCGGGAAGCGAACCTTCGGCGAGGCGATCGAGCAACACGTCTCGGACAGTTGGCACGGCAGTCACGGGTCAGACTCCGGTGGTCTCGACCTCGGAGCGGTTGCGAGCCCGATCGAGGAGCCAACGCCCAACCTCGATCATGATGGTCAGGCTCAGGGCCAGGCCGAACGCCAGCCACAACGCGGTGGTCGGGTTGTCGATTGCGCTCGAGACGAAATAGCCGAGCAACGCTGCGTAACTCGCCCAGAGGAACGTGGCGAAGAGGTCCCAGCGGGTGAACCACGCCAGGAACGGCTGGCCGGTGAGGCCACAGGAAAAGGTCATGGCGGTTCGGCCGCCGGGGATGAACCGGGCGGTCACCAGGAGCAGGCCACCGCGCTTGCGGATCTGGTCGCCTGTGGCCAGCAGCCGTTGTTCGCCCTTTTCCCCGCGGAAGAACCAGCGCTTGACGAGCTTGTCGGAGCGGTTACCGAGGGCATACGCCATGGAGTCGCCGCCATAGGCGCCAATGGCTCCACACAAAATGACGAGGACGACCGAGAGAACCGGGCGGTCGTCGATCAGGGTTCCTGCAGCCGACGCCACCCCGCCGGCAATCACCGTGAATTCAGACGGGACGATCGGTACGACCGAGTCGAGGAACGCGATCGTGAAGAGCACGGCGAAGAACCAGGGGCTCGTGGAGATGTCGGTGATGAGCTCTTCCATCTGGTGGAAGAGGTCCAGTGCCCAATCGATCACGGAGAAGACAGTACGGCCGCCACCACCCGGTTGCACGTACAGGTGGGTTGAATCATTCCTGAGGAGGACCCCGATGGACCCGACGGAGGACGACCCGCTTCAGGGTGTCTCGTATGGTGAGAGCGTGACACGAACCAGCGCCGCAGCCGAATGGGCCGCAGAGAACCCCCGGGTTGCCGATGCGTTGGTCACTGCGCTCGTCCTCATCACCATGCTTCCGGCATCGGCGTTGCCGGCTCCGGCCCCCGACGACCGGCCACTCGATCTCGCGGGCTACCTGCTCATGATCATTCCGGGGCTGCTCGTCATGTTCCGGCGTACCCGTCCGCAGACGGCGCTTGCGATCGGCACGCTCCTGGGCTTCTCCTACTGGATCGCCGACTATCCCAACGGTGGAGCGGGCGTGGCGATCGTCGTGCTTCTCTATTCGTCGGCCCGATACATCGAGAACCGTCGGGCGGCGACGATGGCGCTCATCGTGTTCACCATCACGCTCCTCCTGGTGCTGACCGCCGGGTACTTCTGGGATCAGGAGAACGAAGTCACCCTTGCCCTCATCGTCGTGAACCTGATCATGTTCCAGCTGGCGTGGCTTGCCGGCGACATGGTGCAACATCGCAAAGGTCGACTTGAAGCGCTCGAGGCACAGGTCCGCGCGGCCGAGCTCGAAGAGGCGTCGCGCACGGCCGCCGCCGTCGAGGCGGAACGCAACCGCATCGCCCGCGAACTCCACGACATCGTGGCGCACTCCATGTCCGTGGTCGTGGTCCAGGCCGAAGGTGCCCGTCGGTTGGTTGGCCGCGACGACGATGCAGTCCGCGAAGCACTTGAAGCGATCGAGACGACCGGCCGAACGAACCTCAACGACATCCGTGGTGTTGTTGGCCTGCTCCGAGACGATGCCGAACTGACCCCAACACCCGAGCTGTCTGCCATTGCGGACCTGGTCGACCAGTGCACGGCCGCCGGTCTGCCGGTTTCGCTCGAGGTACGCGGCGAGGCCCGCGACCTGCCAGCGATGATCGAGCTGTCGGGCTACCGGATCGTGCAGGAATCCCTGACGAACACGATGAAACACGCTGGCCCACGAGCACAGGCCCAGATCCTCCTCGACTATGCACCCACCGAATTACACATCTCGGTGTCCGACACCGGTCGCGGCGCAGCCGCGAACGGTATGGGTCCGGGCTACGGGCTGATCGGCATGCGTGAGCGGGTCGAAGCCTTCGGCGGCGAGCTCCACGTTGGCCCGCAGATCGGCGGCGGCTTTCGGGTCGAGGCCAACCTCCCGGTGACGGCCTCATGAGCACCACCCCATGCATCCGAGTCGCCATCGTCGATGACCAGCCGTTACTCCGGGCCGGGTTCGGCATGATTTTGCGAAGCGAAGACGGGATCGACCTGGTGGGTGAGGCGTCGAATGGGGCGGAAGCCATCGACCTGGTTGCAGCGACCAGACCCGACGTCGTGCTCATGGACATCCGCATGCCGCAGATGGACGGCATCGAGGCCACGCGCCTGCTCGTTGCGGCCGACGATCCACCCGCGGTGCTCATCCTCACGACCTTCGACATCGATGAGTACGTGTATGCCTGCCTCCAGGCCGGAGCGAGCGGCTTCCTCCTCAAGGACGCACCGCCCGAAGAACTTCTGCATGCCATCAGGGTCGTGGCGTCCGGCGAGGCGCTGCTCGCGCCAAGTGTGACTCGTCGGCTCATCACCACCTTTGCCGAGCTGCCGTCGCAAGCCGCCACGGTCGCCGGTATGGACGACCTGACCGATCGCGAGAACGACGTGCTCGGACTCATGTCCCGCGGCCTCTCCAACGGCGAGATCGCCGCCGAGCTGTTTCTTGGCGAGACCACCGTCAAGACACACGTGGGCCGAATCCTCATGAAGCTCGGTGTCCGGGATCGGGTGCAGGCCGTGATCGCCGCATACGAAGCCGGCGTGGTGGTCCCAGGGGCCGAACCCACCTGACATCTCATCCGGAAGGATGACCCACAACCCGTCTGCGGTTGGACGACTTTGAGTGCTCGATCGACAAGAATCAGTACAACACCATTCAGGGGAGTATTCACATGACAGTCGCATTGGCCGCAGCGGGAACCGTCAAGGCTCGTAAGGTCTACGGATCAGGTGACACCGAGGTGGTGGCGCTCGACGACGTCGACGTGTCCTTCGATCAGGGGCAGTTCACCGCCATCATGGGGCCATCGGGCTCCGGCAAGTCCACCCTCATGCACGTCCTCGCCGGCCTCGACCGGCTGACGAGCGGCCAGGTCTTCGTGGGCGAGACCAACCTGTCGACCCTTTCCGAGAAGGATCTGACGCTGCTGCGGCGGACGAAGATCGGATTCGTGTTCCAGGCGTTCAACCTGGTTCCCACCCTGACCGCCATCGAGAACATCACGCTCCCCCTCGACCTTGGCCGCGCCACCCCAGATCAGGCGCTCCTCGACGAGGTCGTGCAGGCGGTCGGGTTGGCCGATCGGCTTTCGCACAAGCCCAACGAACTCTCCGGTGGCCAGCAGCAGCGTGTGGCCGTGGCACGTGCCCTGGCGTCGCGCCCCGATGTCGTCTTCGCCGACGAGCCCACGGGCAACCTGGACTCCCAGACCGGCGCCGAGATCCTTGAATTCATGCGGCGAGCGGTGAACGAATTCGGCCAGACCATCGTCATGGTCACCCACGACGCCGTCGCAGCCGCATACGCCGACCGCGTGCTGTTCCTGGCCGATGGCCGAATCGTCAACGAACTCCACGACCCCAACGTGGACACGATTCTCGCCACCCTGCGCGAGTCGACCCGAGGCTGACATGTTTCGTCTCGCCCTCAAAAACCTGGCGGCCAACAAGATCCGCCTTGGCCTCACCGCACTGGCGATCGTGCTTGGCGTTGGCTTCGTCGTCTCCTCGTTCGTCCTCCGAGACGGGCTGAAGGACAGCTTTGCCGGTCTGTCCGAGGAGATCGTCGGTGACACCGACTTCGGCATCACCCCCCTCAGCTCTGGCGACGTCTCCGCATTCGAGATCGACGAGAGCATCGTCGAACTGCTGACCGAGGAAGACCTGGAGATCGTGCGCGGCGTCGACGGCGTCCGCATTGCCGAAGGCAGCGTCTCGGGCAACGACAACGGCATTCAGCCAATCAAGGCCGACGGATCCACTATTCCCACCAACGGGCCGCCACAGATTGGCTTCAGTTGGGGCGACGAGGGCCAGCTCAACCCGCTCGTGATCGTCGAAGGCGACGCACCGGAGTCGCCCGGCGAATGGGTGATCGATCTCGACGCTGCCGCCGACCACGGTTTCGTCATTGGCGAGACCACCACTTTCGTGACCCCGGGTGGCCGCAAGGACGCCACGCTCGTCGGCACCTTCCGCTTCGGCGAGGACAACACCACCAACGGCGCAACACTCATGGCGTTCGAGCTCTCCACGGCTCGTGACTTCTTCGAGACGCCCGAAGGATTCGACTCGATCGCTGTCGCCGTCGACGGCTCGGTCCCGATCGCCGACGTCGAGCTCGCACTCAACGCGGCCCTCGACTCCGAGCGGATCCTCGTTCAGAACCAGGCCGATCTGCTCGCCGAGCAGCAGGGCAATTTCAACCTGTTCGTCGACATCTTCGGCTACATCCTGTTGGCGTTCGCGCTGATTGCCCTGTTCGTGTCGATCTTCATCATCGCCAACACCTTTGCCATCGTGACGAGCCAGCGCATCCGAGAGCTGGGTCTGCTGCGGGCCATTGGCGCAACCCCCTCGCAGATCCGACGCTCGGTGCTCATCGAGTCAACGATCATCGGGTTGATCGCGTCGGCCATCGGCCTGGCGGTTGGTGTGGCCATTGCGTTCTTCATGCGATGGCTGCTCGGCCAGCTGGGCATCCCGCTGCCGTCATTCGGTGTCGTGATTCGACCCTTGACCGTCATCGTGGCCTTCGTTGTCGGCACTGTGGTCACCGTTGTGTCGGCCATCGTTCCCGCCTTCTCGGCATCCAAGATCGCTCCCATCACGGCGATCACTGGCACACAGGACAAGGCCGAGAAGTCGGCGGCCCGCTACGTGATCGGCGGCATCATCACCGGGGTCGGCGCACTCCTCATCGGCCTCGGACTGTTTGCGGGAAGTACGGCCCTCGAGGTTCTTGCACCGCTTGGTGCCGGCGCCGCGATCCTGTTCGTGGGCCTCACGCTGCTGAGTCCGCTGGTCGCCGGTCCGCTGAGCCGGGTCCTGGGCATTCCGCTCGGCCCGATCTTCAAGCGGCCCGGAAGCCTTGCCACACAGAACGCTGCCCGCAACCCCCGCAGAACAGCCACTACGGCGGCAGCCCTCATGATTGGTCTTGCGCTCGTCAGCATGGCCATGGTTCTGGGTGAGTCGTTCAAGGCCGAGTTCTCAAAGGTGCTCGGCACCACGATTCAGGCCGACTACATCATCTCCGGTGAGGCGAACCTTCCACTCGAGGTCGTCGACCGACTGCAGGACGCCGACGAGTTCGATGCGGTCTCGCCCGCGTTCTACTGGGGCGCCGACTTCGAGAACGCTCCGGTCGTCCCGACATCGGGACGAGTCGGCGACGATGGCACCGGCTCCAACGCCGACGTCGCCGCATTCGACTACTCGGTGGTTGATGCGCTCTTCGACTTCGAGGTCACCGAAGGTGCACTCACCGGGATCACCGACGACCACACCGCCATCCGCCAGAACGTCGCCGACGAACTGGGTCTTGGCCTCGGAGACACGCTGACCATGCGGTTGGACGATGGCACCACGGCACCGATGGAAGTCGTGGGCATCTTCCAGGACGAGACGATCTCGTCGGGTGTGCTGATCTCCATCGACCGGTTCAGCCAGATCTCCGATCAGACGACGGCCGACCTCATCGTGGCCACCCGCAACGCCGACACCACCGTCGACGATGCCGACGCCACGTTCGAGACGATCGCTGCGGACTATCCGAACCTGTCCTTCGATTCGGCTGCCAGCTTCCGGGAGTCCTTCACCGGCTTCATCGATGGGGTCCTGAACGTGCTCACGGCACTTCTTGGTCTGGCGATCGTGATTGCCCTGATCGGCATCGCCAACACCATGGCGCTGTCCGTCTTCGAACGCACACGAGAGATCGGTCTGCTCCGGGCGGTCGGCATGACCCGCCGACAAACCCGACGCATGATCCGCTGGGAGTCGGCCATCATCGCTGCGGTGGGTGCGGTGCTCGGTGCGATCATCGGCGCCGGCCTCGGAGCTGTGGCCCTGGCCGCCATCCCCGGCGACATCATCACCACGGTCACGGTCCCCTGGGTCCGCATCATCGCCATGGTGGTCATCGCATCGCTCGCCGGCTTGGCTGCAGCCCTGTTCCCCGCCTTCCGAGCGTCGCGAATGAACGTCCTCGAAGCCATCAGCACCAACTGATCCGTCGGGCCGTCCCACCCCGCCGAGAAACTCGGCGTGTTTGTGTGCTCACCCCTCAATCCGGTCGCCCTCCCGGCCGATTCGAGGGGTGTGGCAAGCCAACCAGGCACGATCGTGCCCGCAAACCGTCTGGGTCAGCTCCTGGCCGAAGCACGCCTGCGCGCCGGTACCGATCTGTCGGAGCTGTCGCGCCGAAGCGGCGGTGACTTCACCGTTGGCGAGCTCAGCGACCTGGAAGCCGGCCACCGGGTCCTGGACGACTCGTTGATCCGAACCGTGACCGGGCTCTACAGCATCGACTGCGGACCCGTGATCCCCCAACGTGCGGAGCTCACGATCGACCTCGACCGCAACATGGTCTCGGCGTCGGGCAAGGCCCTGCCGCTTTCGAGCAGCAGTCGCGATCACATCCTGGATCGCTACATGTCGCTGGTCTACGTGCTGCGAAACCGCGAGCCGGGCACCAGCGTGCCCCTTCGGGACGAAGATCTTGCGATCCTGTCCGCTTCCCTTGCGGAACGAAGCGAACTCATCGAGGAGCAACTGCTCCGGGCGATGGAGCCGGAACAGACATCGGTCAGCGGACTGGTCGACTGGTTCCGATCGCGTCTCTGGGTTCCCGGCACCGGCGCCCTCGTCGGTGTCGTGTCGATCGGGACACTGGTGTTCGTCGCCTTCGACTCACCGTCAGCGCCGGGCACCTCCACCACCAACACCGACGACCTTCCCGAGCCCGGAACCGGCACCGATGCCACACCGGTCTCGCGGCTTGCTGCCGCAGCGGCGATCACCCTCGACCCGGCGAGTCCCGAGGGCAAGGGCGCCGCAGCCGAAGCGCTGCTTCCCTTCGACTGGGAGGAAACACTTCCTGGCTGGACGATCAACTACAGGACGGCCGACCCAACGTTTCGCGGCCTGACCTTCCCCTATGACAAGTCGATCGACCTCTACGTCCGCGACACGGACACGCCCGAAAGTCTCGCTGGCATCCTCGCCCACGAACTGGGCCACGCGATCGACGTGACCCACCTGGACGGTATGGAACGCCAATCCTGGCTCGATGCCCGCGGTGCCTCGGACACACAGTGGTGGCCCGACGCCTACGCAACCGACTTCCAGACCGGGGCCGGCGACTTCGCCGAATCCTTCGCATACTGGGCAGTCGGTGACGCCAGCTCGTCGGACGTGGCAGGCACACCAACCGAGGCGCAGGTGGCCACGCTTTTGGCCATCGTCGAGACCCACCTGCGCTGACGGCCCAGCCACGTGACCGAGGTCACACCAAACCCGCGAAACCTTTTTGTCAGGCCGTGCGTCATATGAGTGTCTGACGCCGGATCGGTTCCCGCCACCAATTCGGCGTCAGATCCGATCGAGCCGGTTTCAACGACGAAACCGGCACTCGGATCCACTGTCCCCTCCGTGGGTCCACGGTTGTTGACCCGGACCGGTATCCCGCCACCGGTTCGGGTCAACTCATTTCGCCAGTGTCCGCCAGGTTCCGACCGAGCGCTTCCGTCGCACGGTCCCGCCTACGCTGGGGCAGCACCGCCCGCCGACGAGACCACGAGGAGCGCACATGAGCAGAGCAACCGTCGCCTTCCTCACCGTGGTCGGCGTCTTTGCACTTGCGATGATGCTGGTGATTGGCCTGTTCTCCTTTGGATGGGTCGACGTGAACTGGCCGTGGGAA
The DNA here is from genome assembly GCA_964517125.1 of uncultured Acidimicrobiales bacterium. Classification (GTDB taxonomy): domain Bacteria; phylum Actinomycetota; class Acidimicrobiia; order Acidimicrobiales; family SHLQ01; genus SHLQ01. The sequence goes on from CAZFBD010000029.1 coordinate 28,677, forward strand.
GACATCGACCTCGTCGAGCAGGAGACCGAGATCGCCATCGACACCGTCGAAGAGGGGCCCGCCCAGATCATCAAGATCACGCCCATCGCCCTCGACTGCCGGGCACGCATCACGGCTGAAGTGCCGGTCGTCGGCACCCAGCGCACCGAGGTCATTGGTGCAACGGTCAGTACCGACACCGTTCGGATGCGCGCCTTCGGAGACGTCGATACCTGCGTCGCCTCCGACGGTGTCGAAATCGTGGAACGTGCAGACGGCACCGTTGGCGTGATCATCGACGCATCGGCCATCGAGTTCGTTCGACCCCGCGTGGACGCAGTCGCAACCATGGACTCGGTCACGACCGATCGTGGAATCGTCAACCAGCTCGTCGAAGCGCTTCCGTTCACGAACGAGGACGACGAACTGACGCCGGCAGCATTCGCCTTCGCCCAGACCGTGATTGGTGGCAGCTCCTGCATGCAGGCGGCCTACGACCAGACCGAGGCGGCACTGATCTCTGCCTACGAGGAGCAACTCGTGGCCCAGGGCGGTACCGCCACCGACGTGGACGTCATCATTTCGGGCATTCCGGACTTCGCACAAAACGACCCGGACCCCACGGCGTTCGGCGACTTCGAGTTCATCGAAGAGCCAGGTACGAGCTGTATCGTCGCCACTCCCTGAGCAACGAGGTCGGCGTCAGGATGTCGTGACTGGGCGAACGCAGATATTGTGCGAGGGTGATCCGCATCTTCGACACGGCCCAATCCATGGTCGTTCCCTTCGAGCCCGGTCCGCTTGTGCGTCTCTATGTCTGCGGGATCACTCCGTATGACTCCACGCACCTCGGGCATGCAAACACCTACCTCACCTACGACCTGCTGATCCGACGACTCGAGGATCTCGGCCACACGGTGGAACTCGTGCGCAACGTCACCGACGTCGACGACTCCATCCTCCCGAAGGCCCGCGAGCTCGGTATCGACTTTCTGGAATTGGCCGCCACCGAGATGAAACGGTTCCATGGCGACATGACGGCCTTGAACACCCGTCCCCCGGTGGCCGAACCACGGGCCACCGAGTCCATCGAGCCGATGCTGGAACTCATTGGTCGCCTCGAGGATGGCGGGCACATCTACACCGTCGAGGGAACCACGTTCTTCGATGTGAACACGGCACCCGAGTTCGGGCAGCTTTCGGGGTACGACAAGGACACGATGGTTCGGCTTGCGGCCGAACGCGGCGGAACCCCCGACGATCCCCGCCTCCGCAACCCACTCGACTTCGTGCTGTGGATGCCATCAGCCGACGATGAACCCTCGTGGGACTCTCCCTGGGGCCCCGGTCGGCCTGGCTGGCACATCGAATGCAGTGCCATGAGCTGGGCACACTTCGGCCAAACTCTGGATCTGCACGGCGGAGGAAGCGACCTGATCTTTCCGCACCACGAATGCGAACGGGCCCAATCCGAGCACGGGTGGGGCGAACCCTTCGCCAACCACTGGATGCACGCCGGCATGGTCGCCTACCAGGGAACGAAGATGTCGAAGTCGCTCGGCAACCTGGTGTTCGTGAGCGAACTGGTCAAGACGTACGCTCCGCAGTCGGTTCGCCTTGCGCTGATGGGCCACCACTACCGCGACGACTGGGAATGGTTCGACGGCGACATCGACAGTGCCCAGGAGATGTTCGAGCGCATGCAGGCGGCCAGCGGAAAGCCAACGGGACCGTCTGGTGATGGGCTGCTCGCCGCGGTTCGTGCTGCGCTCGACGACGATCTCGATGCCCCAACGGCCCGCGCTGCAATCGACAACCACACGGCAGCGATGCTCGACGGACGAGGCGACGACCCCGGTGCGGCAGATGCGCTCCGCACGGCGTCTGCACTGGTCGGAATCGATCTAGCCTGAATGGGTGCTACGCATCTATGACACCCTGACCGGCGGCATCGTCGACTTCGTCCCCCGAATCGAGGGCGAGGTGTCGCTGTATGCATGCGGGCCAACCGTGTACGACCACCCACATCTCGGACACGCCCGGCAGGCACTGACCTACGACGTCGCACGGCGATACTTCGAATGGTCCGGCTACCGCGTGCACCATGTCGCCAATGTCACCGACATCGACGACAACATCATCAAGCGCGCAACCCGAGAGGGGCGGACCGAGCCCGAGGTCGCTCAGGAGTGGGAGGCCGTGTACATCGAGGTCATGGATGAGCTCGACATCCTCCCACCGCACGATCGTCCGCATGCCACTGGCTGGGTCGACGAAATGGTCGCCTTCATCCAGGTTCTCATGGACAACGACAGCGCCTACGCCACCGACTCCGGCGTGTACCTGCGTGTCCGGTCCGTGGCCGACTACGGCGCGCTCGTGCACCGAACCCACGACGAGCTCGCCGAGGGCGCCGGAGCCCGGGTCGAGGTCGACGAGAGCAAGGAAGATCCGTTGGACTTCGTGCTCTGGAAGGCAGCCAAGCCGGGAGAGCCCACGTGGGATTCCCCTTGGGGTGCCGGCCGGCCCGGATGGCACATCGAGTGCGTGGCCATGAGCCTCGGCATCCTCGGGGACGATTTCGATCTGCATGGCGGCGGCGACGATCTCGTCTTCCCGCACCACACGAACGAACGCGCCGAGTCTCTCGCCGCCGGACGTCCCTTCGCCCGCTACTGGATGCACAACGCCATGTTGAACATCGGCGGCGAGAAGATGTCGAAGTCACTCAACAATTACACGACCGTCCGGAACCTGCTGGACGAAGACCCGTTGAACGCCCGCGCGCTCCGACTCCTCCTGCTGCAGACGCACTACCGCAAGACGGTCGAGATCAACACCGAGGTCCTGAGCCAGGCACGCGAAGCAATCAAGCGCATCGATGCCATGACGCGGAAGGCACTCGGGGCTGGCCTCACCCTCGACGCACCCGAACGCGACGAGGACGCCCGCACGGCCTTCGCAGCCGCCATGAACCACGACTTCGGAACACCCGAAGCCATGGCGCTGGTCTTCGAGCTTGTTCGTCGAGCCAACGGCGCAATCGACGCCGGCGAAGATGCGACCGCGCTTGTGGCGACGGTGGCCGAGCTGGCTGGCGCACTTGGACTGCCGCTGCAAGGGGCTGGCGAGTCGGCGGCCGGCGATGACGCAATCGACGAGCTCGTTGCCGCCAGAACCGCGGCGAAGGCCAACAAGGACTTCGCCGAAGCCGACCGGATCCGCGACGAGCTGAACGCCATGGGTGTCACGGTCGAGGACACCGCCAACGGTCCCATCTGGCATCGATGACACCACGGCGGTGACACCATTCGGGCGAACCTACGGACGCTGTCCGATTCCGTAGACGCCACCGAGCCGCGTGCCGACCACGATCGTGCCATTCCACACGGCCGGGGTGGACTCGATGCAGCCTTCGTCGATGGGCAGCGCCCAGAGCTCGGCGGGTTCGGTCCGCACATCGGACACATCGAACGCCCGAAGCACCCCAGAACAGTTCCCCATGAGCAGAACATCGTCGACCACGACGGGTGACTGCCACAGATGGAAGCCGAGCGCCAGTTGCCACAGGTCTTCGCCGGTGAAGCGGTCGACGGCTCGCAGGAACCCACCTTCACTGCCGAAGATGATTGCGTCGTCATGCAGGGCCGGTGTGCCCCAGATGCCGGTGTTGATGGCCTGGCGTTCCTCGACTGCCCAGACCAGCGCGTCGTCGCCTTCCTTGGTGGGGTCGAGTTTGAGCAACTGCCCGAGCGAACGTGAGCGCTCGGTGTTGCGTTCGAATTCGACCGCCACATACAGCATTCCTTCGTCATCGATGACCAACGTGGCGTCAACATCGTCACCGGCCCAGAACCGGAAGACGCGCTCGGGGTCTTCGCCGCTGGTCAGACCCGCGATGTCCCAGCCCTGGACCAGACCACCGGAGTTTGCGAAGTACAACGTGTCGCCGCTGATGGCGACCGAGTTCTCGATGGAGACATTCTCGCCGACGGCTCGCAGCAGCTCGTCGTCCCATCCGGGCGCATCGAAGATCAGCTCCGGCGCCACCTGAACCTGACCGTCGGCGTCATAGGAACGGTTGAGTCGGAAGATGTGGATGCGGCTGTTTTCGCCCCCGACGAAGAGGTGGTCGTCGAGGACCAGGCCTGAACCGTCCCAGTCGTTGTTCCACAGGGTCGGGCCCACAGACGTTGCATCGACCTTCCACAGTTCGCGAGGGGCGTCGCCGTCGAAGGCGATGGCGCGGTAGAAGTTGTCGCGCGATCCGCTGTAGACGATCGGGAATCCGTCAGGATCGATGGTGACGGAGCCCTTGATGATGTCGTCGGTCTGGAACGGGGGAACAAGCGTCTCTCCGGTGGTGGCGTCGAGGAAGTGCACGGCGCCATCGAGCGCACCAAAGACCGCCCACAGTCGGTCATCACGTTCGAACAATGCCGGCTGTCCCGTCCACCCGGTACCGCACCAGCCGCGGGTGACCGAACCAACGGTGGATTGGCGACACAGCCCGCCGCTCTCGGGATACCTCCAGAGGATGTCGGGGTCGGTGGGCACCGGCCCGGTTCCGTAGAACGACCGAGTGGGTGAACCTCGGAAGGTGAGGATGCCGGCGTTGACGGTGGGCGGAGCCATGCCGACCATACGCGGATCGACCCATACCGAGGTGTCGAACACGATGTCAGGTTCGCTCGGCTCGGCATCGGCAGTGCCGTTGTCGCCGGTCGGCTCGTCGGCGTCGGTGCCGGGTTCAGGCTCGACGATCGAGAGGAACTCGAGGGTGCTGGTGGTGATGTCGTCAGCGATCGGCAGCGCCGAGAACGTCGTTGCGATGACAAGCCCGGCCATGATCGCCAGGCCAAGACGGATGCGATCGATGGTTCGCTGGCGGCGACGCCGGCGGCGCGGTTCGATCGTGGTGGTGAACAGTTCGTCGATGGGGTATTCGGGCAGGCTCGCCTCGCCGTCTCCCGAATCGTGATCGGTCGCCACCGCCAAGGTCGTCCCTCGAGTCCGAACTCAGGTCACGGAGATGTCGGCGCGGTCCGCACTGGACGGGCCGTTGAACGCCCGATCGAGCAGTCCACCACTGACCATCGTGCGTTCGGCGGACGCCGGAACCGACGAGAACCACGGACGACGCTCGACACGCGCACCGTTGGTGACGGGTTCCGGGGTTGGCCGGACCGCAGCAGGTGCGTCGACCCGGTGCAGGCCCCAACCCGATGGAACCGTGAACCGCTGCAGGTGCATGCCGCAAAGGGCCGTGGAACCTTCGGTGGGAGCTGCATGGATATGCACCTCGCACGCCTCGCGCGACAGGAGAAACCATGCTTCTGCATGGTTGGAACACCCGGGCTTCGCGCAACGAACCGCCACCCGGCCAACCTACCAAGCGCGGCCGGCAAAGTACATCTTTGTGATTCCAACCGATTGCTACCCTGTTGCCATGGCCGCCTCCTCACGCCGACGCACACTCGACAGCGCCGAAGTTCGCACGTACGACCACATCGCCGACGAACTCCTGGACAAGGTCACGCTGGTCAAGACCAATCTGCTCCCGCCCGCCGCCGATGGCCTCACGCTGGGCCGTTTCGTGCTCCTTCGAGGCGATCGGATCGAGCGGAAGGCATCGACGCTTCTGGCCCACGAATTGGTGCATGTTCGCCAGTTCGCCGAGCTCGGTCCTCGCACGTTCATCACACGGTACGTGACCGAATACGGACGAAACCTGTGGCGTATGCGTTCACATCGGGCCGCCTACCTGGGAATCTCGCTCGAGGAAGAAGCCCGACGCGAAGCAGACCAGTGGAAAAACCGGCGCGAAAACGTCCCCAAGGACACGCCGACAGATCACTGAGAATTCACTCAGCTTCCCAGGGGAAACGCCGATTAGAGACTGCGGACGAAGTACGTCGGAGGTCCGAGTTTCCACGTGGATTGCTATCTCTGCGGTGCACACAACCAAATTGATGCCGATCACTGCGAACGCTGCAACGGACAGCTTCTCAAGATTGGTCTCGAACCCGCTCCAGAAGCTGAACCACCACCCGCGCCCGAACCCGAACTCGCGCCGCTCCCTGAACCGCTCTCCGCACCACCACAATCGCGTCGACAGGAATCGCTGAAGTCGGTCGAACACCGTCGTCTGAGCGCGGCGCTCGGCCTGGGCAAGGACCAGCCAGCTCCCACGCCAGCCCCGGAACGACCCGCCGAATCTCCACGGAACGAATCCGACACCGACGATGGCAGGCCAACCGGGATCCCCACAGCGGGTCCATCCAGCGGCATCCCCATGATCGGCACCCGCGCCGCCACCGCACACACCTCGCAGATCCGCGACTCAGATCCCGGTCGCAAGACCGCCGTTGGCATGCTCGTGCTTGCGCTGCTCGTCGGATGGTTCGGCTACCGGGCCCTCACCAACTCCAGCGCCGAGGTGCCACCGCCGTCGGAGCTTGCGTTCACGACCACGACGATCCGACCAACGACCACCACAACCGAACCGCCGGCGCGGCAGTGGACCGAGCATGAGGTCCTCGGCAAGTTCGCCTCGGTCTTCGTCACCGTCGAGCTTCACGAATGCCCCGCAGAACCCACCGAGAAGGGCGAGAGCAGCGACAGGTGGACCACACCGGGAGTTCTCGTCGACGAGAACAACGTCGTGTTCGATGGCGCAGAAATCGGTACCGCCTCGATCGCGATCATCCGAAGCCGGATCGGCACCGAGACCGAAGCACGGATCACGCTGCAGGGAGGAACCGGCGTGGCCACCACACCAAGCCGAAGCACCCGCAACCTGGCCCTCGTCGAGCAACCGGAAGGCGAAGCAGCCTTCAGCGTGCACCGCGACTCCGAGTCCAACGCAATCATCGTTCAGCCGCTTTCCTCCGCCGTCACCGCCCGACCGAGCGTCACCGTCTCCGGACAGGGCGAAGCCCTGGCTGTCGACACCGGCGGATCCCCGGTCGACCTCCCGACGCTGCTCGACATCTCCGAGCTCGAAAGCGCCGTCCTCCCCGACCAGAAGCCTGTTGGCCTCTGCGGGCGAGCCGCCGTTCTTGTTGATTCCGAACTAGCCGCCTCACTCGTCGAAGCCGACGAAGACTGACCCGAACAGGACCGTTCCATGGACCGATTGACTGCCCTCACCAGCGTGCTGACAAGTGCTGCCTTCGAAGCTGACGCAGCAGGCGACATCATCACGTCGAACCCGCCGTTCGTGCAGCTGATGCGACGCGTCCCCGGCGATGACTGGCGTGACTCCGTCGATCCGCAGGACCGTGCGCTGGTCGACGCCTGGTGGAACTCGCTGTTCACGAACCCCGGGGACACACACCAGCCGATCTCGTGTCGGCTGAGCGGGAGCGACCTCCGCTTCCAGCTCCGCGGTCAGACCGCCACCGATGACGACGGTGTGGCACTGAGTGCGGTCGGCATCATCGTCGCTGACGACGACAGCGTCGCGGCACAACGCCACGAAGTCGATCACATCACCGGGCTCCCCGAACGCTCGGCTGCCATCGACCGCATCGAACAACTCGTTGGAGACCAGCGTCCCCTTGCAGTCGCCGTCGTCCTGCTCAGCCCCGAGGACTCCCGCGACGAACTGCTCCGCAAGGAGGCAGCCCGTCAGCTGTTGTCGACGCTGCGACCAACCGACATGGTTGCCAGCTCACCCGACGGAAGCTTCGTTCTGTGCGCCGAAAACGTCTCGAGCAGCCAAGCCGCAACCCAGATGGCCGAACGCATGTCGACAGCACTTCGTGACTCCGGGCTTGCCGCCCGAATCGGCCTGGCGCTGCCCAGCGATCAGATGGCCGCAGCCACCATGGTTCGCGAAGCTGAAGCCGGCGCCTGGGCGGCAACCCCCGGCGAAGTCCGCTTCGCCTAGATCGCCTCTGCTCAGGATTCGCTGATCGTTACCTTGTTGATGACGACGTCTTCGTTGGGGCGGTCGGAGCGATCGGTTTGTACGTTCTGCATCGTCTCGAGCACGTCGAGACCTTCGGTGATCTGACCGAACAGCGAGTACTGCGGGGGCAGGCCCACACCGCTGCCACCACTGACCAGGAAGAACTGGCTGCCGTTCGTGTTCGGACCAGCGTTGGCCATTGCGACCGAGCCGATCTTGTACTCACCCGGAGCAGGGAGCTCGTCGGCGAACTTGTAGCCGGGACCACCACGGCCGGTTCCCGTGGGGTCACCACCCTGGCACATGAACGTGTTGATGATGCGGTGGAAGATGATGCCCTCGTAGTAGCGGTACCGAGCCAACACCACGAAGTTGTTGACCGTCTTTGGCGCCTTGGCTGCATCGAGGGCGATCGTGATTGAGCCGAGGGAGGTCTCCATGACCGCGGTGTAGGTCTTGGACGGGTCGATGCACATCGGGGGTGCTTCGGCGAACTCGGTGACGCGCTCGGCGGAACCGTCGGCGGGAGGGCAGGGAATGCTGGACATGGAAAGCTCCTGATGGATCAGCGATGAACGCTCAGTCGAGGACGAGGCGTTCAGGTCGGACGACATGACCGGCGGAACCGCACAGCCAACAGGGGGCTCCGGGGTGATCGCGCCATGTGACTTCGCAGTCGTCACAACCGAGCACGGTCGGCGAGTCCTCGACAGAGGACGTCGACGCCTGCGGTTCGGTGGTCATGGCGCCGACAATAGGGGGATGGTTCGCCCCCGAGGGTGGACCAACCGAACTTTGTTGGGCCCGGCGGGAGTCACCGACGGCGCCACTTGCCCTTGCGCGGCACGAGGAGTTCAGGATCGAGCGATCGAAGTGCGTCGGCCAGTTCCGTCATCGACTGCTGCCGATGCTCCGGATCCTTGTGGATCGCCGTGAGGATGATCTCGTCGAGCTCTGCAGGAATGGCCTTGTTGATCGACGATGGAACGGCGGGTTCGGCCTCGGCGTGGAACCGCAGCAAGTCCATCCGTTCTCCGTAGAACGGAAGCTTCCCCACAGCCAGTCGATGAAGGGTGATGCCGAGTGCGTACACGTCGGCCCGGCCATCGACCGGCCCCTCAGCGCGGATCTGTTCCGGCGACGCGGTCATGGGCGTGGCGTACAGCCGCCCGGGCTCGGCTGGTTCGCCATCGTCCTGCGCCAGCCCGAAATCGAACAGCACCGGACTGTTCTCGTCGCGCATCAGGATGTTCGACGGCTTGACGTCGCGATGAACCACGCCATGCTCATGGCAGTGCTGAAGCGCGTCAGCCAGGGAAGCCATGAGATCCACGGATCGTTGCAGAGACAGCGCCTTGCCCGGCTCGAGCTCATCGTCGAGTGTCCCCGAACGGATCAACTCGAGCTCGATGAACAGCACATCGGCGATGGTTCCCATCTTTGTCACCCGAATGACGCCGGGATGGTCCAGCTTCTCGAGGGCATGGAACTCGCGTGGTACCGCGCGTCGGAAATCCACGTTGCCCATGGCGAACGTGGACAGCACCTTCACGGCAACGTCGACGTCGTCGGAGCGCCGGCCGACATACACCGTCGCCGACGCGCCCTTGCCCAGGACGTCCACGAGCAGGTAGGGGCCGAAGTGGCGACCAACGGTGATGGATGAGAACACAGGCTCCTCTTCTGACGATCCCTTTCTAGAGATCAAGCAGCGCTTGGGCAACCCGTTCGGCGATCGCCTGCTGTCCGTCCTCGTTCGGGTGGACGCAGTCGAGCCGCGAGATGACGGTGTCTTCGGGGCCATCACCGTCGGCACACCACGGGGACCTGCCACCGGTGAATCGGTCGGCGAGCCCCTGCAGCGGACCGAACCCGCTCTCACGCAGTGCATCGGGTCCGAGACCATTGGGCGCTTCGCGTCCTGCGGTCACATCGGACAGGTCGACCAGCGTGACCCGTTGGTCGGAGTGACGGCTCACTGCGGCCTCCACCCGATCGTTGAGCGCATCGATCACGGCGTCGGAGACCGTGCGGAAACAGAAGCGATCGCAGCCCTCGACCCCGACGGAATCGATACCAGCTGGGTTGTACCAAGTGGACACGGCAACGTGTGCGTCGGTGGCCACCAGCAGGCGGGAGAGCAGGTCGTCGAGTCCTTCCTCGAAGGTGGCGAGCCGGTCCTCGAGCAGGTCGGTGTCGAGCGCGGCTTCAGCGTTCTGACCAGCGCCGTCCAACAGCAACGGCGTCGGATCGACCAGGTGCGCGTCGGCCGCACCAATCATGAGGGTGACGATCGTGGGGTTCGATCGGATGGCCCAGTCGAGTTGGGTCCACTCCTCCGAGCCGACGCGGTCTCCCCCGCCGTTCGTCTGCGCCACCCGCAGGACCGAGAGGTCGGCAACCGTGTGCCCGCTGCACGAAACGATGCCGAGCGTCGCAGCGGGATCGAGGGCACCCGACTGGATCAGCTGTTCGGCAACGATTGTGGGGTGCGCGGTGGCCTCGCCGCGGAAGCACTCGTCGGAGGTGACGAAGTCGCTGCGGTCGCGACCGAAACCTGCGGCGACCGCGCCGCCCATGGCCAGAAGTGCATCCCCATCGTGGGGGTGCCGGGCGATGAGCCGAATCTCTGACTCGCTCTGCAAGCCGTCGGGATCTGCTGCGCGGACGGTGACCGTCCACTCCCCGGCTTCGATGGGCGACCATTCGAAGCCGGTGATGAGACCCCGTGCGTTCTGCACCGGCTCGAAGCCCCGCGGTTCGTTGTCGATGTCGACGGTGGTCAGGTCACCGTCGGGGTCCGAGACCACGATGGCGTCGGACCAGGTCTGTCCAATCTCCGCACGCACGCTGCTCGGCACGCGAACCTCTGGGGACCGGTTGGCGATCGTGGTCGTGGTGGTGGATGAGGTCGCGGCCTCAATTCGGACCGGGTCGCCGCTTGCCGACGAACCCTCGTCGCCGCTCTCGCCACCGCCCGTGCAGCCCGCGCTGATGGCCAGAAGCAGCATCGATGCCACCACGAGCGGCCGCATGGTGGAACGAATGCGACGGTACGCGTTGACGTGGGGGTGGGAGTCGACCATTGCTTTGCCAAACGTACTCGATGCGCGAAATCATCCGGGGTCCAACGCGGTGCGGGACATCCGGTGGGCTAGTTTCATGGTGCGGGCTCGTAGGTTGAGGAGTAGCAACCACATGGGCACATCTTCGTACGTGCACGAAAACCCCGTGGTCGACGGGTGGAGTGCAGAACAACTTCGCCTCGGTGACCACTGGCGCATGCAGCTGCCTGCACAGGGATTCGACGAGTTTGCCGGCCATCTCCGACGCAACCAGGGAGTCCCCGGTCATCGAGTGACCGACACCGAGTTTCCTGCCTTGCACCGGCTCGCCGCCGACGTCCGCCACGAACTCGCGAACGGCAGCGGAATCGCCTGGATCCGTCCGGCACTCAGCGAGAGCCTCGACGACCTCGGTTGGTCGCAACTGTTCTCCGTCTTCTCGAGTCTCCTCGGTATGGCACACCGCCCGATCGAGCTTCCCGACCCGGAGCGTTCGCTCACCCACGAACTCACCACCACACACGTCGATGGCCTGGTTCCCGACGTGATTGGCTCGGTCCGCCTGAGTGCTCCGGCGACCGGCCACGAGGTGCAGTTCTGCAGTACGTCTGCGGTCCACCGTGACCTCGAGTTGCACGCGCCCGAGCTGCTTCGCAGCCTGTACCGACCGGTGCTGCACACCGCGCAGGCAACCGGCGAGGGGTTCGTGCGTGGACCCGTCTTCCGGTACGAGGCGTCGTCACGCTCACTCGAGTTCCGGTACGACCGTCGCCGCATCGAGCACACCCACGACCTGGCAGGTGTTCCGCTGATCGAGCCCATTCGTGCAGCCTTCGATGCGCTCGACAAGGCGTTGGTCGTGCCCGACCTGCTGGCGTCCATTCGTCCGGGACGTGGCGACATCGTGCTGCTGAACAACCGCCGCATCGCCAGCGCCGGCGTCGCAAGCGCCATTCGACCGGGCGTCGAGAGCCACGTACGTGCGCTCCGAGTGGTGAACCCGCACTCCACGGTCATCGACTGAGCGGAAGCCCACCTCGAACGCCCCACCGGGGAGAGGAACCGCAGTAGCGTTGCCATGTGCTCGCTCGCCTGACCCTCAAGAATCTGGTGCAACGGCCGCTGCGGTACATCCTCACTGGCCTCGCGATCATCTTCGGAGTTGCGTCGGTGACCGCCGTGTTCATCTTCACCGATGGTCTTCGGAACACCTTCGACGAGCTCGCCAACAACATCGAGTCCGGCTTCGATGTGGCGGTGCAAAGCGACGCACCGTTCGGCGACGGTACCGAGGCGGCGGTCGTACCGCTCGACATCGCCCCGGTGATTGCCTCGATCGATGGCGTCCGCGCCATTCAGCCCCGGATCCTCGACTTCGGCGTCGTCCCGATCGACGGATCGGACGAACCCCAGCTCGCCAACGGCCCGAACATCGGATTCAACTGGGAAGCCTCGACGCCGACGCCCCGACTGTTCATACGCGACGGCCGACCTCCGGAGGCGGCTGACGAGTTCGTCGCCGACATCGACACCTTTGAGGCTGGCGACTTCACCCTCGGCGAGAGCTACCAGGTCCAGGCACCGGGTGGCAGCGGCGACTTCACCCTCGTCGGCACCTTCCTGTTCGGAGATCCCGAGGTCAACGGCACGGTCGGAGCCAAGATCATCGCCTTCGAGGACGCGACCGCCCTCGAGCTGTTGAACCGGGGCGAGGGCTACGACGAAATCACGGTCATTGCCGACGACGGGGTGAGTCCCGCCGACCTGGTCGCTCGCCTGGAACCGGTGCTCGCCGAGCAGGGCGAAACGCTCGTGGCGGTCACCCGCGAAGACCTGGTGGAGGAGGCGCAGGGAGACTTCGGTCAGATCCTCGGCATCTTCCGCACCGTGCTCCTCGTGTTCGCGGTCATCATCCTGCTCGTCAGCATGTTCCTCATCTACAACGTGTTCTCGATCACCCTGGGACAGCGCATCAAGGAGCTCGGCCTGCTTCGTGCGGTCGGCGCATTCGGCTCACAGGTCACGAACATGATGCTTGGCGAAGCGCTGCTGCTGGGCGTGCTGGCCACGATCGTTGGCATCCCGGCAGGCTGGGGTCTTGCGCTGCTGCTCCGTACGGCCCTTGAGCAGTTGGGTTTCCCGGGCGACACCGGGCTGCCGGTCAATGCCCCAACCATCGGGTACGCCATCTTCGTGGGCGTCGTCGTCACGGTTCTCGCGGCGATCCCGGCTGCAGCCCGGGCCCGTAGTGTCTCTCCGCTTGCAGCGCTCAACGAGGGAGCCGACGCCATTTCCGCCGAGGTCGACCCACGGCCCGCCGCCGCCGCCGGCACGCTGGTCATTGGCTTGCTGCTCCTCATCCCCACGTTTCTGCTCGACGGTTGGGCGCCACGGCTGTTCCTGCCGCTCATCGGAACACTTCTCGTGTGGATAGCCGTGCGCTGGATCTTCCCGCGCTTTGCCCCGTTCGCCCTTCTGGCGTCGGGGCTCGGGCTGCTCGCAGTCGTGGCGACCGGCGATTTCGGCCTGGGCGAAACCTTCGGGCTCCTGGGCAGCGGCGCCCTCGTCCTCATCCTTGGTGCCAGCCAGGTCGCACCGCTCTTCGCCGCACCCGTCTCGCGAGCCCTGGGCCGGGCTCCCACGGCAATTCTCGTGGGGCTCGTCGGCCTGCTCCTGACGATTGGGTACGTCGGCGCTCTTGCGTACCTGGCGTTCGGCTTCGAGCCCGACGTCGATTCCACCCTGCCCGACAAGTTCGGGCTGCAAATCCTGATTCAGGTTCTGGTGGCCAGCGTCGTGGCCGCGGTGTTCTGGAAGTTGTCCACCCTGGTTTCAAACCGGTTGCTGATGCGGGTTCTCCTGTTCATCGCGATCGTGGCGGCGATTCCCGCGCTGCCACTCATCCTGGGTATCGGGTTGGTCCGCACGATTCCTGCAGCCTTCGGAACCACGGGCCGCGTTGCACGCGAGAACGCCGCACGAAACCCACAACGAACGGCGACGACTGCCACCGCACTCATGATCGGCCTGACACTGGTGACGGCCGTGACGATCATTGGCGATTCAATCAAGTCGTCGGTCACCAATGCCCTCGATTCGTCGATCACCGCCGATTGGTTGATCCAGGGACCGCAGGCCGGACCCCAGGGTCTGCCCTTCTCTCCCGAGGTCGCCGAACGGGTTGGAGCTCTCCAAGAGATCGACTCCGTCACGTCCTTCCGCTTCTCGCTGCAGGGGTTCGTGAGCGTGCAGGGCGACGGCCTCACGGCAGACGATGTGCGCAACGCGATTCCCCTGCTGTTTGCTGCGGTCGGCAACGACGACAACCCGAACGCAATTCCCGAGCTGGCCAGCGACCTGGGCGCAGAATCCATCGACATCGACTCCGTACTTGCCGTCGACTTCGATGAGGTCGACCGCCACATCGATCCGGAGTATCTCCAGATCGACACCTCACTGGTCGGCCCCAACGCGATCTACCTCGAGGAGGCGATCGCCGAGGATCGTGGGCTTGCGGTCGGAGACACCGTGCTCACCATTTTCCTCGACGGACAGGTCGAGGAGCTCACCGTCGCCGCCGTCTACGGCGATGGCTTCGTCTTCGGTGAACGAGTCGTCAGCATCGATCTGTGGAACCGACACTTCACCGCCGACAGCGATCAGTTCGTCACAGCAATCACTGCCGAAGACACCCGTGCGGTCAACGCTCGAGCCGCCATCGAGGGGGTGCTGTCCACCGATTTCCCCACCATCACCACGAAGGACAAGGCCGAGTTCGCCGAACAGCAGGAGGCGCAGATCAACCAGACACTGGCAACGGTCAACGTGCTGCTGGGCCTGTCGGCACTCATCGCCATCCTCGGTATCGCGATCTCGCTGTCGCTGTCGGTGTTCGAGCGAACCCGCGAGATCGGTCTCATTCGAGCCGTTGGCGCAATCCAGCAGCAGGTGCGTCACATCATCCGCTGGGAGGGTGTGATCGTCGCTGCGTTCGGCGGGCTGCTGGGAGTGGTGCTCGGGATCGGGCTCGGAGTTCTGGCCACGTCGAAGCTGCCCGAGGTCCTTGTGACAACCACGAGCGTGCCGGTCGGACAGCTCATCGTCTACATCGTCGTGGCAGCAATCACCGGTCTGGTCGCTGGCGTGTTCCCGGCGCTCGTTGCCGGACGAATGAACGTCCTGGACGCCATCAGCAGCGAGTGACGCTCATCGGCCAACCCGACCGCCACGACCGGTCCGGGGCGAGGCGCCCTGGCACCGCGAGCACCAGTAGGTCACGCGTGCGAACGCACCCTGCTTGGCCGAACTGATCCTGCTACCGCAACGCCGGCACGGCCGACCGCGCAGGCCGTACACGGCGAGGCCACCGGGCACCGTCGTCCGCCGGCCGGTGCCGAGGTTCGCCAACAACAGTTTGGAGGCCCGGGTCAACAGGCGGCTGGCCAACGCCTCGTCGATCGTGCTGGCGCTGACGAACGGACTGACCTTCTCGGACCACAACACCTCGGACTTGTAGACGTTCCCGACCCCACAGGCAATCCGTTGGTCAAGCAGTGCGTCTGCGACCTCGAGGTCGGTTCCGAGCGACGCGAACCGGCGAACGGCCTCGTCGATGTCGGCTTCCGGAGTACACAGGTCGGGGCCGAGGTCCGAACGCCCCAGCGATTCGCGCACACCGATCCGGACCACCGGCGCAGAAAAACACACGGCCACCCAATCGTCGACCTCGATCTCGACTCGTGAGAGGTGTGCTGGCTTTCGCCAGGTCTCTCCGGTTCGATACAGATGCCACGAGCCGGTCATCTTCATGTGGGTCTCCAGCGTGAGTCCACCCGAGAAGCCGATGAACAGGTGCTTCCCCACAGCGTCGACACTGGTGATCGTCTCGCCGACGCTGGGCCGGTCGCCGGCAAGCCGTGCGGCACCCAGACGCCGCAACGCTGACCCAACCAGGACCGGACGCAGCCGGTTTGCCGTGCGGTGAATCGTGTCCCCTTCGGGCACGCCCTAGTCCCCCGAACGCGCGTCGATCATGAACAACAGGACCCCAATGAGCCAGGTGATCGCTGCCCCGAGCGCCCACACGTCGCCGGACTGGACGGCGGGAACCAGGAAGAAAACACCCGAGATGGCGAACATGACCCAAGCCATGAATGTGAGTCGGTTCCGTGCCATCTTGGAAGTCTGGCAGGGCCGAGGCCGCGAGATCGGATCGGGGGTCAGCCCCGCCAGCGAACGCGGTCGGAGAACGTGACGGCGCCATTGTCGTCGGTGACCGTGAGGGTCACGTCGAACCGCCCATCGTCGGGGAACTGCACGATTGGTGACTCGATGGTGCCACCGACAATTTCGCCGCCGCCGAAGTTCCAATCGATCGACGGAGTGCCCACAGCACCGATCGCGGCGTTGAACACGATGACGCCGGGTTGTGCGTCTTCGGCCCACACGAAACTCGCTTCGGGACCGAGGCCGTCGACCACGAACGAGAACTCGATCACCTCGGTGGAGCCCAGTTCGTTCGAAGCCGAAACCGTTCCCTGATATTCGCCGTTTCGAGTGAACTGGAACGTTGGGCGGTTGCCGCTTCCTCCGGTGACCAGCTCGCCACCGGGAACGTTCCAGACCCACGAGTTGGGGCTGTTCCTGACCCGCGCCCGGAGCTCGACGACACCATTTCGGTTGGACTCGACCTCGACCTCACGAATCTCGGGAATGCCACCGCCGTCGACCCGGGTGGTCTGCCTGCTCCGTTCGTCGCTCTCGCCCGCGCCATTCGTGACTCGAAGCGTGACCTCGTACCTTCCCGCCTCGGCGAAGACGAACGTGACCACCGATGTCGACGCACCCTCGGTGTAGATGGCGTCCTCGGCGAACCACTGGAATCGATCGGCTCCGCCAGAGTTGCTGCCATCGCACCGCAGGCGGAAGCCATCGGCACTGCAGGCGAAGCGAGCGGCGGGCGCCTCGACCACACGCACGGTTGTGGTGAATGGCTGCGACGGACCGACGTTGTTTGCCGCGATCAGGGTGACGGTGTATTCGCCCGGCTCGTCATAGCGATGCTCGGGATCCTGCCGTCGGGAGCGGTCACCGTCGCCGAAGTCCCACAGCCACTCGTTGGGGTTGCTCGATGAACGATCGACGAACGAGACGACGGTGCCGTCGGCGCTCCACTCGAAACCGGCGAGTGGTTCGGCGAAGATCGTGACCGGAAGTTGGGCCGAGCTCTGGCCGCCTTCGTTGGCTGCCGTGACCGTGACCAGATACGTGCCGGGGGCATCCCACGCATGGCTGGGGTTCCGCGAGGTCGACGACGAACCATCGCCGAAGTCCCAGTTCCATGAGGTCGGCTCGGGGGTCGATCCGTCGGTGAACTGGATCTGCTCGCCAATTCCGGCCTGGTTCTTGTCGAGTCCGAATCCGGCCACGGGCGGAGCAACCGGTTCGCGGATGGTCACCACGGTGCTGACCCGATCGTCACCGGCCGCATTGATTGCCCGGAGTGTCACCGTGTAGGTGCCTGCCTGCGCCCACGTATGACTGACCTCGGTACCGCGGGCGGTGGCACCATCACCGAAGTTCCAGACGAGGCGGGCCGGATCGTTGATGGAGAGACTCGTGAAGCGGATGGAATCACCGGCGACGACCTCGGATGCCGATTGCGCAAGGCGGGCGATCGGCGGCTCCAGCGCCGGCTCGACCACGACGTCGACGATCGCATCGTCGGACCCGGCGGAGTTGGACGCCGTCAGCCGCACCCGATAGGTGCCGGGAGCCGTCCAGGAGTGGCGTGCGGTCGTACCGCTGGCCCGGCTTCCGTCGCCGAAATCCCACCGAAGCGACGTTGGGTCGTTGATCGACTGACTGGTGAATGTGAGGGTCTGTCCGACCTCGACCAGCGTCGCCACGTTTCCAATGGACGCCACCGGGGTGATCACCGACTGCACGACCGTGATATTCACCGATGCAGCCGTCGACCCGGCGTCGTTGGCTGCGGTCAGGGTGACCGAGTAGATGCCTGCCCGATCAAAGACATGAATGGCACCCGTGCCGTCGGCCGAGGTGCCGTCGCCGAAGTCCCAGACGAGCGTGTCGATGTCGCCCGTGCTCCGGCTCTGGAACGACACCGCTTCACCTTCTTCGATGGTCGCCCGGTCGAAGGTGAAGTCGGCCACGGGTGGCAGCGCGATCTCGTCGCCGATGATGACGATTTCCGTGCTCTGCGAGGACTCGGCGCCTGCGGCGTCGAACACGGTGAGCTCCACCCGATACACGCCCTCGGATTCCCAGATGTGATCGATCTCGGGACCGTCACCGCCACCACCGTCGCCAAAGTCCCAGATCCAGGCAACGGGTGAACCCGACGAGGAGTCGACGAACCGAATGGGTTCGTCGACCTTCGCGGTGGACGCAGAGACGCGGAAGTTCGCCAGCAGCTCGTTCTCGTTCGGGATGGAGACCGCAACCTCTTCCTCGGCCACCTCGACCGCGACGCCGAGCACCTCGGTGTCGACCACCTGCGCCTGATCGATCCCGTCCTCGATGGTCTCGTCCCCGACGCCGTCCTCGCCCTCGACAGCCTGACTGCCGTCGTCGCCGTTCTGCGTTGCGATCGCAAGGGGACTGCGACCGTCGCCGTCGTCGGACGGATCGCCGACCGTGAGCCGGACGGCTTCGATCTTCGGGACGGTGGTGATGCCGTCGGCGGCGACGATTCCGGCGAGCGGGCCCTGCGGTTCGTTCGCCCAGACCACGCGGCCGAACACCTCGAGCTCGAACGGCTCGCCGGGAACCGTTGCGAAGTTGACGCTACGAGTCACTTCGCGGTCGAGCAGGTCGACCATGACGACCCGGCCCTGAGCAAAGTCCGGAAGATATGCGGTGTCCCCAAGCACGACGGGAGCGCCGTAGTTCGAGTCGCTGCGACCAAGATCGACCTGGAAGCACGACGCGGTCGCAGGTTCGCTGACGCTCACGACGGCGGCGTCGGGGTCGAGGGCCACGATGCGCGGGACGGTCCCGGGGCCATCGGACGATCCGCCGGTGATCTCACCGGGTGCCGTCATGCAGTTCGCTACCGGCCCAAGACCGCCGTCGAGGACTTCTCGGACGGCGAGGCGGGCGGGGTCCACGGTGAAGAGCCGATCGGAGGCTTTGACGAGTGTGGGGAGTGTCTCGATTCCCGGCACCGGTGGAGGCACGGAACCGACGGGCAGCAGACCGTCGGTGGTGAGACGACGAATGGTGTCGTTGGCCGGGTCCAGATCGACGAAACGTCCGGAGGAATCCACGAGGGCGCTGCGAGACCCGTCGGACGTGAAGGCGGAGGTGGAGAGCATGGACACCGGGTCGATGGCAAGCACCCGATCCTCGCCCAGCACGATCACGTCGTCTTCGTAGGAATCGCTGCCGAAGACCTCGATGGCCGACGGGTCCTGCGTGGTGGACAACTCGATGGGCAGAGGCTCAGACAACCGGACCGCAATAGGGTCGACCATGCGGAGTTCGCCACTGGATTCATTCCAGACCAGGGCACCATCGCCGTGCGCCACAGCCGAGAAGGTGTCACCAGGCTCGCCAACGGCCACCCGTTCGATGATCTCGCCGGTGGCGTTGTTGACCTGCAGGAGTTCGCCTTCGAGCCCATGTTCGATCCAGCCGAACGGATCGGCGAGGTCGGTGCCGGCAGAACCGCGGTCGCCGGGTCGGAACACGACGATCAGCAGCACGAGCGCGGCGAGGGCCGACAGCATGGCCACCCCAAGTCGTCTGCCCAGTTTTTGGTTCACAGCCCTACGAAATCCTGCTCCCTGCAATCGCGCAAGGGTATCTCATGTTCCATCACGGTGAGTAGCGGGGTTTTC
>CAZFBD010000029.1:48599-52208 GCA_964517125.1 uncultured Acidimicrobiales bacterium
CCTGCAATCGCGCAAGGGTATCTCATGTTCCATCACGGTGAGTAGCGGGGTTTTCAGAAATCTGACCATGCGCGGCCGATTCTCGGAAGCTGGCCCCCACGAGTTGGTCGGCGTCCGCCGATCAGACGGGACGATCGGCGAAGATGGAGGGATGAGCGAGTCCTTTGGCGGCGACAAAAAGACCGGTCAGTCGCTACTCGGACCGATGGAGCGGACGTTCATCGACTGGGCTGTCCCCAAGCTTCCCCGGTGGATGCGATCGTGGCAGCTGACGCTCGTGACCATTCTGTGGTCTGCGGGCATGGTGCTGTTCGGTTGGTTGGCCGCCGAGAACAACGTCTGGCTGCATGCCATGTCGGTCATGGTGTTCGGCCAGTGGCTCACCGACAGTCTCGATGGCACCCTGGGCCGGACGCGGGGTGAGGGGCTCGTCAAGTGGGGGTACTTCATGGACCACTTTCTGGACACGATCTTTGCCGGCTCCGTGGTGATCGCCTACGCCTTCCTCGCCCCCGGCGGAACCGGCTTTCTGTTCTCTCTGCTGCTCCTGGTCACCATGGCCATGATGGCCCTGTCGTTCCTGTCGTTCGCGGCAACCAACGAGTTCCAAATTGCCCACCACGGCATCGGTCCAACCGAGATTCGCATGGGGTACATCGTGTTGAACACCATCGTCTACTTCGCCGGCAACGGCATCTTCTGGTGGGGGGTGCCGCTGGTGCTGGCCCTGAACGTCATCACGATGGTGGCGTTGGTCTGGCAGACCCACAAGAAGCTGTGGGCCATCGACAAGGCTGCGCTCGCCGCCGCAACCGACCCGTCGGCGTGACGCCAGCCGAAGAGCTCGTCGAGCTCATGTCGACCTCCGAGCCTGCGGTCGAGGACTGTCTTTTGTTGGTCTCGGCCGCGCTTCGACCCGACCCCACACCACCCCAGGTGAGCCTGGCGATGCTCGACCACTTGGCCGCACAGGTCGATGACCGCACGCCAACCGGGGTCGCCGCCCACCTGTTCGGTCCTGCCGGTTTCGGCGGCGACGTCGACGACTACCACGCACCCGAGAACTCGTTCCTCGACTCCGTGCTGAGTCGCCGCACGGGCATGCCGATCACGTTGGCTGCAGTCCTCATCGCGGTCGGCCGTCGCTGCGGTGTTGGGCTCCACGGAGTGGGTATGCCCGGGCACTTTCTCGTGGGCGTCGACGGCGCCGAAGAGTTGTACCTGGACCCATTCGCCGGTGGAGTCGCACTGGACATCAACGCCGCCGAACAGCGCTTCCGTCAGCTGTTCGGCGACGCCACCGAATTCGATCCCGACCTGCTTCGGCCGGTGAGCGTGCATTCCATGGTGTCTCGTGTCCTGAACAACCTGACCCGCTCACTTGCGGAACGCGACGCGCAGCTCCTCGACCCGCTCGTCGACCTCCGTGCCGCGCTGCCTGGTCCCCCTGCAGAACGCCGACTCGTCATCGGAATCGCCGAAGCCCGTGGCCGATGGGATGTGGCTGCACGCCTGCGCGAAGAACTCGACCCAGACGACCCGGTCGCCGACGGGCTGTGGGCGCGGCTGAATTGAGTCCGTCTCAGTCGGCTCCGGATTCAGACTCCGCTTCGGACTCGGCGAGGCGTTCGAGCAGTTCGTCTCTCACCGACCGTCCGGCCTCACGAGCCTTGGGACCGCCCACTCGCCAACCATGACGTGACGAGTAGAGGAGCGGATCGATGCCCAACCGGCCCTCGCCGAACGCACTGACGCGGGCCAGAAACAGATCGTGGTCGAGCTGAGTGGGCAGCTTCTCGAGGACATCACACTTCACCCAGGAGATGCAGTCGGGAACGACCGGCCAACCGTCGATCTCGGTCAGGTACTCGGGGGCGATGTACTTGAACTTGCGGCCCGGGTACGAAAAGTACTGACCGATGTCCACCTGATCGCCGGCGAGATTCGACACGGTGAACCAACCCGATGCCTCGATGACCGCGTGGGTGTCGTGTTTTGGGGAGATCGAAGCGAGCATGATCGGCTCCTCGAACGAGACTTGCGAGACCCAGTGCGAGCAGTACCCGCGGGTGAGCCCGTCGTGGGTCGACGCAACGACCTGCACCCCCTTCACCATCTGACCAAGGCAACGTTTCAGATCACGATCCATGGGCGAGAGGCTAGTGATTCCGATCGGGGCGTGAACCCCATGCCCGAACCAGCCCGCTCATCGACTGATGAAGGTGAGTCCCTTGTACCCCTTGATGAAGCCACGCTCGAGGAGCACATGCGACAGCGGCGACTCGGCCGCCGCCTCGCCGTCGATCTTCGCGATCTCCAGGGTCCGGATGGTGCCGTTGCGGACCAGGTCCTTCAGTCCCTCGACCCACCGATCGGAAGCATGAGCGGCATCGAACGCCACCACGCTCTTCGCGCCGCGCTCCACGAACAGCGCCGGGTCGCCGTCGACCAGAATCACGTGGGCTCCAGCCGCACGGGCCGGGCGCCCGGGTACGTCGGGCCAGCGAAGCGACGCTCCGTAGGGCTGCGCCGGGTCGGTCGCCGCAAGAACCACCATGCTCGGTTCGTCGAAGTCTGACGATTGGGAACGCAGCCGGTCGACGGCTCCGGGAATGGCGAACTGGGCGGCGCCCAGGCCCTCGACGAAGTAGCCGCGGCGCACGTCGCCCCGATCTTCGAGTGCCTTGAGAATGGGGTACACGCCCGCGAACCCGCCGGTGGTGCCCTCGCCCAACGCCGCTTCGCGGGTGAGCACCCCGTACCGCTCGATCAACTGGAGCGCCCGGGCGGTCGCCACCTGCGTGGGTGGAAGGCCAGGCGAGAGCAAGGGAGCCACGAGGGACCAGCGACCGGATGCCTGCGGCGGCCCAGCCGCACGGAGTTGGCCCACACGGGGCCGACGACGGGACTTGGGTGAAGACGAGCCTCGCTTCGTTCCCACGAGCGCTCGCACCGGAGCGAGCGAGTCGTTCGTGACCTCACCCGCCCAGACCAGATCCCACAGCGCCGCAAGGATGGCCTTGTCTCCGTACGATTCGCCGCCCGCACCAGCGGCGCTGACCAGATCGAACCAGAACGATGCTCCGCCGGTCGCCAACCGCTCCCGGAGCAGATCGTGCAATGCGTCGCTGGGAGGATCGGGATCGGGGCTGACCAACAGCCCCACCTGGTCCCGGAACGCAAGCCGGATCCGCCCGTCTCCGCTGCCGATGGCACCCGCACCGATCCACACCACTTCGCCCGACGTACACAGCGCGTCGAGGTCGGCCTGGCGGTACTCGGCCATCCGGGCCGGCAGAATCGACTTCTCCAGCACCGAGGCCGGCAGCGCGGCACCCTGCAGGATGCCGATCACATCAGCAAGACCGTCGGGGCCGCGGCGTGGAATTCCCACCCCCTGCCAGGTGGGGAGAAAGCGGGCCAGAGCCGTCTGCTCAACCGGTGCAACCTCGGCTCGAAGCGCCGCCAGGGATCGTCGACGGAGTTGCCGGAGGACACCTTCATCGACCCACTCGCGTGAGGTCCCGTCGGGTCGGAATTCACCGCGGACCAGGCTGCCGTCGGCTGCGAGCCGGTCGAGTGCGTCGGTCGCCCGATCCAAACCAATCC
>CAZFBD010000029.1:52308-54476 GCA_964517125.1 uncultured Acidimicrobiales bacterium
CTGCCGTCGGCTGCGAGCCGGTCGAGTGCGTCGGTCGCCCGATCCAAACCAATCCCGTAGCGGTCGGCAAACTGGGCGGCAAGGAACGGGCCGTGGGTTCGGGCGAACCGGATGACGAGGTCGCCGAGTGGATCATCAACCGAGTCGGTGAACGCCACCGGCAGACCGGCCGGAACAGCCACACCGATCGCATCGCGGAGGCGACCCGCGTCCTCGGCCGCGGCGAAACGGCGGTCCGATCCAATGCCGACATCGATGATCCTCTGGGCGTCGACAAGGGTGGTCAGCGTGCCGGCAACGTCGAGGCCATCCACAGACCGGGCATCGATCTCATGATGATCCAATGGCCCAAGCAGCCGCAGCAGGTCATGGACCTCATCGCCGTCACGGGCGCGCCGACCGTCGACAAGCCGCTGCAGCTCCAGTTCCAGGTCGGCGAGAACCCCGGGGTCGAGCAGTTCGCGGAGCTCCTCGGCACCCAACAGGTCGCGGAGCAGATCTCGATCGAGCGACAGCGCAGCGGCGCGGCGCTCGGCAAGCGGGGCGTCTCCTTCATACATGTAGACGGCGATCCAGCCGAAGAGCAGCGACTGTGCGAACGGCGAGGCCTTCGTGGTCTCAACCGGAACCATGCGGATCTGCCGTGTGGCCAACCCCTGCAGAACCTCGCGGAGTGCGGGAACATCGAACACATCGTTCAGGCATTCGCGGGTGGCTTCCAGCAGGATCGGAAAGCTCGGATACTTGGCCGCCACCCGAAGCAGGTCGGCGGAACGCTGGCGTTGCTGCCACAACGGGGTGCGCTGATCGGGACGGCGTCGGGGAAGCAGCAACGATCTGGCCGCACACTCGCGGAAGCGGCTGGCGAACAGCGCACTGCCGGGAAGCTCCGCCACGACGATCTCATCGATCTGGGCCGGGTCGAACCGAAGCGCGTCGATGTCGAAGTCGTCGAACGCTTCGGGAAGACGAATGACGATGCCATCGTCGGACCACATCATCTCCACGTCGGCGCCCCACAGCTCGGCAAGCTTCGAGCGCAACGCCATGCCCCACGGCGTGTGCACCTGGGCACCGAACGGCGAAAGAATGCAGATGCGCCAGTCGCCGATCTCGTCCCGGAACCGCTCGACCACGATGGTGCGGTCATCGGGCACCACACCCGTGGCCTCAACCTGATCGCCGATGTACTGCAGCAGGTTCGTCGCAGCCAGCGGGTCGAGCCCGTGCTCCGACAGCAGTCGCTCCGTCGCCTTCTTCGGTGGAAGCTCCTGCATCTCCCGCACGAACGCACCGAGCGCCCGACCCAACTCCAACGGCCGACCAGGCCCGTCGCCATGCCAGAACGGCATCTTGCCCGGCTCGCCCGGTGCTGGCGTGACCACCACACGTTCGAACGTGATGTCCTCGATCCGCCAGGTCGACGCCCCGAGCAGGAACGTCTCTCCGGGCCGCGACTCGTACACCATCTCTTCGTCCAGCTCACCGACCCGGGTCCCATCGGGAAGGAAGACGCCGTACAACCCTCGGTCGGGGATGGTGCCCGCATTGGTGACCGCAAGCCGTTGCGCACCCTTGCGGCTACGAATCATGCCAGCGACCCGGTCCCACACGATGCGGGGCCGCAGCTCGCTGAACTCTTCGGACGGATACCGGCCGGCAAGAAGATCCAGAACGTTCTCCAGGACATCGTCACTGAGCTCGGCATAACTCGCCGAACCACGAACGGTCGCCGTGAGATCGTCCAGGCTCCAATCCTCGAGCGCGGTCATGGCCACGATGTGCTGCGCCAGCACATCGAGCGGGTTCCGCAGATACCGCGTCTCCTCTATTTCGGCGCTTCGCATCCGCTGCACCACGACCGCGGACTCCAACAGATCGGCACGATGCTTCGGATAGATCTTGCCCCGACTGACCGCACCCACCTGGTGGCCGGCACGACCGATCCGCTGCAACCCACGACTCACCGCACCCGGCGACTCCACCTGGACCACGAGATCGACGGCACCCATGTCGATGCCCAACTCCAACGAACTCGTCGCCACGATCGCACGAATCCGGCCCTGCTTCAGCTGATCCTCGATCTCCAGCCGCCGCTCCTTGCTGAGCGAGCCGTGATGCGCCGAGATGCGCAGCTCCGCGACATCCAGCTCTCGCAATCCGTCGCT
>CAZFBD010000030.1:0-15785 GCA_964517125.1 uncultured Acidimicrobiales bacterium
CCCCCGACCCCGACAACCGGGTCGAACTCATCGACGAGACCGACCGGTTCGGCGTGCAGAAGATGCGCGTCGTCTCCAATCTGTTGCCGAGCGACCGGCACACGCTGCGTCGTTCGTTCGAACTGATGGGCGAAGAGTTCGAAGCCCAGGGCTACGGCCGCTTCGTCTCCGATTTCCCCGAGGGCGACGACTGGCCACCGGGAACCATCAGCACGGCACATTTCATGGGTGGCACTCGCATGCACGTCGATCCGCAGCAGGGTGTGGTCGACGAAGAATGCCGAGTGCACGGAGTCGACAACCTGTGGATCGCAGGCGGCTCTGTCTTCCCCACTGCAGGCGTGTCCATGGTGACGTACACGGCGATCCTCCTCGCCTTCCGGGCCGCCGAGCGCATCGCCGCCGGCGTCAGCCAGGGCGGACAGGTCGACGTCAGCGCCTGACGTCGACCGACAAGGTCAGTCGCTCGCTGCGATGACAACGTCACCCATGAAAACAAAGTTCTCGGTGTCGGGTGACCAGGCCCACGACTCGTTGTCCCGTCGCAAGCTGATCATTCCGTCGGCGCTGAGCCACAGGCTGTCCCCCTCGGTCACCGAGCGACCGCCGGGTTGGAGTGCGACAGGCTCCGAGCCGGGTAGCCACCGCTTCAGCTGCAGGCTTGGCGGTGAGTCCACGAAAAAGTCGAGCTCCACGGACAGGAACATGACCCCACCGTCAACGGCAACGGCCTGCACGCTCAGTTCGCTGGCGCCCATCGGAATCTGCGTGACGTTCGGGCTTGCGGCGGAACCGGCGTAGAGCCACGAACTCAAATCGTTGACGAGTTGGTCGGCCGTACCCAGATCCTCGGTGGTCAGCGACGGTCCCGCCCGCACGACCCACTCGGTTCCGTTGAGCGACCCCTCCGTGACCTCGAGCGGCACGGGAGCAGTCGCAAGCCACTCCCATCCATCCTCGATCATTCTCGACACGGACACCCAGGTGCCTACCCCGCCTTCGGGAGTCAACCCCGGTGAGGCGAGCAGAACCGTGACCTCGCCGTCCTTGCGCGAAAGATCGAGCACCGTCTCGGAGCCCACCACCTGAGACGGAACCGGTGTCCACGTCTGCGCATCGTCGGACGAATGCAGCCGGTTGTCGTACACCGTGAGGTACCCGGTCGACGCGCCGGGTTCCAGCGCAAGGACGCGCTGTAGCGCTTCCACTGGCAGGTCGGCCCGCGTTGGCTCGACATCGGTGGCGGCCGCCGGCGCGGCGAGACGCACGAGCGCAGCGCCGTCGGGGGTGATGCCACGAATGATGACTGCAGAGGCGTTCACCGCCAGAACCTCGCCGAACTGCACACCGGTCGCCGCGTACCGGCGCTGACCTGTCGAGTCCAGGACCACCAGAACCCCATCGCCACTCGCCAACGCAACCGTGCCATCAACGGAGATGGCCTGGTACGGGCCGACTTCGATCGCGCCATCGACGGGGAACGACACCGTCCAGGTCACACCGTTGTCGACAGACCCAAGTACCGCGTTGCGGCCGAGGTAGAAGACACCGGCCGGCGTCGTCTGGACCCTGACCGGCCCCTCGGGCAACGGCTGGTCGAGGCCGAGCTGTTCCCAACCAAACTCGGGCGTCCACTTGGAGACCGTGAAACGTTGGTCGGCCAGATGCGTCGCCAGCACGCCATCGTCCACGACGGCAATCGAGCGCAGCGTGCAGACGCCCTGGGTTTCCGGGCACGGCCGGAACGGAACATCGATCGGGTCCGACCCCTCGGTCCACCAGAGAAGAAGGCGTTCGGTCCGCGACAGGTCGTCGGCCCAGCCAAGTGAACCAAGAACGGCCGTTGCTCGGGCCGTCCGAGAAACAGACTCGATCTCGATCGCCGTGGCGCTGCGCGGCAGGTCGAACTCGATGCGAGTCCAGTTGAGCCCATCGGCCGAGATGAACACCGCGTGTTCGAGCAGCCCGACACGGCCGAGTACCTGGAACCCGCCGTCGATCCGTTCGAGCCGCGTGCCAAAGAACCCGAAGGGCAGGTCGGTCAGCGCCGACTCGGACCATTGCAAACCGTCGGCGGATTCGAAGAACCCGATCGCGCCATTCACATTGGTCAGACCGGCAAACCCATCACCGTCGAGCGCCGGAGCCAACAACGGAAGATCCCACTCTCCATCGTTCATGGGGGTCTGCTGGATCTGCGGCTGCTCAACCACGAGCAGGGTCCGGGCGATCGTCACCTGCCGCGTGCCATCGACAACCGCCGAAATCATGAGGTTGTTTCCATCGACCAGCAACAGACCGAGCTCGCTGACACCAGGGAAGGTGAACGCCTCCCACATGCCATTACCATTCGTGAAGTGGAAACCCTCAAGCCCCGGGCTGTCCATGGTGGCGATGACGCCGCCGCCCGTCAGCGCTGGTCGGACACTGGTGACATCCCGGAGCTCGGTGGCATCGGCAGCGAGACTCCACTGCTCGTAGGGCGCAGTGGACGACCACACCCGAAGCCCGCTGATCAACCACAGCGTCCCATCGCCAGAACGAATGAGCTCGTCATCGGCCGTGAGCTCCGCGTCGGGCGGCGTCATGTTCTCCGTCTCTGTCGCAGTCACCCGCAACAGACGGATTGGCAGATCCTGACCCGACGGCGAACTGAAGGGGTCGACCGTCGAGGTCACCACGAACCCACCATCGAGCGCGGCGACATACGACTCCACCCGGTCGGTCTGCCCCAGCCGGAGCCGCTGCGAACCACCGTTGGGCGCGGTGGTGTACGGCCGGTCCTCGACCTGCTCCAAAACCGATGCATTCTCGGGCGCCGGCACCTCGTTGGGGCCAGCCTGCACGACCCACGACGTCGTATTCAGCGAGCCGGAGTGCACGAACCCCTCAACCGTCGATTCGTCGACGGCGTCCCAGACCGCTCCGTCCAACGAGCGAAGCACCCGGACCTGCGAGGTGCCGGACTCGCTGGGTACCGGGCTCACCAACACGTTCACGCCGTCGCCAGAACTCGACACATCGAGCACCCGCACGTCGTCGCTCTGCCCAAGGTCCACGCGTTCCCAACCCGTCGGACCGTTCGCGGTGTACAACTGTTCACCCGAAACCCCGTACCAACCAGAAATGCCGTCGACGAGCACCCGGAACAGCGGAACGTCACCGATCCACACTGCGTCGGCATCGTCGCCATCGAAGCCCGGACCGTCACGGTCGATCACGGCAGTGTCGTCGTCAACCGCATCTTCGGTCGTCTCGGACCCTCCGCCGAGGACGAACAGACCACCAACGACCGCAACGAGTATCGCAACCATCGCAATGACTGCCTTGGGCTGAGTCGTTGGTCCGGCAGGCGCCGGAGCCGTCGTTTCAACCGAACCTGACGAATCGAGTTCGATGCGGACACTGGAGCGCGGCTCGTCCATGGCCATCAGCCCGATACTGCGAGCTGATCGAGCTCGACCCGAAGGAGTTCGTTCCGGGTACCTCGGAAATCGCGGAAGACGACGTAGTCCTCGTGGGCAAGGACCGCCTCGAACACCACACCATCGGGCACGTCGACCCGGGTCCAGTCCTCGCCTTCCCGACCGATCCAGATCCGACCAGCGTTCAGGTCCGAGAACGTGAGCAGGTTGGTGCCGCGAAGGACACGAATCTCCGAACCCCGCGCAATCTCGCCGTTCGGACCCTCGGCCACGATCGACCAGTCCTCGTACGGCGGCTCCGCGGCAAACAGGCCCTCGGTCTTCGACAGGTAGACCCGGTCGCCGGGCCCCGGAAGAAGCTGATCGCCAAAGGGCTGTCCCTGCACAGGTGCCGAATCGATCGGAGTGAAGCCCTCCCCCGTCTCCCAACGCCGCAGGTCGGCGGACAGGGACACCGTGAGTGCCAGGACAGGGTCGGCAATGGCTGCCGTTGCATCGATCACCAGCGCAAGGAACCCGTTTTCTGCTGCGCTGATTCCAACCAGGCTTGTCGCCGGCGGCAGCAGCACGGGTTCCGACGGCGCTCCGTCGATTGACACGTGGACCGTGTACCGGAACCCAAGCACCTGACCGGCGAACGCGATGCGGTCATCGTCCGCTCGCTCCACGTTGTCGAGCCGGGCCAGCTCGTTGCCCTCGCAGTCGAGAAGGATGTAGTGCAACAGACCGTCGGAGTCGATCGCACACGTCCGATCCGCAAGGTCGGCGTCGACGAACTCGCCAAGCACCGCGCTGACAGCGGGGACTGGGGCGCGTGAACCGGACTCGGAGAGCACCAGCGTCACGTCTCCCTGACCAAAGATTGCGAACGCCCTGCCGTCTCCGGCGAAGGCCTGCGCATCCTGGACCTCCCACTCGGCTCCATCGACCGACGACCATCGGGAAATTTCGAAGCGGCCATCGGCTTGCGCATCAGGCGTGAGGACCAGACTGCGGTATGTTCCGTCCGCTTCGCGCCGAACGCGCAGCAGGCTCGATTCGGGGAGGTTCGAGCTGACCGTGTCCCAGCGGAGTCCGTCGGTCGAACGGACGAGTCGGCCACCGCTACGCGGCCCTTGCATCGCGAACCATCCGAAGTCGGCCCGAACGGGCGACGTCAGAATGCCGTCCTGAGGAGTCCATGCAGAAACTCCTTCGAAGTCTGACGTCGATACGGATGCGGTGGTTGGTGGTGACGGGTCGATCAGCGCCTCCGCTGTTGTCGACGGGGCGTCAGCCAGATCGTTGTCGGTACCGTCGCCACCAGAGCCCCCGTCCGGTCGGCTGATCCACAGGAGAACCCCAACCGTCACGGCCACGAACACGCCAATGGCGGCAGCTTGCCGCGCCCTCGAGGGTCCCGGCTCCGGGGCATCGACCGTGCCCGACCCCGATGGGTTGTCAAGCTCGATTCGAACGGATCGGTTTCCGTCAGATCCAGACATCAGCGGCGACCGGCCCGTGGCATGGGACACCACCGTACGCTGGCCGTACCTCAAAAGGCTGTTCAGCCACCGGAGCCAGTCGTCGAGCCCCACGGCGACCCGACCGGAGAACTCCGGCCTGACACCGACCGTGGGCAAGGAGCTGCTAAAGCTTTGCGATGCGTATTTCTGCCCCCCGAACCCTTCTGGCGATGTGGCTGGCCCTCGTCCTCCTCGCTTCCGCCTGCTCCTCCTCGTCCACCGACACCATCGATGCAGCGGCCGACAGCGACGACACAACCTCCACCGACGACTCCAGTGAGGCGGCCACCGATGAACCAACGCCCGCTGATCCCGCGCTCGTGGAACAGCTCGGCTTCTCTCTCACCGGCTCGCCCATGTCCAGTGAGCACACCGCCTGCATGCTCGACCTCGCCGATGGCGACACCCAGCTGACCGCGGCCCTCAACGGGTCCAGCTTCACCCCCGAGGCATTCACGGCACTGGCCATTGCCATCCACACCTGCGTGGAGCACGACACCCTGGCGGCATCGCTCCTGGCCCTCGCCGGCGCCGAGGACGAGACATCCCAGGCGTCCTTCTCCGAATGTGCACTCGCCGAGATCGAGGACCCCACCGACGGCGACCTCACGTACGTTGGCCTTTCCGCCCTTCGGGTTGGCTTTCCGGTGCCCGAGGGAGCGGCCGAGTCCACCACCTCGGCGGCCATCGACTGCGTTCCCGTCGCGGGCGTGGCAAACCAGTTCGCCTCAGCCACCGAGCAGGGGTCCGGCTTCCTGATCGAAGTCGACCGTGAGTGTCTCACCGATGCCATCAATGACGAATTCCTGACCGCATTCTGGGACTCGCTGGTCTCCGGCGAAGACACCGAGGGCCTCGCCGACCTGGTCAGCGACTGCTCGGGCGAATACGACAGCGGCCTGCCGAAGGAGATCCCGGCCGACTGGGTGGCGTTCAGCGGCGACGGCACGCTCGCTGGTGTCGATCCGTTCGTTCGCAACGCCGCGTACACCGAAGCGCCTCCCATGGTGATCGATCCGGAGAACGACTACGAAGCCGTTCTCACCACCACCGACGGCGAGATCCGGATCCGACTCTTCACCGAAGTCGCACCCGTCACCGTCAACAACTTCGTGGCTCTCGCCCGCGACGGCTACTACGACGCCACCACCTTCCATCGGGTGCTTGAAGGCTTCATGGCGCAGGCCGGAGACCCCACCGGGCTCGGCACCGGCGGACCCGGCTACCAGTTCGAGGACGAAGCAACCGGGCTCCTCGAGATCGACCGCCGCGGGCTTCTCGCCATGGCGAACAGCGGCCCGAACACCAACGGCAGCCAGTTCTTCATCACGTTCGACGCCGCCACCCACCTCAACGGCAACCACACCGTCTTCGGATCGGTGATCGCCGGCGACGACGTCCTCGACGAAATCGACCTGCGTGACCCAGAGCTGCCCGCCGGTCGCGGCGAGCAGCTCATCAGCGTGGAGATCATCGAGACGAGCTGATTCGCCCGGGCGTGTTAGAACGACCTGATGGATGAACGACTCACGAACGAATCCGTCGAGCTGCTCCAGCAGCTGATCCGAAACGAGTGTGTCAACGACGGCACGGCCGACACCGGACACGAGTCCCGCAACGCCGACACGCTGCAGCAGGTCATCGAGGGAACGGGCCTCGACGTCCAACGATGGGAACCGGTTCCCGACCGCGCCTCCATCGTTGCCCGCATCGAGGGCTCCGACCCTGACGCACCCAGCATCTGCCTCATGGGCCACACCGATGTCGTTCCCGTCAGCGCCGATGGCTGGGACCATGACCCGTTCGGTGGCGAGATCATCGACGGTGAGGTCTGGGGCCGGGGCGCCGTCGACATGTTGAACCTCACATCCTCGATGGCAGTCGCGTTCCGCCACCTCGCCGATTCCAACTTCACTCCAAAGGGCGACGTCATCTTCTTCGGCGTCGCCGACGAAGAGGCCGGCTCGCGCGTCGGAGCACAGTGGTTCGCCGAGAACGAACCCGACGCCATCCGAGCCGACTACGTGCTGACCGAGAACGGCGGCCTCCATCTCGGATCTGCCGAATCGCCATCGATCGCCATGAACGTTGGGGAGAAGGGCATCGAGTGGCGAACGCTGCGGGTCAAGGGAACGCCCGGTCACGGCAGCCGTCCATTCCGCTCCGACAATGCGCTCGTGACCGCGGCAGCCGTCGTCCAACGGCTCGCCGACTACCGGCCGCCACCACGGTTCACCGAACTCTGGCGCAACCAAGTCGCGGCAATGGGCCTGGACGCCGAAACCAAAGCGATCATGCTCGACGAAAACAAGATCAACGATTTCCTCGAGGAGTTTCCACTCCCCGACGTTGCCGGGCATCTCTGGAGCTGCACGCACTGCACGTTCTCGCCGAACATGGTGGCGTCGCCCACGACACTCAAATCGAACGTGATTCCCGACGCGATCGACATCACGGTCGACATTCGCACGCTGCCGGGCGAAGGCCCCGACGAGATTCAGGCGCACCTCGATGCGGCGCTTGGCGATCTTGCACAACACGTGGAAGTCACCGTCGACATGCACCATCCATCATCCATCAGCCGCCACGACACTCCACTGTGGGACAGCATGCAGAAAGCGGTCGCCAAGCCGTTCCCCACCGCCACGCTCACGCCACAGCTGATCGTCGGGTTCACCGATTCACGCGTGTACCGCGAGATGGGCTCCGTCGCCTACGGCGCCGGGCTGTTCAGCCCCGGTCTGGAACCCGGCGAGTTCGGAAGCCGGTTCCATGGCTACAACGAGCGGATCGACATCGAGTCGATGGGACTGACCACGCAGTTCTTCGTCGACGTCGTGAAGGACATGCAGAGTTGACCGCCATGATCGAGACCAACTGGGTGGTGATCACCGGACCACCTTCGTCGGGCAAGACCACCCTGCTCAATCTGTTTGCGGAAGCGGGGAATCTCGTCTCGCATGATTCCACCCGACAGCTCATCGCCGACGTGACCGCGTCCGGACGCGACGCCGAGGAGTTCCGCTTCGCCCCCGACTTCCAACCGCGCGTTCTTGAAGCCATGTCGGCGGCCGAACATCGCCTCGCCCTTGCTGACCGTGTCGTTCTTGAATACGCCCTGCCGTGCAACATCGCCTTTCACCGGACAGAGGGCCTCGAGCTCACCCCGGGGTTGGCCGAAGCCGCCACCACCTTCCGCTACCACACGGTGTTCATCCTGGACCCCGTTGGTTGGGTCGCCGACGAGCAACGGGTCGAAGACGCCGAATACCAAGCAGCGGTGCACCAACACATGTGGGACGTGTACCGCGAACACGGCTACGACCCAATTCGCCTCGAGGCCCTGTCCCCCAAGCAACGGTTCGCCCAAGCCCAAGCCGCCCTCACCTAACCCAAGCCGCCCTCATCTAGTCCAAGCCGCCCTCATCTAGTCCGAGCGCCGTCACCCAACAGCCCACAGCCCGACCATCTCACACACGGTGGCGGTCGCCAATGGTGCCTGGCACCTTGGCGGCAAAAGGTGCCAGGCACCATTGTGATTTCGCGAATTTGCATAGGTATGGATCGACAAAAGCTTGCTGATGCAAGGTTTCTCAAAACCACAGAACGCGGTCAAGCCTGCGGTTGGGCGCCGACGTCGGACAGGTCGTTTCAGGACTGTTTGCGGCTGGCGAGGAAGGCACCGGAGATCGTGAGCGCGGCGCCGACGAGTGCCATGACACTCACGGTGTCGTTACGGAACACCACTCCCAACACCAGCGAGATGACCGGAATCAGGTACGTGATGAACGATGCTCGGATCGACCCGACCCGTCCCACGAGCGTGGCCATGATCCAGTAGGCGGCCCCCGTACCGACCGGACCGAGGAACAACAGTGCGGCGATCGGCCCGGCCGACCAGGTGTTGTCGCCGAAGTTCCACAGCCCGAAGGGCAGCACCCAGACCGATGCCAGCCCCAGGACCCCGCTCATGGTCACGATGGCGCCGTACTTGGCCTGCAGCGGACCAGCAAGATTCATGGCGAAGCCGTAACAGATGGTGGCGGCGAGCACCATCAGCACACCCTTCGCTTCGGATGCGTCGCCGCTTCCGGACGACACGCTGATGATCAGAATCCCGACGAATCCGAGGCCGATACCCACGAGTTGGACTCCCCGTGGGGCCACCTTCAACAACAATGTGGAGACGATGGCGACGAAGACGGGAACCGCTCCATTCAAGAGCCCCGTGACCGCCGAGTTGATGTGCTCCTGAGCCAGGGGAAAGAGGGTGAACGGAATGCCCACCCACAACACCGAGAGAAGCAGCAGCCGGCCCCGGTCCTCGGCATCGACCCTGGTGCCCGGCGATCGGATTCCTCGGATGACCCACAGCACGAGCGCACCGAGAGCAACCCGACCCAGGGTGACCATGCCGGGCGTGAATCCTTCCAAGCCGAACGCGATGAGCAGGAACGATGA
This sequence comes from uncultured Acidimicrobiales bacterium, assembly GCA_964517125.1. Taxonomy (GTDB): domain Bacteria; phylum Actinomycetota; class Acidimicrobiia; order Acidimicrobiales; family SHLQ01; genus SHLQ01. Next base: position 9,392 of record CAZFBD010000030.1, read on the forward strand.
ACCCCAGATCAGGGAGACGCCAAGAAACAGTGCCCAGTCGCCCGGGGTGAATTCGCCAGAGTTGTCGACCTGCGACTGGCTGAACAGTCGGGTGTTGTTGCTCATCGGGGCAACTCTACGAGCCGTCGCCCGAACACCTACGGGCTCCCGGAGTTGGTCACTTGTCCGTTCCGTCGACGGCGGCGGTGAACGAGCCTGGCGGGCGAACCTCGAACAGCCCGACGCGTCCGATGTCGAGCAACCGCAAGGCGTCGGCGGTTCGTTCACGCGACGCCGCCAACGTGGCCTGCCGAGCCGAGGAGAGGTCCGGATCGGCGAGAGCGTCGACCACCGGAATGATCGTGAAGTCGGGCCGGTCCACCCAGGTCGGGACATACGTGAGCCAGGTCCGGAATCCCACAGGCTGACCGTCTACCCCGCGTTCCTCCTGGACGTGCACCTGCACGATCACGCCATCCTGCGATCCTGCGGCACAACATGTCGCCGACTGGTTCGACAGGAAATTGCCGAGCCCGTACACGACGAAGCGATCATCGAGCTGATCGACCGGCTGCACCACGTGGGCGTGATGTCCAACGATCAGGTCGATGCCGTCGACCGGGCGCAGCGCCTCGGCGATTCGCACCTGTTCGGTACTTGGCGCGGTCCGATACTCGGTTCCCCAGTGCAACGAAACAACGACGTATTCGGCTCCAGCGACCCGAGCAGCCTCTGCATCTGTGGCGATCTGGTCGACATCGATCTCGTTCACGAGCCACGGCTGATCTGCAGGAACACGAAATCCGTTCAGGCCATAGGTGTAGCTGAGCACGGCGACTCGAATGCCGTTGGCGTCATAGATGGTCGCTTCTGCCCGCTCCTCGGCGGAACGGGCCATGCCGCTGTGCGACAGACCCGCGGCATCAAGGACATCGAGCGTGTTCACGACTCCGGCGGGACGTCGATCGAGGCTGTGATTCGACGCCGTCGTGCATCCGTCGTACCCGGCGTCGGCCAGACCGCGAGCCAGGTCACCGGGAACGTTGAACGTTGGGTATCCGCTCAGATCGGAGTTGTCGGGCGAGAGCGGCGTTTCGAGATGGCAGATGGCCACGTCGGCCGCGGCCAGATACTGCTGGACCTCCCGGAAGAACGGGGCGAAGTCGTACTCGTGGTCCGATCCCTGCGCCTGAATCGCCGCCTGCCGGACGATGCCGCGGTGCGAGAGTGTGTCGCCGGTGAACGCAAGGGTTGCGGTTCGAAGCCGTGGCGGTGGGTTCGTGGCTGCTGTCGGTTCGGCGGTCGCTGCCACGGTTGTTGATGGCACGACGGTGGTTGTCGTGGAGGCAACCATTCGGGCGCCGCGAACTTCGGAGATCGGTTCTGCTGCGGCGGAGAGTTGGCTCTGCGTGAACGCTCCCAGCCACAACATGGCCACGGCGGCGATCAGCCCCAGGACAACAAGGATCGGCCGCGGAAGCGCAGCGACAAGCCAGACCCCATCGTTGTGACCTCCCCGCGCCGGATCCACCATTCGCAAAACGTAGCCTGCGCCACCCATGCGGGGTGGACTTCCGAGAACGCACCAATGTGCTGGCGTGGCCGTCCTAGAATCGGCGGGTGCAGAAATCGAAGCTGATCATCCAGATCCCGTGCCTCAATGAGGAGGACCAGCTTCCGACCACGCTCGCCGAACTTCCACGTGAAGTCGCCGGCTTCGACACCGTCGAGTGGTTGGTGATCGACGACGGAAGCACCGACCGGACCGTCGAGGTCGCCCGAGCCAACGGTGTTGACCATGTGGTCAGCCTCCCGCAGAACATGGGCCTGGCACGGGCCTTTCAGTTGGGCCTGGATGCTGCGCTGCGACTTGGTGCCGATGTCATCGTGAACACCGATGCCGACAACCAGTATCCGGGTGCCGCAATCGTCGATCTCGTCCAACCCCTCGTGGAGAACCGATCGGACATTGCCGTCGGCGACCGAGGTGTGGCCAATGTCGAGGAGTTCTCCTGGTTGAAGCGCCGACTTCAGGTGATCGGCAGTTGGGCGGTGAGCAAGGCCGCCGGCCATGAGATCGCCGACGCGACCTCGGGGTTCCGCGCCTACAACCGACCCTCCGCACAATCGATCGCGATCGTGAATCGGTACACGTACACGATCGAGTCACTCATTCAGCTCTCCAAGAAGGGCTTCTCCACGGTCTCCGTGCCCATCACGTCGAATGCCTCGACCCGTGACTCACGGCTGTTCTCGTCGACCTTCACCTACATCCGAAAGAACGCAATCACGATTCTGCGGGTCTTTGCGTCGTACGAACCGCTTCGGTTCTTCGGCCCGCTCGCCTTTCTCCTCTTCCTCGGTGCCATGGGGGCGTTCGTCCCGTTCATCTACGACGCTGTGGCCAACGGCGACACGACCGGGCACCTCCAGTCCATCATCGTCGGAGCGATCCTGTTCATTGGCTCGGTGCAAGTGGCCGTGCTCGGCGTCGTCGCCGACCTGATCCACAGCCATCGGGCGATCTCGGAACGCATCCTGCTGCGGGTGCGCGACGTGGGGTCCGATCAATCCAACGCGCACTACCTTCTGCCCGACGTCACCGACGGGCAATCCTGACATCCGCGATCAGCCGGCAGGAACCATCCGAGTCCACACCTCGCACAACCGAACACTCTCGCCTGGCTCGAACTTCGATGGAAGTGCCTCGAGCAGCGGATAGTCGGCGGGATCGATTCGAGGATCGATACAGACGGTGTCGATCCGCAGCGTGTCCAGCGCCTCCATCGTGTCGGAGAGCGGCGCCCGGCCCTTGATCTGACGGGCCAGCTCGTTGCGCAGCTCCACGTTGAATTCGGCCGATGCTCCACCACGTTCGTGCGAACTCAGGAAGATCTGGCGGGCATAGGTGGGATACACGTCGGCGCTGAGGATTGTGGCCGCTACTTCGATGCGTTCGTGCGCCAGGTATCGCCCTCCGGGCGGCGTGGCCTCGATCGTGATCTCGGCACCACGGATCCAGCGGTTCTGCAGATCCCACGGAGCCGGATACTCCTGATCCGTCCGGGCGAGCAGTGGCAAGCCGGAAACGATGAGCAGCCCGAGGATCAGGCTGCCCAGCCTTGTACCCACGACGGGCAGTGGTCGATCCACGGCATCGACGGCCAGGCCGATCGCCAGGCTCGTGGGGAGGATCCATCCGAACCGCCAGGCGAGGAAGTTCAGGTGGAGAATCTCGTCGAACACCGGCGAGAAGAACAGTGGGTTGAAGAGCAGGGTGAACAGGCCAAGCGACACGACGCCGAAGAACGCCCGTTGCATCGACGTGCGGCCGACGAGGATGACCAGTACGACGGCAAACATGGTGAGGAACCCGGGAACGTTCCAGCCGATGACCTGGTCGGCTCGGGCGATGAGCAGTCGACGGGCCCACGCGCTCTCTGGACCAGCGAAGCGGAGAAACTCGGGGTTGGTCTGGCTTGCGTTCGATTGAAACCAGAAGGCGAACACTGCGTAGCCGAACACGCAGGCTGCGGGGACAACGCCACGGAGACGCTCGCGTGCACCAAAGCGTGGATCGGACCGGGTGACGAAGAGTCCGGCCGCCAGAATGGCAAGCCCAGCGCCAAGCGCGGGCGCACCGGCTGTTGGTGTCATCCCCACGGCAGCGACCATGGCGGCGACAGCAACGAGGAGCCGCCGAGTCGTCGGATGGGCCCAGTACCGGATGCATGCGCCAGTCAACACCGGTAGCGCGACGAGCACGAGGCCACCCTTGCCCTGAAAGATCTTGTCGATCAGCAGGATGAAGTCCCCGTACCCCTGAAGATGCACGATGGCCGCCACGGCAACGAGCGCCACCATGTCGGGGCGGCGAACACCGAACGCCTGCGCCGCATACCGATGTGCAGCAGGAATGAACGACGCGATCGCCGGAGCAAGGATCAGGTACATGACGGTGGCGTGGTGCACGCCGGTCACTGCGGAAATCACGCCAGCGAGTGGTTCATACGACGAGAGAATGTCGGCGAGCGGCACATGCGGTTCGTCAAGCGTGCCGAACTGCTGGTTCGCCACGAAGAACTCCGACGCACTCTTGGCGTAGTGCGCTGCCTTGTTCGCATAGTAGGAGTCGTCGGGGTTGAACTGCCGGGTGAACATCGTCCAGGCACCGAGCATCAGTCCCACCGCAAGAACAGAAACCTCGCTTCGGCGCCGAGCGCTCACTGGCCCGGCGTCGACCGATTGGCCCCGGACTTCAGCGGCGACGGCCACGACGACAACGACCGTCATCGCCACGGTGAACAGCGTCCAATCGAGCGCATGCGCACACGCCACGGCGGTGGCAGCGCTCAACGCCAACCAGAGTCGTTGTGGGGATTCGGAGGACTCGGCGCCGCGGTCCAAGGCGACAAGGACACCGAGCGCCACGACTGCCAAGAGCGGCATGGCCAGCGAACCCAGCGGCTCAAGCAGCCAGCCAAACGCCAACACGGCCGCAACCACGACTCCCGCACCGGAACCGACGGACAAGCGCTGCGAGTCGGGCCTGTCAACCGGATTCCGTCGAGCAGCGACGACGCACGCTGCCGAACCCGTCAGGAACAGCGGTAGTGCCAACGCCCATCCGCGACCCGCCCAGAGGGACAACAGGAAGGCGATCGTCCAGAGTGCATAGCCAATGGTGACGGTTTCGAGCGGCGTGATCCGGTCGTCGACAGCACCGCCTTGCGCACCCTCGTCGGGATCGGCAGAAGCGATGCCAGAAGCGGTCGACGATGGCGCTGTCATGAAGGGGGAACGCTATCAGCTGCCTGTCGACACATCGTTCGACCACGAATCCAATCGATGCGCTAAAGGATCTTTGACTTCGTCCCGAAGCTTCACGCACGCCCCGACGTTCTGAGTCATTCGACCTGCCCTCTCAGGCCGATCGACTCAGGCCGAATGGCCCGCCACATCACCCCGCCACCCCCTCAGGACTCTGTGTGTTCGTCTTCCTGCTGCAGCTCCGCGACCTCCTCGTGCATCACCGGCTGCATCTGTTTCTCGTGTACATCGTGCTCATCTGGGTGGTCTGGATGTGGAAGGCGGGTCTGTCCCGCAGATACACGCCCTTCACGGGCAACCCCGACCTCACGAGTTCGGTGATCATCCCCGTCGTCGATGAACCCGAGGACCTGTTCCGAGATGTGCTGACTCGAATCATCGGACAGCATCCCGACGAGATCCATGTCGTCATCAACGGACCGCAGAACCCGGAACTCGAGCGGATCTGCGCCGACTTTCCTGAGGTCCAGACCACGTGGACCGAAATCCCCGGAAAGCGAAACGCTCTCCGGATCGGGGTGGAGAACTCCAGCTCCGACATCTGTGTCCTCGTCGACTCGGACACAATCTGGACGAAGGACACGTTGCCCGAGCTCCTGCGTCCGTTCGACGACCCCACGATCGGCGGCGTCACCACCAAGCAGCGCATCCTGCAGCCCGCCCGGCACATCCTGACCCGGTGGGCCGACTGGATGGAGTCCCTGCGAAACGAATACGCCATGCCGGCAATGTCCGTGCTCGGCACAGTCGGCTGCCTGCCCGGACGGACGATCGCCTTCCGGACCTCGATGCTCGAGGACGGCATGGACAACTTCCTGCACGCCCGCTTTCTCGGGATCTTCCTGGAGGTCAGCGACGATCGCACCCTCACGAACGAGTGCCTGAAGCTGGGCTACCGGACGGTCTACCAGTCGACCAGCCTCGTCTACACCGACGCCCCGCTCTCGTGGAAGAAGATGGCCAAGCAACAGCTTCGGTGGGCCCGCGGTTCGCAATACAACACCATGCGAATGCTCCCCTGGATGTTCCGCAACGCCCGCCCGCTCGCCTTCTTCTACATCGCCGACATCGTGCTGCCGTTCCTCCTCCTCGGCGCCTACGTCGGCTGGTTTGTCCGACAGTTCATCATCAGCGACATCGACCTCTTCGAGCCCATGGTGTCCAGTTACGGACGCATCGGCGGAGGCCTGCTCGTGGCCGTGCTCTCCATCGTTGCGTCCATCGCCAGCTCGGCACTGCGACAATCCCGCCACCTCCGACAAACCCCGAGCGACCTCTGGCGAATCCCAACGTTCCTGCTGATCTCCACCTTCATGCTCATGCCCGTTCGCATGCTCGGCTTCACCCGAATGGCGCACAACAGCGGCTGGGGAACCCGAGCCGGAGGCTTCGCCGGAGAGAAGGTCCGCAACCCCCAGGCCTTCATCCCCTACGGGCTCGCACTCGCCATGGTCGTCGGCATGTCGCTCTACCAACCCTGAGTCGCCAACCGCTTCCCTCGCTCGGCACTTCCGGCCGAGATCCGCCTAGCCGCTTCCCTCGCTCGGCACTTCCGGCCGAGATCCCGACCACCCGTGTTCTCCCC
>CAZFBD010000030.1:15885-43428 GCA_964517125.1 uncultured Acidimicrobiales bacterium
CCGCTTCCCTCGCTCGGCACTTCCGGCCGAGATCCCGACCACCCGTGTTCTCCCCTCCAACTAAGCCCATGGTCCGCAATGGCGCGGTCCTTCGTCATTCCCGTCACCATCAAGGACCCTCTGTGCCACAACCCACCTCATCCCTGCGCTCGGCGTTTGCCATCGGCGGACCGCTCTTCAACCTCGGACTGGTTGCGGTCCTCATGGCGATCTCCTTCCTCGCAGTCGCCGTTCCTGACCGGGCCGAGACCGACGATCTCGAACTCGCCGAAGGGCCGCCCGCACTTGCCTTTCTGGACGAGACCACCACGACAACAACCGCAGCACCAACCACGACGACCAGCGCCGCTCCCGCAGCGCTCGACACCTTCGACTCCGAAGACCTGTCGGCGGTGAACTCGCTCCTCCAGGACCTGATCGAAGTGGCCAAGGACCCCGAACGGCCGATCGGCGAATACGCACCCCCACCCGAAGAGACCGTGCAGATCATCTACCGGGAGGTACCTGCGGCTCCCACCGCAACCACCCCACCACGACCAGAGTGCACCGACTACGACACCCGAAGTGCAGCGCAGGCAGCATTCGCCTCGGACCCCGTCGGGCTTGCCCACTTCGATGGCGACGGCGACGGAACCGCCTGCGAACACATCCCGGACCCCGACGCTCTACAGATTCTGCGATGCGACGACTTCGAGCAGCAGCCCGATGCGCAGGTGGTGTTCGACTCCGACCGGGACACGTACGGCTTCATGGACGGCGATGGCGACGGCCGTGCCTGCGAGCAGCTCCCGGGCACACCTCCGGAACTTCCCGCAACGGTCGAACCGCCACAGGTGCTCTCAGCGTCGGCCGTCCGCCAGCAACAGGGCGTCTTTGGGTTCCACACCCGAGAAGCACCCTGGTGGATGGGCGAGCTCGACTACGTGACCCGGCTCATCGGCAAGGCCCCCAACAACCTGCTCTTCTTCTCCAACTGGTCCACGCCCTTCCCGGCGACGCAGGTTGCGAACACGTGGGAACGGGGCATGACGCCGCAGGTGGCGTGGGAACCGGTCATTCCAGGCGCCGACAGCCAACCCAAGCTCATCGAGATCATCAACGGTGAGTACGACGACTACATCGACGCATGGGCAGCCGACGCCGCCGCCCATGAACAGCCCATCGTCCTGCGTATGGCATCGGAGATGAACGGCGATTGGTACCCATGGTCCGAACGGAGCTACGGCAACAACGTCGGAGAGTTCGCCCAGATGTGGCGTCACGTCCACGGCCGGTTCGAAGCTGCAGGCGCCGACAACGTGATCTGGCTGTGGAGCGTCAACCGTGTCGACAACCAGCCCGGCGAGATCTCCAACTACTGGCCCGGTGAGGAGTACGTCGACTGGGTTGGGATCAGCGGGTACTGGCGAGGATACGGCTCGGCACCTGAGCCCACGTTCGCCGCCGTGTTCGACCAGACGCTCAGCGATCTGCGGGACCTCACGAACAAGCCCATTCTCCTCGCCGAGATCGGTGCAGGAACCGACGTGGACACGGATCGAGTGACCTGGCTCAACACGGTGTTCGACGGATTGGCGGTCAACGCCGACGTGATCGGCTTCGTCTACTTCAACGAACAAAAGACTGGCGGGGACTGGCGCATCCAGTTCTCGCAGGGAATGGTCGACGCCTTCGCTGCAGGTGTGGCCGGCGATCGGTGGACCAGCGGTGTGCTGCCTCCGGGTATGGAACCGGGCGAACGCCTGACGGTTCCGAGCTCCGAGTGACGGAGGTGGCCGGTCAGCGATGCCGCCGGGTCCAACGCGTACCCGGCGCGTCGCTGGCTTCGTCGCTCACGGGCGAGTCGGTGAGGTCGATGACGTCATCACGAAGATCGGTGACGGCGACGATCTGATCCGGGTCCGGCACGTTCGGCGGAGTCAGTGCGGCTCCATCGTGACCAGAGTTGGTGGCGGCGGCACGGATGACCGTGGACGGAATGACCTCGGCCGGTGCCGAAGCGGACTGGGTGGATTCGCTCGGCTCGTTGGGCCCCTCGGGGACCGGTGGTGGGCGCAGGCCGGCTTCGTCGAGTTCCTCGGCGCTGGCGTCCTGGAGCTGGAACGGGCGAACGCCGTGGGCTCCCGACTCGTCGGCTCCCCGGTTCGACCGTTGCCTCCATGCGGCACCCCGGACGATGCTCTCGGCGGCGGACGCCGTTGCAAACCGCGGCCCGACGAAGTCGACAGGCTCGGCGTTCCTTCGGGCCACCTCGACGGTGCCGTCGGAATGAAAGGTCACGACCGCAGCGCAGTCGGGCAACTCGCTGGCGGTATCGGCCAGGCACAGCAGACTCTGCCGGCCCGGCTCACCGGCAACCGTGTACAGCAGGCTGACATCGGGCTCGGCCCACTTTGGCTGGTCGGCGATGACGAGTTGTAGCCAGCTGTGCCCGGGTGTCCGCCACGACGAGACCATGCGGTCGACGGCGTCGATCGAGGTCGCCACCCGGCGATCACGGTCGAAGTGCGGAGCCCATTTGAGCCACTGCCAGGAATCGAGGCTGGTGTCTTCGCAGGCCACGGCAACCCGAAGCGCATCGGTGTCCCACTGGCTACACGCCGTGGCAACGATGGCGCGGGCTGCGGGAAGTGTGCGCTCCCGGGGCCCGACAAGACCAAGAGGACCATCGGTGAGATCGATGTGGATGGGGACCGACGTCAGGCGATCGTTTCGGTCCACGATGCCTTGCAGTGCGGGATCGGGCGCAAACGCCGAGTCCACACTGACCTTCCACGGAAGCTCGCCGTAGCCAACGACAATTTCACCAAAATCGGCGTCGGTCAGCTGGCGTTGCCAGAATCCGGACGCACCCGTGCGGGCATCTCGCACAAGATCGGGAATCGATGGGTCGTGGCGTCGCAATGCAGCCGAAGCATCGCGTCGCTGACGGACGACGTCGTGACGAAAGTTGGTGACGACCGAGCTTTGCTGGCTGCGCAGAGTCTCGGCGTCGGACAACCGCCGGCGACGCTCATTGAGAAGCAGCCCAAACGACGCAACAAGCGCCACGCCGGCCCCGATGAAGAACAGCGGATGCGCAATGGCACCGAGCAGGCCGAAGATCACGCACACGGGGACGAATGCGAGCCAGGAAACTCGCGCATCGCTCTTGGTCGCCGTTGGCAAGACACCAGGTGTCACGGTCCGCTCCCGTCCTGGTGGGACCCGCTTGGAACGTTCGGCGGGAGTGACGTCGACCGGAAGATCGACCTCGCGTGGCGGCGCACCCACGGAGAATCGGGAACCACCGATGGTCAGCACCTGATCGCCGAGTGCCGTGGGGACGTCGATGAGTGCATTGTCGATGACCAGCGGGCCACGCCGCGGAAAGACGGTGACGTGTCCGTCGGGTGTGACGGTCAAGGCGAATTCGGATCCCGCCAGATATGGGCCGGAATTCGCGTCGAACTCGTGCGTTCCGGCGGCCAGCGGAATGCTGACCCGGGGGCCACTGCCGGCGATCTGGTCCAGCGAGACCACCGCGGTCGAGCTGGCAATGTCGGCACCCGGAATCTGGTCCAGGTCGATCGTGACCCCGTCCCAGACACCCGCTTCCTCCAGGCTCATCCACGGTTGGGTCAGACGGCCGCTCACCATGAGGTCGGTGGTGGTGGCGCCCAGGAGATCGATGAGCGTGGCGATCGTCGCACCATTGGGCAGAACGACTTCGAGGTCGGCCTGTTCGCCGGAGTAGGTGATTCGGAGCTGTCGGGTGATGGTCATGTCAGCCAAGAATTCCCTGAATGATGAACTCGGCCCGCCGGTTTCCGGCGCGGCCGGTACCTGTGGTGTTCTCCGCAGCCGGAGCGCTCTCTCCCAGACCCACGGCATCGATGCGACTGCCGTCGATTCCGTTCTCCGTCCAGAATTCCTTCACCGTGTCGGCTCGTGCTTGTGAGAGCGCCAGGTTGAATTCTTCGCTCCCGGTGGAATCGGTGTGCGCAATGACCGTGATGCGGACCGCTTCGTTCTGTTGCATCAGCGCTGTTCCGAGCTGCAGGAGGGGAACGAATGCGCCATTGATCACGCTGCTGCCGGTCTCGAACAGGATCGTGTCTTCCACATACAGCGGGGCACTGTCGGGAACTGGGGCTTGGGGGTTGATGACGTACTCAACGACCACATTGTCGGGTCCGAGCACCGCCGAGGCCCGAGCAACAATGACGTCGACGATCTCCTGGCTGGGGACCTCGCCGCGAAGGTAGACCTTGCCACCGGAGAAGACCGCGGTTCGAACATCGGTCTGCAGAAGGGCCAACGCTGTTGACTCTGCAGATACGGCCTCGGTCGCTGCGACCGGGGCGGTCGTTTCGGGCGCTGCAGTTGTTGTGGTGACGGGAGCCTCGGTCGTTGGCGCAGTGGTGGTTTCTGGAGCGGTCGTTTCCGGAGCAACCGTGGTGGACGGCGCCGACGACAGTGGCGCCGTTGTTTCGACGTTGGGTGTCGTTGTTTCAACCGCAGCGGCTACCTCGGGCGCAGCAACCTCGGCTGCCTGATCGTCCGATGACAACACCACGGCAGCGGTTCCGACGAGGACGAAGCCGAGAAGAATGAGCAGCGCGAGCGCGACAGGGGTGCGGTCGTCGTCGGGCTCTGGCGCGCCGGCAACGTTGACTTCAGCCGCCGACTCCCACTGTTGCGACCACGATGTTCCGTCCGTTCGTGACGTGATGCTCACGAAGCGTCATCGTAGTTCCATCTCGTCGTTCAGAAAAACCTGTGAGGTCACAAGAACGACAATTTTGACCGCGCAGCGTCTAAATCGTGCCCTGAGCGTGCAGATCATCGAGTTCGGACTCGGAAACACCGGCCAGCTCCGAAAGGACTTCTCGCGTGTGCTCGCCGAGAAGTGGCGGACCCGACCGGTAGTGCACGGGCGTTGCAGACAAATGCAGCGGATTGGCGACACCAGGCGCAGCATCCGCAAGCGCATGCGGAAGGTCGATCCGCCCACCACGGTGTTGGACCTGTGGTTCGTCGAACGCCTCGGCGATGTTGTTGATGGACGCCGCAGGTACACCAAGCGCTGGCAGATCGCGTAGCACCTCGGAGCGAGTCTTCGACCGGAATTCGGCTTGGAGAAGACCGGCAAGTTCCACCCGATGTTTGTTGCGGGCAGGGTTCTCGACGAAGCGCTCGTCGTCCACCAGCTCGGGAAGGCCGAGCCAGGTGACCAAGGTGGCGAACTGACGGTTGTTGCCGACAGCGATGACCACCCTGCCGTCGGCGGTGTCGAACGGCTGATATGGCGCCAGGTTCGGATGCCATTCGCCGCTCCGGCTGGGCGGAGACCCGCTCACGAAATAGTTCGATGCCTGGTTCACCAGAAACGCAAGCTGCGAATCCAGCAGTGCGACATCGACATGCTGCCCCTCGCCAGTCCGATCCCGATGCAGCAGCGCCGCCAGAATTCCAACCGTCGCGAACATGCCCGTCGAAAGATCGGCAACCGCGACGCCCGTTCGGAGTGGACCGGCACCTGGCTCGCCATCGGGGCGACCGGTGATGCTCATGAGACCGCCGAGCGCCTGGGCCAGGTAGTCGTATCCCGGCTGCTCGGCCATGGGTCCGTCCTGGCCGAATCCGGTAATCGACGCATAGATGATGTCGGGCTTCACCCGAGCCACATCGTCGTACCCGAGGCCTTTTCGGGCGAGGGCGCCGACCATGAAGTTCTCCACCACGACGTCGCTGTGGCGTGCGATCTCCAGCACGAGCTTCAGCCCCTCGGGCGAGCCGATGTCGACGGTGACCGAACGCTTGCCGCGGTTGGCCGACAGGTAGTACGACGACTCGGCCGTCTCGTTCCCGTCGCTGTCGAGCAGCCAGGGCGGCCCCCACTGACGCGTGTCGTCTCCCACACCGGGACGTTCGATCTTGATCACGTCAGCGCCCAGGTCTCCGAGGAGCTGGGTGCATGTGGGGCCAGCGAGGACCCGTGACAGGTCCAGAATCCGAACGCCCCGGAGCGCTCCTTCGTGCAGTGAGCCGATCATGCGACGACCCTAGCGGGACCGTGCCTAGGCTCTCGCGATGTCCGAAGCCGCCCAAGATGCGCAGATCCCTCCCGACCACGATGTCCGACCGCTGGTGCTCTTCGACATGGACGGCACCCTGACCGACCCCGCCGATGGCATCATTTCGTGCCACCGATGGGCGCTTGCCGAGGTCGGATTCGACATGCCCGAAGATCTCGACACACGGTCGATGATCGGACCACCGGCCGAAGAGGCGTACGCCATGATCGGCGTACCGTCCGACCTCATCGGCGAAGCGACCCGCCTCTACCGCGAACGATTCGCCATCGCCGGCTGGCTCGAGGACAGCACCTACCCGGGCATCGATGAACTCGTGGCGCAACTCCACCAGGCGGGCTGGATGGTTGGTGTTGCCACCATGAAGCTCGAACCGTTCGCCGAACGGATCGTCGACCGGGTGGGCCTCCGCCCGCACATCGATGTCGTTGCGGGCTCCGACGTTGCTCGTACCCGCATCACCAAACGAGCCGTGATCGAACACGCGCTCACCCAGCTCGATCGGACTCCGTCGGGCGTTGCCATGGTGGGCGACCGCCGCCACGACATCGAGGCGGCACGATCGCTGCAGATGACCTCGATCGGCGTGGCCTGGGGGTTTGGTTCAGTCGACGAGCTGATCGGTGCCGATGCCCACGCCATCGCCGTCGACCCGTCCGACGTCGCCGAGTTCCTGTTGGGCTGAGCTCCGCTTCGTGCGTTCTCAGCTGGAGCAGCTGAGCATGCTGCAACCCACTCGGGTGCGGGCCCAATCGGGCCGCTTCTCGGCGAACGCTTCACGACCCGGCTGCTCGTCGTACGGGTTGGCCATGACCTCGAGCAGGTCGGTCACTCCGCTGAAGTCGCCGCCTTCGGCCTTGTCGATTGCGAGCTGGGCCAGATAGTTGCGCATCACGTACAGCGGGTTCACCCGGTTCATTGCGAGCCGTCGATCCTCGTCGGAAGTGCCGTCGGACTGCACGCGCTCGCCATACCGGTCGAGCCACGCATCCCACTTGGTCCGCAACTCGTCGGTGAGCTGTTCGGGAACATAGAACGCATCGAGCAACGGTTCGAAGCGGGCGTCGCCGTCGGCTGCTATCGCCACGTCGGCGAGCCGGCGGTAGAAGATCGTCATGTCGGTCTCGGCGTCGGTGAGCAGATCCATGAGATCGACCATGAGCGCTTCGTCGTTGTCGGGGTCCCACGCAAGGAAGCCGAGCTTGGCTGCGAACATCTTCTGGTGCTCATCGCGGAAGTGCACGACGTACTCATCGATCGCGTCCTGCAGGGCTTCAGCGTCTTCCACCAACGGGTAGAGGGCGTTGCCAAGCTGCGCCAGGTTCCACTGGCCGATACCGGGCTGGTTGCCGTAGCGATAGCGCTTGCCATGACGATCGGTGGTGTTCGGCGTCCAATCCGGGTCGTAGTCCTCGAGCCACCCATACGGCCCGTAGTCGATCGTGAGGCCAAGGATCGAAAGGTTGTCGGTGTTCATGACACCGTGGACGAAGCCGACGCGCTGCCAGTGCACGATGACCTCGGCGGTCCGACGCACGACCTCCCGGTAGAAGTTCACGTAGGTCTCGGCCGTGGGCTGACCATCGGTTGGCCACAGCTCGGGGAAGTACTCGCGAATCGTGTGGTTGGCGAGGCTGCGGAGCTCCTCATGCTCGCCGGACGCGGCAAACAGTTCGAAGTTGCCGAACCGGATGAACGAGGGAGCGACCCGACAGACGACGGCCCCCGGTTCATACGCCGGATGCCCGTCGTACAACATGTCCCGCATGACCTGGTCACCGCTCAACGCAAGGCTGAGTGCACGGGTGGTCGGCACACCCAGGTGATACATGGCTTCCGAACACAGAAACTCTCGAACCGAGGACCGAAGCACCGCCAGCCCATCGGCGGTTCGCGAGTACGGGGTGGGTCCAGCGCCCTTCAGCTGCAGGGTCTGCCGGCTGCCATCCGGGGTGACGAGTTCGCCAAGGTTGATCGCACGTCCGTCGCCCAGCTGGCCAGCCCAGTTTCCGAACTGATGACCGCCGTACCGCATCGCGAATGGCTCCATGCCGGGAAGCACCAGGTTGCCCGAAACCATGTCGCGGAAGTCGTCCGACTCGACCTGCTCAGCCGACAGTCCCAGAAGATCGACCACCTCGTCGGCGACCGCCACAATCTGCGGCCCACCGGTCGCCGTGGGGTCGACCCGGGAATATGCGGCGCCCGGCACCTGCCGCGGACGGCCGCCCGCCACCGGATCAGCCGGGAGCTCGCGGACGAAGTGGTTGTCGAAGGTCAGATCATCAAGAACGGCCATGAGACCAGTCAACCAGATGTTGGTGAGGGCTATTCCGCCGGAGCCATCGACACGCTGAAGCCGACGGTTGCGCCCACATCGTCGTCGTTGTTTCGAGCCCAGACTTCGCCCCCGTGCAGGTCGGCAACCCGCTGGACAATGGCCAGACCGATACCATTTCCGGGCCGCGTACGTGCCTTGGGCGAGCGGTAGAACCGGTCGAAGACAAGGTCAAGGTCGTCGCTTGCAATGCCCTCGCCGCGGTCGGTGACCTCGATGCGACCGCCTCGAACCACGACGGACACCGGCGCGTCGTCGGGCGAGTACTTGATTGCGTTGTCGATGAGGTTCGACACGGCCCGATGCATCATGCGTTCGCGAACGGTGGCCACAGAATCGTCGGCATCGACCGTGATGGTCCGGCCGCTCGTCCGGCGGGTCCGCTCCGCAACGGTTTCGCCGAGAGCGCCGAGAGGTATGGTCACGACCTCTTCGTCGGCCATTGTTGGATCGGTCGCCAGATCCACAAGCTCCGAGACCAGGTGGGTGAGTCGCTCGAGTTCGGCAGCCGCGCCCGAGAGCAACGACTGCCGTTGCTCCTCCGGAAGATCGGGCGTGCCGTCGAGGAGATCGATCTTGATCCGGAGACTTGTGAGCGGCGTCCGAAGCTCGTGGCTCGCGTCGGCCACCAGCCGCCGCTGTTGGTCGCGGCTTGTTTCGAGTGCAGCCAGCATCTGGTTGAACGACGCAGCCAGCTCGCCGACCTCGTCGGTTCGGTCGACCTCGATACGCGACGGCAGGTCCTGTCGTTGCGCCAAGTCCCGGGCGGCATCGGCAACCTCGACGATCGGTTTCGAAAGCCGACGTGCCACGAGCGCTCCGAGCAACCCGGCCAAACCGATGCCGAGAACACTTCCGAGCACGATGCGGTTGCGGAGCCGGGCCAGCCCCTCTTCGGTGTCCTCGATACTCCTGGCGATCTGCACCACGCCGTCGTCGCCCAGGGCAGCTGCCGCCATGCGGAACCGTTCGCCATCGATCTCGATGGTCTCGATCGCGGGTTCTGCGGGCGGGCTCGCCTCGGGCAAGCCGTCGTCAACGATGGTCTGCCCTGTTGGGGTCACGATTCGGACGAGGTTGAACAGCGTGCGTTCACCGGGGTCCTGCGTGAGGAGATCGACGAGACCGCGACCGCCCGGGATGCGATCGGGTCGACCGAACTGTTCGACCCGAGCATCGATGTCGGCGAAGCGTCGGGGTTGGCTGACGAAGGTGAGCAACTGATCGTCGACAGAACCCCGCTGCTCGTCGGCGGCAATGACCCAGAACGCCGTGGCCATGACGAAGATCGCCACCGAAGCAGCCAACGCCACGGTCATCGCGAGTCGGGCCTGAAGCTTCATGTCGTGAGCCTGGCGACGTACCCCACTCCACGCTTGGTGTGGATGAGCCGAGGCAGGTCGTCCACTTCGAGCTTGCGACGCAACGCAGAGATGAACACCTCGAGCGTGTTCG
The DNA here is from genome assembly GCA_964517125.1 of uncultured Acidimicrobiales bacterium. GTDB lineage: Bacteria > Actinomycetota > Acidimicrobiia > Acidimicrobiales > SHLQ01 > SHLQ01. Next base: position 25,756 of record CAZFBD010000030.1, read on the forward strand.
AGGAGGTGTCCTCGTCGTATCCCCACACGCCGAGGTGGATGTCGTTGCGCTCGAGCACCCGGTCGGCGTTCTCCACAAGGAGCACCAACAGATCGAACTCGAGCTTGGTGAGGTCGACCTCCACGTCGCCACGTCCGACACGACGGGCCTCCCTGTCGATCCAGAGATCGGCAAGGCGGAGAAGGCCGTCGGCCGGAGCATCAGGGGCATCGCGGTTGAAGGCCCGCAGCAGCGCCCGAACCCGAGCAAGCAGCTCATCGAGAGCGAACGGCTTCGGCAGGTAGTCGTCGGCACCGGCATCGAGACCGCTGATCTTGTCTGCCGTTTCCCAACGAGCCGTGAGCATGAGGATCGGTCCGTTGTGGCCGCTGTGGCGAATACGACGACAGGTTTCGATGCCGTCGATTCCCGGAAGGTTGACGTCGAGAACGATCAGGTCCGGTCCCGCCGATCCGACATGAGTCAGCGCTTCCTCGCCAGTCTCAACCGCCGTGACGCCATACCCCTGCACCTGCATCACGACCGCGAGGGATTCGCGCACTCCCTGGTCGTCCTCGACGACGAGCACCTGCGCTTTGGGAGTCAGTTGGTCGCTCATGGCTTCGAACCGTACCGGCCAATGGTGAGAGGAACCTGAAGGCAGCCTGCATTTCCGGTGCGGGATGCGGGCCTTCGGTCAGCTGTAGAACGGGTTCTCGCCCTGGCTGTGATCGGTGGCGTCGATCACTTCGGTCACCTCGGGGATGGCGTCCATGATCGAGGTCTTGATGCCCTCGCTGAGCGTCATTGCACTCATGGAGCAGCCCTGACAGCCGCCACCCATGAGCACGTGCACGATGGACTCCTCTTCGACCTTCACCAGGCTTGCGAAACCGCCGTGCGCAGCGAGTGCCGGGTTGATGCTCAGGTCCAGAAGCTGCTGCACTTTCTCGGGGAGGGTGCCGGAGAGCTCGACGTCGGCGGCGGCGAGGACCGGTGGCCGGTTTGGGTTGCGAATGACGAGTCCGCCCTGCATGGGGTTGGACGGAATGTCGAGGGTGGACCCCTGCATGTCTTCGACGCTGTCGGCCGGAATCATGATCGTGAGACCAGAGACCTCGTAGACAGCTGCGTCGGGGTCGGCTTCGGAGATCGTCTCGAGCGAAAGGTCGTAGTCGAATTCGACGCCGCGGGTTCCAACGATCATGACGCGCAGACCGGTGTCGTCGGCGTCGTCCTCGCCATCACGAATCTCGAGGACCTTTTCGAGGGCCGCGTCAGTCACCGAGAGAATCGGTGTCTCCGAGTCGGTGGCGGCGGATTCCGTGGCGGTGTCACTCATGTGCCCAATGGTACGGCTGCGGATTCGCTACGCCCACCCGAACCGGGGACGGTGTCAGCCTTCGAGTTCTTCGCTGAGCGCCAGCCAGCGTTCTTCGAGCGATGAAATCTCGTCGCCAACCTGGCCGAGCTCGGCTCCGACCCGGGACAACTCGGCGTGGTCCGTGCCTGCGTCCTCGAGCTCGGAGGTGAGCCGGGCCTGACGCTTCTCCGCCTTCGCCATGTCCTTCTCGACCTGCTTCAGATCGTGACGAATGGTGCTGTGCGATCGACCACCCGACGTGGACTTCGTTGGCGACTTCTGCTTCGGCGCGGCCGTGGCACCGGCAACTTTTCCGCCACCGGTCTCGGCGCGGCGAAGCTGCTCGTACGCCTCGTAGCCACCCGGTAGGCGGCCAACCGATCCGCCGCCATCGAACACGATGACATCGTCGACGGTCCGTTCCAGAAACGCCCGATCGTGACTCACGATGACAACCGCCCCGGGAAAGGTCTCGAGGAAGTCCTCGAGTACCCGAAGCGTGTCCAGATCCAGGTCGTTGGTGGGCTCATCGAGGAACAGCACGTTTGGCTGGCGAGCGAGCGTGATCAGCAGTTGCAGCCTGCGGCGCTCACCTCCGGAGAGCAGTTCGATGGGCGCATATTGCGCATCGCTGTCGAACCAGAAGCTCTCCATGAGCGCCTTGTCGTGCCAGTCGGGTTTTGGCTTGTCGCCACCGACGACCGCCTCCCAAACCCGCTTGTTGGGGTCGAGGTCGATGCCCTTCTGATCGAACAGTTCCAGCACCACCGTGGAGCCGGTTTCGAGCCGGCCAACGGTCGGCTCACGTCGCCCGACCATGACATCGAGCAGCGTCGACTTGCCGGTGCCGTTGGCACCCACGATCCCCAACCGTTCCCGGGGATCAAGGAAGAGGTCCACGTTCGAGAACAAGTCCGGGTATCCCGGGTGTCCGAAGCTGGCACCTCGCAGCTCGATGACGTCGTTGCCGAGGCGGGGTGTGCCGAAATGGAGGTCCAACCCGCCTGTTCTGGCTGCTTCTTCTGGTCGGGTGTTGACAAGTTCGGTGGCCGAACGGATCCTGGCTTTGGCCTTGCTGGTTCGCGCCGGAGCTCCGCGACGAAGCCACGCGAGCTCGGTCCGTGCCAGGTTCTTGCGTTTGTGCTCGGCGACCTCGGCCTGCTCTTCCCGCAGCGCCCGACCTTCGAGGTACGCGGCGTAGCCACCCTCGTGGATGTAGGCCTTTCCACGATCGAGCTCGAGGACGCGGTTCGTGACTCGGTCGAGCACGTGGCGATCGTGCGTCACCATGAGCAGCCCACCCTTGTAGGCAGACAGCCGATCTTCCAACCAATCGATGGCATCGACATCCAGATGGTTGGTGGGCTCATCGAGGATGAGCAGATCACTGGGACTCACGAGCGCACGGGCCAGAGCCACCCGCTTGGCCTCTCCACCCGACAGTTGCGCCACAGGAGTGTCGTCGCGGCCACCCATGCCGAGCTTGTCGAGGACGGCGTCGATTTCCCATTGCGCCTCGGCAACCGATTCCACCGCGTCACGCACGGTGCCCGAACCCAGGTCCGGGTTCTGGTCGAGCATGGCGATACGGACCTCTCGACCACGCCGGACCTGACCGGTTTCGGCTTCACGGCGGCCGGCAATGACGTCGAGCAGTGTGGACTTGCCCGTGCCGTTCAGCCCAACGATTCCGAGGCGGTCCCCCGTGCTCATCGTGAGGGAAACATCATCGAAAAGGGCACGACCGGGTCGGGTCATCGTGACCCCAGCGGCATCCACGAGAATCATTGTGTTTTCTTCCGTTCCAGCAGTGCGAGCACCCGGTAACGGTACGGCGATTCACACCTTTTCGTGATCCCGGTTACGCTTGACGCAAATGAGTGACGTTTGGCAAGGCCCCGGCTGGTGGCTGGCTTCCGACGGCAAGTGGTATCCAGCCGATGCCCAGCCCGGCGGCGGTGCAGATCAGCCTGACACGACAACCGAGACGACGGCTGCAGCACCGGCAGACCCCGCCGCAACCGTGGTGGCTGAACCCATCGTTGCGGAGCCGGCACCCGCACCGACTCCGGAACCGATTCCCACTCCGGCGCCGGCACCCAAGATCGCAGCCGAGCCTGCTCCCAAACCGGTCATACCATCCGAGCCCGCACCGGCGCCGGTGGCAGAGCCTGCACCCATTGTCGAGCCGTCCCGCGGGGGTTGGCAGGCCGTCCAACCGGAAGCCGATGTCCCAGCCGCCGATGCCGGCGAATGGACCGAGCCTGCGGTGGCCGCCGCCGATACTCCCTCCATCGACGACGGCTGGTCCAGCGCCTACGAGACAGCTCAGGTCGCAGAGATCGTCGATGTCCCGACGCCAACCGAGCCACCTGCACCCACATTCACGGTCCCCGACGTTGCGCCGCCGGTGGCAGCAACTCCCCTCGTCGACATTCCCGACGTCACCCCACCAACGCCCACCGCTCCGCCGGTAGAGGTCCCCAACGTTGCAGCTCCCGTGGCTTCGACGCCCATCGTCGACATCCCCGAGGTCGCTTCGCCGACGGCGGTTGCACCCGAGATCACCGGGCAGATCCCCGTCGTCCCCGACGTTCCAGCTCCTGTCGCAACACCACCCGAGACCACGGGGCAGATCCCCGTGGTCCCCGATGTTCAGGCACCCGCTGCGACAGAGGCCGTCCCGACCGTTCCCCTCGACGCAGATCGGCGATCCACACCCGAACCGCTCGCCCGCGACGACGCATGGCGCAAACCCGGCGACACGAGCCCAGAGCCGGTTGTCGCCGGAGCCGCTGCGGCCGCTGCGGGCGTTCGTCCCGCTCCCGGCGTGGTCGACCTGGCCATCCCAACAGAGTCGCCGCTGAACCCGGCGTGGACACCACCCACCAAGCAGCGGAACCCGGTCCGGGGAATAGTCACGGGCGTTCTTGTGCTTCTGACCATCGTGGCACTCGGACTTCTCATCGGCTGGTTCTTCACCCGCGACAGCGGCACAGACTCCACCGTGACCGACGCTGACACCACCACCAGTTCCGTTCCCACCACTGACGCATCTGCCCCCTCCACCTCGGAGGACACCGAAACCACCGACACCGCCGCCGAACCTGCCAATGGCAGCGAGGTTTCGGTCTTCGAACTTCGGGCCGGCGATTGCATCCAGGGTCAGATCGGAAGTGGCCAGGTCCAGCGTCTCATCAAAGTCGATTGTTCGATTCCACACGAGTTCGAGGTGTACCGCGAGGCACTCATCGACTCGTCCGTGACATCGTTCGATGAAGCGGCGATCTCGGCGCAGGCCGAGGAGGTCTGTCGAACCTCACTCGCCGCATACATTCCACCGACCGACGAACGGGACCTCAAATTCAAGTGGTTCCAACCAACCGAGGAATCGTGGAATCAGGCGACCGACCCCGATCGGGTCATCACCTGTTTGCTCTTCGATGAAGAGGGACCCCTCACAGGAAGGGCCGCATAGTGGCCAACACGATCGATTTCTACTGGCGCCCGGGATGCCCGTTCTGCATGGGCCTCGAGCGCAACCTGAACAAGCTCAACCTTCCCCTCAACAAAATGAACATCTGGGACGACGACGCACACGCCGCCACCGTCCGCTCGATTGCCGACGGCAACGAGACCGTGCCGACCGTCGTGATCGGCGACGCCAAGATGGTCAACCCGTCGGCCGACCAGGTCCTGCAAGCAATCAGCAACCAGGCGCCTGAGCTCATGCCCGAGGGCGTCGAAGCTCCCACGGTCGGCAAAGCCGGCCGCATGATCAACAAACTCCTGGGCGGCTAAGGGCTGGCCTTCGGCCAGCTACTCCTGCTTCGCAGGAGCCGGCGCCTTCTGTCAGCCCGCCCCCTGTAGCCAACTGCTTCGCGGGAGCCGGCACCTTCTGCCGGCTGTGCCCTCTTGGCCGGCTGCGGTGCCTGGCACCTTTTTGCGTTGTGTCACGTTGCTTCAGCGGCCTGATCGTTGAGGAATCAACGATTTTCTGATCTCCGTTCCAAAAGGAGCCTGGCACCTTTTTGTGTTTTGGTGCCAGGCACCTTTGGAGAGGTTGACGCCATTTCAGAAAGTTATTGAGCAAATGCACAAGTTTTAGTGGTAAATGCCGATCATTTAGCACTAAGATGAAAATCCGAACGACGGGAAGGTCATGCGATGGACGATCTGTTTGCAGTTTCTGGGAATCTGGACTGGGTGGGCGACTCGCTGTGCAAAGGGAAATCTCACCTCTTCTTCGCTCCGCCTGGCGAACGACGCACACGGCGGACGAAGCGGGAAGCGCTCGCAAAGTCGTACTGCGACAACTGTCAGTGCCTGCTCGCCTGCCGCAGCTGGGCCCGCACCAACCGTGAACACGGCTTCTGGGGTGGCGAAAGCGAAGAAGACCGCGCCCGCCTCGGCTACCCTCCCCGCAGCCCAAGCCGGCGAGCAGTGGCCGAAGTTGGCCGTGCTGCGTCCCGTGCGATCGAGCTGGAACACCGCGATAGCGTTGCGAGCTGATGTCCAACGCAGAAACCATGTCGCTGACCGAGGCCGCTGAACGGCTGAACGTCCACTACATGACTGCGTACAAGTACGTCCGTACCGGTCGTCTTCACGCGACCAAGTCCGGTGGACAATGGGTGGTCTCCGAGGAGGAGCTCGAAGCCTTCACCGGCGCCCGTGGCCGAGACCAACACCCGCAGCGGGCCGAAGTCGTTCCGCAGCTTCTCGAAGCCCGCCTGCTTGTCGGCGACGAGAACGGGACCTTCCAACTTCTCGAGAACGCACAGTCGGCAGGCGCTTCACCCGAAGAGCTCTACCTGGACCTTCTGACTCCTGCGCTCGTCTCCATCGGTGAGCGCTGGCACGCCGGCGAACTCAGCATCGCCGACGAGCATCTCGCCACGGCAACGGCAATCCGCGTTGTCGCCCGCTTCGGACCTCGGTTCGCAAGCCGCGGCAGGTCCCGCGGGACTGTGATCATCGCTGGCGTTGCCGGCGACCACCACAGCCTCCCCACTGCGCTGCTTCGTGACCTTCTCCGGTCCCGCCGCTTCGACGTGCTCGATCTCGGTGCCCACACTCCCGCCGACTCGATCCTCGATGTTGCGGCAGGTGTCGACAACCTCGTCGCCGTCGGCCTCTCAGCCACCAATGGCGACAACGAGTTTCGCATCAGTGAGACCTTGCACCGGCTCGACGACGGGCTCACGGTTCCCGTCATTCTGGGTGGCTCAGCGATCCGAGATCGGAGCCACGCTCGTAGTCTTGGACCATGCATTCACAGCGAGTCTGCACGGGACGCGCTCGACAAGTTCGAGCTCGCCCACACGGCAGCCGCTGTCTCGTCCTGAACGGAGCCACCCGTGCCTGAAGGCCATACCATTCACCGGCTTGCCAAGGATCTGAACTCCACCCTCCGGCCGGGACCGCTCGTGGCGACCTCGCCGCAGGGCCGGTTCGATGATGGGGCCGGCGAGTTGAACGATCTGGACCTGGACCGAGCCGAGGCCTGGGGAAAGCACCTGTTCCTGGACTTCGACAACGGGCCACTGCTCCACATTCACCTCGGCCTCATCGGAAAGCTCCGCAAGAAGCCGGCCGGCACGGCAGTGGAAGGCGAGATCCGCCTTCGCCTCGAGAACGAGAACGCCACGTGGGACCTGACGGGCCCCATGGTGTGTGCGCTGATCGACCCCGACGACCTCACGAACGTCACCAAGAAGCTCGGCCCGGACCCACTTCGCCGCGACGGCAAGCAGGACGAATTCGTCGCCCGGCTCCGGAAGAAGAAGATCCCGCTTTCTGCAGCACTCCTCGATCAGAAGGTCATCGCCGGCATCGGCAACGTGTACCGGTCCGAGTTCTGCTACCTGGCTGGGATCGACCCCAACACACCGGCAAACACGCTGACCGAGGACCAGGCCGCCCACCTGTGGCAGATGGCCACCGATCAGCTCAAGCTTGGGGTCAAGCTCAATCGCATCGTCACTCGCACGCCCGACGAAGTCGGCGTCACGGCTGCGAAGATCCCGAACGACGAGCGTCTGTACACCTACAAGCGCGAAGGCCTCCCGTGCCACCGATGTGGCGATGAGATTCGGCTCGTCGAAATCGCCAAGCGCAAAGCGTGGCACTGTCCCACGTGTCAACGATGACCCAGCTTCCCGACTACGACGCCATCCTCCTCGTTTCCTTCGGAGGCCCCGAGGCGCCAGAAGACATCGTGCCGTTTCTCGAGAACGTCACCCGCGGTCGAGGCATCCCGAGGGAACGCCTGGAACAGGTGGGCGCCCACTACCACCTGTTCGGTGGTCGAAGCCCGATCAACGACCAGTGCCGCGAGCTCCTCGAGGCACTCAAGCCGGCACTGGCCGAAGCCGGAATCGACCTTCCCGTGTACTGGGGCAACCGCAACTGGACCCCGATGCTCCAGGACACCGTGCAGCAGATGGCCAACGACGGCATCAAGCATGCGCTGGCGTTCGTCACGTCTGCCACGAGCTCGTACTCGGGCTGCCGCCAGTACCGCGAGAACATCCTGGCCGCCCGAGAGGCTGTCGATGGCTCGCCCATGATCGACAAGATCCGGCAGTACTACGACCATCCCGGCTTCATCGAGCCGATGATCGACAACGTCCAACATGCGCTGACCACCGTGCCTGAGGGCAGTCGCCTCGTCTTCACTGCGCACTCGATTCCCCTGTCGATGGCGACGAGCTCCGATTACGAGGCACAGCTACGCGAGGCTTCCCGCCTCATCGCAGATGGTGTGGGTCACCACGACTGGGACCTGGTGTGGCAGAGCCGCAGCGGACCGCCGCAGGTGCCGTGGCTGGATCCCGATGTCAACGATCACCTCGACAGCCTTGCGGCCACGGGCGATACCGCTGGCGTGGTCGTCGTCCCCGTCGGCTTCATCTCCGATCACATGGAGGTCATGTACGACCTCGACACGGAAGCAATGGCAACCGCTGAACGGCTGAACCTCCCCTTCGCCCGTGCCGCGACCGTGGGAGTTGATGCCCGTTTCGTCTCCGCAATCGTGGAGCTCATCGAAGAGCGACGGTCTGGTGTACCGAAGCGTGCGTTGGGCGATCTTGAGGTCCGACCCGATGTCTGCCGAGAGGGCTGCTGTCCCGCTCCGCAACGGCCACAACGGCCAGCTCAGCCTGCCTGACTCCTGCGCGCGGTGGCAGCATCCGCACGCAGGGTGCACCTTTTGTCTAACGTTTTTGCAACGAGGCAGGAGTTCGGTACCCGTGAACCACACCGACATCGCAATGCAGGCACTCCGTTACCGCATGGCAACCGTGAGCGATTCGTTCACCGGGTCCCGGTTCGATGCACGGACCGTTGCCGAAGTTGCCGTGGAATGTGGTGACCCTGTCGTCGACTCTGCCATCCGCCGAATCGGCACGGCGTGGGTGCGGTCTGGCCTGGATCCCGAGGCGATCGTCGAACCGTGGTCCGGCCCGCGTGTCGATCAGATCTTCCGAGACGACGTCACGCTCGTTGATGCGCTCGATGACATCATCAAGACCGTCCACCGGGTGCAGTTCTCACGCCCCCGCGGCGGAACCATCACCGAGACTCCACGCCACCGCCCCGGCGTCCTCAACTACCGCTGAGCTGTTCCTCGCTCGGCATTCCCGGCCGAGATCGCCATTCGCGTTCGGAACAGTAGCTTGCTACAGCCCGTCCTTGGAGGGCTGCAGGTGGAGCTTCACGATGGCTCCGCCCGTTGATCGGTTGGCGGCTGAGACCGAACCTCCGTGGGCATCGATGATCGACTTCGCAATCGCCATGCCGAGACCCGTGGACCCGCGGTTGTCGCCTCGCCGGAACCGCTCGAACACGTAGGGCAGAATCTCCTCGTCGAAACCCGGTCCGTTGTCGGAGATCTCCACGGTGATCGTGTCGCCGGCACGCACGACGGTGAGTTCCACATTGTCCGCACGAGATGCGGCGTTGTGGGTGAGGTTTTCCATCACCTGTCGGAGCAGCGCGTAGTCGGCGTCGACGACGATCGCCTCCATTGGGCGAGACGTGATCACGGTGTTGTCCACCCGCACACTTGAAGCCACCTCTTCGACGAGCAGATCGACCCGTAGCGGAGCCTTCCTCGGCTCGGCCTGGCCGGCGTCGAGTCGAGCAAGCTCCAGCAGCTCGTTCACGCCCGAGCCGGCCCGCTCTGTCGCAGTGAGAATCTCGGCCAGCGCCTGTTGGTACTCGGCGTTGCTCCGCTCACGAGACAACGCATGGCTGGACGACGCCCTGATCACAGCGAGCGGGGTACGGAGCTCGTGGGCGGCATCGGCAATGAAATCTCGCTGGCGGCCCATGGCTGCGCGAGCTGGCCGCAACGATCGGCCGGCCACGAACCAGGCAGCCAGCGTCGTTGCAACGATGGCACCGAGTGCCGCCAGTACCACGCGCAACCGGAACCCATTTTGATCCTGCTGGAAGGCGTACAGCTCGACCGCCGTGACGAGCACGTTCTCTCCGTCTTCACCGGGATCGGCGTAGGACAGCCACGGCCCGTTCTGCTCGAACTCTCCGAAGGTTGGCGTGCCGTTCACCAGAGCGTTCTCGGCAATGGTGAACAGCGGCGGCTCCACCCAGGTTCCGCCGAACGCGTCCTGCCACTCACCTTCTGGATTCACCTGCCACGTGTTGTACGGCTCGGCATCCTCGGACCCCTGGAACCCGTTGAGTGCGAGTTGCCGAAGGACACCTTCAGCCTCACGTTCCGCCGAATCGAGAATTCGCTCGTTGCCGGAGCTGATAGCGATCCACGCAAGGACACCCACGGACAGCGCAGCCAGGAGTGCAAAAAGCACCGTCAGCTGAATGCGGATCGTGCGCAGGTTCATGCATCCTCCAGCGGGGTGAGTCGGTAACCGACACCCCGCACCGTTTCGATCGGATCGGGCAGACCCGGCAACTCCAGCTTGCGGCGAAGATTGGCGATATGCACGTCGACCACGTTCGACAAGCCGTCGTAGTTGGCATCCCAGACGCTCTCGAGAAGGTCGGTGCGCGGATGGGTCGTGGTCGGCGCACGCAGGAGCACCTCGAGCAAGGAGAACTCGCGGGCCGTCAACGGGATCGTTATCGACGACCGCGACACCCGCCGCGAGGCCGGGTCCATTTCCAACGGCCCATGAGTCAGGATCGGCGACTGTGCCTCGGCAGGTCGACGCAGCAGCGCACGGATGCGTGCCGTGAGTTCGGGGTAGTCGAACGGCTTCGTCAGGTAGTCGTCGGCACCGGCATCGAGGCCTTCGACCTTGTCGCCCAGACCATCCCGTGCGGTGAGCATGAGGACCGGCGTGAAGTCATCGGCGCTTCTCATCTCTGCGCACAAGGACCGGCCGTCGCCATCGGGTAGACCGCGGTCCAACACGATGAGGTCATAGTCGCTGACAGTCACCGCATGCCGGGCATCGGAGAGCTTTCCGACGACATCGGTGGCGTAGCCGTCTTCGGTGAGTCCGCGACGCAGAACTTCGGCCAGGGGCGCGTCGTCCTCGACGACAAGTACTCGCATCCAACCATTGTTGCGGATGGAATCATGAAGAGAACATGAAGGCGGGCTTCATCTTCGATTCATGGCCACGCCGATTCAACGCCCTCCGCCGGCTCATTGATGTCGAGGAGCCAGCAGACGTCGACGCCGAAGACCTCAGCCATCCTTACGATCGTCGATACACGGGGCGCGTTCAGTCCGCTCTCCCATCGGCCAACACGCTTGCGGTCCGAATCAAAACGATGAACGCCAGCTGCGGGCGACGAAGAGCACGGAACCACGGAGAGCGCTCGGCGCAGATACCGCCAGCACAGTCGACATCACTGTCGCGATATGTGGGGGAGGCTACTTGAATCAGGTCGGCCCCCCTCGTTACTCTGGCATTGGGCGGAACGAACGAGAGGCGAGACGCTCCATGCGGCACCTACGGCGGAAGCTATTCATTCTCATTGCTATAGCAGCAATGCTGCTACCAGCGATCTACAGCGGAGCTGGAGCTACCCCAGCGACTGAATCAGGCGACGAAATCGGCGACGCGACATCGCAGTATTCGTTCGACCGAGACGAACTCGAGCAGTACTCACAGAAGTTCCGAGTCAGCCTCACGGCAAGGTTTGCGGAAACGTCGACGATCTGAACTACGGCCCGTCGGGCGGAATGGGTTGCCCTTGCCTTGTCGAGTTTGTCAGGGTGGCGGCGCTGGGTTGCCCCGGCGATAGCGGCGGTCCGGTCTTCCGGAGCCACCCAACTGCGAGAGCAGCGGTTGGCATCTACAAAGGTCAGCGCAGTGCGAACCGGTGCAATCCACCCACCGCCTCGAGTGGGGACTACTACTACTTCGGCCGAGTCATCGACGCAGTCAACACGTTGTCAGCGATCGGGAACGGCCCAACAGCCAGCTACGGAACCGTGTTGATCTACTACTGATTGAGGATCGATTGATGGAACGAGTCAGCCGAGCTATCGGCGCCAAAGCGATGACACTCGGAATCGTCGTGCTGCTCATGGCGTGCGGATCAGACGACCCCGCAACCTCCACAAACTCCGATGGCGCTACAGCCAACTCCCTATCGACCATGGAGCCAGAGCCCGTATCGACCATGGAGGCCTCGGCATCGCAGAACGCGCCACTTCTCAGTGTTTGGCCATCTGGCGAGGAGGGTGACGGCGCACTTGCCACAGGCGTCTTGACAATCACCGACGACGCGTGTGTCTACCTCGACGGCAACGAGTCCGGGCTGATGATGCTTCTCGTCGTCCCCGAGGGATCGACCTTCGATGCAGCCACGCAGACGATCGATGTCGTCGGCCAGACCTTTGCGAACGGTGATGTCGTGTCGGCTGGAGGAAGCCCACGGGTCTCGACTGATATCGGACCGCAATGCACCGACGCCGAGGGCTACTTCTTCGCCGACACCGTGTTCGTGGCGGTGAACTGAGCCGCACACCCCTCGGGTTCGGGTCGACAACGACACGCTGACGACCTACGACGGAGACGATGTCACCACTCACCGTCGCACCGACCGTCCTGCCGGCACGCTCGAGCAGTTCGACGGCGACATCCAGCAAGCTCGACTGATCCTCGAGTTCGCCGACGCAGCCCGGCATATGCATCAGCAAGCCGCGAGACATCGAGCGCCCGATGCTCGATCGTTCCCGCAGCCAACTCTCTACGCCGGCAAAAATCGACGTGCTCGAGGAATCGCTCCCCTCACCCGCCGGCCCAATACAGGAACCGGGCGTTCATGAAATTCTAATGAAGGCAGGCTTCATCTTCGATTCATGGACACTTTTGTACAACCGGGGAATGGACACCACCGGCATGCAACTCGCCCACATCCTGCGTCGTACCTCGTTCGGCATCCGCCCCGGCCAGATCGACCAGCTGCGCAACACCGACGTCGAGACACTCATCGACGAGATCGTTGACGATGAGGGGTGGGCGCTGTCTGTTGAGGAAGCAGCGGAGCGCGGGTTCGATCAGGAGAACGACGAGTGGGATGCCCTGCCGATGGAGTGGCTCGATCGGATGATTCGCCCGGACTCGGGGCTGCACGAGCGGATGGTCTGGTACTGGCACGGCCACTTCACGACGAATCGCGGCGAGACCGGCAACCTGCACATGTGGCGCCAACATCATCTGGTCCGGCGCAACGCCTTGGGCAACTTCCGTGACTTCTGCTTCGAGATTCTCCATGACGGAGCAATGCTGCACTTTCTCGACGGCGACGGCTCGTACGGCGACCGTCCCAACGAGAACCTGAGCAGGGAGTTCATGGAGCTGTTCACCCTGGGCCGCAACGCTGGCTACACCGAGGACGACATCCGGGCCGGGGCCCGCATCCTCTCGGGGTTCTGGGTCGACTGGGAGACCGGCGAGGTCCACCGGGAAGCCGAAAACACCTACGACCGACCGGTCCGGTTCCTGGGCACCCGAAAGCGCTGGACCATGGACGACTACGTCGATGCGATTCTGGAGCTGCCGGCCGCGGCCGAGCACGTGGTCACCGGCCTGCACGACCACTTCGTGTCGACGGAACTGACCGACGCCCGCCGCAGTGAACTGGCCGGCGTGCTGCGCTCCAACAAATGGGAATTGCGCCCGCTGATGCGAGAGATGTTTCGGCACCCGGACTTTTTGGAAGCACGGGGGCTCCGCACCCGGCAACCGGTGGAATGGCTCACCGCCGCCGCTCTCGCCTTCGGGTGGAACAGCTTGGCCGATTCGGACTTTGAGTACTGGCAGCTCTACGCAACCGGGCAGGCCCCCTTCGAACCGCCGAACGTGGCGGGTTGGCCCGACGACGACCGGTGGAGTTCGGCCACGCAGGTCGTGGCCCGGGCCAACGCGGTCATTCATTGGGAGCTGCCGGAGCGGCTGCTCAGCCTGGACCCGACCCCCGAGGTGGTCCTGGCCCATTGCGGAATCTTCGAACCGAGCGAGCAGACCCATGCAGCGCTCCGCAGCGCAATCGCCAACCAACCCGAATACGACCGTGGGCTGGATCTGCTCATCACCCTCGCCCTGATCTCTCCCGAATTCGCGACCTGCTAGGAGCACCTCCGATGACCGACTCCACCTCCTCCCCCGACACACCCGACACCCCCGACACCCCCGACACCCCCGACACCCCCGAGAATGGCGCCAACCGCTGGAGCCGCCCGCCAACGCACCCCGAGCAGGCACCGATGCATGTGGCTCCGAAACGATCTCGCCGTTCCTTCCTGGGACTCGCCGCAGCCGGAGCCGTGACGGCAGGCGGCGCTGCGGTCGCACTGGGTCGCGGGGCATCCGAAGTCGCCGGCCTGGCCCCATCCGGTGGAGCGACCACCCTCGCTCCGACCACGACAACGACACCCCTGATCGCGAGCGCCGACGTTGCTGGCCGCACCCTCATCGTCGTCGAGCTGCAGGGCGGAAACGACGGGCTGGCGACGCTGGTGCCCCGAAACGCCGGGGCGCTCTATGACCGCAGGTCGAACCTGCACATTCCCGACGAGGAGTTGTTGGACTTCACCGACGAGTTCGGCTTGAACCCGAATCTGTCTGCTGTCGCACCCCACGGCCTTGCGGCTCTCATGGGTATCGGCACGGTCAACGAACCCGACGGTTCCCACTTCGAGATGGAGCGTCGCTGGTGGGCCGGGAAGTCCTCGGGCGGGAACCTGCCAGCGACCGGATTCCTCGGGAGGCTCTGCGATCAGCTGGACGAAGGACAACCGGTCACCGGTGTCTCGCTCGGTTCTGGCGCAACACCAGCATTGCTCACGGCCAAGGCAACAACCCTCGGGCTCACCGACCCCGATGCGTCATGGTTCCTGCGGCACAACGAGGACCCGTGGTTTGCGTCGCTTCGGGCTGGCCTGAACGACATGGCCGTTGCTGGCCAGGCCGACGCTGCGCCTCGGCTGTCCGCACGTAGCGGCCTTTCGGACACGCTGGCCTTCGCTGACTCACTGAACAACATCGAGATGCAGAACGTGTGGGACAACTACCCAGGGTCCAACATCGGCCGTCAGTTCGGGCTGGCATCCGAGCTCCTGCAACAGGAAGCCGGTCTGCGGGTCATTCACCTGTCGATGGGGAGCTTCGACACCCACTCGGATCAGCGCGGCGACCACGACTATCTCCTCATGGAGTTGAGCGAGGCGATGTCCACCTTCCTCACCGACATCGGCGAGCGCGGGCTGGCCGAGAAGACCCTCGTCTGCACGACGAGCGAGTTCGGTCGGCGTCTGGCAGCAAACGGTGGCGGCACCGATCATGGTGCTGCCGGGATGGCCTTCCTGGCGGGTCCCGTCAACGCTGGAACCCATGGCGAGGCCCCCTCGCTCACGAACCTGGACGACGGGAATCTGGTGGCCACCGTGGACTTCGAGAACTACTACGCAACCCTTGCCGAGCAGTGGTTCGGCATTCCCTCGAGCGAGGTCCTCGAGAGCAGCGCACGGCCAATCGACGGACTGCTCACCACCTGAGCCGCCGGTCGGCCACACTGGGTTCATGCACCGAGGCCTGCCACTTCTGCTCGTCCTCGTCGTTGCGATCTCGTGCTCGGTGGACCCCGGCGACCCGGTGGACCCCACCGACGCATCCGCGGCGGAGACGACCACCGAGCCCGGCAGCACGTCGACCACCTCGGCGGCCGCCGATCCGACAACCACGACCATCGGGGCCATCGCCATCGACGGATCCGAGTCGGTCAACGACCCCTACTACCCCACCATTGGCAACGGCGGCTACGACGTGGCCAACTACGACCTGGAGCTGCAGATCTCGGTCGAAGGCAACGACGTACTTGAGGGTGTGGCCACCATCGAACTGACCCCCACCGAAGATCTGCAGCGTCTGAGTTTCGACCTGGTTGGCATGTCGGTCGAGGCGGTCGCCGTCAACGGAACCGAAGCGGCATTCGAACAGACCGTCGAGAAACTCCGCATCTTCCCAAAGAACGCCCTTCCCGCCGGCACCCCACAAACCATCAGCGTCACGTACTCGGGGAACCCCGACACGATCGACTCCGGGACCCGAATCGGCCCAATCGGCTGGTACGACTCGGTCAATGCCAGCGTCGCAGTCGGCGAGCCCATGGGCGCCCGCACCTGGTTTCCCGTGAACGACCACCCGACCGACAAAGCCACCTACCGGTTCACGCTGTCGGTGCCCGATGGATTCACGGGTGTGGCCAACGGCCAGCTCGTGGGTGATGAACAGACCGACACCGGCCGCACCACGATCTGGGAAATGACCGAACCCATGGCCAGCTACCTGGCGACCGTGGCAGTCGGCGACTTCGTGCTGATCGACTCCGACGACGGAGCATCGGTCGACGTCTTCGATGCCGTCGCCGCCAACGAAGTCGACGTGTTCGACGGCGACTTCAACCAGACCGACGAGATGCTCGAGGTCTTCACCGACCTCTTCGGCCCGTACCCGTTCTCCAGCTACGGCGCGCTCGTGGTCGACGTGCCATTCGGGTTCGCGTTGGAGACCCAGGGACGCTCCCTCTACAGCGGAAGCCTGGTCGACGGCGACGCCTCCATCGAACGGATCGTCGCCCATGAGCTCTCCCACCAATGGTTCGGCAACCACGTGTCGCCCCAGACCTGGCAGGACATCTGGCTCAATGAGGGGTTCGCGTCCTACGCCGAAGATCTGTGGATCGAGTTCGGCAGAGACGGCTCGCCGGCCCAGCTCGAAGACCGCTTGCTCAGCCGGGCATCGGCAGCCCTCGTTCCGGCACCCGAAGACCCGGGACCTGACAACCTCTTCGCCCCGAGCGTCTACCGACGGGGTGCCATCACCATGCATGCCCTGCGGCTGACGGTTGGTGATGACGTGTTCTTCGACCTGCTGCAACAATGGGTCGTGCGGTACGGGGGCGGAACCGCCAGCACCGCCGACTTCATCGGACTCGCTGAGGAGCTTTCGGATCAGGAGCTCGACGAGTTCTTTGTTGGCTGGCTCGGCGACGGTCCACTCCCCGCACTTCCTGAGTGAGGGGACGGCGGGGCGGCAGCAAACGCTCGGCCGCAACCAGGAACATCAGCGCCAGCATCACCCCAAGCCCGTTTGCCGAAACATCGTGCACCTGCGCTGTCCGCGAACTGGTGAACACTTCCTGCGCGAGCTCGACGCCAATGGACACCGCGAAGACCCCGACCGCAATGTCGCTCAGCTGACGGGCGGAACGGAACGCGAAGCCGGCCGCCACCGTGATGGCGCCCCAGCCGAGCATGTGGGCCAGCTCGTCGGCAGCCCACGGGACGTCGCTCCGGCTGACGAGATCGCGATCGAGCTGGTCCTCGACACGACCGACCACGAAGGTGGCACCGTCGGCCGCATCACCGACCACCCCATGGCCGCCCGATGACAGGCTGAGCCACAACAACAGGAGCGTGGCGGCCAACACACCCAGAACGGCGAGGGCGGCAAAGAAGGATCGGCGCATGGGGCTGACCGTACCGCGGGCAACCGCACACCCGGCTTCGGCCATGTGTCACCACAGGGTTCTGCATGCGCGTTACGCAGCCTCGTGCAGCCACACCACATCGTCCTTGTCGGCAAGCGCACCCAGCTGATGGGCGAGATCGGCCCAGACCAGCGGTTCGGCCGGGTTCTCGAAGCGGAACTCGTCGGCGTCGACGCCAAGTTCGATGGCCGTAAGCATGCGAGTGATTCGTTCGGGGGTCACAATGTCCATGCCTCCACCATGACAAGGGGGTGTGACAGTCGTTCCTTCGGCCCTGGGGGCCTCACTCACTTACGGCCTTTCGGCCCCGGGGGGCCGAAACGCCCTTCCTT
>CAZFBD010000030.1:43528-51371 GCA_964517125.1 uncultured Acidimicrobiales bacterium
TTACTGGTTCGCTTGGGATTGAGGTGCCGATCATTCAGGCGCCGATGGGGTGGATCGCACGGTCGGCGTTGGCTTCGGCGGTGTCGAACGCTGGGGGTCTGGGGATCATCGAGACCTCGTCGGGCGAGCTCGACAACATTCGGGACGAGATCCTGAAGATGCGGGACCTCACCGACAAGCCGTTTGGGGTCAACATCGCCCAGGCGTTCGTGCGCGACCCGGCCATCGTGGACTTCGTGATCGACCAGGGCGTGCGTTTCGTCACCACGTCGGCCGGCAACCCGCAGGCGTACACGGCGCAACTGAAAGAGGCCGGTCTGACCGTGTACCACGTGGTCCCCACGCTGAAGGGTGCCATGAAGGCGGTGGAGGCCGGGGTCGACGGACTCGTCGTCGAGGGTGGTGAAGGTGGCGGCTTCAAGAACCCTGACCCGGTGGCGAGCATGGTGCTGCTGCCATTGATTCGTTCGAAGGTCGACGTTCCCATCGTCGCCGCTGGTGGCATCGTCGACGGTCGGAGCATGGCGGCAGCGTTCTCGCTCGGGGCCGAGGCCGTGCAGATGGGCACGCGTATGGTGTCGGCTGCCGAGAGCCCGGTGCACGACAACTGGAAGAACGCCATCGTCGATGGCACCGAGACCGACACCGTGTTCTTGAACCAGCGCCATTCGCCAGCGTTGCGGGCAATCAAGACCGACCGCAGCACGAACCTGCAGTTCGCTGAACACAACGTGTTTGGGGACTTCGGCGATCCGCAGCAGCTGTACTTCGGCGGCGACATGAACGCTGCCATTGCCCTGAGCGGCCAGGTGCAGGGGCGGATCGACGCGATCCGGCCTGTGGCCGACATCCTTGGCGATTGTGTCGAGGAGTTCCACGCCACGCTGTCCGACCTGACCGATCGGTACCTGCGCAGCTGAACGAGTGTGGTTCAGCTCTCGGATCTGACCGTTTGAGATCGGCTGTGTAGCGTCGCGTCCATGTTGATCGAGTCGCTGACAACGACCCTCGTCGAGGTCCCGCTGCCCAAACCAATCGGCACGGCCATTCACCAGATGCGGTCCGTCGGTTGTGTACTCACCGAGATTCGAACGACTGATGGCGTCAGCGGACAGGGCCTTGCGTTCACACTGAACGCCGATCGGCTGCGTGCCTTCGACGAGATGATTCTGGGAATGGCCCCGCTGGTCGTTGGTGAGGACGCTCGCAACGTTGAGCGCATCGGACAATCGATCTGGAGCGCCATCAACCCAACCGGGCACAAGGGAGTCACCATCTCGGCGCTCAGCGCCATCGACACGGCACTGTGGGACTGCATTGGCAAGGCGGCCAACATGCCGCTCGCGAAACTGTTCGGGGGCATGCGGGACCGGGTCGACACGTACGCAAGCAGTGGTCTCTGGCTGTCGCACAGCGTCGAGGAGCTCACGGCCGAGGCCCAGCGGTTCGTCGACCAGGGCTTCTGGGGCATGAAGATCCGCATCGGCAGCGACTATGCCGACGACGACATCCGGCGGATTCAGGCCATTCGCGACACCGTGGGCGACGACATCGACCTGTACGTCGATGCGAATCAGGCGTTCACGCCGAAGCAGGCCATCCGTATCGGGCGCCAACTGGAGCAGTTCAACCTGGTGTGGTTCGAGGAGCCGGTGTCGGCGCTGGATCTGGTGGGCCATGGCGAGGTTCGCACCGCGCTGGACACGCCCATTGCCTCAGGAGAAACCGAGTACACCAGGTTCGGGATGCAGGCCATGCTCGATGCCCGTGCCGCCGACATCCTCATGCCCGACCTGCAGCGCATCGGCGGTCTCAGCGAGTTCCGCAAGGCAGCGGCTGCGGCTGCCGCGCAACACACGAATGTGTCCAGCCACTTCTTCACCGAGTACAGCCTCTCGATCGCCGGCAGCACCGCCAACTGCGTTTCGGTCGAGCACATCGACTGGTTCAGCCCGCTCTTCAACGAACAGGTCGTGCTCGAGGGCGGACAGTTGGTCATTCCGGACCGACCGGGAACCGGCTTCACGTTCGACGAGCAGTCGATCGCGGCCCACCGAATCTGAACCTGTGGGGGGCACTCCCCATGGTCGAGCCACGTCGGGCCGTCGATACTTGACCCATGCCCCCGACGACCGCTCGCCTTGTCCTCTTCACGGCGCTGATCTCCCTCGGCGTTTCGTCCTGTGCCTCCACGGGCGACACCGCCACGACAGCAAGCGGTACCGGTCAGCTCGTTCCCCTCGAGGCAGGAAGCGCTTCGGGCCAACTGTCGCTCGCCGACGCACCTGCAGCAGCGACGCCAATCGGTCCAGCCGATGACACCGACGGGGCCGACACCTCGTCTGGTGAGGAGGCCGAGGACGATGCCACCGAAGCGGAGAGCGAATCGCCACTCGCCACACCCCTCGAGCTCGGCTGTTCCACCACACCTGCAGGCCGCTTCCGGGTGGAGGTGCTGTTGGACGACGCCGATGGCGGGCTGCACCTGCGTACCGGTCCCGGCACATCGAACGACATCATCCTCGCCCTCCCCACGGGGACCGAGGTTGCCGCGGCCGGCGGGTGCGAGGTCAGCGATAACGGTCGGGAATGGTACGAGCTGACCGCGGTCACCGACCCAGCGGTGCGGGGCTGGGCGGCCGCCGACTGGCTGATCCCGTGGCGGGTGTCGCCGTGTCCGGCCGGAGCCGCCGACGTCTCCGGCCTGGTCGACGTGACCACGACCGTTGGTGACTTCGATGGCGACGGACAGCCCGACACCCTCACGCTCGGAAACCATGAAGAAGGTGACACCGCAGTCGCCCAGTTCGAGTTCGCCGATGGCGGATTCGCTGGCGGGCCGATCGACATGGAACGAGTTGGCGAGGTCCTCACGAGCTTCCGTCCAATCGGCGCAGCTCACGAGCTCGTGCTGGCACGAAACGTGTGGCAGTCCGGCGCCTCGACGGTCAGCTGGACGGCCATTGCGGTCGACGACTGCACCGTGCAGATCGCCGATGCGATCTTCGAGGGGATCGTGGTGGAGTCGTCCGTGGCCGGTTCGTGCCTGGAAGCCACCCCACTCGGCGACCGACTGTGGACCTGGTTCGAATCGCTCGCCACCGACGAGGAACCCGAGCCCGTCCGCAACTGGACCGCTCAGCTCTGGCACGACGGCGCCTTCGTCGAGACGCCGGCCCTCGAATTCGGTACCCGAACGTGCACCCACCCCGCGGACCAGGACACCGAATGAGCGGACTGATGTGACTGTTGTCAAGAAGAACGTAAGACGCGCATCCAAAGGGAATGAGCAATGCGTAAAACCGGTTGTAGATGGCATACACGGACCACACTCATGAAAGGACGGTCCACCACAATGACGAACACCACCACCCCACTCCGGACCGACGAGCGAGTCGACAACCTCGCCGCCCTCCTCCTGGTCACCGATGAACAGCTTGCCGATCGTGATCGGGCCGAACACGGCCTCACCGTCGAGTCGCCTCGGGTCTCCGACCTGATGCATCGGGTCTTCGGAGCCGACACCCCCTCCATTGAGAACTGGCTCACCGAGCGAGACGACCAGCTGGTCGCCGCCTGAGCTGAAAGAACTGGGCCCCGGGAACCCCCCTCGTTCCGGGGGCCAACAAAACCCCCCCGGCCCTGGGCTGCCCCCCGCCCCTCCTAAAAGCCCCCCCGGTGGCTGGGCTTCCGCCCAGCCACTGCACGTTTTGGCGTGCTGCGGCTCCTCGTTCGAAGGCACGGAACAGGGCCGACCTCTTTCGTTCCCGAGTTGTAATCGTTTCGCGATACAGCACCCACCGTCCGCTGCCGTAGCTGGTTGTACAACCTATGCACATTGCTACAGCAGGCGGCTTGGTAGC
Organism: uncultured Acidimicrobiales bacterium; assembly: GCA_964517125.1. GTDB lineage: Bacteria > Actinomycetota > Acidimicrobiia > Acidimicrobiales > SHLQ01 > SHLQ01. The sequence goes on from CAZFBD010000030.1 coordinate 47,392, forward strand.
TCTTTTCATCGCAATCCTTTCTCCGTGGGGCGGACCGGCGGAGGACGGCGATTGTGTTGGCGGATGTACTGATACGACGGTGAACACAACAACTGAATTCTTCGAGGCACCGGCTGACACCCGAGTGCAGAACGGCTCGCTTGCCGGCTATCGGCCAGCGGGAAGCTCCGAACGCTCGACGTCCCAGCCAGAGCCGACGAGGTCGTTGGCGAATGCGCTGCCCGATGTACGAACGAGCAGCACGGTCCTCCAACGGGAAACCGGAGCGGTCACGACGACCGTGGCCTCTGCCCAGATCTGTGCGATCGGCTTCGACATCGACCTGGGTGCGATGACGGATGCAGCCGTGGCGGCGTTGGACCTCCTCAACGACGCGACCCCGCTCGTCGAACTTCGACCCATGGACAACGGTCCGGTGAACGTCCGGTTCGGTGGTGTGTGGCCAACAGCACCTGCACCGCTCGGTTGGACGAGTGGCGACGGCCGACAGATCCTCATCAATCCGGATCATCCATTCGCCGGTGAGCCAGCCATCATCACCGAAATCGTCAGCCACGAGCTCGGACACGTGCTCCTTGGCCCGGCACATGTCAACGACGGCTCGCTCCTGGATCCACAGCTCAACGGTCAGGTCATGTTGAGCGACTCGGATCGCACACAGCTGTCCAGCATCACCTGCCCCGAGTTGGGGTTCGGGTGATGGCCTGAAAGATCTGGCAACCGGCTCTGTCGGTTGTCGGTGCGGAGGTCCCGGTCAGAAATGTCGCCGCCTTTCAACCGGGGCCTCCGCAACACTCTCCCGCCGTGGTTCGGAAGCGAACGAAGTCGGCGGCCTCCACATCTCTCCTGACATGTGGAGCTACGGTCGGACCGCGGCCGCCGCTCGCGTTGCGTGAGGTAGGCTGCGAACGTTTGTTCGCCCCCTGACCGACGCAGGAGTGTCCTCCATGCCAGACCAACCAGGCCTGTTTTCCAACCAGTTCGCGGCCGAAGTGATCGAGGTTCCCGTTGCCGACGAGATGAGCGAGAGCTTCCTCGCCTACTCACTCTCCGTCATCACCGCCCGGGCCATTCCCGACGTACGCGACGGACTCAAGCCGGTGCAGCGCCGCATCCTGTATTCGATGTTGCAGCAGGGCATCCGTCCCGACGGCGATTTCCGCAAGTGTGCGGGCGTCGTCGGTGACACCATGGGCAAGTACCACCCGCACGGCGACGGCGCCATCTACGAAACCCTCGTCCGTATGGGCCAGGACTTCACCCGCAACGTCACCTTCATCACCCCACAGGGCAACTTCGGCAGCCTCGATGATCCGCCCGCCGCCTACCGCTACACCGAGTGCAAGCTCTCCGATGCGGCCATGGCCACCATTCGCGAGATCGATCAGGAAACGGTCGACTTCCGCCCCACCTTCGACGCGCTCCGCGAAGAGCCCGAGGTCCTTCCCGGCCTCATTCCATCGCTGCTCGTCAACGGCACCACCGGCATTGCGGTGGGCATGGCCACCAACATGCCCACGCACAACCTGGGCGAGGTCTACAAGGCCATCGAACTCGTCATGACGAAGCGTCGGCCCAAGCCCACGGTCGACGAGCTCATGGAAATGGTCCCGGGTCCCGATTTCCCCTCCGGCGGCATCGTCTTGAAGGACAGCCTACGAGACGCCTACGAGTCGGGTCGCGGGTCGGTGAGGGTGCGTGCCCGGGCCGAAACCATCAAGGTCACCAAGTCCCGCCAGGCACTCGTCATCACCGAGCTGCCCTACATGGTCGGCCCCGAGAAGATCATCACGAAGATCAACGAGCTCGCCGCCGCCGGCAAGCTCCCCGGCGTCGACGAGCGCGAAGGCGCCAAGAACCTGTCGGACAAGACCAGCGGCCTCCGTCTGCAGATCGACCTGCGCCCCGGCGCCAGCCCCAAGGCCGTGCTCGCCAACCTCTACCGGCTCACCCCGCTCGAAGAGACGTTCGCCATCAACAACGTGGTGCTCGTCGACGGCGTGCCCACCACGGTTGGCCTCTGGGAGCTGTGCCACCACTGGATCCAGCATCGGCTCGAGGTCATCGTTCGTCGCACCGAATACTGGCTGCGCAAATGGGAGGAACGGCTCCACATTGTCGCCGGTCTCCTCATCGCCCTCGACAACATCGACCGCGTCATCGAGATCATCCGGGCGTCCACCGATACACCCGAGGCTCGCGCCGCCCTCATGAGCGAGCTCGACCTCTCCGAGGTCCAGGCGACCCACGTGCTTGACATGCCGCTCAAGCGCCTCACCTCGCTCGAGGTGCAGAAGCTCGAGGACGAAGCCGAGGAGCTCGAAGGCAAGATCCGGGAAGCGCAGGCGCTGCTTGCGTCCGAGAACAAGCAGCGCAAGCTCGTGCTGGCCGAGCTCGCCGAAGCCGTCGAAGAGTACGGCCACGATCGCCGCACCGAAATCCGCACGCAGGACGAGTTCGCCGGCGTTGAGCTCGAAGCGTTCGATTCGGGCGGCGATGACGACATCCCCGAAGAGAACTGCGTCATCACGCTGTCCACCAGCGACCTGGTTGGTCGAGCGCCAACCGAAGGCGCCAAGCGAGCCACGCCGGGTCGCCACGACGTCATCGTTGCTTCGCGCATGGGCACCACCCGCTCCCCCATCTTCGCCATCACCACCGACGGCACCGCCCGCATGGCGCACGCCCTCGAAGTGAACGAGGTCGGCGGACGGTCCCGGGGAACCGAGACCCGCAAGGCCTTCGGCAACAACAAGGGCGAAGAGGTGCTCACCATCGCCACGCCCACGAGCGAGACCACCGAGAAGCTCGTCATCGTCACCACCAACGGTGTGGTCAAGCGACTGAGCCCGGAGGAGCTCGCCGGCACCCGGCCGGGCACCACGGTCATCAACCTCAAGCCACAGGACTCCGTCGCCGCAGCATTCACCGCACCCGACGGGGTCGACGTGGCCCTCATCGCCAGCGACGGCCAGGTGCTCCGCACCGCGGTCGATGCCATCAGTGTGCAGGGACGCAACGCCGGCGGAGTCGCCGGTATGAAGCTGCGTGACGGCGCCAAGATCGTGGCCGCCGGCGCCATCATCGGCGACGCTGCCGTTCTCACGGTCACCGACAAGGGAACGGCCAAAGTGACCCCGGCATCCGAGTTCGAGTCCAAGGGTCGAGGCGGCACCGGCGTGCGTGTTACCCGATTTACCGACGAGAAGGCGCTGGTCTACGGCTACGTCGGTGCGGTCGAGGGGCTGCTCGCCATCGTCGGCTCCGAAGAAGACACGACCAAGCCCGCCCCCGACCCCGTGCCGCTCACGCTCGAACCGAGCAAACGTGACCTCGTGAGCTCCACGACCGACCTGCCGATCCTGGCCGTCGGCCCAGCCCGATGGTAGCCGTTCGCTTCGCTCACTACTCGAGTTTCTCGCCTAGCGGCTCGAAACGTCGGAGTCATCCAGAACTGGCTGGAAAGAAGAAATCATGACAACGAAAACAAAGAACACACCGAAGTCGAACGAGTACAGCGCGTCGTCCATTGAGACCCTCGAAGGGCTTGAAGCGGTGCGCAAGCGCCCCGGCATGTACATCGGTGGTACCGGTTCGGCCGGGCTCATGCACCTCGTGTGGGAGATCATCGACAACTCGGTCGACGAGGCTGCTGCCGGGCACGCGAACCGGGTCGACGTCACCTTCCATCGTGACGGGTCCATCGAAGTTGCCGACAACGGCCGCGGCATTCCCGTCGGCAAACACCCGAAGCTCAAGGTGTCGGCCCTCGAGGTCGTGTTGACCGAGCTGCACGCTGGCGGCAAGTTCGGCGGCGGCGCCTACTCGTCGTCCGGTGGCCTGCACGGTGTCGGTGCGTCGGTCGTCAATGCGTTGTCCCACAAGCTCAAGGCCGAGGTGGACCGCGAAGGCCACACCTGGACCCTGGACTTCAACGAGCGGGTGGCCGGCCACTTCAGCGGGTCGTCGTTCCGCAAGAG
>CAZFBD010000030.1:51471-52571 GCA_964517125.1 uncultured Acidimicrobiales bacterium
ACGACCCTCAGCGACGTCATCGAGCTCAGCGGCATCGACACCTTCGAAGAGAAGGTGCCGGTCGACGGCAAGATGACCATGGTGGAGCGCGAGTGCACGGTCGACGTGGCCATGCGCTGGGTCGACAGCTTCGACACGCAGATCGTCACGTTCGTCAACACGATCCCCACCGGCGAGGGCGGCACGCACCTCACCGGCTTCGAACGCTCGCTCAACCGGGCCGTCAACGACGTTCTCCTCAAGGACCTGCGCAAGCTGGCCAAGCTGGCGAAGGCCAACAAGCACAAGGCCCAGAAGGACGACGTGCAGGAGGGCCTGATCGCGGTCCTCAAGGTCACCTTCCCCGAGCCGCAGTTCCGTGGCCAGACCAAGCAGGAGCTCGGCACGCCAGGCGTCGAGAAGATCGTCTACGACGTCGTCAAGCAGGGCAGCACCGACTGGTTCAACGGCGTCGGATCGAAGAAGACCCACGTCAACGCCGTGCGGGACAAGATCGCCAACGCAATCCTCAACCGCGTCAGCACCCGTCAGGCGCTCGACAACAAGCGCAAGCTGTCGAGCCTCGGCAACACCGGCATGCCCGGCAAGCTGGCCGACTGCCGCACGCACGGCCCCGACTCGGAACTCCTGATCGTGGAGGGCGACTCGGCTGCTGGCCCGGCCAAGCAGGGCCGCAACGCTGAGCTCCAGGCGGTCCTTCCGCTGCGAGGCAAGGTCGTGAACGCCGGCAAGGCCACCCTGAAGCAGGTGCTGGACAACGCCGAAGCGCAGGCGCTGTTCACGGCGATCGGCGGTGGGTCCGGCAAGGACTTCGACCTCGACAACACCCGCTACGGCCGCATCATCATCCTGTGTGACGCCGACGTCGACGGCAGCCACATCCGCTGCCTCATCCTGACGCTGCTCTACAAGTACATGCGTCCGCTCATCGAGGCTGGCCGTGTGTTCGCCGCGCAGCCGCCGTTGTTCTCCACGAAGGTTGGCGGCAAGACCTACCGCGCCTTCACCGACGAACACCGCGAGGAGCTCACGGCCGAGCTGGCCAAGGGCAACCGCAAGGCCGAGAACATCCACTGGCAGCGGTTCAAGGGCCTCGGCGA
>CAZFBD010000031.1:0-6675 GCA_964517125.1 uncultured Acidimicrobiales bacterium
ACCCCGCTCACGGCACTTCGTGCCAGGCCGCTCGGGCCTATCCGCGCGGCTCCTAAGCGGCGACGACGGGGAGCTCGGCGAAATTCGGGCTGATCACGTCGAACCGATCGGCGACGGCGCTGGCGGGCATTGGTCGGCCCATCAGGAACCCCTGCACCAGGTCACAGTCGAGCTGGCGGGCGAGTGCGAGCTCTTCGGCGGTCTCGATGCCTTCGAGGACGACAACCATGCCCAACCCTCGACCCAGGCCAACGATGCCGTCCAGAAGCTGGGTCTTGCTGTCGTCGCCCACCGCTGCAACAACGAAACTGCGATCGATCTTCACCTCGTCCACCACGAGCTCGTTGAGATAACTCAACGACGAGTAGCCGGTCCCAAAGTCATCGATGGCAAGAAGAACACCCATACCCGAGAGCTGCTCCAGTACCCGACGGTGCCACCCGCTCGTGTGCGAGACCAGCACGCTCTCCGTGAGTTCCAAACAGAGTTTGCCGCGAGCCGCCGGGTACTTCCGAAGCAGCTCGGCAACCGACTCCACGAAGTCGGGATGACGTAGCTGAATCGTGGAAACGTTCACCGAGACGATGGGAACACGTTCATGCTCCCGAGCCCACTCGGCGAGCTGGCGACAGGTGTCTTCGAGAATCCAGGCTCCGAGCGGCTCGATGAGACCGGCTCCTTCGGCGACGGGAATGAACTCGCTCGGCGCAATCGCTCCCTCCACCGGGTGCTCCCATCGCGACAAGGCTTCAAGCCCTCGCAGCGTGCCTGTCATGTCGTACAACGGCTGGTAGGCAACCGACAGTTGGTTGGCCGCGAGCGCTCGACGAAGTTCGGTGACCACGTACATCTGCCTGTCGAACGACGCGGACAGGCCGGTCTCGTACATCAGAGCCGAACCCGGCTTGGCCCTCTTGACCTCGTACAACGCCAGATCGGCGTGGCGCATGGCCTCGTCCGAGGTCTGACCGTGCTGTGGGACAAGAGCGATGCCGATGCTGGCAGTGACGCACGCGTTTCCAGCGTTGGTCGCAAACACACCCGATGCGTGAAAGCGGGCCCGCTCCACGAGGGGGTGCAGGCTTTGCATGGTGTGGTTGCCGACTGCGGAGAGCAGGGCAAACTCGTCGCCACCCAGACGCGCAAGGAACTCTCCCGGATACAACGATTCCTGAAGCGAGTGGCTCAGTGCCGCCAAGAGTTCGTCGCCGGCCTGGTGGCCCAGACCGTCGTTCACCTCTTTGAAGCCGTCGAGGTCGATGATGAGCAGTGCGAAGGCCGTATCGGTCACGTCGTCGAACTCGATCGACGCAAATCGCAGATCCAGTTCGCGGATCAGTGCGGCCCGGTTTGGTATCTCCGTGAGCGCATCGTTGTAGGCACGGTGTTCGAGGGTCTGCTGCAGTTCGGCGACCTTGGCGAGCCCTTTGGCGAGATAGCCGATCTCGTCCCCACGTTCGGTCAGCCCCACCGTGCGCTCGTTGTCCCCCGTGCCGAGAGCGTGAGCGACCTCGGTCAGGCGATGAAGCGGACGGAAGGACAGGAACATCACGACGACACAGATGACGGCCAGGGCGATGAGGAGCAGAGCGGTGACGCTGGCAGCCTGATTGGCCGCCTCGTTGTTGATCCGGTTCAGGTCGTCGACCCATCCCACATCGACCGCCAGAATGCCGCTCAGCGATCCGTCCGGGGCAGTCAGCGGCGTCAGGTACGCGAGACGAAGCCTTCCCGCGACGGGTACTTCCCCGACGTAGGGCGTAGCCGTTGACAGGGAGGCAAAGGCCGGATGTCCAGCGGTGATCAGGCCAGGCTCCACCTGAGAGCCGCCGGCGCGGTCGCCCTCTGGTGTTCGGAATGTGGTGGACAGACGGTCGAAGGAGTCGGTTTGGGCGTTGAATCGGAACAGATTCGCCGCTCCCTGATTGACGCCACCAATTGCATCAAGGAGTTCGTCCCACGAGTTGGCAGGTTGGAGGAGGTCGGCGTCGAGTGTGATCGCAACTGGAGATCCGTTGGCGTTCGTGGTGATTGTTGCCCCGTCGACCCGTTCGACGAGCAGAGCAGCAGCTGCCCGACCGGCCCGGTCCAAGCGAACACTGGAGTTCTCGGCGTTGATCGAATTGATCTGCCGTAGGCCAAGCACAGCCAGCGTTCCGAGCGTGATCGCTGCCACGATCAGGAAGTACGCGGTGGTGCGCGCAGGAAACCACCACCCCGATGGTCGATCGTGCGCGTCTGGTTCCACGAGAATCGCATCGGCAGAAACGTGGGCCTTTTGACCTATTCGTCGGAGTCGTTGTTCAGAGCCGCCGCAGCCCGCCCTGCAGGGTGGCGGTGGCAATGGACGGCTCGACCGTTGCGAATCCGCCTCGATAGGCCGGGCGGTGAGCGGCGACGGGGGCGATGCTTCGGCCCTGCTGCCAGCTCGGAACGACCGAGGAGGAGATGTTGGAGAAGTACACGGTGTTGTACAACGACTCGGGCCATCCGCGGTCGACACGTTTGTCGCTGATCTGTACCGCAGCGGTGGCGATGGCCGAGTGTGACGCCGCAGCGAGGTCGTTGCGCAGTACGGCGACGAAGCGGTCGACCATGTTCAGCAGATGTTCGCGGCGCGTGGCCCGGACTCGGGAACCAAACGGACGCTCGACATCGAACCCGATCCGGCGAATACGAACCGCAGCCGGCAGATCGCCCTCCGAGACCTGAACACCAAAACGGCAGGTGCCGTATTCGGCCCCGTTCTGCTTGAAGGTGCGCACGACGTAGTCGACACGGCGGTTCGATATCGAAACGGTGTGGCGGGCCGAGGCCCAGACATCGTCCAATTCACCGTCCAGGTTGCTCCACGTGACGTCGTCGACCGACGCGATGAAGTCGGAGAGCTCGGAACTCTTGGACCTCCACATCGGTTCGTGGAACCGCTCCAGCTCCGGAAAGCCGTAGGCGAGACCCAGCAGCTCGAAATCGGTGTCGTCGGCCGTCACCTGGTCGTTTCGAAACGTGGTCAACGCATTCGTCCAGTCCGACACCGCGTACAGGTTGATTCGTTCGAACCGGCTGAGCGGGTCCGGTTTGGAGGTCGGTCGAGCGCGTTGGGTGCCGTCGGTGTTCGTCAGCTCAATCCTTCCGGTGGTGACAAAGGCCGCGTCGGCTCCTCGAATCGTTCGCGGGACGATCTCGATCACGACCCCCAGAACCTGCCCCCGTTGCACCTGGGGGAGGGGGACGCGAAGCACGGAACCGCTGAACTCAGGATTCACGATTGTGGTTGCCGTACCTTCGTTTTGTCCGTTGTTCTGCCAGCTCCGAACGCGAACGCGAAACGGCCGTCGAAATCGCCCGGACCGGTTCTCGGCAATGAACCGGCTCAACGACCCCACCGATCGCAATCGAATCATCAGTTCCATGTCATGCCCCCGCCGTTGCGTCTCACAGTCGAACGTACGGCCCAGGGAACCCGGGGTCTGCCAACCAGTTGTCGAATTGCGAGCGAACTAGGAGGTGTTCAGCGGGCCGCTACGGAGTCAGGGTGTTCGAAGATCGGTCAGCGCGTCGATGTGCTCGGGATACATCTGGCAGCAGCCGCCGACGATGCTGGCGCCGTCGCGAATCCATCCAGCGCAGACGTCGTGGTAGTCCTCAGGCGTGAGGTCGTTGCGCCGGCCGAGGATGACATCGTTCGCCGAGTACCCCTCCTGCTTGGCGAGGAAGGCGTTTGCATATGCGCCAGTACGGATGCCCGACGGGTTGGCGCCGAGTGCCTCGTGCGCGTGGTGCAGCGCAATGGTGATTGCCTCGGGTGGAGAACAGTTGAACAGAATCGCCGCGACGCGAGCTTCCACAGCCGCAACAGCGTCGGCGACCGATTCACCCGAGCGCAGGTCGACCGTCGTGCCGGGCTCGTCATCGGGGACCGAGTATGACATCCATAGCTCAGCTGCCGGGTCGTGGCGGTCGACCGCAGCGACGATTGCGTTCGCCTCGGCGATGGAGCTGACGGTCTCGCCGATCCAGAAGTCCACGAACGGGGCCTGCGCCTGCACGAGGACGTCGAACATCGCCGGAGCGTCGGCTGGGCGGAAGCGATCTGGCTCGTACGACGCAAACAGGGGAGGGAGCGAACCAGCAACTCTCACCGGTCGGTCGGTGGCATCGGCGGCTTCACGAGCCAGACGTCCGGCCAGCTCGGCCAGCTCATGACCGCGCTCGGCGAAACGTTCATCGCCCAAATGAAAGGGCACGACGGCGTAGCTGTTCACAATGATGACCTCGGCGCCAGCTTCGATGAAGTCCACGTGCGCCCGACGCACGGCATCGGGGTCCTCCAGCAGTGCCAGCGCCGACCATTCCGGCTGGCGGAACGGAGCCCCTGACCGTTGCAGGTGCTTTCCCATGCCGCCGTCGAGCACGATGATTTCAGAAGTCATGCTCCGAGTATCGTCGATGAGGTCCGGGAAACCGGCCACCTGTGGTCAGCTCTGTTCGAGTGAGGTGATCAGTTCTCGGACGAGCCAGTGGAAGGAATCTTCGATGTCGACGTCGAGCCCGAACCCACCAGCCTGTTCGATGGAAACGAATCCCTGCAATGCAGAACGCATGGCCCGGGCGGCGTTCCGTAGCCGCGCAGAGAGCCGCTGTCGGGGCGAAGGATGTGGCGACGACCGTGACAGGGCCGGCGTCCCGGTGCCCGAGCATGGCAATGATGTCACCGGCCGTTTCCTGCATGCCATAGCTGGGCCAGGGCGCTGACGAGTCGCCATGTCCGCGTAGGTCCCTTGTTGCCGTGTGAAACCCTCGCTCGGCGAGGAGCGGCGCGAGGAAGCGGTATTCCGATTGCGTGTCGCCGGCGCCCGGAAGCGTGAGGATCAGCTCTCCCCCCTAGACGCGTCAGGCGGCCGCGTGACCGCCCTCCGACCCGTGCATCGCTCCATTCGGCCCATGTCGCAGCATGGGTCGTCGCCGACTGGAGGTGCATGCGCACCCCGCCAAGCCTCCTCGTCGCCATCGCGCTCATGTGCGGCGCGTGTGGAGTGGTTGGCGGAACGAGCGAAGCGCAGCCCGCTGTTGTGGTCACCACCACGACGACCACGACGATCGCTGCAGCTCCTGCCTCCACGACGACCACGACCGCGGAGGTGCCGGTGGAAACTGCTCCGTCGTCGACCTCAAGCGAAGTCGCTGGAACCAACGAATCCACGACGACCACGGTCGCCGAGAGCGCTGCGCAGACGACGCCAGCGGAGGCGGAGCGAGCCACGTTCTGCACGACCCTGGCCGGCATTCAGCAATCGAACCCATTCGCCGAGGACATCGAAACCCGAGCGACGGCCTATGCGAGCTACATCGCCTGGGAAATCGACCAGCTGCTTGGTGTCCGGGCCCCAGAGGACGTCGCCGCCGACTTCGCGTCGTACATCGAGGCGGAGCGGCGCACGCTCGAGTACGTCGAAGCGAACGTCGCATCCGTGAGCGACCTTCGGGCACTCGGTTCCAGCCTGAATGCTCGCTTGGGGATCGAGGACGTCGCAGCTGATGTCGGCCGGTACCTCACGTACCTGCGGGAGCACTGCCCACAGTTCTGAACACCTCCGAATGTCCGTGCAGACGGTGAGGGGTCGTCAGCCCAGGAAGCTCGGCTTCTGATTGTCGGCGATCGATTCGGCCCGGGCGACGATTGCAGGCTTGGACTCGTCGTGGGTCAGGATCCAGAACGAATCGTCGAGAATCGCCTGATGGACAGCCTCGGCAACCAGCGTCGGATCGATTCCGCCGTCGACCAGTGCATGCATGATGCTCTCCATCTCCTGCGGGGCGCCGTGAGCTTCCGCGAGCTCAGGTGGAAGGTTCCGTTTGCTGTCGGCGATGGCCGTACGAACGAACGCTGGACACAACACCGAGACACCCACGTTGTTCTTCGCCATCTGCATCTCGAGGGACAGCGTCTCTGACAGCGCCACCACGCCATACTTTGCAATTGTGTACGGTCCCATGAACGGCGACGGCGCAAGACCGGCCATCGACGCGGTGTTCACCACATGGCACGGCTCTCCGTGGGCAGCCATGGCAGGGATGAACACCTTGCACCCGTAGATCACACCCCACAGGTTGATGTCGATCGCCCAGCGCCAGACATCGAGATCATCAGTGCCGACCACCGGTCCTCCAGCACCGACTCCTGCGTTGTTGCACAGCACGTGCACGTTGCCGAACCGGTCTCGAGCGGCGGCCTCCAACGCCTCGATCTGGGTGTACTCGCGCACGTCCAATTCGAACGACGCCACGGACGCACCGCCGTTCGCCAACTCGGATCGGGCCGCCTCCAGAGGCTCCGCTTCGATGTCGGCCAGCATCAGCTGCATGCCAGCGGCTGCAAAACGCCGGGCCATTTCGAGCCCGATACCGCTCGCCGCTCCAGTGATCACTGCCGTTCGTCCAACGAGTTCCAACATGGCTCCTGTCTAGTCGGGCTCTGCGAACGGCGTGTGAACGCTGGTCTTGCGTGCCGACAGCGGAAGATCCTGCGAACTAAGAATGTGGGTGATGGTCGAGCCCCCAGCGGTCGAAGGATTCCGGCGGGCATCCTCCGCATCTTTGACTCCGGGGCCCAGGACGCCGTGGTCTACGCAGCTCTGGAGATCGTCGAAGGCGAACCACTCGACGACTACCTGT
>CAZFBD010000031.1:6775-9077 GCA_964517125.1 uncultured Acidimicrobiales bacterium
GTGGTCTACGCAGCTCTGGAGATCGTCGAAGGCGAACCACTCGACGACTACCTGTTGAAGAAAGGCAAGCTCAGACAGGATGAGGCGGTAGGGCTCGCCATCCAAATCGTCGAAGCCCTTGACCACGTGCACACCCGTGGGTACGTTCACCGCGTCATCTGCACACGGCCCCAGCACTCACCTCCGCATCTGCTCGAATCTCCCCCGAACTCGAGCAACTCATCAGCGAGTGTCTGGCGAAGTCACCCGTCGACCGGCCCGCCTCAGCGGCCGAGGTGCTCGAAAGGCTCCGCACGATCGAAGAAACCGTCGAGCCCGAAAAGCCCGGCCTGTTTGGCCGGCTCTTCGGGTGGGGCTGGACCTAGGGCCGGTCGCGCAGCCGGTCGGCCAGAACACCCATGACGTGCAGCGCAAACATCGGTGTTTCGTTCACGAGAAACAGGAACCGACGCTCGTCGATCTCTGCAAGCGTCGCATCGGTCGCCGCCACGGCGTCGAGGCTGCGGGGCTCGTCGTCGATGAGTGACATCTCACCGAACAGTTCGCCCGCAGCGAGCGGTCCGTACACATCGTCACCATCGTGCAGGTTCACCGTGCCGTCGATGATCACGTACATGCTGTCGCCCAGATCCCCTCGAGAGAAGATCTTCTGCCCGGCCTCGACGCGGGTGTGTTGATCGGCTTCGCCGAACAGGCTCAACAAGTGCACGGTGGGTTCCCCTCACAAACAGCTTCGACGCCACTGTGTCACGGATCCACTCCCGGGGACACCGTCTGATTCCATGCTTCTCGCCCCGTTCACCCTGCGGGCCACGGTCGGGCTGCCACGTCATTTCGACCTGCGTACGACGGTCTGCAAGGCTCGTTCGTCGTTGGAGGAACTGTGGTGAAGATTGGTGTCCTGAAAGAAGTCGCCCACCGTGAACGACGCGTGGGCCTGACGCCCGAAGCGGTCGCGAAGCTCGCCGACACTGGCCATGGCGTTTCCATCGAGACCGAGGCGGGAACGGCGGCGGGGTTTCCCGACGACGACTATCGCACCGCCGGTGCAACCGTCGGCTCCCGGGCGGACGTCGTCGAGGGGAGTGCCACGCTGATCCAGCTCCGAGGTGCGGGCACGCACGATGTCAGCGACGATCTCGCTGAACACCTGCGGGCCGCCCACACGCTCGTTGCCATGGTTGACCCGTTGTGGATGCCCGAGAACACGGCTGCGCTCGCCACCACTGGAGCAAACATCCTCTCGCTCGAGCTGGTCCCGCGGATCACACGAGCGCAAAGCATGGATGTGCTCTCCTCGATGGCCACGGTCGCCGGATATGAAGCGGTGCTCCTTGCGGCGGCTCGTGCACCTCGCATGTTTCCCATGCTCATGACGGCAGCCGGCACGGTTCCACCCACCCGAGCCTTCGTCCTGGGCGCAGGTGTCGCCGGGTTGCAGGCAATCGCCACCGCCAAACGTCTCGGAGCGGTTGTCGAAGCATTCGACGTACGCCCGGCCGCCGTCGAACAGATTCAATCGGTTGGCGCAAAGCCCATCCAGCTCGACTTCGACACCGTGGACTCCGAGGACGCTGGTGGGTACGCAAAGGCACAGTCCGAAGATCAGAGCGTCCAACAGCAGCGGTTGCTCACACCGATCCTCGCCGAGAACGACGTGATCATCACCACCGCGGCCATCCCCGGAATGGCAAGCCCCGAACTCATCACTGCGGAGATGGTGGAGGCGATGCGGCCGGGGACGGTCATCGTCGACCTCGCCGCCGAGCGGGGCGGAAACTGCACACTCACCGTCGCCGACGAGGAGGTGTGGCACGACGGGGTGTTGGTCTTGGGACCAACCGACCTGCCGTCGCGCAGCCCCCGAAACGCATCGCAGATGTTTGCCACCAACGTCGTCACACTGCTCAATCACCTGACAGACGACGAAGGCGCCCTCGTGGTCGACCCCTCCGACGAGATCACGGGCGCAATGCTCGTGGCCTCTGGCGGCGAGGTCGTGCACCCTCGGGTCCGCACGGCACTTGGACTCGACACCCCGGGGGCACAGGCCTGATGGATCCAATTCTTGCTCTCACCCTGTTCGTCCTCGCCGTGTTCCTCGGCATCGAACTGATCTCGAAGGTCCCACCGACACTGCACACGCCCCTCATGTCCGGCTCCAACGCCATCTCCGGCATCACCCTGGTCGGCGCTCTCGTTTCCGCCGGCACCGAATACTCCACGCTGACCACGGTGCTCGCCGTGGCTGCGGTTGCCCTCGCCACGGTCAACGTGGTCGGCGGCTTCCTGGTCACCAACC
>CAZFBD010000031.1:9177-43798 GCA_964517125.1 uncultured Acidimicrobiales bacterium
GCTGCGGTTGCCCTCGCCACGGTCAACGTGGTCGGCGGCTTCCTGGTCACCAACCGCATGCTCGAAATGTTCAAGCCCCGGAGCCGACCCAAGCGAGATTCAGGTTCTGGCGGAGGTGAGTCATGAGCAGCGAAGACGTCATCGGTCTGGGGTACGTCGTTGCCGCAGTGCTCTTCATCCTCGGCCTCAAGGGGCTCGGAAAGCCCCGTACGGCGGTGCGGGGAAACCAGCTGGGAGCCACGGGAATGCTCGTGGCCGTGGTGGTCACGTTCACCAACCAGGACATCATCTCGTTCTGGCAACTCGCCGTTGGCCTCGTGATCGGCGCCGTGGCCGGTGTTCTGCTTGCGGTGCGCGTCCAGATGACCTCCATGCCACAGCTGGTTGCGCTGTTCAACGGCTTTGGAGGTCTGGCGTCGGTGCTCGTGGGTGCCGCGTCCTTCTTCGAGTCGGTGGGTCGTGGACAGGACGATCTTCAGCTGACCATTGCAGCCGCTCTCACGGCGTTCATCGGCGCGGTCACCTTCACCGGAAGTCTCATCGCCTTCTTCAAGCTGCAGGAAACCTGGGACGGCGTCATCGTGCCCGGAGCACGGCTCGTGAACGTTGCGCTCGTGGCTGTCTCCCTCGTCTTCGGTGTGCTCATGGTCGCGAACCCCGATGAGCGCCTGTGGTTCTGGCTGCTCGTGGCGTCGGCTGGTGTCCTTGGCGTGACGGCGACGTCCCCCATCGGTGGAGCGGACATGCCGGTGGTCATCGCGCTCCTGAACTCCTTGAGCGGTCTCGCAGCCTCGGCGGCGGGGTTCGTTCTCGACAATTCGCTGCTGATCATTGCGGGAGCGCTCGTTGGAGCCAGCGGTCTCATCCTCACGGCGATCATGACCAAGGCGATGAACCGCACGCTGGTCAGCGTGCTGTTCAGCGAGGCGCCGAAAGCAGCCGAAGGCGTCGACGCCGACGAGGTGTATGCGGGGAAGGTCACCTCCACCTCGGCCGACGAAGTCGCCATGTTGCTCGACACCGCCGAGCGCGTGGTCATCGTCCCCGGCTACGGGCTCGCCGTGGCCCAGGCGCAGCACGCCGTCCGAGACCTCACCCGTTCCCTTCAGGAGAACGGCACCGAGGTGGTGTTCGGCATCCACCCCGTGGCCGGCCGTATGCCCGGCCACATGAACGTGCTGCTTGCTGAAGCCGAGATCGATTACGAGGCGCTCATCGAGATGGACGCAGTCAACCCGACGTTCGATCAGACCGACGTGGCGATCGTGATCGGGGCAAACGATGTGGTCAACCCGGTGGCCCGGGAACCCGACGGACCGATCTCGGGCATGCCGATCCTCGACGTCGACCGGGCGCGGGTCGTTGTGGTGATCAAGCGGTCACTCTCGCCCGGCTTCGCCGGCATCCCCAACCCACTCTTTGCCGCCGACAACTCCATGATGCTATTCGGCGATGGCAAGGCAGCTGTTGTGGACATCACCAAGGCCATCGGCGAGCTGTAGAACGCGCCGCGTCGCTCAAGCGGTCGGGTTCGGTTTCCGAACACGTTCGTACCGGTGGTGGGGGAGGAGGGGCGCAATGCGCCAGGAGCAGTCAGCAGCTGAATCACGCACGCCATGGGGTCCTCACGATGGAGCGATGATGGCTCCGCCGCCACCGCAGGCCCCCAGTGGCCGGTCGTCCATGCCTCCGCCTCCGGGCTCAGCTCCGGGAATCGCCGCGCCGCTGCTCCCACCGATCCCCTCGTCGACGATTCCGCAGACGCCGCTCCGTCACCAAACCACGCCGTATCAGCCATCGCTGAGGTCTTCTTCCCGCAGGACAGTGAGCGGCCCGGACGACTCGACACCATGGGCTTCTCCGGAGTCTGCGATGCCCAGTTCGCCGCCTACACGGGCGTGGACTATTTCGATTCACCGCTGGTGTACACGCTCGTCGCTCCATCCGAGGAGCTCTGGGCCATCGGCGATCGTCGGGCGGTCTGTGTACTCCACCG
Organism: uncultured Acidimicrobiales bacterium; assembly: GCA_964517125.1. Lineage (GTDB taxonomy): Bacteria > Actinomycetota > Acidimicrobiia > Acidimicrobiales > SHLQ01 > SHLQ01. The sequence goes on from CAZFBD010000031.1 coordinate 11,174, forward strand.
CGACGACTTTGGAGTCATGGTCGGCTCAGAGGCCGGCTAGCTGCGACCCGGTCAAGCAAACGAGCGAGGAGAGCCGTCGCTCGAGTCGTCCGAGTGGGATCCGCTCCTCGACCTTCGCCAGCCGCATTCCCTGACAGGCGTTCGCTCGGAGGCCGACCCGTTCCGCAACGGCGAGACCGTAGCGAAGGGAACCACCGAAGAACTCTGCCTGAGCGTCGGGAAAGGCGGCGAAGACCGGAGAGATTCGCTCGTCATCGAGGGGATGACAGTAGGGGTTGCCATGGCACTTTCCGAACATCCGCGTGCCGGCGGAGTGAAACGAACTCTTCCAGACGTCCACCGTTGCCCAGCGCCCGTCCGTGCCGAGCACCCGCTGTAGCTCAGGCATGGCACGCATGGTGTTGGTGTGATGCAGGGAGCTGCCGCTGTAGATCCTGTCGACACAGGAGTCAGCGATGGGAAGCTCCTCTGCAACCCCACCGACGAATGCGACGCGATTGTCAAGCCCCAGCTGCTGGGCGATCGCTTGGCCCACAACGAGTTCCTGAACGACCGGAGAGACGACAAGAGCGAACGATGCACCCGCATGCAAGAGCTTGAGCGCATGGGTGCCCACGCCACCGATCTGAAGGACGACCTGATCCGCGACGGGGGCCAGCCAACGCATGGCGGACATGTAGGCGGCGCCCGTGGTGCCGCCCCCGAACCAGTGTTGTGCCGGTTCGGGAAAGGCTGCCGGTTCGGCCAACTCAACGACCCGACGCACTTCCGCAAGGGAGCGCGTACCAAGGGTGGAGTTCGCCAACGAGGCGTAGAGCTTCTGTTCCTGGTACGACTCGGCAAAGTGTGTGCCGCCGACCTGCACGTCCTCTGGCGTGGGCGACAGGCGTTCGGTTCTCATCAGTACGGGAATGCCGTCGACGATTGGATACCCGGCACGTTCGCCCTCGATCGACAGAACACGATCGGTCGGGCCGAGAGATGCCGCTGGGGTTCCGAGGAGTCGTGGTCCGAGCAGCCCACTCGCCACCGTTTCGGGCCCCATGCGCAAACCCGAGACGGGGTCCTGCAGCCGTGACGTCAACTCATGCATGGATGCCTCCGCTCGGCGGGCGTTGGTCGGACCCTTGGGCCCTGCCCGACGGATCGATCGACAACAAGCGGTTGTATGGCAGATCAGCCATGCGTTCCACGGTGAAATCGGCGGCAGCCGACCTGGCCACTTCAGACACAGATCCCACCTGCCCGAGAGCCCAAACGACAGCGTCGGCCAACGACTCGACGCAGTCGAACGGTTCAATTCGTCCGTTGACCCCCGATGTGACGATCGCCGATGCGCAGGCTCTGTCAGTGGTGACGATCGGAAGGCCAGCAGCGGCAGCCTCGAGCAGCACGTAGGGGAAGCCCTCGTATCGACTCGGGAGAGCAAAGACGTCAAAGGCGCTCATTGCCCAGCGTCCGGGTTGTTCGCCGAGGACATGAAATCGCCCGTTGAGCACGGGTCTCGAACGCACGTGGTCTTCGACTTGGGTGCGCAGCGGACCGTCACCAACGATCGCGAAATGGACATCGGGTTTCGCATGGGCCACCCGCTCACAGACCTCCACGAACATCGAGGGCGCCTTCTGCTCGTCGAGTCGCCCAACACATCCGACCACGGGGATCCCCGTAGGGATGCCAAGTTCGTTGCGGACCTGTTCGCTGTGGGGTTGGACGAAGCTGTTGATTCCGTTCGGAGCCAAGGTGATCTTGTCGGTGGGAATGCGAATCTCTCGCATGTGCGCCGCTTCCTCCAGGGAGACTGCGATCAGCGAATCGGTCCGAAGAGCCAGAACGCGCTCCATCGATCCAGCGATTCGCCGTGCCCACGGGGAGAGCAACGGGTTCATTGAGTAGACCGCATTCGGCGTGTAGCACACACTTTTCGCCCGATGCGCAAGCATCCGGGAAACGAGTCCGCCCTTCGTGCTGTGCCCATGCAGAACCACCGGCTGAAGCACTCGGAGGAGCTGATCAAGACGTCGAATCTCGGACAGGTCGCGTCGGGCGAAACCCCGACTGATGTCAATCGGATGCCACGTCACGTCCTCGTTCGCCTCTCGCTCACGTGCGAACGAAGCCGACTCTCTGCCGGTTCCGTACACGACATGAACGTCGGCCCCGCACGCAGCCTGCACCCGAGCCAGATCGAGGACATGACGCCCCACACCGGCGAAGCTCGCCTCGACGACATGCACGATCACACCACCTACCTTCGCCACGATGGAACCTCCCGGCCGAGCACTGCCTGAACGGCTTCGCGATCTCCGGCGTGATCGGCATACAGATCTGGTAGCACCGACGGTTCGAGCTCAGGTTTGGCAAGGTTCAGCTGCCGTACACGCTCGCGAGCCGTCGAGGGGACCACCTTCTTGACGAACCGTTTGACGCCTTCGTTCGACCGTAACCCCGCCATCGCCCCCGACAACAGCTTCGAGCGCTGCTCACCACCGCTGTTGATGGATCCGCCTGTGGAGAAGCCGAACGTTTCGTCCACTCGCAGATGTGAGCAAATCTGGGCGAGATGTCCGAGAGGATCGTCCCGGTACTCTTCGAAAACCAGCGTGAGCAATCGGTCTCCGAAACGCTCGGCGAACACGGGAAGCTGGGCTTCGTATCGGCTCATTTCCGAGTAGTGCCACATGTGATGAAAACCCTGTGACCGGCGCTCGGGTTCATGCTCCAGGGCCTGCTCGAAGGACGAAAGGGGCTCATAGCCGCGAGCGCGCAGGTACAGATAGCTGGAGTACGCGCGGTCTGCTGGTTCGCGAAGCACGGCGACGAGACGAACATCCGGGTCCGCCCACCGGTCGATGGCGTCCGGCGCAGAATTGTGTGCATACAACGTGGAGACCGAGCCTTCGCCACGGGCAGTGGCGCCTGTGGAGCCGTTGTAGAGGTCGAGGTATGCGGACGGATCACTGACAACGTGTCGGTTGATCATCTCCGAGTCTCCCGGGCCGGTGTACCGGGCTTCGGCGTTCGCATGAGCGAAGAAGTGCATCTCCTTTGGTTCGGTCATGAAGATGTCGGGGTGCTGCCCGAGCTGCTTGCACAACGCTGTGGTGCCGCTCCTCGCAGCTCCGATGACCAGAAAGTTCGGTTTCACCCCAGTTCCTCCAAGGCGGCATCGTTTCGCACGGTCGGCGCGGCCGCTCGACGGGAGGTCCGCTCGTCGAGGAACGTGGACAGCAGTCGGGCGACGACCAGGACGAGGTGCAGGGGAAGGACGAAGTTTCGGTAGACCACCGGCAGCGCTGCCCAAACGCCAAGCTGGATGACGGTGAGGACCACGAAGCTGGAGAGGATGAAGTCCAGCGCAGAGTCCCGCGTGTGGTACGCCGCTTCCATTCCCCGATACAGCACACCGCTGAGGGTGCCGCCGGCCACAACCCCATAGGCGCCAAGGGATACATACCAATCACCAATTGATGACAGCGGCCAGCCGTTCTGACGTGCAGGTTGGTAGATCTGCGCAAACGTCAGTGCAGTTCGTTCGTGCTGGTCCGGAGCGATTCCGGGCACGGAAGCGCGGATGCCGTCCGTGAACTCCTCGCCGCCGAAGAAGGGAAACGCCGTGCCGGCATCCCGAACGGCAAGGACAAGGGCGTCGAACTGCGTCAGGTTGGCGGCGACCGACATTTGCCGCCAAAGCGACTGTCCGGCGATTGCTCCAGACAGTTCGTCTGCCGCTGTGAGGTCGCGGAAGACTCTCAGCGCAACGACAATACCCACGATCGCCGCCCCGCCGAGGAGGAGGCGAGTCCAGCACTGGCGGGCGCGAAGCTCCCGAGACACCGGTCCAAGCACCAGACCGACAACCAGGATGAGTGCGCTGTCGCGGGCTCCCCAGGTCATCGACAGACCGGCTGCGAACACGGCAAGACCCACATGCACCCACGCCCACGTGAGGTTCCGCTCTCGGACACCGCGAGGCGGGGCCGAACCACCTGCCTCGAAAAAGTACTCCTTCAGGGCGAGACCGACGTTGAGGACCGTTGCCACAACGGTGAACGAACGGAGGGCGATCAGCTGGCCAACGGTCTTCTGGAACTTGACTGCCGCAGCGAGACCATTCGGACCGTCGAACCGAATCCACATGTAGAGCGTTGTGATTGCGGCGACTGCGGTAAGCGAAACCGCTGTGGCTCGAAAGACGTCGGGTCTGATCCCAACCGCCGATGGGAACAGACGACTCAGCGGTTGTCCGAATCTTGCAGCGAGGCGGAACCCGACAAGCACGCTGAGTAACCACAGGCTTGACAGCACGAGCGCCTCGGAGGCGAACTGCCGTGGCTGACGATCGTGGAGGTTCGTTGGGAAGAGGTCGTCCAGTCCGAATAGGAGAAGCGCAGGCCTCCAGAGCACGATCGCGCCGAACAGCAGGTGGAACAGTCCCAGAGGGGACAATGGGTGCGGGACAACGAGCCGCCACGAAAACACAAAGACGGTGAGCGTGCCAAACAAGGCCGAAGCAAGCCATACCCAGTCCGGCAGTTCAGTCATCGCGTCGCTGCCTCCAGAACGGCGTTGAACCGATCGAGAAATGCACCCTCAGAGTACGACTGCACCATGAGCGCCTGAGCGTTCGCGCCGAGCAGACTGCGGAGTTCAGGATCGGTCAACCTTGCGAGTTCTTCGGCGAGACGAATGCTCGATCCGATTGGAACGATGGCTCCGGTGGCTTCGGTGACAACGTCGCTGCACCCACCGGCATCGGTCGCGACGACAGGGAGCCCGCTTGCCATTGCCTCCAGGATCACGCCCGGCAACCCTTCGTTGAACGACGCAAGTGCAAAGCAGTTGGCCCAGCGGAGGTACTCGGCGATGTCATCCTGCCAGCCGACGAATCGGACGTTCAGCCCGTCGGCCTCCGCAAGGTCGTGAAGTCTGACCGCGTATTCCTTCGATTCGTCGCCAGACACGCCGCCAACGATCGTCAACTCGGCTGGTGTTCCCTGCTCGTGCAAAAGCCGCATTGCGTCCAGCAGGACGTGAAAGCCCTTGCGTTCGCTCAGTTTGCCAATGCTGACGATTCGCAGTGCGGCATCGTGGTCGGTGTGGCGCTCGACGGCGAATGCCGAGAGATCTCGTCCTGACGGCAGCAGCATCGGAGCGGGGGCGAGGCGGAAACTCCACGCTGGGAAGGTCGTTCGCGCTCCGGACGAGATGAGGGCAAGCACATCGACACCGGGGAGCGCAGCGGCCGAAAATGATCCGAATGGGGTGGAGTTCTGAGCGAACAGTACGACGGCTGGATCGGCCGCCAGACGCGTCCGCCCAAGCAGCAGGCTGGAACGCACCGACGCAGCAACCACGACGTCAACCCCGCGTGTCTTGAGCGCAGCGTGGAGTCGGCGAGAATAGGCGGCCGTACTCAGCGTTGTTGCGGCGATGGCCGAGAGGCCGTTGATGGCCTGCTTGTCGAAAACACGGAGCGCTGGTGGTGCATCGACGACCATCGTTGGCAAGCCGCGTTTCCTCGCTTCGGCGGCAAGCGCCCCGTCCTGCGTGGTGACGAAGACCACCGAATTGCCCTCGGACTGACGAAGTTGAGCGAGGAGCAGGATGTTCTCCTGCGCCCCGTACACCTCAAAGAAGCGGTCGTCGAAGAACGCGACATTCGTCGTTCCCGTCCGCTCCCGACGAGCAGAACGACCTGGCAGTCGGGCGAACGTCGTGATGCCAGTGAGTCGTTGGGCGGAGCGGGCCATCGCGAGATTGAACACAATCTGGACCACGCCGGCGATGATCGCTGCAGCGAGTGCGCTTGTGGCGAAGGCCGCTACGGCGAGGATGAACGCGGAAGTCGTAAGCACCGAGGCCCATCCGACGCGTGCCGCGTGGCCGGTGTTTGCAAGGGTTGCCATACACAGGCCGGAGCCGGTATTCACGATCACCCCGAGTGTGAGAAGAACCGTTGGCCAGAATGCGCCTGCGTACTCAGTGCCGAACACGAAGGAGATGGCCGGGCGGCCCACCGCCAAGAATCCGAACAAGGCGAGGAGAAGCACGGACGCAGCGAGCGTTGCAAATGCACGAAGACTTCCCTCGAGCTCGTCCAAGCGGTCTTCGCTTGACGCCTTGGCGATCCGAGGAACGAAGATTCGGTTTCCAATCAGCAGCGGCATGGCAAACAGCAGCGAGAGCTGAATCGCAAGCCCGAAGTGGCGAACCTCCGTAGGGCCGGCCGAGAGCGCGAGGAGCCACACCGCCGCTTGCGGAAGAAGCAGAGCCGCCACACTCGCTGGCCAGAAGCGAAACGTTTCTCCCAGATCGGCCTGAAGGTTCTGCCTTCCACGGACGGACGGTGTGGTCCGTGGATGCGCCGCTCGAAGTGCGAGGGCGAGCGCGAGGACGATCGCCAGCCCGTCGATGACGACGCTCACGATGACTGCGATGCGGATTGCCTCGACGGGATTGCCGTCCACCATCAGGAGGACCGCGATCATTGGCAACCGTCGGAGACCTTCATTGAAGATCGCTGACGACACGAACTTGCCCTCCGCCCGCAAGACGGCTCCCACGATTGGGTACACGGTGGAGGTCACGAGCCAGACCGCTACGAGCCCAAGCATTTGCGAGTACAGCGCAGCTTCTGCTGACCGATTCACCACGACGTCACCAAGCCACAACGACCACAGCACAGCCACCGAAAGCGCCATGATGAGGGGCCCCAGAATCAGGTGCCAGATCGTGCGTCGCTCGTCTGCTGTGTTCAAAGAGAGGACCCGGGCAGCGCTTTGGACTGTGCCAAGCCGGCTCACCGCTGCCAGCGAGGCAACAACAGCCATGAGCCAGACCAGTGCGGAGAAGCCGTCCGGACCCAACTGGCGCGCCGACACCACCGCAAACCAGAAGGCAACGGCAACTCCGAACAATTGGACCACCCCGATCCAGGCGCCATTCCCAAGGAGCGTGACTGGATCGTTGGCGAGCAGGTTCTCTCTGGAGCGCCTTCGCACGGATTCAGCCAACATCGATGCTCTCCGACGGCGGGGGAGCAGCATTGGTGTTCCCGGCGACGTCGAAGGCCCACGGCGCCACGTAGAAGCTCCCGGCGGGGACGTCGATCGTGAGCGTCCAGGTCCATTGCTGGCCGCCAATCAATGCGATCTCGGCAGGAATCCTGATGAACGACTCCTGAAAGTCCTCCCCATTCCAGTAGAGGCCGGAGGCCTCGTCGCGGACGACCACTCGGACGGCTGCGAGGTCTTGATCCACAGCGGTACCTGAGACGGCCACCGGTCCGACAGAATCTTCGGCAGGGCTCTCGATTGAGACGAGCGGTTCGGTCTGATCTGTGCCGCCACCAACAAACGATGTTTCGAGTACGACCTGTCGATTCCCAGCCGCATCAACAGCTCTGGCTGACACCCAGTATGTATGTCCGGGATTGACCGGAACCTCATAGGACCAGGCGGATTCGGCCCGGCTTACTGAAGCAAGGACCGCGTCCACGGTGGCGTAGCCGTCTACGAACCGGGTGCCATTCCAATACTCGCGTCTTGCCACCGTGCGTATCACCAGCTCGACGCGACCAACGCCTCGTCATCGACCGTCTGGCCCCAGAGTCGGATGACATTCGGATCGGTCGTATCGAAGCGGAGCGTGCTGGTGATCGGGTCGTAGCCCTCGTCATCGGGCAGCTGACACGAGCGTCCCTGACATGCGACCAGACGATCGAGGTGCGTGTCGAGAGCTGCGACCTCGGCCTCGGTGAGCGAATCTGCTGCGTTGTCCAGTTGGTACGGGTCGAGCGCGAGGTCGTAGTACTCGCGATCGCCGTTCTCGAAACGAATGTAGACATCATCATGTCGGCGGAGCACCGCATACCGAAGGTCCAGCTCGATCCCGTCGACCACGCGAGGCTGCTGGTGTTCAATCAGAACGGCTTCCTGCCAACTCCCGCTGTCGGTGCCTTCTGTGTCGAGCAGAACGGGAACGAATGACCTGCCGTCCAGGAGATGGGGGAGGTCGCCGCCGCCGAGTTCGAGGATCGTGGGGATCAGGTCGATGTGGCTCAGAAGATGGTCTGCTGAGCCGGGCTCGATTCCAGGACCCCGGACGAAGAGCGGAACCCGTGTCACGTCGTCGAAGTGAAACTGTTTGAAACCAAGTCGGTGCTGCCCAAGGAGGTAGCCGTTGTCTGACGTCAGAAAGATGTAGGTGTTGTCGAGTCGTCCCTCTGTTTCGAGCGACGCGACGAGATCGCCAACCATGTCGTCCACCGCAAGCATCGCTCGCATCCGGTCGCGGTAGCTCTCGTCCCAGTGCTCGATCGCGGCGGCATCGGCGCGCGGGATCTGTGCGAACTGTTCAGACTTGTCACTTGTGTCGATTTCGTTGAAATTTGGCGTTCTCGGCACCTGGAGCTCGTTGAACATGTCTGCGTACCGGGCAGGCACCATGGGGTCGTCTGAGTTCGACGCAGCGTGAGGCGCGATGTGCGCGAGGTAGAGGAATCGAGTGCCTTGCATCGCTTCCAGAATTGAGCGAGCTGAGTCGGATTCGAGGTCCGTGAGGTACTCGTCGGGGTACTCGGCCGATGTCTGCGCCTCGCCATCGATGTTGCGCCGGACAGAGAAGTAGCGGCCTCCGGTCGTGGCATGGAACGCATCCCAGCCAGGTGGGACATATCCGAGATCCCGGGAGGCTTCGGGATACCCCTCGTGGCAATACTTGCCGACCAGCCCGGTGACATAGCCGGCTTCTTGCATCCAGAAACCGATCTCATCATCGGTGTAGCCGCTGTCGTAGAAATGGTTCCAGCCCCCGGCATTGAACCGCACCCCAGTGTTGTGCGGGTATTGGCCTCGAAACAACGATGCACGACTTGGTCCGCACAATGGGTCGGTCACGTGAAGATTGGTGAGACGAAGCCCTTCGTCGCGGAACGTCCGCCGAATGTTTGGGAGGTGCTCGAGCGCGGCGTCGTCAAGCAGGTCCCAGCTGGCGTCATCGAGGTTGATGAGGATGATGTCGGGAAGGTCGCTGCCTGCGTCGAACGCTGCGGCATCGGTTTCGCTCGATGTCGCGAGCGGGTCAGGGGTCGGGGCAGCGGTGAGCTGGTCCGATGGAGCTGCTACAGCGACGGCGGCAGCAAGACCGACGAGCACAGCCAGGAGGGCGAGGAGGCCCGTTCGCTGAACGTCAGGCAACGTCTCTCGCAGGGGTTTGTGGACGTGCGACGATCGAATTCAGCGACACGCCTTCAGGTAGATCGGTCAGCGCTGTCTCGAGTTCGCGTTCTCGTGAGCGGTATCGGGTCTGGAGCAAGATGGCGAAAAGCGTCTTGGCGGCAACTTGCAGGTCCAACCCAAGCGACCATTGATCGATGTAGAGATTGTCGAACTTGATGCGCTCGGGGACCGAGGTGCCTTCGCCTCGTAGACCTGCGACCTGAGCAAGTCCGGTCATGCCCATTGGCATGCGATGTCGGTCGGCGTAGGCCGGGTGTATCCGAAGGCCTTCCTCGACAAAGGCCAATCGTTCGGGCCGTGGTCCAACCAAGGTCATGTCTCCCTTGAGTACGTTGACGAACTGAGGAAGCTCGTCCAACGATGTGGAGCGCAACAATCGGCCGACTGGGGTTATTCGATAGGAGCTTGCCTCCTCGGCGTGCTCGTTGCCGGATACGTGCATGGATCGGAACTTGAGCATCTCGAAGCTCTTCCCGCTCTGACCGACACGTGGCTGCCGGAACAGGACCGGTCCCGAACTGGTTGCCTTCACGCCGATGGCGATCACAAACAGCAGGGGAATGGAAAAGAGGAGCACGGTGAGCGCCACAGCGACATCCACACATCGCTTGATGCGTAGGGCAATGGTGGGGTGAGCGGACCGCTGGACGCGGATGAGGGGGTAGCCCCGGGCTCTGTCCGGAGACATCGAATCGAGACCCAGGCCGATCTCATGAAGCCGAGGAACAACGAACGTTGGCACGCCAAGGCCGATCGCCCGCCGGACTGCTGCGACAGTTTCGGAGGTCTTCCCAATCGCATCATCACCCGACGCAATGATCAGACGGTCAGCACTGAAGTCCAAGAGCCATTGGAAGGTGTGTTCTGCCAACGGCTGGTTGGAAGCTGGCTGAACCGCGTCGACCAGATCCACGCCATACTCCGGCCGAAGTTGGAGCTCTACGGCAAGTTCATTGGCCAGTTGGCCCGAACCAATCATGACCGCACGAGACCGCCACGCACCCCTGGCCCACATCTTTCTGATGACAAAGGTGGACGTCCAGTCAGCAAAGATGCTCGCAATGAGCAGGGCAAGTACCAATCCGGCGAAGGGACGGAAGTTCGCTCCACCCGCATCGAAGATCGCAATGGCGAAGAATGGGACGGCGACTCCGGCGGCGACCGAACCAGCGACCCGAGAGAGTTGTCCCACGAAGTCAGGGACCATTCGCGTCCGGAAGCGTCCTGTTGTGCTGAGGCTCATCAGAACTGCTGCGGCACAGACGAATGAAAGCACGGCAGAGACCGATGATCCGAAGAACGCGGCGACTGCGGCGCCAACCGCAAGGCTGCAGGCGTAGACCACGACGATGAGCATTGTGCTTTTGCGCGCTCCCGAATCGCGCAGCTGCGGTGCAATCTGGGCCCGCTGCGGCGCCGTGGAACGGAGAGCGTCAAGGCGCGGATGGCGTTGCGTTGTCAATCGTCTCGCCCCACCTTCTGTGCCGCCTTGCGATACGAGCCGAGGGTAGGCCGCGGAGAGCGATTCTTCAATTCGGATCTGCGGCGCGTGGTGGCCGAACCGTTCTCAGGCGGTGTCGGCGATTTGGGATTGCAGACCCAGATCGGCGATGGACTTCTCCCGCATCTCCATCTTGCGAACCTTGCCCGTGACCGTCATCGGGAACTCGCTTACGAAGGAGATGTACCGGGGAACCTTGAAGTGTGCGATCTTGTCCTTGCAGAACGCCTTGATGTCGTCGTCGGTGGCGGTCTCGCCCTCGGCGAGCTGAATCCACGCCATGATCTGTTCGCCATATTTCAGATCAGGCACGCCGATGACCTGAGCGTCCACGACGGCGGGATGTGTGTAGAGAAACTCTTCGATCTCCCTGGGGTAGATGTTCTCGCCGCCGCGAATGATCAGATCCTTGATCCGGCCGACGATGTTCACATAGCCGTCCTCGTCCATGGTGGCGAGGTCGCCCGAGTGCATCCAGCCGTCGGCATCGATCGCTTCCGCCGTCTTCTCGTCGTCGTTCCAGTAGCCGTTCATCACGTGGAAGCCACGAGTGCAGTACTCGCCGTCCTGGCCGCGCTGCACTGTCTTGCCAGTCTCGGGATCGATGATCTTGGCCTCCACATGGGGGAGGACCTGGCCCACCGTGGTGACCCGCTTCTCGACCGAGTCGGTGGTTCGGGTCTGTGTGGACACCGGGGACGTCTCGGTCTGGCCGTAGGCGATGGTGACCTCGTCCATGTGCATCTCGTCGATGACCTGCCGCATGACCTCGATGGGGCACGGTGACCCCGCCATGATTCCGGTGCGGAGCGACGAGAGGTCGTGCGCCGCACGGTCGGGGTGTCCGAGTTGGGCCACGAACATGGTCGGCACGCCATACAGCGAGGTGCACCGCTCGTTGGCAACCACCCGGAGCACGGCCGCTGGGTCGAAGGTGGGGCACGGAATGACCATCGTGGCGCCGTGAACGGCGCAGGCAAGGTTGCCCATGACCATGCCGAAGCAATGGTAGAAGGGCACGGGAATGCACAACCGGTCGGTCTCGTCGTAGTCACACATCTGGCCGACGAAGTTGGCGTTGTTCAAGATCGCCCGATGGCTCAACGTGGCGCCCTTGGGAAAGCCCGTTGTGCCAGACGTGTACTGAATGTTGATCGGGTCGCTGGGGGAGAGCGAATCGCTGCGCTCCTGTAGCTGCTCGTCGGAAATGGCGTCGCCGGCGGAGATCATGGCCGACCAGTCGTCGGTATCGAAGTAGACGACCTGCTCAAGGTCTGGGCAGTTCGGGCGGATCTGCTCGACCATGTCGCGGTACATCGACGTGAGGTACTCGGTGCAGGTCACGAGCATCTTGGCCCCGGACTGCTTCAACGCGTACTCGAGTTCACTGGTTCGATACGCCGGGTTCACGTTCACCTGAATGGCACCGATTCGGGCCGTGGCGAACTGGATGTAGATCCACTCGGCGAAGTTCGGGCTCCACATGCCGACCCGGTCGCCTCTCGCGATGCCGTTGGCCATGAGGCCCTTCGCAACAGCGTTCACGGTGGCATTGAACTGTGACCAGGTCTGGCGAATGCCCTGATGGTCGACGACGAGAGCCTCGCGATCGGGGAACGTCATCACCGTCGCATGCAGGTTGTCGCCGATCGTTTGCTCGATCAGCGGATCAGCCGTGGTTCCAGCGTCGATTGCCAGTGCCATGTCGAGCCCCCTCGTTGTTCCTGTGCACTGGATAGCACAGGCGCGGGAGCCGATGCGACCGTCAGGCCCAGGTGCCCAACTTCAGCGGGCCGACTGCGCCAACCTGGATGTTCTGCCGGTCGCGAACAACGAACGCACTTCGGGGATGCCGAAGGCCCTCAGCAGGATTCGGCCTGGTATTCCCGTAGGCCGGCGAGGGCCGTGGTCTGTACCTTCTTCGGCAAGGGAGGTGAGGTGACGATGCCGTCGCCGTAGCACGCCGCCATCGCATCGTCATCCGTCGCAGCAAACGCGGTGTAGAAGCGGTCGACGAACTCACGGGTCATGGACGGAGCCTACGTGCGGCGATTGCACACTGCGTCGGTTCAGGCCGACCGGCTCTGGCTCCACGCCAGGAACGTGTCCCGGTCCCACGTGTTCACGACGAGGTCTCGTGGCGCCCAGCCGCGCTGCGCGGTCCGAACGCCGTACTCCATGCGGCCGAGTTCGCTCGTGTGATGGCTGTCGGTGTTGATCACCAACTTCACGTTCTTGTCGACCGCCTTGCGGACGACGTCCGATGCGGCATCCAGCCGTTGGAGTGCGCCGTTGACCTCGAGCGCAACGTCGTAGGCAACCAGTGCATCGATCACGGCGTCGTAGTCGATCTCGATTCCAGGACGGCGCCCGATGTACCGGCCCGTGAGGTGACCGATGGAGTTCACCGTTGGGTCGGCAATGGCGGCGATGAGACGATCGGTTTGTTCCGGAATGGACTGGTCATAGTGGGAATGGACCGACGCAACCGTGTAGTCGAACAGAGCTCGGAAGTCGTCGTCGTAGTCGAGTCCGCCCTTCGCTCCGATGTTGAGCTCGCATCCCCACAACAGGGTCATGTCGGGGTAGGCCGCAGCGACCTCGGCGATGTGATCGCGGTGCTCGAGCATCTCCTCGGCGGTCGAACCGTTGATCGCAAGATCCACACCATGGTCGGTGATCGCCAGGTAGTCGTACCCCTGCGCCGCTGCCACCGCGACCATTTCCTCGACGGTGCTTCGGCCATCGCCAGATTGGTCGGTGTGATAGTGCAGGTCGCCTTTGATGTCGCTTCGCTGGATGAGCTGCGGCATGGAATCGCCGCCAGCAGCGTCGACCTCGCCTTTGCCCTCGCGCATGGGGGCCGGCACGTACTCCATGTCGAGCGCGGCGTAGATCTCGTGCTCGGTCTGGCTGGCGACGATGGGTCGGTCGGCGGCCTCCAGGTCTTCGTCGCTCGCATCCATGAGCCCGTATTCGTTGAGCAGCATGTTCCGGTCGATTGCCCGCTGGCGCAGCTCGATGTTGTGCGCCTTCGATCCGGTGAAATACAGCGTCGCAGCTCCGAACTGCTCCGGAGCGACCACGCGTACGTCGACCTGCAGCCCGGCAGCGGTCAGAAACGACGTCTTGGTCTCGCCGTTGACCACGATGTCGGCCACCTCGTGATGCGCAACCACATGCGCCATGACTGCGGCGGGTTCGGTGGAGGACACGGTGATGTCGATGTCGCCGATGGTCTCTGACATGCGCCGGAGACTTCCGCAGAAGCGGGCATCCTGTGTCTCCGGAAGCGACTGGAGATCTTCGACAAGTCGTTCAGCCAACGGAAGTGCGTCGGCGATTGGTGTCCGTCGGTCCTTGCCGCTCAGGCCGAGGCGCTCGATGGACTTGCTGATCTTCGCCTCGCTGGTGGCCCCAAGCCCGGGAAGCGTCCGCAGCTTCTCATCGGCAATGGCTTGTTTGAGTTGCTCAACGTTCTCGATTCCGAGCTCCGAACGGACAAGCATGAGCGTCTTGGGACCAAGTCCCGGTATCCGGCTGAGCTCGACGAACTCGGGCGGATAGGCGGCGCGGAGCGTTTCAAGTTTCTCGACCTTGCCGGTCTCGACGAACTCGATGATCTTACTCGCGGTGGCTTTGCCGACCCCATCGACCGCCACGAGCTCCTTGAGGGTGAGCGTGGTGAGGTCGCGGCCGTCGGACTCCAGACTGAGGCCGGCCTTCTCGTACGCCCGGACCTTGAACGACTGTGGGCTTCCCTCGTGGAGGCCGGTCAGGGTCACCAGCTCGCTGAGCATGGCCAGAACGTCGCGCGATGTCGTCATGGCCCGATCGTAGATCGAACCGACCGAACCGCAACCAGCCGACGGTGCTCGGTCGTCAGCTGGAAAGAATGGACGCGGTGGCCTTCGCCAGCACCTGGCAGCCGGTCACGATGTCGGCATCGTGGGAGTCCTCGGAGAAGTCGTGGCTGACCCCACCGATGCTCGGTATGAAGAGCATGGCGCACGGAAGATGCTTCGAGAGCACCGTGGCATCGTGGATGGCGGCACTTGGCATCTCGACCCAGTTGCCCGGTGTCGTGGCCTCGGATGCCTCACACAGATGACGGCGGAACTTCGGGTCCATGTCGGCGGGAGCCATGGCTTCGCGGCGAAGGCTGGCGTCGACGGCCACGGGACCCTCGTCGGTCATCTGAGCGGCGAGGTCGGTAATTGCGCCCTGAAACGCGTCGAGGACGGTGTCGCTGGGGTCCCGGAACTGGATCACGCACCATGCCGAACCGGGAATGATGCTCTCGGTCCCCGGGTGAAGCCTGGCATCGCCAATGGTCCACACGGTCGTCGGCCCGGCGAGCTCACTCAGCTGTTCGCGGAGACGGACCCCGAACTCGAACAGGGAAACTCCGGCGTCCTTGCGGCGGGGCATCGGTGTGGAGCCGGCGTGGTTCTGCTCGCCCGTGAACGAAACCTCGATTGCTCGAATGCCAACGATCGACGTGACGACGCCGACCAGAAGCTCGCGGTCTTCGAGATGCGGCCCCTGTTCGATGTGCGCCTCGAGATAGCCCACATGGCGATCGGGATCGAGCCGGACGGTTGGAGCATTGGAGAGCCCAACCCGGGCGATCGCCTCGGCCACCGTTTCGCCGTCGTCATTGGCCGAAGTCAGGTCGTCGGCCGTGAGTTCGCCGACGAACGAGTGACTGCCGAGGCAGCTGCTGTAGGTGCCCTCTTCGTCGGACCATGCGGCGACGTCGACGGCGAGATGACTCGTCGCTGGGTCGTCGAGCAGCGTGCGTGCGACCTCGAGGGCGTACATCACGCCCATGGCACCGTCGAGCCAGCCGCCTTCGGGCTGCGTGTCACAGTGCGAACCGAGGATGAGCGCTGGGCCAGGGTTCGGCGACCGTCCAAACACGGTGCCAACTGCGTCGATCGAGGCAGTCAGCCCGGCAGATTCCAGCTGAGCGACGAGCCAGCGGCGAGCCTCCATGTCGATGTCCGAGAACGTAGGGCGGACGACGCCGGCGCCTGTGGCTCCGAACGTCCGGAGCGTGCGCAGACTCTCGAGCAGACGCTCGCCATCGATGTTGACCATGCCCGGACCATACTCCGCGATATCGCGGTCGATGAGCGTCGGCCGCTACTGGACAGGAAGGCGGATCGGGAACGCCTCTCGGATGCGAGCGTCGGCATCGGGGGAGAGGTGGGTAGGACGGTGGTTGGCGAGCGTCGTCGTGACCCAGTCATGGGCACGGTCGCTGGCTGATGTCGAACCGGCGTCCTTCCAGTCGTCCGGGCTCAGTCGATCGCCGATGACGGGGTAGGTGTATTCGGTCTGCATCATCGACAGCGTCTGATCCTGCCCAAGGAAGTGGCCTTCGCCGGCAATGACCTGTTCAATGACCGAGGTCGACAGCGTCTCGGGGGTGATCTCGATACCGCGGACGGTTCGGTTGATCGCTCCGAGCATGTCGTTGTCGATCACGAGTGCTTCGTGGGAGCCACCCATGATGCTGGCGAGCATGCCCGCTGACTCGAAGATGACGTTCGATCCCGCCTGGGCCGCCAGCGAAACGGTCAGCGCCTTTTCGTGGCCGGCCTGGTTGTCGGGAAGCTTGGAATCGGCCATACCTGCCGCCACGCCCGACGGTAGGCCGAGCCAGTTGATGAGCTGAGCAGATGCAGCGTTCAGAACGGCTTCCTCGCCGCTTCCACCGGTCATCGCCCCGGTTCTCAGGTCGGAGACGAACGGCCACATGCCCATGATGCACGGGTGTCCCGGACTGATGAGGTTCACGCACGTCAGGGCAGCGAGACACTCGGCGAGCGCCTGCGCCAGTGAGCCGGCCAGTGCTGCTGGAGAGGTCGCGCCCGCCTGGCCAGCCGATAGCAGGGTGATGGGAAAACCATGACGCGCCTGTTCGGCCATGCTGAGTGCCGATTCCTCGGCCCAGCGAAGCGGCGGGACCACGAACGTGTTGTTGGCAATACAGAACGGGCGTTTGCGGAACTCGCCCTCACCGCCGAGCACCATGTCGAACATGGCTGCAATCTCGGCCACATGCGATTGGTCGAACATGGACGTGCCGATGGGCTTCGAGGTGCTCGCCATGCAGGCGTAGGCCCAGTTCAGGTCGAGGTCGCGGGCCTCGACCATGTCACGAGCCACGACCGTTCGGACATAGATGTCGATGTTGTCCAGATTCTCGACGAGGCGCCCCGTGTCGTACACGTCCTGGAGCAGGCTTTCCCGATAGCGCTGGGTTTCGTGGTCGAGCATGAGCACACCGGCGCCACCGGTGGAGAAGTACACACGGTCGCCGCCAATCTCCATGCCCTTGTGCGGGTCGAGTGCATGCAGCGTGAACGACGGTACGGCAACCTCGTTCACGATGCGCTGGACCAGGTCTCGTGGGAAGTGCAACCGATCGATGTCGTCCATCCACCCACCTTCGGCGGACACGAGGGCGATGAACTCGGGCGTCGATTGAGCCATACCGATGTTCTCGAGCAGCGACATGGCCGCTTCGTACGTGTCTTCCATCTGACGTTCGGTCAGTGGCGCATATCGGCCGCCCACCGGTCCCGGCCTGATGGCCTTGGCGTCCTCTTCGGGCGGTGCCTGCCGCATCGCGACGCGGGCTGCTCGCCCTCCGGATCGACGACCAGCGCGTTCTGCCATGCGCGCAGTGTATGCGTCGGACGTTCCAAGCCTGAACACTCGATCAGTTATGGAGGTATTACTTGGAGTTATGGACTGTCCCGTCTCGAGAACGTGAACGCAAGTCAGCGCGGTTGGCGAACTCCCGAGAAGCGGGGAGCGCGCCCCTCAACGAACGCACGCGAGCCCTCGCCCATGTTCTTGGGAACGAGCACGTTCTGATGGGCAGCTTCAACATTGAGCTGCTCCCGAAGCGTGTTGTGGGGCGCCGCCGCAATGGCGGATCGAATTCGGGTCATGGCCTCCGGCGATAGGAAACGCAGTCGGTCCACGATCTCGCCAACAGCGTCATCGAGGGCGGCATCGTCCGCCACCTTCCAGATCAGACCCGCCCGTTGCGCCTCATCAGCGGAAATGCGATCGCCGAGCATGGCGATCGCCCGAGCATGTGCAGGTCCGACCAGATGCGGCAGATGCCATGTCACGCCCATGTCCGGAACGATGCCGAGCTTTGGGCCGAACGTTGCAGAGAAGAACGCAGAGCTGGCGGCAACGGCGATGTCGCACGCGAGCGCCACGCCGATCCCTGCGCCAGCAGTGGGACCGTTGATTCGGGCCACGGTCGGTGCCGGGCAGTCGATCAGGGCGTCAATCACGGGGTGGAAGTCCTCGTCCATCGCCTGCGCGGTTGTCCGGTCGTCGCTGCGGGCAGGACGATCCACGAGGTCGGCCCCAGCGCAGAATCCGCGGCCAGCGCCGGTGAGGACAACGACTCGAACCTCGGGCTCGTCGTGCACGCGAAGGATTGCCTCGTTCAGCTCCGCCATGAAGCTGGACGTCATCGCATTCAGTGCGTCGGGCCGATTCATGGTGATCGTGGCCACATCGTCGGCCACGTTGTAGAGCACCTCTGCCATTGGATCCCCCAAGATCTGCACCACGATCGAAGCGATCGTGTCCTGTCCACGTTGTAGCGGCCTCGGCGCACAGCCGCCATCTCGAAGGTTCTCGAACCGGCCGAATCCGGGTGGGGTGAACGGATACCCTTCACCCCATGAAGTTCCTCACGAATCGTCTTCTCCGTCGCTTCGGCCCCGCCGGCCGGGTTGCTGACTTTGCCCTTGTCGGAGGTGCCGCGCTCAAGTACGCCCAACGAAAAGGCATGGTGACCGACGAGACCGCCCGCAAGCTCGGTGCGTCGGACAGCAGCGCAGGAACCAGCATCTCGGTCATGGAGATGATCCTGCTTGGCGCCGCCCTGTACCGAATCCTGAAGCAGTTCCTGACCACCGGCGAGAAGGTCACGGTCATCGAGGTCTGAGCCGCTCGGTCAGAGCCGCCGCGTTGCTTCGCGTTTGCTCAGAGGCGACAGACGGCCTTCGTGGGTGGCCACGAACGCCAGGACTGCATCGGGATCGGTTCGGGCGTACTGACGGAGCGCCCAGCCGATCGCCTTCCGGATGAAGAAGTCTGGGTGTTCGGCCCAGGTGTCGCACCACCTGAACAACCGCTCGACATCGGTGTGTTCCTTGTAGCTGAGCTGGTGAAGAAGCGCGCTCCGGACGCGCCAGACGTTCTTGTCCGCAGCCCACGAATCCAGGGTCCCGATGAGCTGCGGGTAGGCAGAGACCATCGGCCCCACGACCCATGCCGCAAGTCCGTCGACGGTGTCCCACCACGACTTGCTCACGATGAGCGCCTCGATGGAAGGCAGATCGCCGGGGCGTAGTGTGCTGCAGCGTTTCCGGAGCACGTCCATGGCCACGTACTGGAACTCTCGCTCGGGCTGGTTCCAGCACTGCTCGGCAAAGTCCACCAGCTGGTCTGCCGTGGTCGACCCGCTCGCCCGGAGGATGGGTTTCGCCGCGGTTCGCCGTGGACCCGCCTTGATGCCGAAGTACACGAACTGATCCTTGACGTACGCCGCCATAGGCGCGGCGTCAGCGGGTACGGCGACAGCCGCAAGCGCATCCCGCAACGCCGGGAGGTCCATTGGAGACGTCGAGGTTGTCATCGACCGGATGACCACTGGCGCACGGAGCTCATGTTCCGGCGGCGTCGGCCTCGAGCAGTTCCTGATAGTCCTTGAGCGCCTTGGTATGACTCTTCGCTCCGGAGCCCAAAACGCCGCCGGTCCGCGCCTTCTTCGCAGCGTCCTCCACCGCACCAAGCAGGTCCTGCAGAGGATCGTCGGGGCCGGCTGCTCGCATGGCTTCCATGGCGACGTACAGGTCTCCGAGCGACTCCTTCACCGCGGTGAATTCCTTCTCGACCCGCTCCCGTGCCTTCTGCAGCTCTTCGTCCATCACAACACTCTAGGTGCGCGCCCCTAGGATTTCTGGTGTGGACAACACCGAGTACCAGCGTGTCGAGGATCCAGTCGATGGAACCGTGTGGAACGTCGACGCCGCGTTTCTGGAGTCCCGGTGGACCTGCATCTGGGGTGCGGGGTGCAAGGGAATCCTTCCCACACCCGCCGAAGAGCTCAACCAGGGATGCTGCTCACACGGCTGCCAGTTCCTCGACCAGGAGGAGGCGATGAACACCGGTGCGCTCGCGACATTGCTGGAACCCGAACGGTTCCAATTCCACGCCGAGGCCGCATCCGGCGGCATCTATGCCGACGAGCAACGAACCCTCACCCGGGTCGTGGACGGTGCATGCATCTTCCACAACCGCCCTGGTTTCGACGGGGGAGAGGGCTGCGCCCTTCACCTCGGAGCCCTCGATGCCGGCGAATCGCCAACGACGTGGAAACCCTCGGTCTGCTGGCAGCTTCCGCTCCGGGTCGAGGACCAGCCGGACGGGTCTCGAACACTGCGTCATTGGGGCAGAACCGACTGGGACGACGAGCAGTCGACGATCGCATGGTGTTGCACCGAGGAGCCCGAAGCTCACGTGGGGGACCGTCCCGTCGTCGAATCGCTCCATGAGGAACTGACCGCAATGGTCGGCCCCGAGGTGTACGTGGAGCTCCGCAACCGATTCGGTACCGACCGGCCAACCAACTCGTGAAAAAACTTCGACCAATGCGGGAACTCGATCGCCGGTCAGGCCGTACAACAACCATGAACACCTCACGAACCCCCTTCAGTGCAAGCCTTCTTCTGTCTGCCGCCCTGCTCTTCGCCGCCTGCGGCTCCGACGGCAGCACGGTGGCCAGCGAAGGTCCCAACGATGACCCCACGGCGAGCCAACCTTCCGACGAGGACACCAGTGTGAGCAACGAAAACACCGGCGAGCTGCCGGCCGACGATGCGCCAGCCGACAGCGACCAGGAACTGCCGACGCCTGTCGAAGGCACTGACCTTGGCAGTAGCAACATGGGTGGTGAGATCGTGGATCCCATCCATCACACGATCGATGGAATCGACATCATGGAGTCCTACCCAGAACAGCTGGCGGTGAACTTCACTGCGGGTGCCGAGCCGTGTCTCGCTGCCACGGCGCAGGCCATCGGAACCGAAACCCAGGTCGTCGTCACCCTGCACGTGGGCATCACCGCCGATGCGTTGACGAAGTCGTGCCTTGCCGGCGAGTTCCCCCACACGCTCACGATCGCACTTTCCGAGGGACTCGACGGGCGAGACGTCGTCTTGACCCCCGGTGAGGAGCGCCCGGTGGTCGACGAGCCCCCTGCACAGGCCTTCGAGACCACACTCATTGGCCTCAGCGAAACGTCGGCTCAGGAAGCTGCCGAGGACTTCGGGTACATCTGGCGAGTGGTATCTGTCGACGGTGAGGACTTCGCCGTGACGATGGACTACACCGAGTCTCGAATCAACGCCACGATCGTCGATGGTGTGGTCACCGACGCAACAATCGGCTGATTGCAGCGAGCCTCAGGTTCCGACGGGTTCGGTTTCGGCAGCGAGTGGGGCCAACCATTTGCGATCGATCCAGAAACCACCAAACGGAAGTGAACCGATGATCATGGCGATGAACGCCTTCATCCACGTCCAACCAAGGTCCTTTCGGTACCAGGCGATGAGTCCCACGAAGATCAGATAGAGAATTCCGTGGATCGGGCCGAGGGCGGTGACACCGCTCTCGGTCCCACCCGTTTGTTTGATGACGGTCGCAACGAGCAACGCCAGGTAGGACACGGCCTCGGCAATGGAGGCGATACGGAGTTCACGAAGCACCGAATCTGTCTACCTTCGTGCGCGGGTTTACCCGACCTTTCTTCGGGATGAGGGAGACTTCGACAATGGATCTCACCGGCCTCAGCCCGACCCACCTGATCTTCGACTGCGACGGAGTGCTCGTCGACAGCGAGGCGATCGCCGTCGAAGTCGAATCGGAACTTCTCACCGAAGCGGGCTTTCCGATCACCGAAGACGAGATCGCGGACCGGTTTGTTGGCCTCAGCTACAGCTCGATGCTCAAGGAGCTCGAGACCCAGTTCGGACGCGAACTCCCGGCCGCCTTGATCCCAACGATCGAGCAGCGGGTGATCGAGGCATTCCCAGCCCGTCTGCGGGCGGTCGAGGGTATCGATGCCTTTCTCCGAGAGTCCCCGCTGCCCCGGTGTGTCGCGTCCAGCAGCGATCTCGATCGAATCCAGGGATCGCTGACACTCACCGGCCTCACCAATCACTTTCCGGCCGACCTGGTGTTCTCCGCCCAGATGGTCGAGCGGGGAAAACCCGAGCCCGATCTGTTCCTTCTCGCGGCCGATCGCTTGGGAGCGGATCCCGCCGAATGTCTGGTCATTGAAGACAGCCCACACGGCGTGACTGCTGCGGTACGCTCCGGCATGCCAGTGGTGGGTCTCATTGCCGGCGGCCATGCACGACCATCTCTGGGGGAGCGGCTTCGGAAGGCTGGAGCCACCCACATCCTCGAGCGGCCCGAACAGTTGCACGCGCTCCTCTGACTTCATCGAGCCAGACCCAATTCCTTCTGGGCCATGACTCTTCGACTACAACAGGGCCATGGCGACCGAACCGCAACGGCAGCTCCTCCAACTCCACATCGGCGACGATGCCGATGCATGGTCCTCGGCCGGATTCACCGTCGTCGATGACAGCGTCGACATCGCCGGCGTGGCCCTGCACCTGCACGGAAGCGCTGGTCAGCGGGGAATTCTGGGCTGGACACTCGACGGTGTGGATGAACCGATCGACGGCCTTGCGATTCTGGAAGGTGACAGCCGCGCCGCCGGGACCGCGGCGCATCCGAACGGTGTCGAGTCCATCGATCACCTGGTCGTCGGCACAACCGACTTCGGTCGAACGGTGCCGGCGTTGGAGCAGGCCGGCATCGAACTCCGGAGAACGCGAACCTTCAACCTGGGTGATGATGAGCGGCAGCAGTGCTTCTTCTGGCTTGGCACCGTGATCCTGGAACTCATCGGTCCCGCCACGGCAGAACCTGATGCGCACGGACCGGCGACGTTCTGGGGCCTTGCGCTCACCGCCCCAGATCTGGATGCGACGGCTGGTGTCCTCGGAGAACGCGCTTCCGTTCCAAAGCCAGCAATTCAAAAGGGTCGGCAGATCTCGACCCTACGCACTCGCGATCTGGACATCTCGTTGCCCATCGCGATCATGAGTCCCCACGTGGGTTGACCGTTAGCTGATCCGTTCCACCACAAACTCGTCGGCTTCATGCGAAGCACGGAGGTCCTTCTTCGAGAACTTGCCCACCGACGTCTTGGGAATCTCCTCGACAAAGGCCCATTGGTCGGGCAGCCACCACTTGGCGACACGGTCGGTGAGAAACGTCTGCAGTTCCGCTGCTGAAACGCTGCTCCCATCGGAACGCACCACGCACGCCAACGGCCGCTCGTCCCATCGCGGGTCGGGCACGCCAACAACCGCGGCTTCTCGGACGCCCTCGTGGGCCATCAACTCGTTCTCGAGGTCGACGGAGCTGATCCATTCGCCACCCGACTTGATCACATCCTTGGAACGGTCGGTGATCTGAATGAAGCCACGGTCATCGATCCGACCGACATCGCCGGTCCGCAGCCACCCGTCATGGAACTTCTCGTCGGTTGGATCGAGGAAGTACGCACCGGTGATCCACGGACCCCGAATCTCGATTTCGCCGACGGCCTCATCGTCCCACGGCAGCACTGCGCCATCATCGTCACAGATCCGAATCTCGACACCCGGCATGACGCGGCCCGTCTTCACCCGCCAGTCCATCGGGTCCCCATCATTTCGCTTGGGCACGCGTGCCACAGCAGCCAACGGGCTCGTCTCGGTCATTCCCCAGGCCTGAACCACGTCGACGCCGAAGTTCTCGTCGTATCGCTCGATGAGGCTGCGGGGGACCGCCGAGCCCCCACACACGATGTACTGGAGTGAGCTCAGGTCGGCATCGGGACAGCTGTGCAGAATGTCGCTGAGCACGGTGGGCACGGCTCCGGAGATGGTTGGTTTGGTCTGGTCGATCAGGTTGACCAGCGGCTGGCCCTGCAGGTGCTGCTGGGGCATGACCAGGTCGCAGCCCACCCACCACGCTGCATACGGCATTCCCCACGCGTTCGCATGGAACTGGGGGACGATCAACAGGATCCGTTCGCCTTCGCGGAGTTGCAGCGTTTGGGACGAGCTGGCGGCCATGGAGTGCAGCCAGGTGCTGCGATGTGAGTAGGCCACGCCCTTGGGGTTGCCGGTGGTGCCGCTCGTGTAACACATTGCTGCGGCAGATCGTTCGTCGATGATGGGGTAGTCGAAGCCCGTCTGCTCGGCGGCCAGGAGCGCCTCGTAGCCGTGGCACTCGCCCAGGGCCGAGGAATCGCCATCGCCACAAACGATGATGTGCTCGACGTTGGTGAGATCACCGGCGACAGGGGCCAGCAACGGAACGAGGGATACATCGATGATGATGACCTTGTCCTCCGCATGGTTGATGACGTACGCCAACTGCTCGGGGAAAAGCCGGATGTTCAGCGTGTGCAGCACGGCTCCCATGCAGGGAATCGCCAGGTATGCCTCCATGTGTCGCTGGTTGTTCCACATGAACGTGGCCACGCGATCGCCCTCGCCGACGCCGAGCCGCTGGAGCGCTGCGGCGAGCTTGTCGACTCGGTCGCCGACCTCGGCGAAGGAGGCCGAACGCAACGGCAGGTCGGGCCCGTCGTAGGTGAGGATCTCGGCGTCGCCGTGCACCGTTCGTCCGTGCTGGAAGATCTGGGTGATCGAGAGTGGGAGGTCCTGCATGGTGCTGAGCGTCATGCCATTCGATGCTGCCCGGTTCATGGTCGGTACGCAAACAGGTAGTGAGCCGCCTCTCAGTTCCGGGTGGCGGCCGCCTCAGAATCGTCGATGCGGACGGCGACCAGAATTGCCAACGCAAACATGACGGTCGTTGCGTGAATGGCGTTCTGGTAGCTGCTGATCCGATCGGTCGCCGAGGTTGCCGTGGCGAGACCCGCTGCGAGGGTTGCCGACACGATGGCGATGCCGATGGCCGGCGCAATCTGGCGCGACGTTCCGAGAATGGCAGTCGCCCGAGACATGTTGGCAGGTGCGATCGTGGCATACGCAGCAGCCTGGATCGGCACGAAGATCAGGCCCATGGCAGCGCCGCGAACGAACATGATGAGCTGGACGAGGGCCAGCGAACTGTCGGGGTCCGTTGCGGCAATGGCCAACCCACTTGCGACGCCCAGGAGACAGCCGGCGGTGATCAGCCGGCGTGGACCGAAACGTTTGTAGAGCGTCCGGCCGCTGAGCTGGGACATCACAAGGATGCCGATCGGCTGGGGGAGGAGCGCCAGTCCGGCTTGGAACGGCGTGTAATCGCCTTCGTTCTGCAGGAACTGGGGAAGAAGGAAGATGACACCCATGAAGCTCGCATACAGCGGAAGCGTGAGCAGGTTCATGGTGCCAAAGAGCTTGTCGTTCAACAGCCGAAGGGGAAGGAGCGGCTGCGCAGTCCGCAACTCGACGAACACCAGAGCTGCCAACAGCACCACTCCTGCGACGAGGCTGACCTGAATCGAGGTTGCGTCCCAGCCTCGCTCAGTCCCTCGGGAGATGCCGAACAGCAGAAGGCCCAGACCCGCAGCTGCCAGAAGAAATCCGGTCAAATCGAAGGCTGCGGCGGGCTCGCTGGGGTTCTCCTTCAACCAGAGCTGCGCCATGACCGCCGCGGCCAGCCCCATGGGCACATTGACGAAGAAGATCCACTGCCAGCTGGTGATGTCCAGAATGATTCCTCCGACCAGCGGGCCAATGGCCGGAGCGATGACAACCACGGTGACGACCTTGCGCGAAGCCGCCGCGCGCTCGGCGAGTGGGAACGCCCCGAACAACAAGGCGCTGCCAACCGGAGCGATCGCGCCGGCAAAGGCGCCCTGAATCGCTCGAGCGACCACCAGCTGCTCGAGGCTCTGCGAGAGACCACACAACGCCGACGCCACAGTGAACCCAACCACCGAAGCGACGAAGGTGCGCTTCAGTCCGAACCTGTCGCCAAACCACCCAGCGGCTGCGGTCATCACGGCGAGCGTGAGTGTGAACGACAGCACGGTCCAGTCGACCGCAGTGACGGCGACGTCGAACTCTTCGGCGAGCGTGGGCAGAGCGACGTTGATGATGGTGCCGTCCATGATCTGCATGAACATGGCGGAGATGTAGACAATGGCCACGATGTTCTTGTAGCCATATCGTTCGATCACCGAGACGACGGTATCGCCGCTCACCGGGGCTGGTGCCCGTGCGCCCAATCCGACATCGAGTCGGATTTGCGCGAGAGTCTGTGACGGGGACCTACAGAGGGGGACATGTGAAGGAACTTTCCGGACGTACGGCAGTTGTCACGGGAGCTGCGAGCGGAATGGGTCTTGCCTTCGCAAAGCGCTTCGCCGCAGCCGGCATGCAGGTCGTGATGGCCGACATCGAAGAGCCGGCGCTTCGAACCCAGGCTGATGAGCTCCGAGCGACAGGGGCACAGATTCACGAGGTTGTGCTCGATGTGTCCTCCGCGGACGAGAACGAGCGGCTGCTTCGCGAGACGCTCGAGCAGTTCGGCCAGGCGAACGTGGTCTGCCTGAACGCAGGCGTCTCCATCCTCGGAGCGATGCAGGACATGTCTCCCCGGGACTGGGACTGGTGCCTTGGCGTGAACCTGCACAGTGTGGGCTATGGCGTGAGCACGTTTGTCCCGCACCTGTTGACGCACGGGGACGGTCATGTCGTGATCACCGCGTCGGTGGCCGGCCACACGAGCTCACCCCGATTGGGGATCTACAACGCGTCGAAACACGGCGCCGTGACCATCGCCGAAACCCTCCACAACGAACTGAAGGACGCCGGCGAAACCATCGGTGTCACGTGCCTGTGTCCCGGCATCGTCAACACCCAGATCCTCGAAGCCGATCGCAATCGGCCCGAACTCATGAGCGATCCGGGCATGGCCCGCGAGCTCACCGAGGAACAGGAAGTGCGGCTGGCCATGGTCAAAGAGGTCTTCGGTCAGGCGAAGCCCCCCGAGGAGGTGGCCGACCTGGTCCACGACGCGGTTCTCGCCGAGCAGTTCTGGCTGTTCACCGACGACGAGTTCATCGATCCCATCACAGCTCGCCATCGGGACATCGCAACCCGACAGAACCCGTCGCACACGGGAGCCTTGACCGACGTCGCAACTGGGGACGCCACGTGAAACCACGCGATGTCGACGTCCTCATCGTCGGGGCCGGAATCTCGGGCGTCAGCGCGGCCTGGCACCTGTCGCAGGAATGCCCCGGCCGCAGCTACGCCATTCTTGAAGGCCGTGACGACCTTGGGGGCACCTGGGATTTGTTCCGCTACCCGGGAGTCAGATCCGACAGCGACATGCACACGCTGGGGTTCAGCTTCATGCCCTGGACCGACCCGAAGTCGATCGCCGACGGGCCGTCGATCCTCGCGTACGTGAACGAGACGGTCGACGAGTTCGGCATACGACCAAAAATTCGGTTCAACCATCAGGTGTCTCAGGCCAGCTGGTCCACCGACGACGCCACGTGGACCCTCACCGCCAACACGCCTGACGGCGAACAGACGCTCACGAGCAACTTCCTGTTCATGTGCTCCGGCTACTACAGCTACAAGGGCGGCCATCGGCCGGAGTTCGCCGGGAGCGACGACTTCGCTGGCGACATCATTCATCCGCAGGAATGGCCAGCCGACTTCGACCACGCCGACAAGCGCATTGTGGTCATTGGGTCGGGGGCCACCGCGGTGACGCTCGTTCCCGCAATGGCCGAAACCGCTGAGCACGTCACGATGTTGCAGCGTTCGCCCACATGGATGGGGGCGAAGCCCGACGAGGACGCGTTTGCAAACAACCTTCGTCGGGTCCTGCCGTCTCGCATTGCCTACGGGATCACTCGCAAGAAGAACGTCCTGTTCCAGCAGACCGTGTACCGCAAGACCCGCACCGACCCGGAGGCCGTTCGCGAACGTCTGCTCACGGCGGTCAAGGAAGAACTTCCCGACGACTACGACATCGACACCCACTTCACGCCGTCGTATGACCCGTGGGACCAACGGTTGTGTCTGGTGCCGAACGGCGACCTGTTCGAGTCCATCCGCAATGGCAGCGCAAGCGTGGTCACCGACCACATCGAACGGTTCACGGAATCCGGCGTTCAGCTGAAGTCGGGTGAGCACCTCCATGCCGACGCGATCGTGACGGCAACCGGGCTCGAACTCGTCACGCTCGGCGACATGGACTTCGTGGTCGACGGAGAGACGGTCGACTTCGCCGACACCTGGACCTACAAAGGCCTTGGCTACTCCGACATCCCGAATCTCATCAGCACGTTCGGGTACATCAACGCCTCGTGGACACTGCGAGCCGACCTCACCAGCCAGTACGTCTGCCGCCTGCTGAACCACATGCGTTCCGCTGGTGCCAGCCGGGCCACGCCCCGCCTGCGTCCATCCGATGTCACCATGCCGACGCTGCCCTGGATCAAGGACTTCTCGTCGGGGTACATGCAGCGCATGATGCCGCTGCTCCCGAAACAGGGAGACCGCCAACCCTGGACGAACCCACAGAACCTCTCGCACGATCGCAAGGCCATCGCGAAGTCGCCGATCGACGACGGGGTCATGACGTTCACCTGATCACATCCGAACCCCACGGTCACCGGTTGCTGTAGGTTTCGGGTACACCGCCACAGCAGGAGGCACCATGCTCACGACCAGCCCGTTCGGCCGAACCGGTCATGAAAGCAGTCGAGTCATCTTCGGCGCGGCTGGGCTTTGGAGTCGAACGTGGGGACAGGAGTGGGCAAACGAACTCCTGGATCACGTCGTCGACGCGGGCGTGAACCACATCGATACCGCCGCATCGTACGGAGACAGCGAAGTTCTGTTGGCGCCGTGGCTTGCGATCGAGTCCGCCGGTGTCCGCAACCGCGACCGTGTGTTTCTGGCCACCAAGACCGACGAGCGGACGGCCGACGGGGCCCGCACCCAGCTCGAACGCTCGCTCACCCGTCTCGGCGTGGACTCGGTCGACCTCATCCAGCTGCACAATCTCGTCGAAGACGACGAATGGGATGTCGTACACGGTCCGGGAGGAGCTCTCGAAGCGCTCGTGGCCGCACGCGATGAGGGACTCGTGCACAACATCGGGGTCACCGGCCACGGCATCCGTATTGCCGGCATGCACATTCGCAGCCTGCAGGCGCACGACTACGACTCGATCCTGCTTCCGTACAACACCACGCTGCTCGACAACCCGGTATACCGCACCGACCTCGAGGCCGTTCTGGAGTTGTGCCAGGAGCGCTCAGTCGCGGTGCAGACGATCAAGTCCATCGCCCGACGTCGTTGGCCCGAGGACGAGGCCGAAATCGACGTGCGGTCCCGTCGCAGCTGGTACCAGCCACTGCGAGACTCTGGTGCCATTCATCGGGCCATGCAGGTCGTGCTCTCAAACGAGCAACTGTTCCTGAACACGTCGAGCGATACCCGGCTCATGAACGAGATGTTGCTGGCCGCGGGAACGCTCCTGGCCGGTGACGGCGTGGAAACCCCAGACCCCGATGCGATCCGGGACGACATTGCAGAATTCGGCATGGCGCCCCTCTTCGATGGCGCCGAGCTGGAGCGGATCTGAGCCTCGCTAGTTCGAGGTCAGGTCGAGCGAGCGAACCGACGTGATCCCGTCCTGCGCCTCGATGCTCGCAGCGAGCTCTGGCGAGATCGCCTGCCGGGTGGCGATGACCATGAGCGCCATGTCGGCGCCGGGAGCATGCCCGATGTGCATGTCATCGATGTTGATCCCCGCGTCGCCGAGGGCGGCTGCGACAATTCCGATCATGCCCGGCTGATCGGTATTGGCGACGAGCGTCAGGTGATCGGCGGGTGGAATGTCGACGGTGATGTCGTCGACCGAGATGATCCGCATCTCGCCACTCGGCACCAGGATGGTGCCAGCCATGGAATGCGACTCGCCCTCGATCTTCACACCGCTGATGAACCCGGACGGGCTGTTCGTGCTGGTGCGGAATGCGATCTTGATGCCGGCGTCCTCTGCGAGCTCTTCGGCGTTCACGTAGCTGACCGGTCCGTCGGCGATTTCCGACATCAGGCCCTTCGTGAGCGCGAGCTCGGCCATCCGGCAGTCGTACCCGCCGATCTCGCCTGCGAACACGACATCGACGGCGCCAGGAGTCCGGTCCAGCAACCGGGCAAAGCGTGCGCCGATCTGCTCGGCCACGGGGAGGAACGGGCGAACGGCCTCGGACACACCGCGGGCAGCAACGTTGACGGCGAACGGAACGAAGTCACCGGCGAGGGCGTGGAGCACCTGTTCGGCGGTCGTGACGCCCGCACGGTCCTGCGCCTCGGCTGTGCTGGCCCCAAGGTGCGGCGTGACCACGACCTGATCCAGCCCGAAGAGCGGGGATTCGGTCTTTGGCTCACTGTCGAAGACATCGATGGCAGCGCCAG
The DNA here is from genome assembly GCA_964517125.1 of uncultured Acidimicrobiales bacterium. GTDB lineage: Bacteria > Actinomycetota > Acidimicrobiia > Acidimicrobiales > SHLQ01 > SHLQ01. The sequence goes on from CAZFBD010000031.1 coordinate 41,494, forward strand.
CGATGACTCCCCGGCGAATGGCGTTCGCCAGATCCTGCTCGTTCACGATGCCGCCACGGGCCACGTTCACGACACGGAGGTCGGGCTTGGCGAGCTGAAGACGCTTCTCGTCGATCAGGTTCATCGTCTCGGGGGTGCGGGCCAGGTGCAGCGTGAGGAAGTCGGCCTGCGCAACGAGGTCATCGAGCTCCAACAGTTCCACGCCGAGTTCTGCAGCGCGTTCTTCGCTGACGAAGGGGTCATGGCCGACGAGGCGCATCCCGAACGCCCGGGCGCGAGCGGCGACCAAACCGCCGATGTTTCCCAGCCCGACGATGCCAAGGGTCTTTTCGTTGAGCTCAACGCCCTTCCAGTCGACACGCTCCCAGCGGCCGACCTTCAGCGCGGAGTGTGCCTGGGGCACGTTTCGTGCGGCAGCGAGGATGAGCGCCATGGTGTGTTCGGCGGCGGAGATGGAGTTCGAGGTGGGGGCGTTGGCGACGATTACGCCGCGTTCGGTGGCGGCCTCGGTGTCGACGTTGTCGAGGCCAACTCCAGCGCGTCCAACGACCAGGAGCCGGTCGGCGGCGCCAAGCAGGTCGGCGGTGACCTGGGTGGCTGAGCGGATGATCAGACCGTGTGCTCCAACGATTGCCGCCTTGAGTTCGTCGTCGGACAGCCCAAGCTGCACGTCGACCTCATGCCCGGCCTCGCGGAGAAGGTCCAGACCGGTCTCGGCGAGCTTTTCGGTTACAAGTACACGTCCCATTCACCAAATCTAGGCAGCCGTTGTGCCGGTCCCATCGGGTTCAGGTGATTTGTACAGATCGTAAAACGTCCCTCATCACAAGGGCCGATGGCTGAACACATGACCAGTCGAACGGGCAACAAACGGGTGCGCGCTCAAGCGATGCGCTGACTCGAACAGGGGGTCAGACGTCGCCGAAGTCCTGCTCGAGCTCTTCCCTGCGAACGCCCAGCAGAAACAGCACGGCATCGAGGTGTGGGGTCGTGAGCGAAGCGTCCGCTGCTTGTCGGACCACAGACTTTGCGCAGAAGGCCACGCCCAGTCCAGCAGCCGACAACATGTCGAGGTCGTTGGCGCCGTCACCGACGGCAACGACCTGCTCGGCGGCGATGCCCTCCTGTTGGGCCATCAGCGTCAACAACGACGCCTTGGCGGCACGATCGACGATGGGGCCGGTGAGCTCGCCGGTCAGAATGCCCCGACGAACCTCCAGGGTGTTGGCGTGGGAGTAGTCGATGTCGAGCTCACGGCGAAGCCGATCGGTGAACGACGTGAAGCCACCGCTCACGACCGCCACCTTGTAGCCGAGCCGCTTGAGGGTTCGGATGAAGGTCTCGGCGCCCGTGGTCAGTTCCAGAAGATCGTATGCAGCGTCGATGATCTCGACCGGTTGCCCGGCGAGCAGCGAAACCCGTGCTCGCAGTGACTCCTCGAAATCGAGCTCACCCTGCATGGCCTGCTCGGTGATCGCCGCACACTCGGCTCCGACACCGGCCTGGTCGGCCAGAAGATCGATCATCTCGTTCTGGATGAGGGTGGAGTCGACGTCGAGGACGATCAGGCGTTGCGCGCGGCGCACGAGGCCGGTTCGTTGGATGGCAACGTCGAAGCGTGGGTTGTCGGCAGCGGTGTCGATGAGCTGCGTGCGCATGTCATCGGGATCGCCGCCATGGACCTCGAATTCGTAGCACCACACGGGGGTCTTCGCGAGGCGGCGGATTCGTTCGATGTTTCCGTCGGCCTTGGCGATTGCTGCGGTCACGGACTCGAGGTCTGCGGGCGACAACGTGTTGCCAACGACCGAAACGACGAGGCCCGGCAGAACGGTGGAGCCGTCGGTTTCGACCACTTCGAAGTCGATGTCGAGGCCGCGCTCCCACCCAAGAAGCAGGACCTCTTTGAGTACGTCCTTGCCCGACGGGATGTCGACGAGTATTCCAAGGTTCAGCCGGCCCCGGACGACGATCTGTTCGAGGTCCTGCACGGCCGCATCTGCGGCGGCGAGGATGCCCATGATCGAGGTGGTGATACCGGGCTGATCCCGCCCAGTCACCCGGATGAGAATGGTCTCCACCTGGCTCATGGACTTCAGGCTATGCGGCTGCAGGCTGGGTCAGGACGCATTGGGGTCAAGGGTCACAAATCGAACGCTGTGGATTCCGGCGTGTCGGCGGCGCGTGCCCGTCGGGTCGTGAGAATACGAGCCGCTGCGACGCCGGCGACAAAGCCAAACAGGTGTCCTTCCCAGGACAGCCCCGGCCGTGGAAGGAAACCGAACAGGATCGTGCTGCCGTAGAG
>CAZFBD010000031.1:43898-52165 GCA_964517125.1 uncultured Acidimicrobiales bacterium
GCAAAGGGAATGGTGTTGGAGATGAGGTGAGCAAATCCGCCGTGCAGAAAGGGCGACCACAGAATGCCGTCGATTCCCTCGGTCGACCGCGGCTGGATTCCGTTGCCCTGCAGGCGATCGTCGAGCGCGACGGTATCGATGATCTCGATGAACCACATGAGGGCGAGTGCCCCAACGACGAGTCCCAGTCCGCCCCGGAGCCACGGTGGGAGGGTGCGGTCGGGGGAGAGGGGTTCGGTGTCGGTCACATCCGGATCCTATTCGTCGGACGGTGGGTGCTGCCCAGAATCCAGTTGGTCACCACAGGGTGCGTGCCTGACGTTCTTGTAGCGCGTCGTCGTAGGCCACGGCGTCGAAGTCTGGAGCCCGGGCGCCCTTGGTCATCTGGCCGGCGGTCGGGACCGAGGTCGGGTCGATCCAGGCGTCGGGCATCCAGAGCTGGCTTCGTTTCACGGCGCGGGCGCACTGGAAATAGACGCTCTGGATGGAGACGACAATGACCGTCGCAGGTTCCTTGCCGTCCATCGCATACCGGCTTCGCAGCTCGGCGTCGGCGGTGAGGGTGGCGGTGCCGTTGACACGCAGGCATTCGGACACCCCAGGGATGAGGAACAGCATGGCCACCCGCCCGTCGCGGACGATGTTGCGAAGCGTGTCCATGCGGTTGTTGCCGCGGCGGTCCGGCACGTGCAGGGTGCGCTCATCGACGACGAAAGCAGCCTGTTGAGCGTCTCCACGGGGAGAGCAATCCATGCCCTCAGGGCCAATCGAGGCGAACGAGAAGAACGCCGACGACTGCAGCCACGTGGCGTATTCGTCGGTGAGGTGATCGATCTCCTTCAGGAGTGATCCCTCTGGTGGGCTGCCGTAGAGGGCTTCGAGCTCGGTGATGGACTCGATGGATCTGGGGGTCGCCATGACGCCATCGTAGCGACGGTGACTGTGCCGTCAGTCGGTGAGGCCGACGGCCTCGGCGAGCACGTTGAGGTGGTCGAGATCCTTCACATCGAGGACCTGCAGATACATGCGGTCGCAACCAACGGCGGCGTAGGACTCCACCGTCTCACGGGCTTCGTCCACGACTCCGGCGACACCGGCGGTGCGAAGCTCTGCCGGTTCACGGCCAATGGCCGCCGAGCGTCGGGCGAACTCCGCTTCGCTCGATCCGGCCACGGCCACGAGCGCCGCGGACCAGATCAGCGACTCGGGGTCGCGTTCGCGGGCTTCGCAGTACTCGACCACGTTGTTGGTGATCTTCTGCCAGGTGGGAGCATCGGCGAAGCCAACGTTGAACTCGCTGGCGTACTGGGCCGCCAACGAAGGGGTACGGCGCTTGCCGCGTCCGCCGATGATGATCGGTGGTGCCGGCCGCTGCCACGTCTTGGGCAGGCCGGGGTTCTCGGCGAGTTGGTAGTGGGTCCCGTCATGGCTGAACGTTTCGGCCTCGGGGCTCTGCCAGATTCCCGTGATGACCTCGAGCTGCTCGGCGAGTCGATCGAATCGTTCGGCGATCTCGGGAAACGGGATGCCCATGGCCGTGTGTTCGGCCTCGTACCAGCCAGCGCCAAGCCCAAGCTCGATTCGGCCGCCACTCATCTGGTCGATCTGTGCGACGAGCAGCGCCAGCTGTCCCGGCAGCCTGAACGTCACTGGGGAAACGAGTGTGCCAAGGCGCAAGCGTTCGGTATCGCGGGCCAGGCCAGCAAGCGTGGTCCAGGCGTCGAGTGGGCCCGGAAGCCCCGAAACATGGTCTCCCATCCGCAAGTAGTGGTCGGAGGTGAAGAACCCATCGAACCCCAGCGTCTCGGCATGGTTGGCCAGGGCCAGGAGCTCGTTGTAGGTGGTCCCTTGTTGGGGCTCGACGAAGATTCTGAAGTCCACGCACGAGAGGTTAGGGGCAGATGGGAAACCGCACACCCGTTTGCGGGCCGAGCGCAGCTTCAGTCGTCGGCGAGTTGGGCTTCGATCCGCTGGGCGGTGGCGGCGACCCGGTTGCCCAGTTCCTCGGGGTCAGCATCGCCGGGGAACCGAAACGATGGGCCGTGGATGTGCACAGCGAATTGGATACGGCCGTTCGCGTCGGCGAATGACGCTGCAACCGAGCTGATGTCTTCGGTGAATTCGTCGATCACCCAGGCGAAACCGTCGCTGCGAATCTGTTCGAAGCGCAACAGGAGCATGCCCGGGTCGGTCATCGTCAGGTCGGTGAGCGGCTCGAGTTCGTTCTGGAGAAAGTTCCGCTGCACCGCTCGACTGGAGTTCGCAAGGATCGCAAGCCCAGACGGCACGGCATGTGCCGGCGTTGCTTCGCCCGTCCAGTCGCGGACGACGACCGAACTCTCGGGATCGTCGACCTGGAAGAGCGTGCGAATCTGATCGCCTTCGAATCGGTTGACGCCGACCGCTTCGCCGGTGAGTTCCATGAGTTCGATCATGTGGGGACGGGCCACGTCGACGACGCTCTGCCCGCCACGCAGGGCGGTGCCAAGCTCGGCGATTCCGGAACCGAGCCCGTAGGCCCCATCGTCGTTCTGGTCGACGGCCCGCTGTTCCTCGAGCGCAGAGAGGAGGCGTGACACCGTGCTCTTCGGAAGCCCGGTTCGTTCGCTGAGATCGGTCACGCCCGCCGGACCCAGCGAAAGTGCCCGAAGGATTCCGAATGCTCGTTCCACAGATTGCACGCCAGCCATCCAATGGACGATACCACATCGTGGAACGACGTCGTCCCACAATGTGGAACAGATTGGCGGGTCGTGGATCCGCCGAAACGCGGGCGGGCTACGCCTTGGCTGCTGTCACGGCGTCGATGACCGCTTGCGCTGCATCAGCGAGGGGGACCTCGGTGGTCTCCATGCCATCGCGCACCGTGAACTCGACCTTGCCGTCCTTGATGCCACGTGGGCCGACGGTAAGTCGATACGGAATGCCGATGACCTCGGAATCGGCAAACTTCACGCCGGCGCGAGCGTCGCGGTCGTCGATGATCGCGTCGACACCGGCAGTCAGCAGATCGGCGTAGAGCTTCTCGGCGGCTGCCATGGTGTCCTCGTCGTCGATCTTCATGACGGTGACGACGGCCTCGAATGGGGCCACAGCAACGGGCCAGATCAGGCCCTTGTCGTCGTGGTGGGTCTCGGCGATCGTTGCCATGTTGCGGCCCACGCCGATGCCGTAGCTGCCCATGACGATCGTCCGCTTGTTTCCATCAGCGTCGAGCACGTGCGCACCCATGGCCTCGGAGTACTTCGTGCCGAGTTTGAAGATGTGGCCGGCCTCGATGCAGCGAACGATCTCGATCGCCGTGCCGCACTTCGGGCAGGACTCGCCGGCGCTGACCTCGCGCAGGTCGACCCACTCGGCGACGTTGACGTCGCGGGCGATGTCGACCCCGCTCCAGTGCCAGTCGTCCTCGTTGGCTCCGGTTGTCAGATTGGTGCGCCCCTGCAGTGCGACGTCGGCCAGAATCCGGATTTCGTCCTTCACCGCAACCGCGCCCAGCGAACCGGGCCTCGCTCCAAGATGCTCAACCGTTTCCTCGGGCGTGGCCGGGCGAATGTCGATTGCGCCAGTGGTGTCCTGCAGCTTCTGCATGTTCAGCTGGTGATCGCCGCGCACGAGGGCGAGTGTGACGTCACCGTCGAGCACCATGACCATGGTCTTGATCTGGCTCGTGGCCGGAGCGCCAGCCTCTTCGAGCGCGGCGATGGTTCGGATTCCTGGGGTTGGGAAACGCTCCGGTGCAGCGGGCCCGGCTTCGTCGGTGATGGCGTCGAGAGCGGACGTGGCCCGTTCGACGTTGGCCCGGTAATCGCAGTTTGGGCAGCGGACGACGTCGTCCTCACCGGCGGGGGAGGCGACCATGAACTCGATCGAGCCAGCGCCACCCATGGCACCCGATGATGCCTCGACCGGCATTGCCTCGAGATCCAGGCGGGCGAAGATCTTCTGGTACGCCTCGTGATGAAGGTCGAAGCTCTTGTCGAGCCCGGCCTCGTCCAGGTCAAGGCTGTAGGCGTCCTTCATGGCGAACTCGCGAACACGCAGCAGTCCGGCCTTGGGGCGGGGCTCGTCCCGGAACTTCCACTGAATCTGATACCAGATCTGGGGGAGGGTCTTGTACGAGTTGATCTCGAGTGCGATGTGGGCGAAGACCTCTTCGTGGGTCATGCCGAGACCAACCTCGGTACCGCTGCGATCCTCGAGGCGGAACATCTCGTCGCCCATGGTGGCCCACCGACCCGACGCCTCCCACAGGGACTTCGGGTGCATGGCGGGGAGCAGGAACTCCTGGCCGCCAATGAGGTTCATCTCCTCGCGGACGATCTGTGCGACCTTCTCGTGCACGCGCCAGCCCAACGGGAGCATGGAGTAGTGGCCGGCGTGAAGCTGACGCATGAATCCGCCGCGGATGAGCATCTTGTGGCTCACGGCATCGGCATCAGCCGGTGCATCGCGGAGTGTGGGCGTGAAGAGTCGGGACCAACGCATGGCTCAAGCGTACGGACTTCAGACATCGGTGCTGCGCATGGCTTGGTGGGTGTGGGGGTGGGGCTCTGGATGCATGCGAGATCGGTATCGCTCAGGCACGGGCAAATGCCCGGCCCCCTGCGAGACTGAAGGGAAGGATCGTGTACTCTTGTAATGGAACAGTTCCACGATGTGGAACGGAATTCGAAGGGGGCAGAAGATGCCAAGAACCCGACTCACCACACCGCTCGTCCGCAAGGACGGCGAACTGGTCGAAGCCACGTGGGACGAGGCCCTCGACCGCGTGGTCGAAGGCTTTGCCGCAGCCAAGCCAACGGGCGAGACCTCGTTCGGCATGTTCTGCTGCTCGAAGTCCACAAACGAGATGAACTATGCGGCGCAGCGATTCGCCCGGAAGGTCATGGGGTCGAACAACATCGACTCCTGCAACCGAACTTGACACGCTCCCTCGGTCGTCGGTCTGGCGACAGTGTTTGGTGCAGGCGGCGGAACGTCGTCCTACGAGGAGATCGAAACCACGGATCTCATCATCATGTGGGGAACCAACGCGCGTGAAGCGCACCCCATCTTCTTCCACCATGTCCTGAAGGGCATCCGCAACGGGGCGAAGATGTACAGCGTCGACCCCCGACGTTCGCAGACGGCCAAGTTTGCCGACCTGTGGCTCGGGCTCACCGTGGGCACCGACATCGCGCTTGCCAACGGCATTGGTAAGTACATCGTCGACAACGACCTGCAGAACCACGAGTTCATCGCGCACAGCACGCAGAACATCGACACCTACATCGAGTCGATCCAGGAGTGGACGCTGGCCCGCACCTCCGAGGTCACGGGTCTGCCCGAGTACGCCATTGCTGAACTGGCCGAGGCTTACGCCACGGCCGAGTCCGCCCAGCTCTGCTGGACACTTGGCATCACCGAGCACCACACCGGCGCCGAGAACGTGATGGCGCTGTGCAACCTGTCGCTGCTCACCGGCCACGTCGGCAAGTACGGTTCCGGCCTCGTTCCGGTCCGTGGCCAGAACAACGTGCAGGGCGGCGGCGACATGGGCGCACTGCCCAACAAGCTCACCGGCTTCCAGGACGTCGCCAACGACGAGATTCGGGCCAAGTTCGAAGCGGCATGGGATTGCACCATTCCGGCAACGCCCGGCAAGCACCTCACGCTCATGTTCGAAGCGATGGAGAAGGGCGAGCTCACCACGGTCTTCTGCATCGGTGAGAACCCGGCCGACTCCGAGGCCGACATCAACCACGCCCGCGCCCTGCTCAAGGGGCTCGACCTGTTGGTCGTGCAGGACATCTTCCTGACTCGCACAGCCGAACTCGCTGACGTCGTGCTTCCCGCTTCGGCTGGCTGGGCCGAGACTGACGGCACCGTCACCAACTCGGAACGCCGCGTGCAACTGTGCCGCAAGGCGCTGGACCCGCCCGGCGAGGCCAAGGACGACCTGGAAATCATCAACATGATCGCCGATCGCATGGCTCCCGGCTGGGGGAACCCCGGCCCCGAAGAGATGTGGGAAGAGCTCCGCACCATCTCGCCCATGCATGGTGGCATGAGCTGGAAGCGCCTCGATGAGGAGGGCGGCCTGCAGTGGCCGTGCCCCACCGAGGATCACCCCGGCAGCCTGTTCCTGCATGGCTGGCTGTGGGCCGACGACCTCGAGGGTCGCGACCCCGCACCGTTCACGGTGAACCTGTGGCGTCCCCACATGGACGAGCTGACCGCCGAATATCCGCTGCTCATGACCACCGGCCGCGTGCTCGACAGCTACAACACCGGCGTGCAGTCCGACGGCTACAACTCGCCAATCCGTTCCGGTGAAGCCCTCGACATGGCTCCCGCCGATGCCGAGCGTCTTGGCTTGGTGACGGGCTCACGCGCCGAGGTGTCCTCGCGCCGAGCCACGATTGACATGACGATCCGGGTGCAGCCCGACCTGCCAACCGGCCTGTGCTTCACCACGTACCACTTCGCCGACACGACCGACACGAACCAGCTGACGATCGAGGCATGGGACAAGAAGTCCGGCACCGCCGAATTCAAGGCCACCGCGATCAGCGTCAAGCCAAAGGTGACAAGCAATGCCTGAGCGATCGTGCGCCCGCCCGAACGTGGCCACGCAACTGACAAAGGTGACAAGCAATGCCTGAGATTGCCGTTACGGCAGCTGAACCATCGGCGGAAGAAGTGATCGCCGTGGCCGATGCCGTGGTGCTCCAGAGCCCCGGCCAGGTGACGTACGAGGCCGCAGGGCCAGCGCTCACCTTTGATGGCGAGCGTGTTGCCCGCGCCGGGCAGGAACGGATCACGAACCGTCGTCACCTGCTACTTCCCGTGCTGCACGCCGTGCGTGACGCCATCGGTTGGATCAGCGAAGGCGGAGCAAACGAAATTGCCCGCGTGCTGCAGGTCCCGCCGGCCGAGGTGTTCGGCGTCGCCAGCTTCTACGAGCTGTTCACGTTTGAAGACCCCGGTGCCGCCGACGTGCTGCACGTGTGCGACGACACCGCCTGCCGGCTCAAGGGCGGCAACGAACTGAAGGACGAACTCTCGGCCGATGGCCGGGTCGTCCACGGCAGCCCCTGTTTGGGTCTGTGCGAGCAGGCCCCAGCCGTGTTCGTGCAGCGCACCGGTCAGCAGCATGTGAGCGTGCGCACCGCCACGAAGGCCAGCGTCGAAGCTGCGCTCGACGGCACCATGACGGTACCCGTGGCCCCCGTGCCCCAGCCCGTCGAAGATCTCACCCTGCTGCGTCGAGTGCACGATGACGCGGTCCAGGATCACCCCGGCTACGTCGCCACCGGCGGGTACGAAGCGCTCGCCAAGGCCGTCACCATGACCCCGGCCGAGGTCATCGCCCATGTTGGCGATGCTGGTCTCACCGGTCGCGGCGGCGCTGCGTTCCCCACCGGGTTCAAGTGGTCCGCCGTTGCGGGCGAGGAGGGCCCCCGCCATCTCGTCGTGAACGCCGACGAATCCGAGCCGGGCACCTTCAAGGACCGGGTCATCATGGAACACGACCCGTTCTCGCTCATCGAGGCCATGACCATCGGCGGCTACGCCATGGGCGCCGAACAGGGCTGGATCTACATCCGGGGCGAATACCCCGAGGCAACCCGGGCACTTCGGTCCGCCATCGCCGAGGCCCGGTCTGTCGGCATGCTGGGCGACGATGTCGGTGGGCATTCCTCTCAAGGACGGGGCTTTGCGTTCGACATCGAACTGCGACTCGGCGCCGGCGCCTACATCTGCGGCGAAGAGACTGCACTCCTCAACTCGATCGAGGGCTACCGCGGCGAACCGCGCAACAAGCCACCGTTCCCCACCACGCACGGTCTGTTCGGCCAGCCGACGGCGATCAACAACGTCGAGACCATGGTCAACGTCAACCAGATCATGTTGCTCGGTGGCGAGGGCTACGCCGCCCAGGGCACCGAGCGTTCAACCGGAACGAAGCTGTTCTGCCTTTCTGGTCACGTGAACGCCCCGGGCGTGTACGAGGTCACCTACGGTGCAACGCTCCGGGAGGTCATTGACCTCGCTGGCGGCGTCGACGGCGAACTGAAGTCCATCCTCATGGGTGGTGCTGCCGGCTCGTTCATCGGTCCCGACATGCTCGACGTGCCGCTCACCATCGAGGCCAGCCGGGAGAACGGCTTCTCGCTCGGTTCCGGTGTGATCATGCTGCTCAACGACACCACGGACTTCGACGGCTTCGTGGCCCGCATCGCCCAGTTCTTCCGGGACGAGAGCTGCGGCCAGTGCGTGCC
>CAZFBD010000032.1:0-4207 GCA_964517125.1 uncultured Acidimicrobiales bacterium
CGGTTGCCGCTGATGGCGACGGCAAACCCGAGCTTGTCGTGGGCCGAAGCGTTGACGACCTGCACGGTCGTGAACACGCTCGAAAAATCTGGACCGGTGGTCGTCACCCGTCCGGCCTGTGGGCTCCGACGTGGCACCGTCTGCACCCAGCCCGGAGAGCCGGTGACATAGGTCTCGTCGACCCCGGGACCTGCAGCGACCGAGAAACCGTATTGGTCGAGGCCTGTCGCCGTCGCCCAGTCGGACGGCAGTTGGAGCTCGGCTGCGCTGGCGCCCGCTCCGCCGTTGTCCATCCCTCCGGTTGCCGTGTTGTAGAGATACGTGCGGACGAGACCACGTTCGGGTCCAACACCTGCGTTGAATGGTGCGCCGACGATGACCTGGTCGCTTTCCGAATCGAACGCGACACTGAACCCCATACCCTCACCTGGCGCGGCGACGGGTGATGTGATGTCACCGAGCCCCACAGTCGTGAGCTGCTCCGATCCGGCGGCTCCGGTGATCCGGTACACACGCACACCACCAACGCCCGAGTCACCTTGATCTTCGCGAGTTCGGAATGGTCGCCCTGCGACAACGATGCGGTCACCGTTCGACGCTTCGCCGATGGCAACGGAGGAGCCGTGCTCCTGTCCGTCATTCGTACTCGGGCCGTTGTCGCCGTCCACTGCGGCCCACACACCGGGTGCGGTCTCGGTACTGAGCACGACCGTGCCCGAGTTGCTCGCCCCACCGACTGGATTGCCCGGCACACCAGCGACCACGAACGTGCCATCCGCGGAGATGTCCACCGCCTCGCCATATCGATCACCAGCGGAGAGAGGGCCTGCCGAGGCAGCAATGACGCGCGACGCTGTCGTCTGCCACGGGAAAGACGTGGGTGAGCCAAGCGGCAAGGGTTCGTACACGTAGGCACGACCTTCACCGCCTTCAGCGCCAGGTGCACCGACGACGACACGGCCACTATCTGCGATCGCGACCGACTTACCAAACTGGCTGGCGTCAAAGCCGCCTGCCGCAACATCACCACATTGGCCGCCGGCGGCCGCACACTCGTAGACCTCATGAATCAGATCCCATGTTCCCGCCGGATCGAACTCGTAGACAAAGGCAGCGCCTGCGTCAACGCCATTCTCGTCATCTCCAGGCGCACCGACGACGGCAAGGCCTGCGGTCTCATTGATATCGACATCCCATCCGAAGTCGGTGTCGTCGGCGAGCGGACCGATCAGCTCGTCAACGAAGTCATACCCCGTGCCGTTCCACTCGTAGATCTCGGCGCGTCCCTGGTCCGCGACATTTCTGTCCGCACCGCGAACACTGACGATCAGGAGATCTCCATCGGTTGCGATGGCCTCGCCGAAGACATCGCCGGTGGAGCTGTCTGGCGGAAGGAGCTGCTGATCCTGCGAGAGGATCGGATCGATCGTGACCGGGTAGACGGCGCCTTCGGCATCGACGTTGATGGTGACACGGCTTCCTTCGGTCGTCAGGAAGGCCGGGAGAATGGTGCCGTCGGCGTCGAAGGCGTGCAGGTTGCGATACCAGGCACGGCTGCCGTCGCCGAGAATGAGCTCGACCGTGGTGGGTGACAGCTGTGTGGTGGCTGCACCCTCGAACACGACGTCGAGATGAAGTTCCGTGGAACCGTCGGCGGGAGCTGCGTCAACGGTCCAACCCTGCTCGTATCCGCTGCCGTTGCGAATCCACCATTCGGTGAACCCGACGCGCTCGTAGAGCACGCGGTCGCCTTCGAGCACCGGCTCGGCTGCAGTGGAGAACTCTGCACCCATCCACGATGTGGTCACCACAGAGAAGGCGGCGCCGGAGTCGGTTTCGAATGCGGGGCCAGCAAGCATGAACCGACCGTCGATGGAGGACGTCTGGCCGTCGAGGGTGATGCCGTTGCCAACACGCTGCAGCTGCTCGATCAGCGCCGCGTCGGGGGCCGTCAGGGTCTCGTTCGGGTTGACCAGCGAGCGCGTCGGTTCGACGTCTGCCACCAGGTCGAGCACATCGCCCCGCTGGGCCAGAGCCAGCACGGAGGCGAACAGCATCACCACCGCAAGAACAGCCACCGTGGCTCGGAGGCGCTGCCCCGTACCCATCGGTGAACGGCCGGTGTGTCCAGCAGCAATCGCTCCTGAAACAGAAATACCCGTCATTACTCAACCCCACACTCAAGCATGGCAACCCACCGTCACCACTCTCCGCAGTCATGTTACGACGAACATCACTGATGATCACAATCGCGGGCATGCTCGCGCAGCCTGCGTGATCACCTTGACAGATCTTCACACTCGGAAGTGACAACCATTGGTCTTTTCTCGGAACTATCCCCACCGTGGGTGGTCCCAGAATTCCGCACATCCGAACGCCATAGTTGAGGGCATCGAATCCCCGAACTTCGCCCCTCCCGAATCTGCGCCCACCGGCAGCGAACATGCACTGGTCATCGGGCTCATGCGAGCGCTGTCGTTGTTCCGAGCAGCGACCCTGCTCTGGGCGATCGGCGGAGTCCTACTGTCGACCGAGCATCTGGCCAGCCCCGGCGCTGCGGCAGCGCTCATCGGACTCATGGTGGTGACCACCCTGCTGCTCACCTTGTGGCCGCGCCGGGGTGCCGCGCTTGCGCCAATGGCCTTGGGCACCATCATCTTCGAAATCTCGATCGGTGCGCTTGTGCTGCTCGCCGACGGCCTGGTCTTCGAAGCGAGCCGGCCGCAGTCGCTTCCCTGGGCCTGGCCCGCGGCTGGCGTGATGGCCGCCGGCATCGTCTTCGGAACCCGTGCCGGACTCATCGCCGCCGCCGTGACCGGCGCGGCAAGCCTTGCGGCCGAGGTGCTGTTGCTGGAACGTTTCGGCACCGACGGAACCGGCATCGTCGGAGCCGTGTCCAAGCTCGGTCTGTGGGTGCTCGCCGGAGCGCTCGCCGGGTACGTGGTCAACCGATTGCGCCGGGCCGAAGCCCAGATCTCGGTCGTGCGGGCCCGCGAAGAGTTCTCGCGCCAGCTGCACGACGGCGTCCTCCAGACCCTCGCCGTCATCCAACGTCGGTCCGACGACAGCGAACTCTCGGCGCTGGCCCGAGACCAGGAACACGAGCTGCGCAGCTACCTGTCGGGTTCGGTCGATGCGCCGGCGGCATTTGAACCCGAGATGCGCAGGCTCGCCGCAAAACACGAATCGCTCCACGGCGGCCGGGTGAACATCGTGATTGCGCCCGACCTCCCGGAGCTCAATGACGAACGGCGCACCGCGCTCAGTGGAGCCATTGGCGAAGCACTCACCAACGCCGGAAAGCACGGCAACGCCCAACTCGTCACGATCTATGCCGAACCAACCGATGAGGAAGATGTCGAGGACGAGGGTCACCTCGTGTTCGTCAGCGTGAAAGACAATGGAGACGGCTTCGATCCCGACACCACCGACGAACGCATTGGGATGAGCCGGTCCATCCGAGGACGCATCACTGAACACGGTGGTCGGGTCGACGTACGCAGCCGGCCCGGCAGGGGCACCGAAGTGCAGTTCTGGATCTGAACGGAGACACCATGGCACCTGTAAAAGTCGTCATCGCCGATGACCACAGCATCTGGAGGTCCGGACTGCGCGCCGACCTCGGCGACAACTTCACCGTCGTCGGTGAAGCCGGAGATGCCAAGGAAGCAATCGACGTCATCGCCGCCACCGATCCCGACCTCGTCCTGTCCGACCTGCACATGCCCGAAGGCGGAGGCATCGCACTGGCCAAAGCGGTCAGCGCCACCGTGCCCGTCATCATGCTCACGGTTTCCGAATCCGAATCTGACCTCCTCGATGCCGTGGCGGCGGGGGCCCTCGGCTACCTGGTCAAGTCCACGGCACCAGATGAACTGCGCGAACAACTGTGGAAGGCATCGAAGGGCGAGCCCGTCTTCTCGGCGTCACTCGCTGCACTCGTCCTCACCGAATTCCGCAAGCTCCACAAGGCCAAGGCGCCCGGCGAAGCGCTGTCCGACCGCGAGCGTGAAGTCCTGCAACTCGTCGCCCGAGGGCACACGTACAAGGAGATTGGCGAGGACCTCTTCATCTCGGCCAAGACCGTCGAGAACCACGTGCGCAACATCCTCAAGAAGCTCCAGCTCAACCGCAAACAGGAACTGATTCGCTTCGCCATTGACCACGGCATCGACTGAACGCAAACCAGAAGCGGCAACTTCCCGAT
>CAZFBD010000032.1:4307-12014 GCA_964517125.1 uncultured Acidimicrobiales bacterium
CTTCCCGATCCGGGATCTCGACCGGAAGTGTCGAGCGAGAGCAGTTACTGACGACGTAAGGTTGCGCTTGTGACTGTGACCGAGCCGACCGACAACCCCATCCTCTCCGACTTCTGGGTCCAGGACGAGGCCACCATCGACCGACACCTCGCCGAACTGCAGAAACAGCCGCTGCAGTTCCTCCCAGAGAACGACGCGTCGAGCCTGGGCCTGCCGTGGCCCGGCGGTTGGGCCGTCGTGGACTACGACCAGATCGTGCACATGTCCAAGAACCCGGAGATCTTCTCGTCGGCGAAGGGCATCACGATGCTCGACACGCCAGAAGAGTTCAACGCGTTCTTCAGCTCCATGATCGCCATGGACGACCCGCGTCACGGTCGTCTGCGCCGGCTCGTCTCCGCGGGCTTCACCCCTCGCATGCTCAGCAAGCTCGAAGACGGCGTTCGGGTGCAGGCCGACCTCATCATCGACGAGATCGCCGACCGTGGTGAATGCGACTTCGTCGTCGACGTCGCCGCCCGCCTCCCCCTCGCCATCGTCTGTGATCTCATGGGTGTTCCCCGCAGCCAACTGGACTTCGTCTTCGAGCAGACCAACATCATCCTCGGTGCCTCCGACCCCGAGTACGTGCCCGAAGGTGGCGACGTGCTCGCCGCTCTACTCGGCGCCGGCGGAGCGCTCGCCGAACTCATGACGTCCATCGTCGAGTCCAAGAAGGGCACGGACAGCCAGGACGACCTCACCAGCATCCTCGTCAACGCCGAGCTCGAGGGCGACGAACTCACCGCTGCAGACATCGCCAGCTTCTTCATCCTGCTTGTGGTCGCCGGCAACGAAACCACCCGCAACTCGATCGGTTGGGGCCTGCACTACCTCACGCAGAACCCGGACCAACGAGCCATCTGGCAGAACGACTTCGAAGGTGTCGGCGCCACCGCTGTCGAAGAGATCGTGCGCCTGGCCAGCCCGGTCACCTACATGCGACGCACCGCCACCCAGGACACCACCCTCGGCGGCGTCGACATCGCCGAAGGCGACAAGCTCGCTATGTTCTACCTGGCCGCCAACCGGGACGAGAAGCTCTTCCCGGACCCGCTGAAGTTCGACGTCATGCGCGACCCCAACCGACACATCGGTTTTGGTGGCCCCGGCCCGCACTTCTGCCTGGGCGCCCACCTGGCCCGTCGCCAGATCCGCATCATGTTCGAACAGCTCTTCACGCGGCTCCCCGACATCGAAGCATCGGGTCCGCCGGACGTGCTGCTCTCCAACTTCATCCATGGGGTGAAGCACCTGCCCGCCACCTTCACCCCCGAGGGCTGATCAACCACATCAGCCAACGACGCGGCCAGTACGGTCGGGGCATGACGCACACCACCGACCAGGACAACCTTGCCGCCCACGTGGCACTGGCCGACCAAACGGTCGCCGACATCGGATGTGGCGCAGGAGGACTCGTCCGCTGGCTGCGCACGAAGGGTGCCGAACCGGTCGGGGTCGAGTGCGGAGACATCATGCGCGCACGCGCGCTCGAAGCTGACCCCGACAACGCGCTCGACTACGTCAACGCCTACGGCCAGGACCTGCCATTCGAGGACGAGAGCTTCGACGTCGTCACCTTCATCTACTCGCTGCATCACGTGCCGGGCGACGAGATGACCAACGCACTTCGCGAAGCCCATCGCATCCTGAAGCCGGGCGGGATCGCGTATGTGGCCGAACCCGTGGCGGAAGGTCCCGGACACGAGGTCGACCGGCTGGTCGACGACGAGACCGAGGTTCGCCGGCAAGCACAGGCTGCGCTCGACGAAGCCCCAGCGATTGGCTTCGAGCGGGGCGAACAGGGCAGCTACGAAACGCTCGACGTGTACGCCGACTTCGAGGAGTACGAAGGCGTCATGGTTGGCGTGGACCCAACCCGCAAGGCCGCCATGGCTGCCGCCCGAGACGCGTCAGAACAGAAGTTCCACGAGAATGGCACCCCTCACCCCGACGGCATCTCGTTCTCGGGCCGCGTCGTCTTCGACGTACTCACCAGGCGCTGAGCGCCAAGCGGCGCCTATGCGTCGACGGCCTGTTCGGCCATCCACTGTCGCTTGACCTTGCGCCAGTCCTCATCGGTGTGGCGACGTCGCCAATACGGCGAGATCGACTCTGCCTTCACGTCGACTCCTCGGTCGGCGGCCAGCTGTCGGCGAACTGCCCGAACCTCGCCGGCTTCTCCGTGAACGAACACGTCGAAACTGCCGGGCGGAAACTCGGCGGCCTTCACGACATCGGCCACCCACGCCTCGGACTCGTCGGCGTTCTCGCGGTACAGCCACGTATTCACGACGTGGGCCGGTGACGGAAGGTCGACTTCGTACCCTTCCTTTTCGACCACGGCGAACACGAGCGCCCGGTCGTTGGGGCCGAGAGCTTCCAGGCTTGCGCCGATGGCGCCAAGTGCGCTCTCATCACCAACAAACAGGTGCCAGTCCACATCAGGGGATGGCCGGTACGAGCCACCGGGACCGTCGAACTGCAGACGGTCACCCGGCTTGGCTCGCTGTGCCCAACTGCCGGCGTACCCAGAGTCACCGTGTGCGACAAAGTCGATCGCCAGCAGCTGGTCGGTCGGATCCCAGCTTCGGATGGTGAAGCGCCTGGGGCGCGGCCGGAACGAGTCGTCCAACCCCTCCAGGTCGCCGCGTTCAAAGGGAATCGCGACCGGCGAGTCGGCCGAGAGGAACTTGGCGTTGATGTACGCATCGGTGGCTCCCGATGCTTCGAACTGAGCCAAGGTTCCGCCGGTCAGGACGACACGAAGCAGGTCGGGGCTCAGCTGTTCAACATGATGTACTTCAGCAAACATGTGCCTTCTTTCTAGACCACGCCAATTGCGTGGTCGGAGTTGATGACGAGGGTGTTGCCCTCGGGATCGGTTGCGATGAAACGGTCGTGGGGATTTCCTCGTTGGATTGTCCCCGGGTCGGCTCCGGCCTTCGACAGCACCTGCCAGGTGTCGTCGATGTCATCGACGATCAGGTCGAGGGTGGTCGAGCCGGGTGTTCCCGACTGAAGAATGAGGTGCGTGCCACCGCGAAGTTCCACGATGGATGCTCTCCCCATGTTCACGACCAGGCGCATGCCGATGTCGGTGTAGAACCTGGTGAGTCGATCGACGTCGGCGACGGGCATGCCCATGTGGCCAATACCAAATCGCGGGTCGCTGCGGGACGTACTTGGGTGGAGCTTGGATTCTGTGATTGTTGCGTTCAAGATGTAAATCTTCCCAGATTTCAATTGTTAGGTATGCTTAACAATCACACCAGGTCATCCAGAATTCCCCGCCACCAGAAATTGTTTCTGGCGGCCGTGACGGTGACCAGGGCAATGGTCCGAGGTCGCCCGTGTCCACGAGTTGTGGAGGAGACGCCAATCTCGGGAGCCGTCAGGAATTGGACTCCCCGAAAAGCGCTAGAATCGCACGCTGTCAGGAGTTTTCCGTGGCCAGATCAGGGCAGTCTTGTTCTGGCCACGATCGACGAATTGGTTTCTCCTGGACGACCCCAGGAACCAACCAGTGGAGAACTGCAAGCCGACCTCACGCTCACCTTTGTCGCAGCAGGCCTACCGGCTCGTGAACAAGAGCGTGCTCCCCGTATTCGGAGCGCTCTTGGAACGCACCGCACTCGCCAGTGAGTTCGTCGCTGCCCAACAGAGATTCCTCCTCGCCTTGACCTGGCCGACCAGCGCCGTTTTGGAGGAAGCAAAGACGCGCGGCGAGCTCCCGAACGACCTCGACTGCGCCGTCGCTGCCACGGTCCTCACCGCACCGCTTCTGCAAACCCACCTGCTTGCACGAGAACCCATCGGTGACGACCTCATCGAGATGGTCGTTTCACAGTTCATGAAAGCGCACGGCTCCCCGAGTTGACCTTTCCACTATATTTTGTAGCGTAAAGGATCTGTCCGCCGCAACCGACAATCTCCCCGAGCGCGACGGGCCGCGTCGTGAGACCACCGGCTCTGTACCTCATATCCAATTGGAAGCAATGCCGGTACCCGAGGTCGATTCAGAGCTGCGTCGCAGAGCCTTTCTGCTGCCCGGCGTTGAAGAACGAGAGTCCGTCATTTCGCTTCCCGGCGCCGTTGGCCTGTGGTTGTCCGAGGACCTGGCCCTCGCCCGCGACGACGTGCTTCAAGGAAATCGGGAGTTCGCGCACATTCACCCCGACGGCAGCCTGCACATCTCGCTCACCCCCGAGCTCGCTCGCGAAGTCGACGACACAAAGTGGGGAGAACTTCATCCCTGGGTTGGCCGAGAAGGTTTCTGGGAAGGGGTGGTCATGGTCTACACGCCGGAAACCTTCGAGGAGCTGGACATCACGATCATGCTCATCGTCGATGCCTACAACTTCATCACCGGTGAGAACGTCAACCACGAACAACTGACCTGAACCGGCAATCGCCACACAAACGGGCCGACGAAGCTCCTTCAACCAACGATGTGGATCAGGTCCACTCGCCCGGGTCAATCGGTTCGAAGAACGTCATAACCAATTTCTCGAAGACGATCGAGAACAGTGACCACTCCTGGCTGCCCCCATGACCGTCCGGTCGCGGGATCCCTTCCAAGTAGCTGGCCGATGACATGAAGTAGCGGGGCGCCAACCCTTCGGCCAACGCAGCAGCCGCGATCTCACCGAAGTGAAAGGCATCGTCGCCGAACTCTGGCCGGGGTCGAATCCGCAGTACCTCGGTCAACGGTCGGTAGATGTTCTCGATCGTCTCTTCCCGATAGAGTCGCTCGCTCTCAGACATCCACTCAGCCAGCTCATTGTCGCGCGCCTCGGGTGCTGCAGAATGAAGGACGCAACGCAACGCAACCACCAACTGCCAGCTCCGGGACTCGGCCACGGCACGTGCGTTCACACCACCGGTCAGACGGGCCAGTTCCGACAACAAGTACGGCAGGCTGGTGTCGGGCCCAAGCCGGTCAATGACCTCAAAGGCCGTTGCCTGCGTGCGCGAAATGGTCTCCTTGCGCTCCACGATGGCCTCACGAAGAACGGTGCGCTGAAACAACTCCTGCGGCGCATAGTCGTCATCGTTCGACCATGCGGCGTACGCCGAAGACCGCGACACACCAGCGTCCTTCACCGCCTGCTCCAGGTTCACGCTCTCCAGGCCAATGGTCATGCCGTTCGCAATGATCGAATCGATGCCAACGCGCACCAATCGATCCCGCGTTTCAGCTGCGCTCAGTCGTTTACGACGTCCGGTGGCGGCCACGTACTCATCTCCCAGGGTCAGGGCGGGCGTACTACATCACACCGCGGCTCTCACCGCCAAACACGTATCGACGGAAGAGACTTTGGACTTGATATCCAAACATGGTATGTTGAGTCTGCGTTACGAGGAGCGCATCAGGCGGGTTTGATGCGAATTCCTTGGCTGTCACGGCGTGAAGACAGCCACGACGTGTGTTTCGTGCGGGGTATTCCACAGGCGGGTGGAATACCCCGCACGACGTTTTTCCAGCGAGCCGATACCGCACACGCCAACTCGATAGCATCGCCCCATGAGTCCCGCCATCACCGTCCGGAACCTCGTGAAGTCCTACGGCGACCACCACGCCGTGCAGGGCATCGATCTCGATGTCGAGGAAGGCGAGATTCTGGCGTTCCTCGGCCCAAACGGTGCCGGCAAAACCACCACCATCGAGATCCTCGAGGGCTTCCGCGAACGGACCAGTGGCGAGGTCACCGTCCTGGGCGAAGACCCCCAGTCCGCCCCCCTCTCCTGGCGCGAACGCATCGGCATCGTCCTGCAGGAATCGGAACCCATCCCCGAACTCACGGCGCTCGAATCGGTCACCATGCAGGCTGCCTATTACAGCGACGCCCGCAACCCCAGCGAAGTCCTGGAGATCGTCGGCCTCACCGATTCCGCAGACCAACGCACCCGGAAACTCTCGGGAGGGCAGAAGCGCCGTCTGGACCTTGCGCTCGCACTGGTCGGGAACCCGGCACTCGTGTTCCTCGACGAGCCGACCACCGGGTTCGACCCGAGCGCCCGCCGCGAATCCTGGGACATGATCGAACGCCTCCGCGACCTCGGCAGCACCGTGCTCCTCACCACGCACTACATGGACGAAGCCGAACAACTCTCCGACCGCATTGTCGTCATCGCCGGCGGCAAGATCGTGGCCCGTGGAACCGCCGACGACCTCGCCCGGCAGGTCAACGCCGTCACCCAGATCACGTGGCGCCCGAACCCCAGCGATCCCAAACCACCAGACCGACTGGGGTGGACCGACGACGGTCACGGCCGAGCCGTCATTGGCACCAACGATGTGGTCGTCAATCTGCACGCCCTCACCACGTGGGCATCGGAGATGAGCGTGGACCTGCCCGAACTCAACGTGGCCCGCCCCACGCTCGAAGACGTCTACCTGCAACTCACCAACGTTTCCGAGGATGTCGCATGAACGCCTTCGCACGCCTCCGTCACCAGGTGAGCTTCGATCTGCTCATCTTCCGCCGCAATCCGGCCGCCGCGTTCTTCACCACCGTGCTTCCACTGATCTTCCTGGTGATCTTCACCTCGATCTTTGGGAACAACACTCTGGAGAACGGGGCAAAGGTCGCCACCCTCTATGTGCCCGGCATCCTCACGCTCGCCATCGTTTCGGCCACCGCCGTGAACCTCGCCATCACCATGACCACCCGTCGTGAACGCGGCATGTTGAAGCGGGTCCGGGCAACACCCATCTCGCCATGGACGTTCATCGTCTCGCAGGCGATCGCCGGCTTCGTGATCTCCGCCTTCATGACCGTGCTCATCATCGTGATCGGCCGGGTCCTGTACGGGGTCGAGCTGCAGCTCGACCAGTTCCCCATCCTGATCGTGTCACTGCTGATTGGTGCCATGTCGCTGTCGGCGATCGGCATTGCGCTGACCGTCATCATCCCGTCCGAGGACGCAGCCCCCGCGGTCACAAACGCCATCATGTTGCCGCTCTACTTCATCAGTGGCGTGTTCGTTCCCGACACCGAGGTGCCCGAATGGGTCACCACGGTCGGCAACCTGTTTCCCGTCAGTCACCTGAACCAGGCGCTGCAGGGAAGCTTCGACCCGATCTCCACCGACATCCCACTGCCGTGGGACCACTGGCTGGTCATTGCCGGATGGGGAATCGTCTGTGGAGTTCTTGGGCTCCGCAACTTCCGCTGGACCCCGAACCGCTGAGGGGTTTGGCCCGGGCCGAATTCCGCCTGGGCTGCTAGTTGGTCGATGCGCCGATCGCGATGATCAGGACGAAGAACGCCAGACCGATCACCAGGAACGCAGTGGTGATTGCACCGATCACGATTGCAGCGACAGCCTGACCACGGTTGCTGGGATCGCGACGGCCGGCATCGATGGCCGAACGTTCTTTCCAACCAAGCCACAGGCCAACCGGAGCGGTCAGACCGCAGAAGAAGCCGACGATCGCAAGGACGAGTCCGAGCGTTGCCTGACTTGCCTCGGGGTACATGCCGACGGGGGCACCCATGGACGCGGGCGGCGCACCCGGGAACCCGCCTGCGGCCGGCATGCCATCCTGCGGCGTGCCAAAGGAACCGGGCATCGATGGCATGGCGCCGCCGGGTGAACCAAGGTCGGGCGTCGAAGGCATGGACGGAATCGACGAGCCACCAACCTCCGGCATCGACGGCA
>CAZFBD010000032.1:12114-17430 GCA_964517125.1 uncultured Acidimicrobiales bacterium
GACGGAATCGACGAGCCACCAACCTCCGGCATCGACGGCACGTCGGGAACCGACGGAGCCGACACATCAGGCATCGACGGCATGTCAGGGGCAGAAGGTGTTTCGATGGCCTGCGGTTCGCCAACCCACTGGTTGCCGTCCCACCACCGCTGGGTCCCCGCAGGGTCGCCCTCTGCTGCGTACCACCCTGGTGGTGTCGTTCCTCCGGCCATTACTTGTCCTCCGCTGTCACGCCTCGTGGTGTCGGATGAAGACCGGACGGTCTGCACTCGAACGCTCAGCATCGTAGTGGTAACCCATGCCGTCGAAGTCGACCAGTGCCTTCATCGACTTCACCCGGTTGCGGATGATCCAGCCACTCATGGACCCGCGGGCCTTCTTGGCGAAGAAGCTCACGATCTTGTAGTCGCCGGAGCCCTTGGCGTCGAGGAAGACCGGGCTGATGATCGGGGCATCGATGAGCTCGGGCTGGACGACCCCGTAGTACTCGTTGGATGCCAGGTTGATCAACGCGTTTGCTCCGGGGCTGGCATCGATGGCCACGTTGAGCTGCTCGGTGACGGTCTCGCCCCAGAACGAATACAGATCGGAACCGTTCGGGTTCTTCAGCTTCGTGCCCATCTCGAGTCGGTAGGGCTGCATGAGATCCAGCGGACGAAGGACGCCGTAGAGGCCCGACAGAATGCGGAAGGTCTTCTGGGCGTGAGTGAAGTCTCGCTCGGTGAAGGTGTTGGCGGCATCCATCCCGGTGTAGACGTCGCCGTCGAACGCAAGCAGGGCCGGCCGCGCGTTCACCGTGGTGAACGGCCGTTCCCATTCCTGGAAGCGGGTGAAGTTCAGCTCGGCCAGGTTCTGAGAAACCGACATGAGCGACGAGATGTCGTCGGGAGACTTGCCCGCCATGATCTCGACGAGTTCGGCACTTTGGTCCAACAGTTCCGGGGTCGAATACTTCTTCGTCGCCAGAGGCGATTCGTAGTCGAGCGACTTCGCAGGAGACACAACAATCAGCACACCTCTGTTCTACCCGCTCCAGCACAAGAGCAGAAGACCCAATCCCAACACCACGCACCGCGCGCAGAACACCACACGAGGGGCCTGGCCCCTGTTGTGGTGGGACGCGCGCGGAGGGTGGCTAGTTGCGGAGGAAAATGATGGCGGCGATCGCGGTGGCAACGAGGGCCAGGATCAGAATCAGGCCGATGGCTGCGAACAGCCATGGCGCTGGGCCGCCAGCACGAGGCGGCGGCGTTGGGGTCACGCTTGGGCCGCTGGAATCATCCTCAATCACGGGGCCATCGTACTCTCCGGCTCGCGACGGGGACGGCCCGATCAGAGCCCTTCGTACTGCGTCCGAAGTCCCGATGTCGTGGACCACTCGGCGATCGATTCACCCATGGGCGTCGACGGACCGGCGTTGACGAACGGCCACAACTCCTCGGCCACACGCCGCCAGTTCCCCGTGCTCTCCAGCTGACCGAACAGCGCAATGAGCCCCAGGTTGATCCGCTGCAGCACCACAAACGACGATGGCACATTCAGCACCTTTTTCAGCTCGCCATGCTCGCCGCCCGTCTCGAAGATCTGGCGAACACCTTCGGCCGAGTACTCGTCGGTGAACGTGAACTCCCGATCCTCCATGACGAAGTCGTAGAAGTACGAGAAGTACTCACCAATCAACTCGTCCGAGAACGGGCTGCCCTTCTGGAGAAGGTCCGCGTCCTCGATGTCCCGACGGAACGCCCCAATGTCGCGCTCGACCACCATGTTGACGATGAGTGATTCGAACAGCGCGGTGTCGGACTCGCTGAAGTGCTTCACCAAACCAAAGTCGAGGAACGTGATCCGTCCGCCCTCGTGGAAGATGTAGTTGCCGGGATGGGGATCACCGTTGAAGGCCGCCAACCGGTAGATGGATCCGAAGGAGAAACGGAACAACGTTTCGGCGGCCAGGTTCTTCTCGGCTTGCTCCCATTCGAGCACCTCGGCGAACGTGGCTCCGACCACGAGCTCCGATGTGAGGACCCGACTCGTGGACAATTCGTCGATGACCCGAGGCACGTTGATGAACGGGTGACCTTCGAAGTGCGCAGCAAAGTAGCGCTGGTTCTTGGCCTCGAGCGTGTAGTCGAGCTCCTCGGTCAGACGCTCCCGAAGCTCCTCGGTGATCGTGGAGGTGTCGATGCCCGGGAACATGAGGCGAAGCGCAGCGAACAGCGCATCGTTCGTACGAAGATCCGAACCAATCGCCTCAGCCACCCCGGGGTACTGCACCTTCACGGCAACTGCCTGACCATCGCGGGTGATTGCTCGATGCACCTGGCCAATGGACGCCGACGCGATCGGTATGGGATCCCACTCGGCGAACAGCTCGTCGGGCGCTGCGCCCAACTCGGCCTCGATCACCGAGGCGGCAAGCTCGCCCGACATGGGAGGGGCATCGCTCTGCAACTGCGCCAGGCTCAAGCGCACGTTCTCGGGAAGACCAAGATCGAGATAGCTTGCCATCTGACCGAGCTTCATCATTGCGCCCTTGAGGTTCCCCAACGACGCAACCACGTCTTCGCTCGTCCGAAGTTCGAACTCGGCGTCGAGCGCGTCGCGACGCTCAGCCGATGCGAAGGTCTTCCGGGCCTGCGTGACCGCCCAACGTCCGCCGGTTCGGGCACCCACCTTTGCGACCGTGGCGTTGCGGCCAACGGTTCCCATGGAACCCACGATGTCGCTGGCTGCCTGTCGTCGCTGGAACCAGAAGGCTCCACCAGCAGCCGCGGCAAGGACCGCCAGTATTCGACTGCGACTCACTTCACTCCGAGCATGTTTCGGATCTCGGACCGAAGTTCAGGGATGCCCGTTCCCTTCGCTGCGCTGACCCAGCGGATCTCCTTGGGGTCGACATTGCAGCCTTCGGCAAGGTCTCGCTTGCGACCACCGAGCTTCGACGGCTTCACCTTGTCGTGCTTGGTGGCAACCACAAGGAACGGCACATCGATGTGCTCGAACCAGTCGAGGGTCTGGACGTCGAGCGACGTGGGACCGACCGCGCCGTCGATGAGAATGAGCGCAGTATCCAACGTCTGCCGTTCCTCGAGATAGGTCTCGATCATGCGAGCCCATCGTTCCTGCTCGTGTTTGGGGGCCTTGGCATAGCCGTAGCCGGGCAGATCGACCAACCATCGGCCCGAACCAACCGGATCATGTTCGTACACGTTCAGCAATCGGGTGGCGCCAGGGGTCTTGGACGTCTTCGCGAGCGACTTGCGGTTGGCAAGCGCATTCAACAGTGAGGACTTTCCGACGTTCGACCGGCCCACGACCGCCAGCTCGATCACCGATTCGGGGAGCTGGCTCTGCTTCGCAGCGGACTTGACGAACCGGAGTTGCAAGGGACCGGACACAGGGTGAGTCTACGGCTCGATCACGCAGCCAGTGGGACGCAGTCGCGCCCTTCGAGCAGCGGACAGCTGCGCGCCGGCACGACAACCGACGCCTCGACGCGATGTCGCAGGCGGCGATCGCTCCAACGCCACCGCCCGTCCCGGAGCCCCCGGTCGAGTCAATGCTTGACGTGCTCGAGTCCCTTTCGGAAGCGCGGCGGGTTCCCGAACCACGACCGATCCCCGAACGGGAACCGGCACCGACCGTCGACGACGGACCTCTGGCGATTCTGGCAGCGGTGATGGAACCGCTCGCCACGACTCCTGAACTCATCAGCGACGCATTCGGTCGATGCCAATCCGTTGCCATGGACCGAGCTGCACACGCTTCACGGGCGCACGCCCGACGCTGAACCCAGCGGAAGTGCATCGGCTGACGATGCTGAGCCGACCCCGCAACGGGTCTGGGTTGGCAGCAGTATTTTCGATGCGGCCACCCCGCCCATCGACGAGTAATCACCGCCAGCTCATCCCGCAGACGAGGGACAGAGGTTGGCGCCAATCCGCGGGATGCTGCGCATCCCGTACGTTCGGACTGGATGAACGTACGGGTGGGTCAGGCAGCTTCAGCGCCGGAACGGCCACTGAGGAAGGTGTCGACCAGATCGCTGACCGAGGAGGAACCGATCGGCTTCGTCACGACCGAGTCCACGAGATCCACACCGGGCATTCCGGCGATCTCCGCTGCACCACCGAAGCCGGTCAGCAGCACAAACGGCGTGGGGAAATCGGCACCAAGCTCCAACCGGAGCTCGCCGCCGTTGAGGCCGGGCATTTCAAAGTCGCAAACGATGAGATCGATCGCGTGCGCAGCGAGCTGTTCCTGGGCGTGTTTCGCATCATCGGCTTGCACGACAGTGCATCCGTTTCGACCAAAGAGCGCCGCGACCGTGATGCGGGTGACCGCATCATCATCGACAACCAACACGGTTGACATGTGGGTCACGCAGCCTTGGCTGTCGACGACGACACGAAGTCGAACACCCGGTCGAAGCGGGTCAGTTCGAACACGCGGAATGCGTCGCCGTTCGTCGGTGCCACAAGGCGCAGGTCGCCCGAACACTGACGAGCGCGCTTCATGCCCTGCACCAGGCAGGCAAGTCCGGCGGAGTCGATGAAGTCGACCTCGGTCAGGTCGGCGATCACGGGGAGTCCCGGATTCTCGGCAACCATCGTGATCACGGCATCCCGCAGATCTGGAGCGACAACCGCATCCACTCGCCCGGCAATGTTCAGTGTTGTGTCTTCACGCAGAAGTTCCATGGTTTCTCCTTCGTCCTCAGACCGAGGCACCTGTAGCGATTGGAAACCGCAACGTCCAGGTGTTCGTGTCGTCGTGTCGTTCGACATCGAAGATGTCGGTGAGCTGTTCAATGATCATGAGTCCGTAGCCACGCACCTGCGGCTTGTCGGGATCGGGACGCGGTATGTCGTCGGGTTCGACCTCTGACCCATGGTCCGTAATCACAAAGTGCGCTCCGACGTCGTCAACCCGACACTGCAGATCGACCGTGGTCGATGCCGCAGGTTGGCCATGTTCAACAATGTTGGTGAGCAGTTCGTGCACACCCAGTTCGATTCCGGCCACCTGGTCCTCGATGGGGTGCCCGGCCAACTCCTCACGGAGCCACGGGCCCAGGTGGTGGAGTTCGGCGAGCGATGGTTGCAGCTGCAGCATCTTGCTCATCAGGCAACCCTTCCAAGAACGAGGGCCATCTGGTCATCGGACTGGTCGACGCCAAGACCGTGGTGCGCCGCATCGAAGAGCCCTTGCACAATGTTCTCTGGTTCACCGTTCATGTTCGTCTCCAGAATGTCGTAGCCAAGTTGATCACCATCTTCGTTCTCCTGTTCGGCAAGCCCGTCGCTTCCGATCATC
>CAZFBD010000032.1:17530-35523 GCA_964517125.1 uncultured Acidimicrobiales bacterium
AAGTTGATCACCATCTTCGTTCTCCTGTTCGGCAAGCCCGTCGCTTCCGATCATCGCAGCAGGACCGGAGAGCGGCCGGCGTTCGAGAGCTCGATCGTGTTGGCCCCTTCTTTCCAGAGCCCGACACCCATGGTGACGAATGCGATGCCGTCATCCGTTTCCACAACCATGTAGAAGTCGCCGCCGCCGAGGCGTGCAGGAATGAGGTGTGCCTCGATCTCGAGGCCATCACACGTCGGCATCTGGCTGGGTAGCGCGGCAGCCGACAAGCTGCGAGGCCGCGTTCGCGTCGCGGTCCAGGACCGCTCTGCGGACCTCGGTCGCGTGCATGTCCTCCAGGTGAAACAGCATTTCGGTTCGGTCGGCAAGCGCTTCGATCAGACGTACCGTCGGCGTCGTGACGTGCTTGCCGGGTTTGCCGGCGAGAACCACCGCTCCCTCGACTTGATGCATGCGCCGAGCAATCACATCCACTCGGGTCGGGCCATGCTGACGAAGCACGACCGTTTCCAGACCATCGTCCAGATCACGCACCACGTTCTGCAGGAGTTCTTCCAGATCCGCAGCTCCAGCGAACGCCACCAGACCGTCGGGTCCGGCGACAAGCGCAGCCGAGGAACGGGTGACCGACTGCGCTTCACTCGCCATGTTCGACGCCAGTTCTTCGGGAGTCAGAATCGATGCGCGGCTGGCAGCCATCTCATAGAGGGCCAGAAGCTGATCGTTCGATTCGATGATCGATGTCGTGAACTGTGCGATATCACGTTCATACCGGGCCGGGCGGCAGGCGATGGACACATCGAGCGCCAAGTCGTCATCGGCCATCTCGAGGTTCCCGGCCGCCACACAGAACCCGGTGAAGCAGCCATGCAGCTTCAGTGCGTGCCGATGAAGGTCGGGCCATTGGTCCACTTGGAACCAGACCGCACGCGCGGCCGCGCGCTCCCACCGACTGGCGAGCTCCTGCACCAGATCGACGGCCCGGCCAAGGACGGCCCCGAGCGCCTGCTCGTTGTTCACGCAGCGAGCTCGTCACTGTGGACGATGGTGAATGCCTTGTCCAAGGCGGTCAGCTCAAGAATGACCAGCACGGGATTCGAGGGGTTGCGCAGCGAGAACTCTCCGCCGAGCTCACGGCATCGCTTCATGACCCGGACCAGCTGGGCCAGTGCGGTGGAGTCGATGAACTGCACGTCAGCCAGCGAGACAGCGATCGACGTCTGCCCGTCGCCGATGATCCCGTCGAAGGTCTCAGCGGCGTGCGGCGATTCGTGTGCGTCGAAGCGTCCTTCGAGGACGACTGTGGTCGTGTCATTCCCAGGATGGGTTGTGATGTTCATGCTGCACTCCGGAGTGTCTGGGGGTTCGTGACCTCGGGTTCGGCCGGGTGATGAATGACGTTGCGGTAGCCGCCTCGGAGGGCTCGCAAGCGAATATTGACGAGGTCCTTGAGGAACTGGACGGCAACCTTCGCTGCGTCGACGGTTGAGCTGGGAGCGTCGATCCACTCGACGGGGATCTCGGCGACCGTGTAGCCCTGCCGGTTCGCAAGGAACAGCAGCTCCAGATCGAACGAGAAGCCATCGATGCGTTGACGACCAAACAGGTCATGGGCGGCTTCCCGGGTGAGGAGCTTGAACCCACACTGGGTGTCGCGCTGTTTGATGCCGAAGCCAACCCGAACCATCGTGTTCAAACCCTGGCTCAGGATCTTGCGCTTCGACGACTTGTTGGCCACCTCTGCCCCGTCGGCGCCGCGAGAACCAACCGACACCTGTGCGGTCCCAGACTCGAGGGGAGCGAACAGGGCGTCGAACTGCTGGATCGGCGTCGACTGATCGGCGTCGGCGAACAAGATGAAGTCGCCGCGTGCTTCGAGGGCTCCGCGGCGGACCGCCCCGCCCTTGCCGGTGTTGGCCGACTCGATGATCCGAAGGTTCGGCAGGTCGAGCTCCGACACCAGCCGTTTCGTGTCATCCGAGGAACCATCGTCGGAGACGATCATTTCGAAGGGGTCATCCCGCTCGGCCATCTCATGGGCGATCGCTCCAATGGTGGGCAGGATCCTCCACTCTTCGTTGTACGCGGGAATGACGATGGAGATCTTCGGTCGCTCCTGGAGCGGAACCGTCGACCAGTGGCGATAGCCCTTCATGATTCAACCCTTTCGACATGCTGTGTCGGTTGAGACTGTGGTTCGTGTTTGACGAGCACCGTGGTTGCAGACACGGCAGCGAGGAGGATGCCCATGGCGATGAGCTGGTCCTGGACGACAACTTCTGGGGTCGAGTTCCACATCAGAAGCAGCGCCGTCTGCAGCACGCCGCCCGCAAGCAGAATCCCGGCTTCGAGCACGCGGCCAGTGAGCGGGTGATGGCTCACGATCAGGTTCGCCAGCGTGAACAGCGAGGTCGCAATGGCGTAGGTCACCAACAGGTGTCCGACACCGGCGTACGCGTCGCCGAGGGCAGACGTGAAGACCTTGTCGCCCACCACCGTGGCCATGATCACCATGAACGTGCACAGGGAACCAACGACGGCAAGACCGCCGAGCAACAGTCCGCCCGACGCTTCGCCGGCTTCGTCACGTTGCTCCACCGCCGGGAACAGTGCGGTGACCGCCGACCACGAGAGGAAGAACACGGCGCGCCCAATGAGGGCAACCGCCAGGTTCGTGACCTTGTTGAACGACCAGCACACCACCGGTGTGACACCAGTGATCGGTGTGGGGGCACCCGAGTCCGTCTCGTCCGCAAACAGGATGACCTCAGCGACGTCATCCTTCTCTGCCAGTGCGTTCACCACGTGCCAGCCGAACTCGTTCAAGCTGTTCTTGCCCGGAGGAAACGCCGAAACAAGGCCAATTCGGAGAGCGCCGTTCTCGTCTCGGAGTCCCAACGCAACCTGTTCGGGGTGGGTTGCCGTCATCTGTGTCATTCCGCCTTCGCCGATGCGTATCTCTTCTTGTTTTCGGCGATACGCAAGGATCTACTGAGCGGAATTCACAGCAGTTGTTTGACAATCCGATTGCGCGGAACATCCACCTGGGCCATTCGGCCCACTCCGGCTGGCGGCCGGGTCTGACGGGTTCGCTCAGCGACGATCGTTGAGAAACGGGAAGCTCGAGCGAACCTCGGCAACCCGTTCGGCCGTGACGTCGGCCGTGATGATGCCTGCTGCATCCGGCAGTTCGGCGACGAGTTCGCCGAGCGGGTCGATGATGCGGGAATCACCAGCGTAGGCAACATTGGGATCGGAGCCGACTCGGTTGGCGCCCACCACCCACGCCTGGTTCTCGATGGCACGTGCCATGAGCAGGCTCACCCAGTGGTGTCGACGAACTGCAGGCCAGTTGGCGATCACCAGGTAGCAATCCGTGTCGTGGGCCATTGCCCAGAACTCGTCGGCGAACCTGAGGTCGTAGCAGATGAACGTGCTGATCCGGAGTCCGTCAATGGTGACGGTGTTGCGCTCGTCGCCAGCCTGATAACTGCGATCTTCGCCGCTGTAGGAGAACGGGTGGATCTTGTTGTAGCTGTGTAGTTCACCCTGGGGGCCGGCGAAGGTCATGCGGTTGTTCGGACGCTCCGCCCCCGCTTCCTTGACCGGAATGGAACCGACGATCCATGCGCCGGTGCGTTCGGCTTCGGTTCGGAGAAACTCGGTCGACGGACCGTCGGCCGGTTCGTGGACGTAGTCGGTGTTCATCGAGAACCCCCAGCTGAAGGTCTCGGTGAGCGAGATGAGCCGGGCGCCTGTTTCGGCCGCTGCATCGATCTGTGGCCGAAGGGCCGCGAAGTTCTCCTGTGGCGATTCCCATTCAATCTCGTGTTGAACAACAGCGATCTTCATGGGTGCAGCCTATTTCGTGTCGAGAACCCGGTAGGCCTCGGCCAGACGGCCTTCGTCGAGGCCACCCTGCTTGGCCAGGCGCTGGCCCCATTCACCCATCACCTTCCCGAGATCAAACTCGGCGTCGCGCTTTGCGACCTGAGACTGATGT
Source organism: uncultured Acidimicrobiales bacterium (assembly GCA_964517125.1). GTDB lineage: Bacteria > Actinomycetota > Acidimicrobiia > Acidimicrobiales > SHLQ01 > SHLQ01. Next base: position 21,534 of record CAZFBD010000032.1, read on the forward strand.
GACCGGAGGGCTTCGAGCTTTCGGTCGAACGCATCGGTGATGTCGACGAACAGTGTCGGGTCGTTCTGGCCAACCCACACCTCGCCGACCGCATGTGGTTCGAAACCTTCGTCGAGCAGTTCCTCGGTGAAGGCCCGCGGATTTCGGGCATCCGGGTACACGGCTCGAAGTGTCGCTTCGGCAGCTTCCATGTGGTCGGGGTGACTTCCGTAGGTGCTGTCGAGGTTTCGGAAGGGCGATTGGGTGATGACAACGTCGGGCTTTTCGATGCGGATGACGCGTGCGATGTCACAGCGGAGGAGGAAGTTGTTCTCGACCATGCCGTCTGGGTGGTGGAGCCAGTGCACGTCGGTGACACCAACCACTGCAGCAGCTGCCGTTTGTTCGGCCTCGCGCATGGTTGCCAGTTCTTCACTGGTCACGGTCATGTCGTCCTCGCCTGCTTCGCCCGACGTGACCAGGCAGTAGGCGACGTGGCTGCCTGCGGCGGTCAGTTGGGCCACGGTGCCAGCCGAGCCGAAGTCGATGTCGTCGGGATGCGCGACCACAACAAGCACTCGTGCCGGAGCGTCGACCATGCCATCTGCGGTGAGAATCTGTCCTGCCATCTCGTCACGATACGGCCGCCCACCCACGCGAACACCCCAAGGTGCCTGGCACCTTGCACGCCTACGGAGCCTGGCACCTTTGATATATCAGCTGCATATCACCACCCTCCATTGACTCTGCCCTGAATCGACGGACCGTTCCCAATCTCTGGTGCCTGGCACCTTGGAGGGGTGACGGTGCCAGGCACCTTGGGTGGGGTGGGGGTGAACGCGTAGGGTCGGAGCATGATCGAAGATGGCGTACGAGAACTTGCTCAGGGTCCGAACTTTGCGGCCTTCACCACGATGATGCCCAGCGGGCAACCGCAGACCCATGTCATGTGGGTCCACTGCGACGACCACCACGTGCTCATCAACACCGAGGTACACCGACGAAAGTTCCGAAACGTCGAAGCGGATCCACGCGTGACCGTGGCGATCTGGGATGCCGACAACCCGTACCGCTTCGCCGAGGTTCGGGGACGTGTCGTCGAAACGATCACCGGACCGGCCGCCCTGGACAGCATCAACGCCATGTCGCAGAAGTACCGGGGCGAGGACTACCAGCCACAGATCGAATCGGAGCGAGTGATCCTGAAGATCGCACCCGATCGACAGATCGCCCGCTAGCCATTCCCGCACGGAACGACTCGGCACCTACGCCGGGTCGTGTCAGTAGCTCCTTGGTAGGCCAAGCACCTTCGTGGAGATGAAGTTCAGCACCATCTCCTGACTGACCGGAGCGATCTGCATCAGGCGAGCCTCCCGCCAGTAGCGCTCCACGTGATACTCACTGGCGTACCCAAACCCGCCGTGCGTCTGCATCGCGCGATCGGCGGCAAAGAAACCGGCCTCGGCCGCCAGATACTTGGCCGTGTTCGCCGCCTCCGCACACGGTTGCCCGTGGTCGTACAGCCATCCGGCCTGACGGACCATCAGCTCGGCGGCGGAAAGCTTCATGTGTGCTTCGGCCAATGGAAAGGCGATGCCCTGGTTCTTGCCGATCGGTCGATCGAAGATGACCCGCTCGTTGGCGTAATCGCTCGCCCGTCGAAGCGCCGCCCGACCAATCCCAACAGCTTCTGCTGCAAGCAGGATCCGCTCCGGATTGAGTCCGTCGAGAATGTACCGAAACCCGTCGCCCTCCGTACCGATGAGGCGCGACGCCGGAACCCGGAGACTGTCATAGCGAACCTCGCACGACACCACCGCGTTGCGGCCCACCTTGGGGATGGGCGTGATGTCGACCGCCGGGTCCTGCAGATCCACCAGGAACAGCGACAACCCGTCGGTGCGGTTCGCCACCTGATCCAACGGGGTGGTCCGCACCAGCAACAGGCACATGTCGCAGTGCGGCGCCTTGGTGGTCCAGACCTTGGCACCGTCGATCACGTACTCGTCGCCATCACGAACTGCCCGGGTACGGATGCGAGTGGTATCGGTTCCGGCATCGGGCTCGGTGACGCCGAAGGCCACGTGCAACTCTCCCGATGCCACCCGGGGCAACACGTCTGCCGCAAGCTCCGGTGAACCGTGCCGGCGAACCGGCTCCATGCCAAACACCGAAAGGTGGACGGCAGAGCATCCGTTCATGGCCGCGCCGGACGCAGCGATCTCCTCGAGCATGATCGACGCCTCGGTGATCCCGAGACCACCGCCACCAAATTCAGTGGGAATCGCAATGCCGATCCACCCGCCTTCGGCGAGCGCTCGCGTGAAGTCCCACGGAAACTCGTGGGCCGAGTCCTTGTCCGCCCAGTACTCATCGGGAAAGTCGGCACAGACCCTGCGGACGCCCTCACGGATTGCGTCGTGATCGGGATTCGCCGCGAAGTCCATGGGTGCGGAGCGCTCAGCCGATCGGTGTGAGCCAGCCGTGCACGTCGGGGGCATGACCGGTCTGCACCGATGTCAGCGCGTCTCGCAGCTTGAGGGTGTTCGCTCCGGGCTCACCATCGCGCGCCTGGATGGTCTGGCCGTGAACGATCACCTTGCCGACGGGGGCGATGACCGCTGCGGTTCCGCTGAGGAACATCTCTCCATGGTCCGCCCACGCCTGGAGTTCATCGACGTGGATGGCGCGTTCCTCGACCTCGTAGCCAAGGTCCTTTGCGATCTGAATGACCGAGCGCCGGGTGACACCGTGCAGGAAGGACTCGTCGAGATTTCGGGTGATCACGCGGTCGTCATCAACGAGGAAGAAGTTGGCAGCACCGGTCTCGGTGACGTCGCCGCCCGTTGCGAACAGCACCTGATCGGCCACATGGTCCCGCTTTGCATCGAGGGTGGGCCCCAATGCCATCACGTAGTTGGCGCCGCTCTTGACCATGCCGAACTGCGGCGTCGTCCGAGGGGTCTCGTGCTCGATGTAGATGGTGAGCGGTCGGATTCCGCCAGCGAAGTAGTCGCCGACCGGCGAGGTGATGACGTACAACATTCCGGTGGCGGACGGCGTCGCAGCAGCCCCAATGTTGGGAGCCGTTCCGATGAAGGTCGGACGCAGGTACAGCGAGCCAGGAGCGTCGGGGGTGTGGTTCGCGTCGGCCGTGGCCGCGTCCAGGATCATCTGACGGATGAGGGATTTGTCGGCCACCGGCATACGGAGTTTGCCGATGCTCACCTGCATTCGGGCGACATGGTCATCGAGCCGGAAGATGGCAACGGAACCGTCGGCCTGTCGGTGCGCCTTGAGGCCCTCGAAGATTGCGCTCGAATAGTGCAGGGCGTGGGTGGCCGGATGCATCGAGAAGTTCTCGAGCGCCTGCGCGGCGCCCGCGTATTCGTAGACGCCTTCTTCATCCACGGTGGCCACGCTCATGTGATCGCCGAACAGGGTTCCAAAGGGTGCCGAGAACGGATCAGGCTTTTCGCTCATTGCGTATTTGTACTCGGTCCCGACACCCGACGCCACGTACGGCGCCTTCACAGCACTGCTAGCTTCTGCGCCCATGACAACCAGTTCCATCCGCCGGGAACGCATCGACGGATGCATCGACCTCCTCACGATCGACCGGCCACCCGTCAATGCCCTGCCACCACTGGACTGGTCGACCGCCTTGGACGAGATCAAGGCCAGCAGTGCCGATACCGATGTGCGAGCGGTCGTGATCTCGGGAGGGACCGGCCGCTTCTGCGCTGGAGCAGACATTCGTGCGCTCACGAACGCCGATCCATCGGCTGATCGCGCGGAGATGCTCACCGTCGTCGCCCGACTGGCTGCGGAGATCCACGCTCATCGTGCGCCGGTGATCGCAGCCATCGACGGACCCGCTCATGGCGGCGGTCTTGAACTTGCGCTGGCATGCGACATCCGAATTGCAAGCCCCACTGCGTCCTTCGCTGCCGCTGGCGTGAACATGGGTCTCATGGCCAGCGTGCGTTCGCTGGTCGACTCGGTCGGAGACACCCGTGCGCGGCGCATGCTTCTGACCGCCGACAGATTCGGTACGGACGACGCCCTGGGCTGGGGCCTGGTCACCGATGTCCACGAGTCGCCAACTGACGCCGCCATGGAGATGGCCCGGCGAATTTCGACGAAGGCTCCGCTCGCCGTCGAGACCACCAAGGACGCCGTGAACAAGGTCTCGGTACTCGACGCTGCGGCCCACGACCGCCTCATGAGCGAGGGTTTCGCCCAGCTCTCCACATCCGACGACCATGCGGAAGCGATCGCCGCCTTCCTGGAGAAGCGCTCCGGCAACTTCAACCGACGCTGACCACAGCCAACCAACCTGCAATCTGCCCACGGTCGCATTTCTCAAATCACCTAACGTGGTCGTTTTGAGGATTCCTGCATTCAATGCCACACTGCGTGTTGTTCGAAGCACAGGAATAGGACGGTGGGTTGCAGTGGAGGATCACGGCTTGGAGCGGTCGCAGACAGGCCCTCTGACCAGCCGCCGACGCATGCTCATCGGCGGCTCCGCAGTGACAGGCGCCGCGTATGTGGCACCGCAGATCCTGAGCACGGCAGTCGCCGGCGCACAGACCGCAACCGTGTACGTCTTCAAGTACACGAGCGCCGGCTGTGTCACCACCGGGATCAGTGCCGGTCCAAACGATGCCGACTGCGACATGGCCTTCAGCAACACCCTGCAGGCCGACGTGGCCGGAGAGGGCACCGTCAACATTTCCTGCCCTCCCGCAGGGTTCGCCACCTCGAACGTTGGCGTGACCGCTGGCGAAGTCACGGCCGGCGCAACCTGCATGGTCGTGTTCGCTGGTGTGTCCACCAACCAGGGCACGTGTTACACCACTGGCCACCGCGATGACATCGTTCTGATCGATGCGGACATGAAGGGCGCCTGCTACGTCTTGCCGGAGGGCGAAACCTTCAGTGCGTTCACGATTGCCCTTCGCTGCGACGGGAGTCCGTGACCAGCACGTCTGGTAGTGCCGTGCTGTGTGCAACGGTGAGCCTGTCGGTGGTTCGGGTGAGCGCAACGTAGAGCAGGCTCAGCCCGTTCTCCTCGTCGAGAATCTGTTGCGGCTCAAAGACGATGACCGAGTCGAACTCCATTCCCTTCGCCGCTCGGGCCGACAACCACGAGACCCGACCGTGTGGATGTTCCGGCGTCAGCGAGGCGATTGCCGCCTCGGGGCCGACGACCGCAAGTCGGCCGTCGTCGAACGAAGCGAGCGTGGCGTCAACGTGGTCGTGGATGGACGCCGGCGCATCCAGTTTCACGAACTCCACCGGATGTCCCGATGAGCGAATCGCTTTCGGAGCGTCGAGGTCGGGGGCGAGCGCCGCAAGAACACGGGCTGCCAGATCGCCAACTTCTTCGGGACTGCGATAGTTGGTCGACAGGTCGAAGCGCGGCACATCGCCGAGCTCGGGAGGAAGAATCTCGGACCACGCACCCGGTTTGCCGACAGATCGCTGCGCAACGTCACCCACGATTGTCATGGAATGACCACGGGCCCGGCGCGTGACCATCCGCCACTGCATTGGGGTGAGGTCCTGGGCCTCGTCGACGATCACGTGGCCGAAGCGCCAGGCACGCTCTCCAGCCGCCCGCTCCTCGAGAGACACCGCGTTGGTCAGCTCCAGATAGTCCTGGGCTTCGAGCTCGGCAATCGGGAATCCGTCGGGATCCGAAACGACCTCGCCGGTCATCTCATCCTGGACCGGCCACGTGGCAGCCGGAGGTTCGATATCGGTCATCGCCACGTCTCCTCTTCGTCGCCCTCGCGCCATGCATCGAACGATTCGATCTCGGCACCGTCCAGGCCTTCGGAGTCCTCGTCCTCATCGTCGTCCTCGTCGTCTTCGTCCTCCCCAGCTTCCTCAGCCAACGAGAAGACATCGGCCTCGTCCGCCACCAGGTGCTCCATGTCGGCCTCGATGTCGAGTGCTTCCGACTCGTCGCCAAGCAGGTACAACAGCTCGTCGAGCAGCGGAATGTCGGCGTACTCCCAGCGACGTCGCCAGAGTTCGGCCTCAGCCGACCGGTCGGCAAACAGGCAGTCCACGGCGTCGGCAGCGAGCCCGGCTTCTCGCCCCGCAGTTTCGAGCAGCGCGCGGGATCCGAAGAGGTCATTCAGGGCCTGCTCAGGAGAAAGAACAGGCCAGTGTCGTTCCATGAACAGACGAATCTCGGGTGACCCCTCGAGTTCGGTGACGATGTCGCCTCGGGCGTCGAAGCCGGGCTGATAGAGCTCGGCGGTGAGCAGCTCCAGGATTCGACGACGAAGCACGCCGGCACCCGCGTTGTGGGTGGACCGCCGCTGCGCCTCATCGAAGAAGCCGCGCAACGTGTCGACCTCGACCCGGAGTCGGCGACTGCCGTACCACGTGTCGAGCGGTTTGGTCGGCCGTCGCTGTCGGAGCGCGACCGCCGTCGCCAGCAACTCCACCATTTCGATGCCGCCCTTGATCGCTGCGACAGCCTCGTCGTCGTCGGGTCGTTTGGAGACCCCAGGGTGAAGCTGTTCTGCGGTCACCGAAATCACGCCGCTCTCCCCCAACGAAGGCAGGACGTTGCTGATGTACGTGAGAAATTCCGGGCTCGGCCCCACGATGAGAACGCCGGTCTCCGCCAGCGCAGCACGGTCGGCATACAAGAGGTAGGCGGCCCGATGCAGGGCCACCACGGTCTTGCCGGTGCCCGGCCCACCCTGCACCAGCAACGGCCCACGAGCGGTTGCCCGAATGATGGAATCCTGCTCGGCCTGAATCGTGGCGACCACCGACCGCATCCGGCCGTCGGACCGCTCGGCGAGCGACGCCAGGAGCGCCGCTTCACCACGAAGCTGCAGGCCTTCATCGATCACGTCGGGGTCGAAGATCTCGTCGCTGTAGTCGGTGAGTTCGCCGTCGGTGTAGTGCAGGTTGCGGCGATGGCGAACGTCGAGCGGATCCAGCGGGGTCGCTCGGTAGAACGGTGCCGCAGCCGGTGCCCGCCAATCAATCATGAGCACGTCATCGCCATCGATGACACTCATGCGACCGATGTAGTTCGTCTCCTGGGAATCGGTGATCCGTCCGAAGGCCAGAGCCTCGCCAGCGCCTTCCAACTCACGGACACGTTTGAAGGCCAGCACGGCACGAGCGGAGGCAGCGCGAGCCGACGACGCCTCGACCGCGGCTTCGCCGTCCTCGTCGCCGGCCTCGGCTTCGGTCTCGCGCGGACCCTCCTCTGACAGGAACACCGCTTCGTCAGCGAGGCCGGTTGCGTATCGGCGGCTCGCATCGACGTGCGCGCGATGGGACGTCGAAATACGTTGCACGGCCGAACGCTCGGCCTCGAGCTCGTTGGTGGTGTCGTCATCCATGACGGCCTCGTCCTGCACCTCTCCAGCCAACCACGTTCCGCCTCAAATCGGCGGATGGCTCGGCACCCTACGCAGATCGATCGAAGCCGCTCTCCACATCGAGAACCTGGCCACGAATCACTGCACCGGCATCACTCACGAGGAACGCGATGAACTCCGCGAGCGCCTCGGGCGTCCCCCATTGACCGTCGGGGAACATCGAACCGACGGCTGCGTGGACGTCTCCACTGGCGTACCCGGTATCAACCGGGCCGGGATTGATGCAGTTGGCGATGATCTGCGAGTTCGCGAGGGAGTCGGCGAGGCTCGCCGTGATGCCGTACAACGCACCCTTCGTCGTTGCGTAGATCAGCTCGTCAGACATCGGTCCGAGTTGCTGCCCGCTTGTGAACCAGAGCATTCGACCGACCGGCGGCACCCCGTCTCGGGGTTCGTGCACCGAAGCAAACCGCTGTGCCAAAAGCAGAACGGCGGAGAGGTTCACCGCCAAGGACAGTTCCAACTCAGCTGCGTCGAGCTCGGCCAACCCACCCCGAGACGACCGAGCGTGGGTGGCAACAACGATGTCGAGCCGACCGTGACGCATCACCACCTCATCCACCAAACGACCTGCAGCCGCCGGATCAGCCAGGTTGACGGCAATCGGGTCCACCGGCAGGTCCACACCCACGTCGTAGTGGCGTTCGACATCGTGCTCGGGCCAGCCGGCGGCCACAACCGTCGCCCCCTCGTCGTGCAGCCGCTGAACGACCGCTGCGCCGATGCTGATCTGCCGGGACACCCCGGTCACCAGGGCGACCCTTCCCTCGAGCTTCTTCACCATCGGGGCTCCCCTCGCGCCGCCACGCACCGTATCCGCGCGAATTCGTTGCTTTCCCGCGGTCTCGTGTCATGCTGACCAAATCGGGAGGACGACCCCTCCTGGTATCCACGGGTTTTCGGCAACGGTGCCGGCCCGCACACAAAGGAATCTCCCCCATGAAGATCGGTTTCATCGGCCTCGGCAACGTCGGCGGAAAGCTCTCCGGATCCCTCGTGCGAAACGGACTCGATGTGGTCGTCCGCGACCTCGACATGACTGCCGCACAACCGCTGCTCGATGCCGGCGCCTCCTTTGGGGCCTCCCCCAAAGCCATGGCTGAGGAATGCGATGCGGTCATCACCTGTCTGCCGTCGCCAGCTGCATCTGCCGCCGTCCTTGAAGCCGACGATGGACTTCTGGCCGGCTTCGGTCCGGGAAAGATCTGGATGGAGATGTCCACGACGGATGAGGCCGAGGTCAAGCGGCTCGGCGAGAAGGTCAAGGCCGTGGGTGCCGAACCAGTGGATTGTCCGGTGTCGGGTGGCTGTCACCGTGCCGCCACCGGCAACATCGCAATCTTCGCCGGCTGCGAACGAGCCACGTTCGAACGCATCCTGCCCGTCCTCACCACCATGGGCCGTCGTGTGCTGCACACCGGCGAGCTCGGTTCGGCATCGATGCTCAAGGTCATGACCAACTACCTGGCCACCGCCAACCTGATCACCGTCTGCGAAGCACTGGTCACTTCTGCGGCTGCCGGCATGGACCTCAACACCACCTACGAAGCCATCGCGATCAGCAGTGGCAACTCCTTCGTCCACGAGACCGAGGGCCAGGTCATTCTCAACGGAAGCCGTGACATCAACTTCACGATGGACCTCGTGAAGAAGGACATCGGTCTCTTTCAGGAGATCGCCGATCGTCATGACGTGCCGTTGGAGATCAGCCCCGTCATGATTGATATCTTCAACGACGGCATCGAGCGCTTCGGCGAACGCGAATGGTCCCCGAACATCATCAAGCGGCTCGAGGAAGCCACCGGTCTCAGCATCCTTGCCCCCGGCTTCCCAGCCGACATGGTCGACGACGAGCCCGAAGAGCCCGGCTACGAAATCATCCCCAAGGGATCCTCCAAGGCGAACTGAATGCAGACACCACTCTCTTCAGACGAGGTCACCGACCTTCGGTCGCAGACTCCCGGCACCGAGTCGGTCGTCCACATGAACCACGCCGGATCGTCGCTACCTCCGCAGTCGGTGATCGATGCGCAGATCGGCCACCTCCAACGTGAAGCGGAAACCGGTGGCTACGAGGCTGCCGGAGAGCGCGCGGCCGATGACGACGCCGTGTATGCCTCCATCGCCAGCCTCATCGGGGCACAGCCAAAAGAGATCGCTCGGGTCGAGCACGCCACGACCGCATGGAATGCTGCGTTCTGGTCGGTTTCCATGGAGCCGGGCCAGCGAATCCTCACAGCCGAGGCGGCCTACGGTGCCAACGCGATCGGGTTCATGCGAGCTCGTGAGCGTCGGGGCATCAGCATCGAGGTCGTTCCAAGCGACTCGACCGGCCAGATCGATCTCGACGCGCTGGAGCGTTCGGTCGATGACGACGTCGCGCTGATTGCGCTGACTCACGTGCCGACCAACGGCGGCCTCGTGAACCCGGCGGCCGCCGTCGGACGAATCGCCAGATCAGTAGGAGTGCCGTTCCTGCTCGACGCCTGTCAGTCGGTGGGCCAGCTCGACATCGATGTCGAAGCACTCGGGTGCGATCTGCTCTCGGCCACCGGCCGCAAGTACCTCCGAGGTCCTCGGGGAACCGGGTTCCTCTACGCCAGCGATCGCATCATCGACACGCTCCACCCGGATCACCCCGACCACCATGGTGCCCACTGGGATCGCCCCGACGGTTACACACTGAGCGCCGGAGCGGCACGGTTTGAGCATTGGGAGTACAGCCACGCCAGCTGGCTGGGCCTGGGGCCAGCCGTCGAGCTCGCAACCTCGATCGGTATGGGAAGAGTCGAAGCAACAATCCGTCAGCAGGCCGCCCGACTGCGCAAACAGCTCCACGAGGCCGGGTGCGAAACGTTTGACCTGGGCGAACAGCCGTGTGGCATCGTCACGACCACCGTGGCGGGACGCGACCCGGCAGCAGTGAAAGCCGCACTACGCGAGCAGCACATCAACGTTTCGGTGTCGAGTCCGAGTTCAACGTTGTGGGACGCGACGCGCCGGCAGCTGCAACCCATGCTGCGCGTGTCGGTTCACTACCTCACGACCGACGACGAAATCGACCAAACGGTCGAGGCGCTCAAAAACCAGCGCTGACGCCAGCCGTCAGTCTCCGGAGTCGGTTTCGTCTCCGGCATCGCCGTCGTCGATCACCTCGGCATCGACCACGACGTCCTGCGGCGTGGTGTCGGTTCCGGTCGCCGCCGACGTGCGATCGCGGACCTCGGAACCCACGGTTCCGAGCGTGCCCATGAGCGCATCCTTGAACAGGCGCCCCATCTCCTTCACGTCCTCATGCACGGCCGGGTCCTTGGCTGCGTTGCCCACCGACTCGAACGCGTCCTGCACCTTTCGACCAAGATCTTCGACCATGGCCTTGGTGTCGCCCGCTGACGCAGCTTCGGTGTCTTCAGCAGACTCCGCCTGCTCTTGTTCCAGGTGCAGTTTCAGCTTGAGGCCAAGTGCCTCGGCCTTGCCTGCAACGTCTTTCCACGAATCTGTGATTTCGGCCATGGGTTCCTTTCGTCGCCGCCCAGTGCGTACCTCTGTACAGCGCACCCGGACCCGATCGTATTCCACCGGTCCCACCCCCACCCAAAGGAGCCGCGCGGATAGGCCCGAGCGGCCTGGCACGAAGTGCCGTGAGCGGGGTAAATCGAAGGGGCGTGCAGATACTGTCGCTTCCCTATCGGCTAAGCCCCCAAGGACCGATCAGGGCGGCGAGTTCGATCACGGCCGGAGCAGGCTCGCCACCGCGGTCAATGTGCCGGGTGCGACCTCGGTGAAACCGCCGTCTCGGATGCTCACCGACGCGGTGTCCAGAAGTGTCTCCCACAGTTCGTCCCCGGGCGTGAGTACCGACACGGGGCGTCCGGCGGCATTCCAGTCGAGGCGGTCGTTCCGAGAAAGGCCCTCCCAACATCGTTGTGCCGCGTGACCCACCTGCGCGCCTCGCTTGCCCCAGCTCATCTCGACCGCCGGGTTCAGGGCAATCGTGATCGTTGGCTCGCCAATGTGAGAAAGCGCTGACTGCTTCGACGGTTCTGGGAGCGGCGACGACTGGATCTGCAGCTTCGAGAGCTGCGGAGGAGCCGCATCGATGTATCCGGGTACGAAGACCCGAACCTGCGCCGACCGATGCGTGATCGTCAATCCGGGCACCTCATGGGCCCGCTCCCACGCCGAGGCCCGAGCCCGCCGCATGATCTTGCGGATGCGAGAACCGTTCCACGCAGCGACCTCTTCATGCCAAGCTCCACCAGGAAGCGAACGATGGTCGTCGAGCATCGCAATCACACCGAGCGCCGCGGCACAGAACACATCCTCGAGTTCGGGTGGATCGACCTTCTCCACCCGGGCGGCAATCTGCAGGGCGCGGGGACGATCGACCGGCACGGCATCGGGCGCAGACATCACCGAACCTGAAAGATTGCGACATTCGCACGCACAGCCGCATGTTCGCCGTCCATGGCCTCGAACACCGACACATTCACGACCTCGGGACTGGTGATCTGGCCATCGCGGCTGCGATCGGCGAACCACCGATCGAACGCCAGCTCGGTCCAGTGGTCGGCATTGACACCAATGGCACACACCGCGCTCGGGGCCGCGACCCGGATGACTTCGTCGAGCGCCTCGGGTCCGAGGTGGCCATGGGTGAAGGTTCCGGTCGAAATCACTCCGGAGTACACATCGTCGGCGATGGGGATGGTGGCGGTCAGATCACCCTCGTAGAGGTCTCGATATGCGGGATCGCCGTACACGGTCTGTTTGGCTCGTGCCTGGGCGAGCATCTCGGCCGAGATGTCCACCCCGTCGACAACCTTCTCCCCCATGTCGCCCAGGGCCGCTCCCACGATGCCGGTTCCGCAGCCCACGTCGAGCACGGCGCCTCCGGCACTGCCACCGGCATCGAGAAAGATCGCCACCACGTTCTCGTGGTAGACGTAGCCGTTCGCCTGCACGAAGTCGTCGTCGTAGGTGGCTGCCCACTTGGCGTACAGCCGGCGGCTGTCGTCGGGGGTTTCGACGGCGTAGGCGTCATCGATGTTGGGCTCGTCTTCGCGTTGGGCCATGGTCGCAGTCTCGACCGTGTCGACGGCCAACGCCAGCTCGGCAAACCTCACGCAATGTAGGCCGGTTTGAATCGCGCGGATCGCGCGAAGATTTCAGTGGAAACCACTGTTCGTGGTGTTCGTTGTGTTTCTTTTGTTGTTTGTGTGATTCTTTGTTGCACAATTTCACCATTCCGTCACAGATATGTAATGTCAGTCCCGGTTTGACCCACAACGGGTGGCGCGCGGACGCCAAGGAGTGACAAGACATGACCCTCAAACGGCAGCTCATCGCACTTGCGGTGACCATGACCGCAGCCATCGCCCTCCTCGCGATGACTCGAACGGCCACCGCCGACACCGTCCCAGCCCCCACGCCAGCCACGCTCGCCGACCGCGGCAACTTCCGGATGCGGTGTGAGTTCTCGCACCTCGCCTCGGATGATCCCATCGTCTTCCCGGGACAGCCGGGCGCGTCACACCTGCACATGTTCTTCGGCAACACCGAGACCACGGCCCACTCATCACCCAACGACATCCGCACCAGCGGGAACACCACCTGTCAGGGCGGCAGCTCGGCCAACAGGTCCGGCTACTGGATTCCCACTGTGCACGACGCCAACGGAGGCGTGCAGGTCCCCGACTTCGCGCTCTTCTACTACAAGACCGCCGGCCTCGAGCCCGGCTCCATCCAGAGCATGCCCGAGAACCTCCGCATCATCGCCGGCAACTCCAACGGCTCGAACTCCACCAACGAGGCCTACTGGACCTGCAACGGATCCGGACGCAGCACGACCATTCCCAACTGTTCGTCAGGACAGACACTCTTCCTCACGATCCACTTCCCCAGCTGCTGGGATGGAAGCAACCTCGACTCCCGCGATCACCAGAGCCACATGGCGTACGCAAGGTGGAATGGCAACGGTCGCAGCTGCCCTGGCAGTCACCCGGTTCCGCTTCCCGAGATCAGCTTCTCGTTCCAGTTTGACCCCGGCAGCGCCTCGACCCGCGGCTGGTATCTGAGCTCCGACGACGGCGCCGCGGGCGGTTCCACACTGCACGGCGACTGGATGAACGGTTGGAACCAGTCGGTCATGGACACCTTCATCTCCAACTGTTTGCATGCAAAGCGCGACTGCACCAACGGACAGCTCGGCAACGGCACGAAGCTCTCCCAGACCTCCAGCAACGGGCGCGGCGCAGCCGCGGTGATCTCCGTGGGTGATGCCACGCCGACCGCACCAACGACAACCGACGCACCTGCGCCAGAGCCCAAAGAGGCAGCACCCGCGGAACCCGCCGACCCCCCGGCGCCAACCACGACCGTTGCACCGACAACTGCCGCTCCCGAGACCACAGCAGCACCAACCACCACCGCCGCCTCACCAGCGACCGCACCCCCGGCCAAGATCTCCGTGGAGGTCCCGACGGACAAGGCCGAACCAACGGTCGCCGCGCAGCGAGATCCCGCGTCGCCTCTGCCTGGCGGCCCCACGTGTGCGGGAGTCGAAGCGACCATCGTCGGCACCGACG
>CAZFBD010000032.1:35623-51942 GCA_964517125.1 uncultured Acidimicrobiales bacterium
CTGCCTGGCGGCCCCACGTGTGCGGGAGTCGAAGCGACCATCGTCGGCACCGACGGCAACGACGTCCTGATCGGAACCTCGGGACAAGATGTCATCTGGGCCGGGGCTGGACACGACGTCATCCGAGGTCTCGGCGGGAACGACATCCTCTGCGGCGGCGCTGGCCGAGACCGCATCTTCGCTGGAAAGGGCGGCGACATCGTCAGCGGTGGCGCTGGCCGAGATCGCATCCGTGGCGGAGCCGGAGCCGACACCCTGTCGGGAGACCGTGGCCCCGACCGCATGTCTGGCGGACGCGGCGACGACATCCTCCGAGGCGGCGCTGGCACCGACCGGCTCCGCGGAGCATCCGGGCTCGATCTGATCTTCGAGTAGCCAACAGCGCCGCTACCGTTGGGTCATGCCCACCATTCACCAGGTCTTCCCCCTCGGCGCGCAGTGGCCGACGATCGATCCCTTCCTGTTCTGCGCGCATCACAACGACGCCTACCCGGCCGGTGATGGTTCGCTGGCCCCCGATGCACCGCTCGACGGACGCTCCATCGGTCAGGACTTCAGCGGCAAAGACGGATGGAGCATGTATCACGGGTCCACGGTTCCCGGCTTCCCGCAGCATCCACATCGGGGTTTCGAGACCATCACGTTCTGCCGCAAGGGGTTCATCGACCATGCGGACTCGCTCGGAGCGACCGCCCGGTTCGGCCGCGGTGACGTGCAGTGGATGACGGCTGGCGGCGGCGTCGTCCACGCCGAGATGTTCCCGCTGCTCAACACCGACGACGGCAATCACACCGAGCTGTTCCAGGTCTGGCTCAACCTGCCGGCAAGCGACAAGATGGTCGACCCGTACTTCACCATGTTGTGGTCCGAAGACATTCCGTTCGTGGACCTCGGTGATGGCGGTCGGGTCACAGTGATCGCCGGAGCACTCGAGGACTGCGTCCCCGCTGAGCCGCCACCAAACAGTTGGGCGTCACGCCCCGAAGCGGGCGTTGCGTTGTGGCACATCGTGCTGCCTGCCGGCGGCGAATGGACCCTTCCCGCCACCGACGCCGATCGTGGTCGAATCCTCTATCTCTTCGAGGGTGATGACCTGTCGGTCGATGGACAACATGTCGGCGGCAACACCGGCATGCTTCTGCAACCCGATGTCGACGTGCCACTCATTGCCGGAGCCTCCGGCATCGAGTGTGTCCTGCTGCAGGGCCGCCCCATCGCCGAACCGGTGGAGCAGTACGGCCCGTTCGTCATGAACACCCGAGCCGAGATCCAACAAGCCTTCGACGACTACCAACGAACACAGTTCGGTGGCTGGCCGTGGCCCTCCGATGATCCCACCCACCCGGCAGACCAGGCGCGGTTCGCGATTCACGCCGACGGACGAACCGAGTCGCCGGTCAGCTGACGGCGGGCTGGTTCACTGCGGCCACAGGTCGGTATCGGGATGGAACTGTGACCAGGCGAACCAGAATGCCTGGTGGCCGCCAAGGTCCTCGCCGATCTCGTCGACCGCACGAACGCCGCCACCATCGATGACAAGGTGCACATTTTCGAACTGGATCGACTCGCCCCGTCCAAGCGCATCGAGCGCCGACGCCACATGGAACGCAACGGGCGTTCCGCTCTCGGTCACGATTCCAACAACGTCTTCCTGCACCGGCAGCCGGGGGTCGACGTCACCGATGGGAAAGATCGGGCCGTTGGCATCGCGGTTGTTGCGGAAGTCGAAGTCCCGGCCGAGCGACAGCTCTTCGGCGAGCACCGTCGTGTCCGGGTGTGCGGCGAGCCAGTCTCCCCAGGTGCTCGTGACCACACCGGCCTGCTCCAACACCACACCCTGATCAGCCAGCGGGCCGGTGACGGCGTTGCCGAGGAACGTGTCGAAGACCGAGAAGGTCTCCAGGTCGTACATGACCTTGTTCGAGCGAATCAGCAGACCACTCGTTCGCAGGACGGGGCGAGCAACCCCATCGGGGACCTCGTCGGTGAAGTACGCCTGCGCTGAGCCACACAGGGTGCAATAGGGAATGCCGAGGTCGCGGCCACCAAGGGTGTCGTTGACCATCTCGCGTACTTCCATGATCTGACGTGGGTAGGCGCGGGCCTCGCCATTGACCTCAACGCCAAACACGACATCGTCGTCCTCCAACCAGGCTGCGCCAGCCGCATCGGTGACCTCGGGGTTGTCGGCAGCCGGGATGCAATTGCAGGGGTCATCGGTGGTACCGAACGGGCGGTTGTCGATCCTGACACCACCCCAGGACACCAGACGCCAATCGATGTCACCTTCAACGAAGATCGCTTCCCACTCCGGGACGATGAGCGTGTAGATGGATCGCTTGATATCCAGGTAGCCGGGAGGGGCCGGCACATCCCACGCAATGAGATGGTCCGTGACATCGCCCCAGGGATTGGTCTGGTTGATCTCGATACCGAGGAGTTCACCAGCATCGGCGCCAACGCTTGCCGCGATGCCTGGATCTCGAACGATCCGGAGGAGGTCTGCAATGATCCAGCCCACCCGCACGTCACCGGCTTCGATGATCGTGTCCATGGCCTCGATCTGCTCGGTGATCCACAGACCGCCAGCCAGGTTCGGACCGAAGGCGACCGCCACGGCCTCCTCGACACCCGGCGCGTAGGGTCCGGTTGGGATCGGTGGCGGCTCCCCGAAGTCGACGACCTCACCAGTTGGGAGCGACGCCGGGTCAATCGATGCGGCCGGACCGACACCGGGCTCCGTCGTTCGACCATCGTCACCCACAACGGCTGCCTCGGACGATTCCGGCTCGCTCGGAGCGGCTTGCGAGTCGGCCGACGTACTCGAGCAGGCTCCAGCGAGCAGAGCCAGAATGGTCAGAACGGACAAGGCAATGGCGGAACGCATGAGTCAAGTGAACCGCGTTGACGCGGGTGCAGTCAGGCACCGGCGGTTTCGTTAAGGAAAAGATCACACGGTCGTCGGATGCTACGTTGCCCGCATGGAACGACTTCTCGATCTGCCTGCGCACCCGCTGCTCATCCACTTTCCGGCTGTCGCAATTCCGATCCTGGCCCTCATGGCGATCGCGATCGCCGTCGTGCCACGGCTGCGTTCCCAGTGGCGCCTCGCTACCATGCTGCTCTCGGTCGCCGTTGTGGTCACCACGTTCCTGGCCGTCTCGAGTGGGCAGGCTCTTGCCGACGCCATCTCGTTCGGTGAGCAGTACGACGAACTGATCAGCCACCATCGAACGCTCGGCGAAACGCTCCGATTCTTTGTCCTTGGCCTTGGTGTCACCGCCATTGCACTGTCGTTCCTGGGCGCACCAGACCGAAAGACACCACTCCCGAACGGCGCCAACATGGCCTTGAGTGCGGTGGTGGTGCTCTTTGCGGTCCTGTCGCTGGTTTGGGCAATCCGCACCGGTCATGAAGGGGCGAAGGTCCATTGGGATGGGATCCTGCCCGACGAATCAGCGGCACAGGTCATCAACTGACCGGATCCATCGGCCGACCATGACTAACGTGTTCTCGTTCACCTCCGGAGGATCCATGTCTGCTTCGTCTCGCACCCGCACCCTGATCGCCTCGATCGCTCTCGCCTTCGTTGCCACCGCTTGCGGCGGAGGCGAGACCACCACGGCGGCAGAGACCACGGTTCCGGACACCACCGCTGCACCCGAAACCACGGCCGCCCCCGAGACCACTGCGGAACCAGCCGAGCCGGCGGGACCCGCCGACGGCATGGCCGTGTACGAGGCAAACTGCGCACGCTGCCACGGCAGCGACGGCACCGGCGGACGCGGACCAAGCCTCGAAGGTATCGCCGACGAGCAACCCGATCCCCAGACCGCAATCGACCAGGTCGTCACCGGCGGTCAGGGCATGCCGTCCTTCGGCGACAAGCTGAGTGCCGAAGAGATCACGGCAACGGTCGACTACCTGCGCGAGGCATTCCCAGCCGCGGCCAGCTGAGCCCGCACCAACACCCGGCGCCTACCATTGCCGCATGCGGTTGATGCCATGAATGGAAACCTGTACGAGCTCTTCAGGTCCCGGTTCGCGTCCGCGGGCTCGCAGCCGTTTCTGATCACGCCGGGCGGGCCCACGCTCAGCTATGACGACGTCGACGAACGATCGGCCCGTATCGCCACGGTGCTCCGAGCAGCCGACGTGCAGCCGGGGTCACGGGTCGTCGTGCAAGCCGACAAGTCGACCGAAGGCGTTGCGATCTATCTGGCGGCCCTACGCGTCGGGGCTGTCTACGTTCCGCTGAACACCGCCTACGTGGGGTCCGAAGTCGAGTTCTTTGTGACCGATGCCGAACCTGCGCTGTTCATCACAAAAACCGAGCCTGGTTTCACAACCCCGCCCGAGCTCACGGTCATGTCTCCCGACGAGCTCACCAGACGCGCCGACGCGGCTGAGCCATCGCGCGAGGTCGTCACCCGACTGGCCGACGACCTTGCCGCCATGCTCTACACCTCCGGCACCACCGGGCGCTCCAAGGGCGCCATGCTCACCCATGCGAACCTTGCGTCGAATGCCCTGACCCTGCACGCAATCTGGCGGTTTCAACCCGGCGACGTGTTGTTGCACACCCTGCCCATCTTCCATGTCCACGGCCTGTTCGTGGCCCTCCACACGGCCATGCTCAACACGAGTGCGGTCATCTTCCTCGACCGGTTCTCCACAGACGGCGTACTGGACAACCTCGCCGACGCCACGGTCATGATGGGTGTGCCAACGCAGTACATCCGGCTGCTCGACGACCCCCGATTCACCGATGCGTCCTGCGCGAACATGCGATTGTTCACGTCGGGCTCTGCGCCCATGACCGAGTTCGTCCATCAGGCCTTCACGGAACGAACCGGTCACCACATTCTCGAACGGTACGGCATGACCGAAGGAGGGATGATGGTCTCCAATCCCTACGAGGGCGATCGAGTCCCGGGGACCATCGGCTTCCCACTCCCCGGCGTACAGATCCGCATCCGCGCCGACAACGGCTCCATCTGTGGTCCCGGTGAAACCGGTGTGCTCGAAGCAAGCGGACCAAACCTGTTCGCCGGATACTGGAAACTCCCGGAGCGCACTGCCGAAGAGCATCGCGAGGACGGCTTCTTCATTACCGGCGATGTGGGATTCGCCGACGACGAGGGTCGGATCACCCTCGAGGGTCGTTCCAGCGACATGATCATCTCCGGTGGCCTCAACATCTACCCGCGCGAACTCGAGCTGCTCATCGACGCAGTCGACGGCGTCCGCGAGTCTGCTGTTGTTGGGATACCAGATCCCGACTTCGGCGAACGGCCAGTCGCCATGATCGTCGCTGACAGCGACGACCTCGATCTGGGATTGGTTCAGGCAGCCCTCGACGAAGGTGCCGCACGATTCAAACACCCGTCCGAACTTCGGCTGATCGATGAGCTCCCGAGGAACACCATGGGCAAGGTGCAAAAAGCCCTGCTGCGGAGCGGCGTAGACCCTGTATGAGCTGATCTGATCATTCGACTCAAGTCCACCCGACCTGCGCCGATCAGCACAATGTGGAACGCCGTATTGCCCGTAGGTTCAGCACCGACTCTGTCCTCGAGATCTGGATCCCGAAGAAGGGATTCCTCGGACGAGCAAAAACTGCCGAGCTCCCCGCCCGCGATCTTTCGGTCTTTGGCGCATCCATCTTCGTATCGAAGTCCGACGGAATCCGTCGGGGCCAGGTCGTGCAGGTGACAATCGACGGTGCGTCAACGAGTGCAATCGTCCGAAACGAGTTTCCGGAGAGCGGCGATCGACTTCGTTGCGGACTCGAGTTCATTCAGCCCTCCGATGCCTTCCTGACCATCACCGGTCGGATCATCAACGAGGTTCGTGCAACCGATGGCGTGAGCGTCTCCGAAGAGCTCTGGTTGCGCAGCGCCTGACGGCAGACGTGCTGCGACGGTGAGCCGATCGGCCCGTCTCCAAGACAGATTTCCCCATCAAGAAACTCCGCTGTCGCGTCGTTGATTGTGGTGTGTCTACACTTCGAACCTCTGACTACCTCGACCGGCCAACCATCTCGGTGTGGCTGCCGTCCCCACAAATTCGACGACGAGCCGTTCGCTTGACCACACCAATGACCGAGTTGTCCCGCACAACGGCGGCACTGAACCTGGACTCGACTCACGAACTGCGACTCCGTCAGATGGTCCGGGTGCAGATCGGAGCCGCCAGCACCGCGGCAACCGTGACATCGATCGAGTCCAGTCCAATGACCGACGAAACCCGATACGAGATCCGGTTCGAGAACACGACGCCATCGTTTGGCCGTGCGGTTGCGGAAGCACTCGGAGAAGCCACGGTCACGTCGCTCACCAAGCGGGCGGAGCAAACGTCGAACACCTCGACCGAACGCACCGACGTGCCCGCCGAACCTCGCAGGCTGCACGCCGCCTGATCACCGGACCGCGGCCGCCAATCGGTCGCTGCGCCCGATACCGTCGCGGGCATGTGGTTACCGTGGGAGTACGGACTCCTGCTCGCCGTGATCTTCGCTGGTGTGTCGCGTCAGACTCGCCACGACCGACCGCGCCTCGGCGCGGTCGCTGGCGAGGCGGCAATCGTGTCGGTCCTCTACAGCCTGTGGCAGTTCGCAGGAAAGCTCTCCCTGCTCGGCATCGACCGAGCACTCGAACGCGGCGCCCAGCTGTGGCGTCTGGAACGAGCACTGTGGCTCCCAAATGAGCAAACGTGGCAGGCGGCGCTCATCCCCCACTCCTGGCTCACACAGGCGGCGAACCTTTACTACGCCATCGTGCACGTGCCCGCCATGGGGGTGTTCCTCGTGTGGCTGTTTCTCCGTCACAACGGGAGCTACCGGCAGTGGCGCAACACCCTTGCCCTGGTCACCGGTGTCTGCCTGCTCATCCAACTCGTTCCGGTAGCGCCGCCCCGACTCACCGATGAGACCGCAATGATCGATACAGGCCTGGCCTACGGGCAATCGGTGTACGGCACGCTCGGACGAGGCATCGCGGGACAGCTGCAGGCAATGCCGTCGATTCATGTCGCCTGGGCTGCACTCATTGGCTGGGCGGCCTGGCGAGAATCCCGGTCCCCATGGAGATGGATCGGCCCGGCACACTTCGCCATCACGTTCGTGGTCGTCGCCGTCACCGGCAACCACTACTGGCTCGACGGTTTGGTTGCCATGGTGCTCCTCGTCCCCGCCTGGTGGATTGGATGCAGGCTGGTTCGCCGGCTCGACGAGCTCCGGGACCAGCCGATCGAACCGACGCAGTCGGGCATTCCAACCCCATCGCCATCATGACGAAGCTGCTGGCCCTGGTCCTGGTGACCATCGGCCTCGCCGCCGCCTGTTCCTCCTCCGAGGCCGCCTCAACCGACCTCGCTGTCAATGCCACGACCACGCCCGTCGAGCCTGCTCCGGTCGAGGGCCGGACCTTGACCGAACCCGAGGTCGGTGCGGCGAATCCAGACGGTACGGCTGACGAGGTCGCACAGCTGCTCTCCGGGGCCGAGGTTGTCGCCGCCACCGATTTCGCAGACTGGGCGGGCCAACGAATCGGACTGATTGCGCACCAGAACTCGGTGGTCGGGCGCACCCACCTCGCCGATCTTCTCCACGAGTCTGCGTCGGTTGAACTCGTTGCCCTGTTCGGTCCAGAGCACGGCATCCGGGGCACCGTGGGCGCCGGCGACCCCGTGGACGACGACGTCGATCCAACCGGCGTTCCGATCCACAGTCTGTACGGCGCGAACCGTGCGCCCAGTGCCGAGCAGCTGGCAGGGATCGACATGCTCGTCTACGACCTGCAGGACGTGGGAACCCGCTACTTCACCTACGTGTCGACAATGGGGCTCGCAATGCAGGCGGCTGCCGAAGCCGACATATCGTTCGTGGTGCTGGACCGGCCCAACCCGTTGGGCCGGCTCGTCTCCGGGCTCGTCCGGGACCCCGACGTTGATTCGTTCATTGCCCAGTATCCGGTCCCCGACGTCTACGGACTCACCGCCGCCGAGTTCGCCCTGGCGATGCAGGCGGAACGCTGGCTGCCGGGTCTCGAGTCCCTCGACCTGCGCGTCGTACCCATGGCCAACCACACACCGGAGCATCGTTGGCCCGACCACGCCACCCGATGGATTCCGCCCAGCCCCTCGCTGACAACGCCCAACGCGGCGCTTGTCTACCCGGCAACCGTTCTCTTCGAAGCGACATCGCTCAGCATCGGGCGCGGAACCGAGGAACCGTTCACCGTCTTTGGCGCACCAGAACTCGATACATCGGAGTTGGTGTCCATGTTGCAGGCCCACGACCTTCCGGGAGTCGAATTCAGCGAGACCAGGTTCGTCGCTCCGACCGAACCGTACGCCGGTGAGCTGGTGCAGGCCGTGCGTATCCACGTCGTTGACCACACCCGGATCCAGCCGGCAGACCTGGGCGTCCACCTGCTCGACGCAGTCCTCCAGGTGGCAGGCACGAGCGTGCTCGATCGACCCGAATTCCTGGATCTCCTGAGTGGTGGGCCCCGGCTGCGGAATCAGCTCGCTGCGGGTGTTGCGCCGGATGCGATCGTTCGTGACCGGCAGGCGGAAGCACGGGCGTTCGCTGCACGGACCAGCGTCCACCATCTGTATGAGTGACTACTCCTGCACGAACCGAACGGGAGCAGCGTCGAAGTCGAACACGTTGTCCAACTGCACAACGACCGAACCGAGTTCGGCTGTCGGAATCAGCCAACACGTTGCACCCCGGAACGTTTCACCGGGAGCAAGCTCCAGAGCCTGACTGACCCCGTGCGCCGATGCCACGGCCTGCTGGTCCAGAACACATCCTGAGGTCAGCGAATCGAACACCGCGGATCCGATCCCATCGGCCACGAACGGATCGGAGGCGACATCGTCGGAACCGGTGTACGTTCCCTCCCAGATCACCACGCCGTAGGTGGACCCTGCTGGAGCCGGATCAACGAACTCGCTGACAAGGCCCTCGGCCACGCCATCGAGCACCGACACAACCGTTGCGGTGAACTCCTCCCCAACCGGTACCGACGTACCGAACGCCAGGGCTCCATTCGCGGGATCAGCCGACGGCAGTACAGCCTCCGGAAGACGGTCGGCGGCTGTTCCCGTCTCGCTGAAATAGACCTCGGGGTCGGCGATTGCGAAGGCGTTCTCGAGAACGAATACGACCGATGAGAGTTCGTCCGTTGGCACAGAGAGGCAGGTTCCCGTCGTCAGCAGCTCACCGGGCACGGCCGAAGCGAGCACCGAGATCCCTTGAGCGGCCAGGGTCGGACCATCCAGCGCGCACTCGTTGTCGAAGCTCTCATACTCGCCAGAGCCAATCGCTCTCACCAGGAACGGGTTGGGTTCGGCAAAGGTCGCGCCGAGGTACTGCAGTTCGGCAACCACCATCACAAAGGTCTGACCCTCCGGAGGTTGACCGGAGAAGGAGGCCAGAAGTGGTGCAGCCTCCACCAGGTCCACGACCGACCCTCGCCAGCCCTCGAACTCGAACACGCTGCCGAACGCAGCCGGTACGTCGACAGACCCGACGCCGCCACGTGACGTGTCGGAATCACCAGACGCTCCGTCGGTGGTGGTTGCGCCCGCAGCAGCGAGCAGGTCGTCGCAGTCGTTCCGACGCCAGGAACCGTCCTGAACAACCCACGTGCCGGTGTCGTCTTCTTCGACTTCCGCGAAGCCAGGGAACGTCAGCAGCGAAACCACCGAGGCGAATTCACCTTCGACCAGGTCCTCGACTCGGACCTTCACGTCGGTTTCGGTTGGATCGATCCCGCCGCCCTCCAGCGCATCGATGCCCTGACCCAGGGTCGCGGCGAAGACGTCGGGAGTCAGGGCGGTGCGGCACGTCGTGTCGTACACCCCGAGCAGCGCGTCCCAATCGCGGATCCAGATGGCATCCCAGGAATCGGCAACGGTGGACTGGAGTTCGGCTTCACCGAGCGGTTCGGGCGGTTGGGTGGTCGCTGGCGCTTGTGTGGTCGTGGTTGTCGTGGTCGTTGCTGGTCCGCCAGCGGCGTCCTCATCGCCCGAACAGGCCGCAAGTGTTGCCCACAGCAACCCGGCCACGCACCAGGTACCCCTGGACCACTTCCCCGACGGACGACCCTGACCCATGCGTTTCAAACTCCAGCGTGTTCTCCGGCGAATCCCGCCGGCCTATCTGCGCCGCCAACATCCTTCCCGAGAACGGGCCGGAAGTCGCAGATGGACCATCAGTACGGCGGTGCCCACCGGCACCTGCACCCACCTCGCAGGTCCCCACCGCTGCTCTTTCAAGCTCCGTACTGACAGGAGTCATCGTAGAGATGCAGGGAGGCGCAGTCTGACGCTTGGTGGTCAATGTGAGGGCAACGCGCGTCACAGTTGCATATTCTTCTGCGGATGGATGAACCAAACCTGGTCCTCGACGAACTCGAGGAGCGATTTTCTGCGTTTCAGCTGGTCCGGAAGGCCGACGACGAAACAACTGCCGCGGCGCTGCATGACCTCGGTGCCTCCGATGATGTCGACGCCGACATCATCCTGGAGCTGTCATCGGAGTGGCCGCTCGGTCATCCCGAGCGGTTCGAGAGTGCCCACATGCTCGTCGTCCGATCGCTCGAGGTGCTCGATCGCAATGGCGCACGTGGCGTGCGTACCCGGGCGCCGATCGGGCCGCTCAACCATGTGGCCGGCTTCCTGGTCCAGCTCGTCACCAGGTTCATTGTCCGACAGCACCTGAAGCGCCAGATCCAACACCTGCACTGGCTCTACGTCCGCCGCGAAGCAAACACCAGCCTTGACAACGGCTTTCGCAACAAGCTCCGTCGGGCCCGCTGCGAGGCCGAGCGACTGGTACCCACGTTCAACACCAACCCGCTCGGTGTCCCCACCTTCATCTTTGGTGGCGCCGTGCTGTCGTGGTTGTTTGGTTCACTCCAGGTGCTCATCACAGGTCTGAACACCTGGTACCTGCAGGTGGTCGCCACACTGGTGGTGTCGGTGATCACGGCGATCGCGTCCTGGATCGTGGTCCGAGGCGCGGCGACCGCGCGCCGCCGTATTCAACTCACGACCGAGAAGCCGGTGAAGGCGCTCTACGAGACCATTGGCCGCTGCGGAAACCCACCCCGAGACGATTCGATCGTGTTCATCGTCGTGGCGCTGATCCTCGGGGTGATCGCGGCGCTCGCCCTGCCGATCGGTCTGGCAATCGTGAGCCTCTGACCGCTGGTCGGCCGCTCAGCTGGTGGGCTGCACGAGCTCATCGGCGAGGTATGCGGCCAGCTTCTGCTCGGCCTGATCGCCAAAGAGAATCTCTGCCACTTCGCGCAGCCCGTCGGACTCACGCACCTTGTCGGTCCGCACCACGAGATCAATCTTGGAGCGACGAAGCATGAAGTCCTCGAGTTGGGTGACCATCTCGCTTCGAGCGGCATGGTGCAGTTCGACCCGCAGGTAGTCGGCCGAGTCCATGATGTCCTCGCCCATGTGCGGGTCTTCCCGAATCTCGTCGAGCATCGCGAACGCGCGCCGACCGTAGCGCCGCCACAGGCGTTCACTCAACGGCTCCACACCCTTCTTGTGACGAAGGTTGTCGAGCTTCATGCGCTTTGCTTGTCGCATGAAGTCCTCGCGCACTTCATCGCTGGGCTCGCCGTACCAGTCCTCGTTGTCGGGCTCGAGCATGAACCCAAGCTCGCCAATGGCTTCGGCGACCTCCTCGCCGACGTTGAGGCAGTCGGTGATCTTGCCGCCAAAGACGGTGACGATGCGTTGGCTGCGGTCGGTCTCGATCTCGTGTTTACGCGACAGGGTGGTCCAGTCGATGTCGCGGCGATCGTTGCCATCGTTCTTGACGACCAGCGGGCGAACACCGCACCGCTCAGAGATGATGTCCCGAGTCGTGAGCGGATCGTCGAGATCGAGACGTGCATTGATCTGTTCGAGCAGGAACGTGCGGTCTTCGTCGGTGACCTCGGTGAACGGCGTATCGACTCGGGTGTCGGTGGTGCCAATGACCGAACGTCGTCCCATGGGAATCACATAGAAGAGCCGTTGTGTGTCGTCGAAGAACGCCAGCACCCGTTCGCTCTTCGTCAGTTGGGGAACAACCAGGTGGATGCCCTTGGAATACACGATCCGATGTTCGGTATCGGTGTCGAGGTCCTTGTTCAGGTTGTCGGCGAATGGTCCACCGCAGTTCACGATGGCATTTGCGGTGACCTGGAAGTCCCGACCGGTCTCGCGATCGTGCAGGTCGACCGTCCAGGAGCTCCCGGTGCGGTCGGTCCCAACGACCTCGACATAGTTTGCGGCAACCGCGCCGGCTTCGAGCGCCGACCGAACAAAGTTGAAGACGAACCGGCTGTCATTGTCGCGCAGGTAGGCGTCGTAGTACTCGATTCCACCACGAACAGCGGTGATGTCGATGACGGGCTCTTCCGACTTGATCTCTTCAGGACCGAGGATCTGCGGGCGATGCGTTTGGAAGTTCCCAATGGCCCAATACGCCGACGAACCGAGGGCAGCGAGCCAGGGTGGGAACGGTGAGCCGTGGTCGAGGGCAGCCAGGAATCCCAACTGGGTGATGTTCGACGGGTAGGCCCGGAGTAGACGGTTTCGGGACATCGACAGCTTGCGCACCAGGTTGAGTTCGTAGTTCTCGAGGTACTTGAACCCGCCCCAGGCAAGATTGGAGGACGCGGAGCTGGTGAAGCCGGCCCAGTCGCCACGGTCAACGATTGCGACGTTCAGACCACGGCCCGCAAGGACGGCTGCGGACACTGCGCCATTGATTCCGCCGCCGATGACGAGGACGTCGAAGGCGCCATTGGCGAGGCGTTCGATGTTGTTCGTACGGAGTTCCATGGCTTCCAGCGTAGCTCTGGAAACGTTTGCAGGAATGCCCCGATCAGGTGTCGGTCGCCACGGGTCGGTTCGGGTCTTGCGACCATTCGGACCACGACCCCACGTAGAGCCGACCACCCGGATGCCCACCGACCCGGGCCGCGAGCAACGTGTGACAGCCCGTGACACCCGACCCACAGCTCGTGATCAGATCGGACTGGTGCTCTGGACCAAGCTCGGCGGCGAGCTCATCCGCCGAACGAAGCCGGCCAGTTTCATCGAGGTTGTCCTGCCATGGACGCGAATCGGATCCGGGAATGTGGCCCGGCCGAGTGTCGACGGCGTTCGGTTCACCAGCGAATCGCTCTGCACCCCGTGCGTCAAGGACTGTGGCTCCTGCGGCAATGGCGGGCAGGACCTCGTCGGCGGAAACGAACCGATCGTCGGGCCACACCTGCTCGACGGGTGGAGAGGCCGACGGCTCAACCCAACCGTCCTCCAGGTCGTGGGTCCAGGCATCGAGACCGCCGTCGAGGACGGCAACCGGTAGTCCAAGCGCATCGAGCATCCACCACAGGCGTGCAGCAATCGCCCCCGACGCGGTGTCGTAGGCGACAACCGGACGTCTGTCGAGGCCGAGCCGTGCAATGGTCGCAGCAAAGTCACCCGCCTCGGGGAGGGGATGGCGCCCGCCCGGACCTGCAGGCGACGACAGGTCAGCATCGAGGTCGACGAAGATCGCTCCCGGGAGATGGGCACTGCGGTACGCATCTGGCTGCGGTCCCGTGGCGATGTTCCAGCGGACATCGGCGAGGAGAACGTCGGCGTGGTGTTCGTGCAGCCACGCCGCACTCACCAGGGGTCCAGGAAGGGTGATCATTCGGCCACAGTATCGGCCGCGCACAACGTCTAGCGTTGCACCCATGAGTGATCAGTCTGTGTACGACGCCGTCGGTGGAACCCCATGGTTCGTCGGCTTGATCGACCGGTTCTACGACGCCGTCGCCGCCGACGTGTTGTTGCGACCCATGTACCCCGACGACCTCACCGAGTCTCGCGAGCACATGGTGAAGTTCCTCGTGCAGTACTGGGGTGGTCCCACCACGTATTCCGAGGAACGCGGCCATCCCCGATTGCGTATGCGGCATGCACCATTCGTGATCACGAGTGCCGAACGCGACGCTTGGCTCAAGCACATGGTCTCGGCAGTGTCGGCCGGCGACCTCAACTCCGAGCTCGAACAGAAGGTGGTCAACTACTTCGAGATGGCGGCCACCCACATGATCAACACCGGTTGATTACACAACACATCGCCTGATGGTGCCATTGCCGGCACCCGAGCACACGTTCACGCCCGAGCCACCGTTGATGATGTCGTCACCGGTTCCACCGAGGATGGTGTCGGAGCCACCACCGCCGTTCAGCGTGTCGTTTCCTGGCCCACCATCGAGTCGATCCCGACCCGACTGGCCCTCGATGCGGTCATTGCCAAGGTTTCCGACGATTCGATCGTTCGCCTGGCCACCGGCGATGAAGTCCACACCGGGACCGCCCACGATTCGATCCCGGCCGTCGCCACCGTCGATCGTGTCGTTTCCTTTGTCTCCCCAGATGAGGTCGCGATCCGCGTCGCCTTCAATGATGTCGGCCCCGTCACCACCCCTGATGCGATCCACACCGGGACCGCCACAGAGAATGTCGTTGCCATCCAAACCGTTGATCGAGTCGTTGCCGCCCAATCCGGCGATCACATCGTCACCCGAGGTGCCCATGATCATGTCATCTCCTGTGGTACCAACAATCGTTGCGCGCTCACCGAAACAGAACACGGGCCCATTTGGCTCTGGCTCTGGCTCTGGCTCTGGCTCTGGCTCTGGCTCTGGCTCTGGCTCTGGAGGAGTATCCAGTGTGGCAAAGAACGCCAAGCCACCGGTCAGAACATCGTT
This sequence comes from uncultured Acidimicrobiales bacterium, assembly GCA_964517125.1. Classification (GTDB taxonomy): domain Bacteria; phylum Actinomycetota; class Acidimicrobiia; order Acidimicrobiales; family SHLQ01; genus SHLQ01. The sequence continues at coordinate 50,413 of CAZFBD010000032.1, forward strand.
GGCACGGTCCCCATCGAACCCGGTGTACAACCCGTTCTCGGTGGCAAGAAGCAGTTGGGAGCCGCGAAAAGCGTTCGTTCCGGGATCCCAGTCCAGCGGTGTCCCATCGGCGGGGTCCAGCGCCGCCAGCTGCCAGCGCCAGGCACCGTCGACGTAGGTGTTGGGATTGGAGCCGGTGCACAGCTTGTCGGTGCGCCCGTCGGTGGGACCGGTCTGTGGACCGGCATCGATCCGGCAGAAGTGTCCGCCTGCGTAGACCGCGGCGTCGGACACCGCCACCGAGAACACCGAGTCGCGCATCTGGTGGGCGAATCGAGCAGGAGCGTCCTCGCCTCCACCGATCGGGAACGCCAGCACGGCGTCATGGCACTCGGGAAGATCGAAGGCGATGGTTCCCATCACGAGGTAGGTGCCATCGGGAGACACCGCACCCGACGTTGGTAGGGCGCCGCCGCCACAGTTCGGCCACTGGAAGAAGCTGTTGCTGTGGTCCTCGGTCAGGAACGGCGAAGCGGCGTCAGAAACATCGAAGATGGCGTACCCGGAGCGGGTCTGGCCATCGACCTCGGCGGCCCGATGAATGACCACCAGGTGATCGGCGCCCGGAGTCGCCTCCACATGTTTGACTTCGCCAGCGCTGAAGTTCAGGAACGTGCCGCGGGCATCGATACCCGTGAAGGCAAAATCGAAGGCCGGAACGACCGCTCCCGTCGACTTCTGCAGCTCGGCAACGTCGGCGACGGCAACGCCGTTGATGCCTTCAAAGGGACCGCCCACGAACAGGCGACCGTCGGTGGTCACGTCGATGGAGTTCACGGCAGCGGTCGCATCGGCAACAAATGCCGTGTCCACGACACCGGTGAGCGCATTGATGCGGAACAACTTGCGGCGTGCGATCCCATCGACGTCGTCGAAACGCCCACCCACGAAGACGTGGGCACCGTCGGTGTCGGCATGGAGCGACAACACTTCGCCGTCCAGGACGGGAGCAAACCCCGTCACGAGTTGACCCGTGTTCCGATCGAAGGCCAGCAGAAACTTCCGGGTGATCGTCGTACCGTCGGTCAGTTGCACCTCATGGAAGTTGCCGCCCACCACGAGAACGTCTCCGACCTCGGCCGCAGCAACCACCTCCCGAACCCGCGGATCCACAGCATTGAAGGCGTCATCGGGATCTTCGAAGTACGTGGGGGTACCAAGGACTCGTGGCCATCCGGTGGCCGGATCCTCCGCCACCACACCTCCGTGAACCAACGGTGTCCCGGCGTTGGCGCTCGCGTCGTCAGCATCGGCGCTGTACGCCACGAAACCCGCGGCAATCGTGGCCAAGATCAGTGCACACAGGGCGGTCGTCTGAAACCTCATCACCCCGAACCTACGACGCATCCTGAGCGGGGCTGGATGGGTCATTTGCCGTGTCGTCTCGCAACCGGCTGAAAACCACGACAGACCAGCTCGAGGCTGGTCTGTCGTACGAGTGGTGGTCGGGCCCGGCGTCGATCCGGGGACCTACCGCTTTTCAGGCGGTCG
>CAZFBD010000033.1:0-51003 GCA_964517125.1 uncultured Acidimicrobiales bacterium
TGCGGTCACCAATGATCAGCTCTCGCTGGCCACGGCCGATCGGGATCAGCGAGTCAATCGACTTGATGCCGGTCTGCATTGGGGTGTCCACCGGCTGACGGCCGATGATTCCAGGTGCCTGGACCTCCATACGACGGGACTGGGTGCCGGTGAGTGGACCCTTGCCATCGATGGGGACGCCAAGCGAGTTGACCACACGGCCAATCACGCCATCGCCGACAGGCACGGAGAGGATGTCGCCGGTCGAACGGACAGGCTGGCCTTCCTCGATGCCGTCGGTGGATCCGAGCAGCACGGCGCCAATCGAGTCCTCGTCGAGGTTCAGAGCGAGGCCAACGGCGCCGTTCTCGAACTCGAGCATCTCGTTCACTGCGGCTTCAGGAAGACCGGACACACGGGCAATGCCGTCGCCGACTTCGAGCACTCGACCAACCTGGGTGGCGGTGAGATCTGAAGAGAACCCTTCGAGGTTCTTCTTCAGTGCTGCAGTGATGTCTTCGGTGTTGATGGTGAGATCAGACATGTTCTCTTCTCTGGGTTTGCACGTCAGCCCGGCGAGCCGGGGCTAGACGAGGCTTTCGCGCATCTGGGTGAGTCGACGGCGAACGCTGCCATCGATCACGGTGTCATCAATCTGGGTAACGAGGCCGCCAACGACGGACGGGTCAATGGTGACCCGAACGGTGACGTCGCGACCTGCTTGCTTGGTGAGGGCAGCTTCGAGACGCTGCACCTGATCGTCGGTGAGCGGCACGGCCGAACGAACGTCGGCGTAGGCCTCCCCGCGCTGACCGGCCATGCGGCTGGACAATGCCCGGGCGATCTCGGGAATGTCGGCGGCGCGTCCGGCACCGACGATCATGGAGATCGCAGCGGTGGACGCTTTGCTTGCCTTGCCATCGAGGACGTCTTCGACGACCTGTTGACGGTTGGCGGCCGGGATCGTGGTGTCACCAAGGCTGTTCTGCAGCTCGGCGGAGCCAGCGAGCACGGTGGCAAACGAGTGGAGGTCGGACTCGAGTCGGGACTGATCGCCCTCGGCTCGGCCAATCGCCAGTACGGCTTCTGCGTAGTCTTCGGCTCGGCTCATGAGTTCACCTGCTCGATGTAGCGGTCGATCAGCTCGGTGTGCGTTGCATCATCGAGGTTGGAGTTCACGACCGATTCGGCTGCTGCGGCTGCCTGGTTGGCAACTTCGGCCTGGATATCGGCGCTGGCTTGCCCCTTGGAGGCTGTGACTTCGAGCTCGGCACGCTCTCGGGCGTCGACGGCGTCGGAGTCGGCCCGTGAGATCAGGTCGGCCTTGACGGTCTTGGCCTGCGAGCGGGCTTCGTCGAGAATCCGGTCGGATTCGGCGCTCGAGTCGCCCAGCTTGGAGCGAAGCGAGGCGAGCTCGGCTTCGGCATCCACGCGAGCACGCTCGGCTTCGACCAGTTCGTCTCGGATGCGGGCAGACCGATCGGCCATTGCCTGCTTGACGCCAGGGAGGACCTTCCACACGAGAAGCGCCACCACCACCAGGAAGGCGGCTGCTCCCCAGTAGAGCTCTTTCGGGTCAGCTGGGATGAACCAGCCGTTGTCTGCGCCTGCTGCTGCGAACAACATCATTCGTCACCTCCAGAGAGTGCGGCATCGATGGCGCCCTGCTGGGCTCCACGGTCAAGGTTCTTGCCGAGGACGGCAGAAGCAGCGGCGACGGCGATGTCGCCGACGTCGCCCTTCATCGAGTCGATGGCTGCGGAACGCGAGTCATCGAGTCCGGATGCGGCATCGCTGCGCATGTCGGAAATCTCGTTGGTCGCACCGGCCATCACCGTCGAGCGGTAATCGGCGGCTTCGATCCGAGCGGATTCGATGATGCCATCAGCTTCGGAACGTGCGGATGCGAGGGACGCGTTGTATTCGTCCTGCACCTCACCCAACGCCTGGCGTGCACGGTCGGCGGCTTCGCGGTCGGCCGCAACCTTCTCTTCACGCTCGGCCCGCAGCTTCAACAGCGGCGGCAGGAGCACGTACCTCATGAGGGCCCAGAGCGCCAAGAAGGAACCCAACGCCCACAGCATCTCGTTGATTTCGGGAATGACGGGATTCGGCACCTCTTCCGCGGTTGCCTCACCGTCCTCCGAATGCTCTTCATCTGCGAAGGCGAGCGAGAGCTCTTCTCCGTCGATGGTGATGGAAATCGTCACGTCTTCTCTCCTGTCCTCGTCGTCCGATCGTCCCGTGCGGGAGCGATCAGGCGAACTTCAGGAGAATGAAGACGACGAAGCCGATGAGGGCGAGTGCCTCGGTGAATGCCACACCGAGGAACATGGTCGTCTGGACCTGTCCAGCGGATTCGGGCTGACGTGCCATGGCCTGGACGGCCTGACCGACGAGGTAGCCGATGCCGATGCCCGGGCCAATTGCGGCGAGGCCGTAGGCGAAACCGGCACCCTCGGCAGCGGCTGCTGCCTTGGTCTCGGCGCCATCGAGCTGTGCGAGAACCTGTGCTGCGATGCTCATTTTTGGATTGCTCCTTGTTTTTCCTGGTTTTCTCGGGAGCCGTTGTGGCGCCCTCGACTTGTTGTTGGTTTGGGGAACTGCGACCGGCTCAGTGCGCCGGGTGCAGGGAGCCACCGATGTACACGGCGGCGAGAATCGTGAAGACGAACGCCTGGATGAGGGAGACGAACATTTCGAATGCGGTGAAGGCCACGAGGCCACCGAAGGTGAACACCTCGAGCCAGATCCAGCCGATCGCCATGCCGGCAACCGTGATGCTGAGCACACCGAAGGTCACGAGGAGAATGTGACCGGCGAGCATGTTGGCGAAGAGACGGACTGCGTGGCTGAAGGGGCGAAGGATGAAGTTCGAGAGCAGCTCGATCGGCGTCACGAGGATGTAGAGCGCTGGTGGCACGCCTGGCGGGAACAGCACCTCTTTGAAGTAGCCCATGCCGTGGTTCTTCACGCCGATGCCGATGTACATGGCCCACGAGATGAGGGCGAGAACGATCGGGCCGGCGATGCGTGCGTTGGCCGGCATCTGGAAGAACGGGATGACCTCGGTGATGTTGCCGAAGAACACGAAGAGGAAGTACGAGAGCAGCACCGGCAGGTACTTCATGCCGTCGGGGCCAATTGCCTGCATGATGATCTGCTTTTCGACGAACTCAATCGTTCCCTCGGCGATCGTCCGGACACCGGACGGCACGAGGCTCTTCTGGCGTGAGGCCAGGAAGAAGATGAGTGCCGGCACAACGACCGACAACACATGGATGAGCGCAATCTTGTTGAACCCGATCGGGTCGATGATGTCGGGCCATTCGACGAGTTGCGTCAGCGACGGGAACTCAAGCCCACCGCCCTCACTCTCAGCTGCCAGCAGAAGTGACATTTTCAGGATGCTCCTTGAGGTTCGTTGTCTGCCGAGTGATGAATCGGCAGACGAGGAGTTGGTTTGAGACCGGGATGGGCCAGTGTTGCGGAGACGTAGCGCATCTCCCAGAACAACAGGACCAAGTGCATGGTGATCAGTGTGAGGCCGAGTGGAAGCATTTCCATCCAGCTCTCGTCCTTGACGATCAGCACGGCGAGGAAGATGAGGCCAAGGCGCAGGAGGAAGCCGAACATGGCAGCTCCGCCCATGGCGGCAAACGAGATGCGGCCGGCCCAGGAGAGAAGTGCGGCGGCGAGAAGGAAGTTGGCCAGGACGATGACGAGGCCGTAGGCGACGGATGCGGCGCCCGAGGTGCCCCAGATGAGTGCGCCGATGACGATGGCGACCGGGGCGATGAGCAGGCCTCGACGAACGAGGTCCTTGGCGATCTCCATGACCGGTGCCGGGCCCTCGAGGCGCTGGGCGAGGGCGTTTGCGTCGGGGGCGCTGGTTGCGTGGCTCATGAGACGGCTCCAGAGGAGTCGGCCTCGCGGGCTGCTGCACGCTCTTCGGCGAGCACGTTCATGCGGTGTGTGTACTGGAAGTACTGGTTGGCCACGGAGCCAACAAGGCCCACGATGGCGCCGATGACGGTGAAGACCGGGCGAGTGTCGAGCCACCCGTCGAGGAACCAACCGCCGAAGCCGAAGAGAAGTGGGGAAACGGCCATTTCAAGACCGCCATGCCCGCGCCACATGGCGTCGTGCATTCCCAGATTCACCTCGCTTCGCTGCGATGCTTCCACGTGTACCGTCCGGCTTCCCCTCGTACCCCTCGTACGAGCTTGTGAAACTACTCACAAAGTACGTGCACTGCCGACCAAAGCCAACATGTGCCCCCGGAGAATGTAGCGGGCAAGACACATGTCACGACGGATATTTCGCCTTTTACCGGTCTTTTCATGTGCGCGCCCCGCTCAACGGCCGTCGTGGACGGCTCCAGCGTCGAGCAAATCCTGTAGTTCTGCGTCGGCAAGACCAAGAACGCGAGTCAAAACATCGACCGTCTCTGCCCCCGCAGACCCGAACGCCGCCGTCGGATTCGGTTCCTTCGTGGCGCGTTCTGCGCCTGCGGCGTCGAGGCTGAACGGAGCCGCCACGACCTGGAAGTCTCCCGAGTGATGCGAAACCGGGCGAAGCAAGCCGAGTGCCTCCACCTGCGGGTCCACGACCACTTCGTTCGTGTGTGCAACCAGGGCCGCTGCTCCCCCGCGTTCGACGATGGCGGCCAGAACGGCACCGCTGTCGTGGTGAAGGAACTCGGCGGCGACCAACCCAACCAGTTCGTCCATGTTCTTGAACCGCTGGACGACGTCGACGAAGCGCGGATCGTCGTGGAGTTCGGTCCACCCCAACACCTCGCAGAGGACATCCCAACCGCGAACGGGTTCGGCCATGGACAGCTGAATCATCCGGCCGTCGCCGCAGCGGAACACCTCGCTGGTCACGTTCACGGACCTGGTCCGTGGTTTGGCTGTCGTGGGGCGGCCGTCGGCGGCCGCCCGGGTGAGGTCGAACGCGTTGGTCCACGCAGCTGCCTGCAACAGAGATGTTGCGATGGTCTGACCTTCTCCCGTCCGTTCTCGTTGGTACAGGCCGGCCATCACGCCGCCGAACAGGGCCAGCCCGGCCACGTGGTCTCCCTGCGCCGGACGCCATCGCGGAACGGCATCATCGGCACCGAGAATGCTGGCGCTCAATCCCGATCGGGCGAAGAAGGCGGTCAGGTCAAAGCCGGGCCGGTTCCGATCGGGTCCTGCTTCACCAAACCCCGTCAGGACACCAACAACCGCCGTCGGGTTCCGTTCATGGATGCTCGCGATGGACAGGCCCATACGTTCCCTGCGTTCGGGGAGCAGGTTGAGCAGAACCACGTCGGCCGACGCGGCCAGATCCATCGCCACACCGGCGCCGACCGACGAGCTCAGGTCGATGGCGACCGATGCCTTGGCCCGGTTCGAGAATTGGAACGCGTGGTCGATTCCTTCGTCGTTCCCAGCGGCCTGTTGCATCAGCCCACGCATTCCGTCGCCGGTCGGCGGTTCGACCTTGATCACCTCGGCACCGAATTCGGCAAGGAGTGCACCCGCACTCGGAGCCGCCGCCCAGTTCGCAATCTCAACGACCCGAACACCTTCCAGAGGACTCTGCATGCCGCAGTCTTGCGCACTGGGATGAACGGTGCACAAGCTCGGCTCGTTCAGCCGACGACCTCGGCGATGGCGAGCCCGTGCTCCCCGGCGACCGCGTACACGACGTACGTGCGCCCAAGATCGTGGAAGAACGCAGGGTCGCGCAGCTGGTTCACGGGGTCTGGAGCAACGCTGCGGACCGACGGTTGGTTGGCGAGCAACGCTCCTTCCCATGGACGTTCGGGTCGGAGCACCTCGATCGGGTCACTGGCCGTCCACTCCGTCCACGGTGCAGACGCGTCGATCGTGGAGAGCAGCAGTCGCTCTGGAGCGTCGCCCACCCGGGACCAGAGAATCTGGATCTGATCGCCGACCACTCGAACGGCCGAGTGGCGGGCCGTGGCCGGGAACACGACTGGCCCCTCCGCGAAGTCGGTTGGCCCGCCCTGGCGCCGAAGCACTTTGCCAGGCATGACGAACGCATACTCGGCTCCCCCATGGCTGAAGGCGCGCAGGTACGTTTCTGCAACGATGGCTGGCCCGACGGCAAACGACAGGCCGTCCGCGGACGTTCCGTGGCGGGTCACCTGCCACCCCAACGACTCCAACCCGTGGACGTACAGTTCGATCTGCCGAGTCGCTTCGTTCACCCGAACGTCCGGGGATGCGATGTGTGGGGCAGCCACGTCGGACCGGATGCCAGCCAATGGTTCGTACTCGCCGAAGTGCTGGCGATACAGAGCGTGGAGCGCATCGACCTCGGCGTCGGTCGCCGCAGGCGGTTCGAGCAGAAAGCCCGAATCGGCCAGCTGCAGTGCACCTCCGGGGTGCACGGTCCACGGGCCCGTGAGCTCGTCGGCGAAGGCGAGTCGGATGTGGTCGCCCTTGTGGTCGGCAAAGTACAGGTAGTAGGTACCGAGCGGATCAGTCACCCAGTCGGGAACGCGGATCAGCGACGGCCCCTGAATGTTTGATCCGATGCTCGGATGTGTGGACGGCGAGATGATCGGTTCGTCGAGGAGGCGGCGAAGCTTCACCGATCAGTTGGGCTCGCTGGCGACGCTCGCCGCCGACGTGCCGATGCCCGGGTGGAAGACCGTGAACAAGGCAAGCGCCAGCGCACCGCCTGCGAAGGGCAGGAGCGCAACACCGGAACCGGTGAGCGTGGAGTACAACACGACGCCGCAAAGCAGGGCGGTCCACAACCACAGAATCAGCACCGTCCTGCGGTGGCCGTGGCCCAACCGCATGAGCCTGTGGTGGAGATGGTCCTTGTCGGCGTCGGCAATGCCGACTCCCTTGCGGGTGGCGCGTCGCAACACCGCCAGCAGCAGGTCCACGAGCGGCACGCCAAGCAGGAGCAGCGGAATGACGAGCGGAGCGAAGAAGAAGAACACCTGACCCGTGACCGCCTGGTCGACACGGCCACCGACCGACACGGTCGACGCTGCGAGCATCAGCCCCAACAGCAGCGCTCCGCCATCGCCCATGAACGTCTTCGCCGGGTGCACGTTCAGCGGAAGGAACCCGATGCACACTCCGGCGGTGATCACCGCAAGCAGGGATCCGGGGTTGCTCTCGAAGAGCACACCATCGGTGCCGAGCTGCGCTGCGTAGATGAAGAAGCTGCCCGACGCGATGGCCACGATGCCCGCAGCCAGACCGTCGAGACCATCGATGAGGTTGACCGCATTGGTCATCACCAGCAGCCACAACACGGTGACCACCACGGAAAGATCGGCCGACAACTGCACAAAGCCGGCGAACGGGACCCGGAACCACAACACGCTCACGCCGGCGAGGGCAAGCACCACGCCCGCCAGCACGATGCCCGCCACCTTGGCGGGCGCCGACACATCCCGAATGTCGTCGGCCATACCAACGGCGAACACGACCAGACCAGCAACCACGACTCCGGCGACGTCGGTGAACGACGTGAACACCGGATCGAAATCACCCGAGACCCACGCGGCGATCAGGCCGGCGCCGACACCACCGAGCATGGCGAGACCACCCAGGCTCGGCGTGGGCACCTCATGCACCTTGCGAGCGTCAGGAGCAGCGACCGCCCCCACCCGAAACGCCAACAACCGGGTGATGGGGGTCAACAACAGCGTGACAAGCGCGGCGACTCCGCCGACCACCAGAAACGATTGCACCTCAGCCATCCGGGACTACTCTACGTCGTCCGTCGGCCCCGGGGGTCGTCGTTCATCGGCCGGACACACGCCGCGCCGGCCCCTTGCCCCTATGGGTAGGGGGTGAAGTTGCTGCACAGGTTGGCCACTTCCTGGCGGATCCCTGCGACTGCTTCGGCGTCGGCCCGGTTACGGAGGGTGCGGGCGATGAGGTCGGCGACGACGTCCATCTCCGGTTCTTTCATTCCCTGCGTGGTCATCGCTGGCGTTCCGATGCGGACACCGCTGGTCACGAACGGCGACCGAGGATCGTCAGGAATCGTGTTCTTGTTCAGCGTGATTCCCGCCTCGTCCAACACGGCCTGGGCTTCCTTGCCGGTCAGGTCCTCGTCGAAGGTGCGAAGGTCGACCAACAACAGGTGGTTGTCGGTGCCGCCGGAAACCAGACGGAACCCGCGCGTGGCGAGGGACTCGGCCAGAGCTGCGGCGTTGGCCACGATCTGGGCGGCGTAGTCCTTGAACTCCGGCATGAGCGCTTCACGGAAGGCCACGGCCTTCGCTCCGATGTGGTTCTCGAGCGGCCCGCCCTGCAGACCGGGGAAGATCGCCTTGTCGATTGCCTTGGCGTGTTCCGCGGTCGTGAGGATGCAGCCACCGCGCGGACCGCGCAGTGTCTTGTGCGTGGTGAAGGTCATGACGTCGACGTAGGGCATCGGGTTCGGGTGCACGCCGCCGGCGATGAGCCCGGCAATGTGGGCTGCGTCGAACATGAGGAGCGCGCCGACCTCGTCGGCGATCTCGCGGAACGGCGCCGGATCGATGATGCGTGGATACGCGGTGGCACCAGCGATGATCAGCTTGGGCTTGTGCTCGTGGGCGCGCTCACGCAGCTGGTCCATGTCGATCCGCTCATCGCTCTTGGTCACTTCGTAGCTCACGAAGTTGTAGAGACGACCGCTGAAGTTCACCGGAGATCCGTGCGTCAGGTGACCGCCATGGTCAAGGCTCATGCCCATGACCGTGTCGCCCGGATCCAACATGGCCAGGAACACCGCCATGTTCGCGTTGGCACCGGAATGGGGCTGCACGTTTGCATGCTCGGCGCCGAAGACTTCCTTGATCCGCTCCCGGGCGATGTCCTCGACCGAGTCCACGACCTGGTTGCCGCCGTAGTAGCGCTTACCCGGGTATCCCTCGGAGTACTTGTTGGTGAGGACCGAACCGGTGGCTTCCATCACTGCCGGAGACGTGAAGTTCTCCGACGCGATCAGCTGCAGTCCTGTGTTCAGGCGCTCCTGTTCCTGATCGATCAGGTCGAAGATCTCGGTGTCGCGGTCGTTGCTCCAGGGCATGGTCGCCTCCAGGGATTCGTGGTGTACGGCTCGCAGAGTACCGGTACTTGCGGCCACCTTCGAGGGTCATGCGCGTGAAATTCGACCGGTTCTTCGCGTCATGCTCAACGTTGCCCCCTGCCGGGCCGATTGAGGTGGAAGGATTGTGCGTACCCGCAGACGAGCCTGCGCACGGCGATACAAGGAAACGAACACGATGTTCAACAACGCATTCGACGGCAAGAAGGTCCTGGTAACCGGTCACACCGGTTTCAAGGGCACGTGGATGACGCTGTGGCTGCAGCAGATGGGAGCCGAAGTCGTCGGCATCTCCGACCGCATCCCCACCGACCCGAGTCACTTCGAAGCCGCCGGTCTCGGCGACACCATGACCACCCACTGGATGGACATCCGCGACACCGAAGCCGTGCCGCAGGCCATCGCCGACGAGGCGCCGGACTTCGTGTTCCACATGGCGGCACAGGCACTCGTCAAGGCGAGCTACGACGACCCCGTCAGCACGTACAGCGTGAACGCCATCGGAACCGCGAATGTCCTGGAGGGACTCCGTCGCCTGACCAACCAGTGCACGGCCATCCTCATCACGTCCGACAAGTGCTATGAGAACGTCGAAACCTACTACGGCTACCGCGAGGACGATCGCCTCGGCGGCGCCGATCCATACTCGGCCTCCAAGGCTGCAGCCGAGATCATCATCTCCAGCCACACCCGCTCGTTCTTCGGCGGCGACGACTCCGAGCGCAATGTCCGCATCGCAGTCACCCGAGCCGGCAACGTCGTCGGCGGCGGCGACTGGGCGGCCGACCGGCTCGTTCCCGATGTCGCTCGTGCATGGTCCAACGGTGAGAACGTCACCATTCGCCGTCCGCAGGCAACCCGTCCGTGGCAGCACGTCCTGGAGCCCATCAGTGGCTATCTCCAGCTCGGTGCCGAACTCGCAGAACGCCCGGAACTCCATGGCGAGGCCTTCAACTTCGGCCCTCCAGCCGAGGCCGTCAACCCCGTCCGTGATGTCGTCATTGCGCTGCAGAAGCACCTCAGCGGGCTCGACCTCACGATCGATGAATCCCAGGCGCACTTCCACGAAGCCGGACTCCTGAAGCTCACCTGTGACAAGGCCCTCAGCTACCTCGCCTGGACCCCGGTCCTCGACTTCGACGAGACCATGCAGATCAGTGCCGAGTGGTTCGCACGCTTCTACTCCGAGGGCGCCGAAGGCATCCTCGAGTTCACCCAGGGTCAGCTCGACTACTACACGGGCCTCGCCTCCAAGCGCGGACTTCCGTGGGCCGACGGGCAGTGAGCGCAACCTTCACACCGCTGAAGCGCATCGAGACCTCCGGTGGCGAGGTCCTGCGGGCGCTTCGGTCCGATGAGGACGGTTTCCAGGGCCTCGGCGAAGCGTATTTCTCGCGGGTGAACCCGTTGTGTGTTCGCGGATGGAAGCGGCACAACGAGATGACGGTCAACGTCGTCGTCCCGGTCGGACACGTACGTTTTGTCGTCGGTACCGACGACGGATTCGACGAGCACGATCTCGGGCCCGATCATGACTATGGCCGCCTCACCATCGAACCCGGCACCTGGTTCGGTTTCCAGGGCGGCGTGGAGGGTGGGCTGGTGCTCAACCTCTCGAACATTCTCCACCGGCCCGACGAGGCCGATGGCAAGGAACTCCACGAGTTCGACTACATCTGGGCCGAGGCTGACGCCTTGGCTGTGGCGAAGGACAGCTGATGGGTATTTGGGACAGACTCCGTCGACGAGCCGACGAGATTGGTGACGCACCCGTTGCCGTCGTCGGTGCTGGCTACGTGGGAACTGGCGTCGTGCATGCGATTGCGCAGTCCCCGGGCATGCGGCCATCCCTCATCGTGAACCGCAACACCGAGCGAGCCGTTGGCGCACTGACGCTCATGGGCGTCGACGCCGAGTCCATCCTGATCTCCGAGGATCGCGACGAGCTGGCGGCTGCCATTCGTGCCGGAACGCCTGCGGTCACACCACATGCCGCCATCGTCGCCGACCTCCCCATCGACGTCGTCGTCGAAGCCACAGGAGCGCTCAACTACGGCACCGAAACGATCCTTGCCATGCTCGGCGCAGGCAAGCACGTCGTCTCGTTCAACGCCGAGTGTGACGCACTGCTTGGTTGGCTGTTCCATCAGCGTGCTCGCAGCAACGACGTCATCTACACAATCGCCGACGGTGACCAGCCCGGCGTGTTGTTCCGTCTCCAGCAGCAGGTCGAAGCCATGGGCTTCGAGGCCACCGCCCTTCTCAACTGCAAGCGCCACCTCAATGTGCACCAGAACCCCGAAACCGGGGCTGGCTATGCGGCACGCGACACCACCTCGTCTCACATGACCACCTCGTTTGGTGACGGCACCAAGATGCAGGTGGAGCAAGCAGTCGTGGCAAACGCCACCGGCATGATCCCCGACGTTCGCGGCATGCACGGCGTGGAGTCGAACGTAGCCACCGCCGCCGCCGATATCGCAGCAGCGCTCAGCGCACCGGGTCGTGTCGACTTCACACTCGGCGGAGACTTCGGAGCAGGTGTCGGCATCCTTGGCGTCCACCCGGAACCACACCTGCACGAGCAGGCCATGCGCTTCTACAAGATGGGTGACGGGCCCGAGTACTTCTTCTTCCGTCCCTACCATCTCGTCCATCTCGAAATTCCGATGACAATCGCCGAGCTCATTCTGGACAACGAGCCGCTGGTGACCATCGACGAACCACACGTGGCCGAAGTCGTGGCAATCGCAAAGAAGGATCTCGCCGCTGGCGAAGACCTCGACTGCATTGGCGGTTTCAGCGCCTACGGACATGTGGACACCGCCGCAGGGGCCGCTGGCTTCCTGCCGGTCGGTCTGGTCGAGTACGCACGAACAACCACGCCCGTCGCTCAGGACGACGCCATTCCGCTCAGCTCGGTTGAGCTCGACGAATCGCTGACAATCGTCAAGGAGTGGAAGAACCTCCACGGAATCGGCTGACGATGATCTTCACCGAAACGCCACTGGCCGGCGCCTTTGTCATCGACCTCGAGAAGATCGAGGATGACCGAGGCTTCTTCGCCCGAGCGTGGGCCGAGGACGAATTCGCTGCGCACGGCATCGACACGACCGTGGCGCAGACGAACATGAGCCGCACCGGCAAGGCCGGAACCTTCCGCGGCTTTCACTGGCAGGACCCGCCGTACGGCGAAGCCAAAACCGTTCGATGCATCTCGGGTTCGGTCTTCAACGCAATCATCGACATGCGACCCGACTCCCCCACGTTCCGCCAGTGGTTCGGCGTGGAGCTGTCGGCCGACAACCTGCGCATGCTCTTCATCCCCGAGCAGTTCGCCAACGGCTTCCTCATTCTCGAGGACGACACCACCCTGCTCTACAACGTCTCCCGTCCGTATGGCCCGGGCAACGAACACGGCGTCCGGTGGGACGATCCAACGATCGGCGTCGAATGGCCGCGCCGCATCGAGCACGTTTCCGAAAAAGACGAGGCCTGGCCCCACCTGTAGCGACACGCCGTCGTTTCTCGATGGATCAACGAACGCGCTCTGCGAGGTTTTTGCACGTTTGTCATCCCCTGAGTTGATTTACCCAACACGAGCGTGCAACAGTCTGCAGGTCGCAGAAATCGACTGACCTCCGGCGGGGTCGCAGTCAGAACAAAGGCCCGCCCGGATGAGCACAATCGAAGCACGCACCTTCGTCCCTTCAGACGAATTTTGGATCGCCTCGCTGCCAGCGCAGGCACCTACCATTCGTGTTGACCGGTGCATCGATGGGACATTCTCTACGGCCGAGTCTCACGCCAACGACTCGACCGACGGTGCATACGCTGACTACCGTCGGCTGCGGACACGGCGAGTTGTGGACTATGGATGGCGGACCGTTGATCTGCTTGTGGACGGGCTCGATGAAGACTGCTACGACAAGGCGTCATCGGACACGCGCACCGTCATCCTCAGTGGGCGAGATGGGGCTGCCCGCGGAGGCATGCGGCTCACAAGAGTGCGGACGATCACCGATGCGCTCTCTGTTCAGATGTGGGGCTCGACCCTCCCAGATGATGTCCTGTCCGATCCAACGCTGAACAAGCTGGTCAGGAGTAGGGCGGTGGTCGACTCGACCCGCATGTTTTTCGCTCCATCGTTCGGTGCAGCGCTAAGCATCCCGCTGCTGGGAGCTTGCGTCGCCGCCACAAGCGGGAAGGCTGGCACGCTGTTTACCGCCAGCGAACGACTCCACACGATGATGTCGGCTGCAGACCTTCCATTCCGAACGCTCCATGAGGGTGAGCTTGGCCAAGAGCGCTGCGCGCTCTTGCTGTTCGATCAGCCTCACATGCTCGACTTCGACGACCCGGCGATCGACCATCTACTTACTGTCGGTGCGTTCGCAATCGATCCGATCGTGGCCCGGACACTTCCGTTCTTCCGCGAGACAGCGATCGCTGATCACGAGACAGTTCTGAGCGAACCAGTCTCTGTCCGTCCCGCCAGCTAGTTGCCGGGCCCGGCCGACGACTGAAGCCTTTGGATCGGCTGCGTCTCGCCTAACTTTCGGAGGCGGCGTTCCGATTGCAACACAATGGTCATGCAATCGAAGCTGCCTCAGGACGTGCGTCGCGCTCAGTCCAGCGCCATGGCCTCGATTGCGAGCGTGGTGGTGGCTGCGATCGCGCTCGTCCTCCCCTTCGAAATGGCCGCTCCTCTGGCGCTTCTGTGGGCAGTCGGTTGCTCGATTGTCGTGCTCATTGTCACGATCCGCAGCCACAACGCTGACTTTCTACTCCCATCGCTCGCAACGATCGGCATCTTGTTCTCCCTCGGCATGCTCCTTCGCGGTGTCCACGGAGAGATCGTCAACGAACCCTTCCCTATGCCATCGCCCGCGGACATTGTGCATCTTCCCGCTTACGCTCTATTCGTTGTAACCCTCCTTCGGGTACACCTGGCTCGTTCGACGCGACGAAACCTTGACGCCTGGATCGAAGGAATCGCGTCGGCAACGGCAGCAAGCCTCGGGATCTGGTGGTGGTACTACGCCGACTTCCTCGAAACGCCGTTGATCTCCTGGGAGACAAAACTCCTCAACGCCCCGTACGACCTACTACTCCTCGTCGGCGGAGTACTCCTGCTCCGTATCGGAGCCACCCCTGGCACCAAACCAGTCAGCTACCGACTTCTTGGGTTCGCCTCCGCGGCTCTCGTGTTGGTCGACCTTGCCGCAGGCGTTTCCTTGGCTCAGGGTCGGGGGCTCGCCCTCACAACTGCGCTGAGTCCGCTCGTGTCTGGCACGACCGTCGCCGCTGTACTCCACCCGTCGATCAAGGACCTGACACAGTCACGTGCCGAGTCCGAACTCCGGATGGGCACACTGCGCCTAATCGTCTTGTCGGCGATGCTCCTCTCCCCGCTGATCGTGCTCACCTTCGGCGAAGAACAGAGCCCGCTCAAACGCAACGTAGCGGCAGCCCTTGTAACGATCGTGGTCTTGCTCGTTGCTGTTCGGATCATTCGCCTCTTCGTTATGCAAGAGCGTCGAGCGGGAGCCGACCGGGCCCTCACCCAAGCGACAGCTCAGCTCGCGCAAGCAGCTTCCATCAGGGAGATTCGTCAACAGCTTCCGATTCGCCTCGAACAAGTCGTGCCAGCCGCTGCTCCGGCGAGCATCACCAGGTTCCGAGTCGAAGGAAAGTTCACCAGCTCTGAGCTTGATGAGCCCTTCGTCCATTCGTTCCTGAACTACAACGGATCGAAGCTCGCCACCTGGGAGTTGAGACTGATCTCATCGCTCATCAGTGAGGCTCGATCGATCGCTGTTGCGCGCGACCTTGAGACCTCTCGCAACGCCTCAAGGGTTGAGCATGAAGCAGCGGAACGGGTCGCAGCGAGTGAGAAGCGGTTCAGGTCGCTGGTGCAGCACGCTTCGGACATCTTCATCGTTCTCGACTCGGAAGGGGTCACGACCTACGCAAGCGACGCTGTCACTCGCGTGCTCGGCTATGCGCCCGAGCAATTGCTTGGCGAGCAGCTCAACACGATCGTGCACGAGAACGACCGCGAGCCGGCGGCGCTGAATTTCCTTGCCGTCAAGGACGGACTGAAGTCGCAGGAGAAGCATGAGTTCCGTGGGCACACGGCCACCGGGGAGGTTCGTCTGTTCGAGGCGATCATGACCGACATGCGCATGGTCCCGGAGGTCAATGGCATTGTCGTCAACGCGACCGACGTGACGGCGAAGCGCTCACTCGAACGCGATCTGAAGGACGCGGAAACGATCGATCCCCTGACGCTGCTTCTCAACCGGAAGTCCTTCATCACCGAGATTGAACGGGCCATGCGGCGATCCTCCATCAGCGGCACTGCCGTGTCGATCGCCATCATCGACCTCGACGACTTCAAGACCATCAACGATGCGTTGGGCCCGGTTCTTGCCGACCAGGCCCTGGTCGAAGCTGGAGCCAGAATTCGGCGATCGGTCCGGCTTGGCGACATCGTCGCCCGCCTGGGTGCTGACGAGTTCGGTGTTCTCATGCCCGATGGGTACTCATCACTCGAAGCCCTTGCGTCGATCGAACGAGTTCTCGCAGAACTCCGGCTCCCCTTCGAGCTGGACCGCCACCCCTTGTCGTTGGATGCAACGGGCGGCATGTCGAGGGACATCGGCGGCGAAGACACCGCGTCGGTGCTGCTCCGTGAAGCCGACACCGCACTTGGAACGGCCAAGCGGCACTCCCCCGGCAAGGCTGTCATGTTCGAAGAAGCCATGGGCAGTGCTGTGACCGAGCGGCTCGATCTTCGGACCGGATTCGAACGAGCATTGCAGAACGACGAGATGCGGTTGGTGTACCAGCCGATTCTCGACATGTCGACGGGGCGGATCGTGTCGCTCGAGGCGCTGTCGAGATGGTGTCACCCCGACCGCGGCGAAGTCTCGCCGTCGGTGTTCATCCCGATTGCGGAAGAGTCGAACACGATCAGCGCACTCGGAGACTGGGCGCTTCGGACCGCCTGCGAGCAAGTGAACGAATGGTCCCGTCGTGGCCTTTCCGAGTTCACCGTGAGCGTGAACATGTCGGGCCTCACCCTGGTCGAGGATGACATGATCAGCCGGGTCTCAGCGATCCTCCGACAGACCAAGGTCGACCCGTCTCGAATCATCATCGAGATCACGGAAACCGTCCTCATCGACGACACCGAGTTCATCGCTGAGCGCATCTCGAAGCTGCGATCCCTGGGACTTGCACTGGCGATCGATGACTTCGGAACCGGCTACTCGTCGCTCAGCTACTTGCAGCGATATGAGTTCGACTATCTCAAGATCGACCAGGCGTTCGTTCGGCCGTTGAGTGCTCCCGAGAACGTGAAGGAACGAGAGATCGTGGCCGCAATTGTCGGACTTGCTCAGGGCCTTGGTGCGGTCACCATTGCCGAGGGCATCGAGAACGAGAGCGAGCATGAGGTCCTCAGCGATCTCAACTGCGATCGTGCGCAGGGCTTTCTGTTCCATCGCCCGAAAGAGGTCAGCGAGCTCTTCGAGATCCTGTGTGAGAACCTGGCGCTCGACGTCGCCGCCTGAGGCAATCCGGCTCGCTCTCTTGCGGGGTCGACCCACCTGCAGAGTCGACGTGGAAACATTGTGCGTCGGCGGGAATTGTGCACTTCAGGCGCGGAGTCTGCTGCCGATAGAACAGTGTCAATCGCGCCGACACACACTCGACGCATCGCAACGAAAGGCCTCCCATGAGCCAGGTGGACCCAGCAGACATCCCCGTAGTGATCCTCGCTGGAGGCAAAGGAACCCGAATTCGCGAAGCTTCGGAGTCGCTCCCAAAGCCGATGATCGACGTGGGCGGCAAGCCCATCATGTGGCACATCATGAAGACGTACGGAGCGTACGGGCACCGGAAGTTCGTGCTGTTGCTCGGCTACAAGGCGTGGACCGTCAAGGAGTACTTCCTTCGGTACCGCGAGAACACATCGGACTTCACCGTCAACCTGAACAACAACGAAACCGAGTTTCACGGCGAGTACGGCAGCGAGGACTTTGAGATCACCATGGCCTACACCGGCCTCAACACGCTCACCGGTGGTCGCCTTTCTCGTGCGAGCAAGTACCTGGAAGACGCTCCGGCGTTCATGCTGACGTACGGCGACGGTCTCGCCGACATCGACATTCCTGCGCTTCGTGACTTCCACTTCGAACACGGCAAGATCGGAACGGTCACCGCCGTCCATCCGACGTCCCGTTTCGGCGAGCTGGAAACCGATGGCACCTCAGTCACCGACTTCTCGGAGAAGCCAGATCTGAACACGGGCGTCGTGAACGGCGGTTACTTCATGTTCAACCGTGAGTTCCTCGACTACTCCACCGATGACGATGGAGACATGCTCGAGTCCGACGCTCTCCAGCGCCTCACGAAGGACGGCCAGCTCAACTACTACCTCCACAAGGGGTTCTGGCGCGGCATGGACACCTACCGCGAGTACGTCGAGCTCAACGGCCTGTGGGACGACGGCACGGCCCCGTGGCGGGTCTGGTAGTCAGATCTCCACGTCGCCCTGGCGGAGAATCGCCGGGGTGGAACTCGTGACATCCACAACCGTCGATGCGACGCCATCGAGGGTGCCTTCGTCGATGATCAGATCGACTGAGCTTCCAAAGACCCTTCGGGCTTCTTCGGCGTCCACGATCGTGGGTTGGCCGTGAAGGTTCGCGCTTGTCGCTGCGATTGGACCGAACCGGGCGGTGACGCCACGGATCAGCGCGTGATCTGGCAGACGGACCCCAAGTGTGGAGTTCGTTGCGCCGATGTGCAGTCCCTCGGCAGTCGTTGGGGCAACCAGTGTGAGTGCGCCCGGCCAGTGTGTCGTCGCCAGTTCCGTGAACGATGTGGTCGACTCAACAAGGCCCTCGGCCTGGCTCCGTGAGCCAACGAGCACTGCGATGGGCACACCATCGGGGCGGCCCTTGAGCTCGAACAACCGGCGCATCGCCTCGGCGCTGAACGGATCTGCGACCAGTCCGTAAACCGTGTCGGTGGGCAGCACCACGACTCCGCCAGAACGGAGTTCTTCGGCGATGATTTCCAGCAGATCGGGCGGGGCCATCAGCTCTCCTTCAGCCGCAGGATCACGGCACGGTCGCGGCCTGCGAGGTCTCGGTGGACCTCGGCGAGCCAGCCTTGCGACGTACCGAGTTCGACCGCTTCGGTCGTTTGTTCCGGGTCCATCTCCATGATGAGCGCTCCGGTCGGCTTCAGCCAGTCCCGGGCGCCTGCGATGAGTTGTCGAATGTCGTCGAGCCCGTCGGCGCCAGCGCGCAGGGCCGACCGCGGCTCCCACCCTTCGACCGACTGGGGCAGGTCGGCATCATCGGTCACATACGGCGGGTTCGACACGATCACATCACAGGCAGAACGGAGCCGTTCGGGGAGCGCTGCAAACCACTCCCCTTCGCAGATCTGCACCGAGCTGGCCGCCATTCCGAGCCCAGCAAGGTTTGCTCTCGCGACTGCCAGCGCGTCGGCACTTGCGTCGGTGAGCACAACGGCCGTGCCCGGATGTTCCGTGGCAAGCGACAAGCCGATCGCGCCGCTTCCAGTTCCAAGGTCCACGGCGACGCCACCATCGGGAGCGGTTCGGCGAAGCTCGGCGAGCGCAAGCTCGGCGACGACTTCGGTCTCCGGCCGCGGGATCAGCACCCGCTCGTCGACGAGGAGATCCAGGAACCGAAACGGCCAGTGCCCGAGCACGTACTGGATCGGTTCGCCCTTCAGGCGTCGGCCGACCAGATGGTCGAGTTTGGAGACGCCCCGGACTGTCGCCAGGGTGTCGAGCAGGTCACGGTAGTCAGATCCGCTCGCGTCGAGGATGTCTTCGGTGATCCATCGGGCTTCCCGGGACGCGTCCACCACATCGGGGTGTTCGGCCAGACGACGTTCGGTCTCATCGACGAGGGCCCGCCACGAAACCGTGCCCTCCAGGTCCTGCGGATCTGTCACGCGGAAGGGCCTCAGCCGTCGTCGCCGGACAGGCGCTTTTGCTGATCGTCGTGAAGGAGCGCATCGGAGACGTCGCCCAGCTCCCCCGCGAGCACCTTGTCGAGCTTGTGGATCGTCAGGTTGATGCGATGATCCGACACCCGATTCTCCTTGAAGTTGTAGGTACGGATCTTCTCGGATCGACCACCGCCACCGGTCTGCGACTTGCGAGCCTCTGAGGCTTCGTTGCGTTGCCTGTCCTGCTCGGCCTGCAGTAGGCGGCTTCGCAGCACACGAAGCGCCTTTGCCTTGTTCTGGAGCTGGCTCTTTTCGTCCTGCATCGCGACCACGACACCCGTGGGCTTGTGGGTGATGCGCACCGCGGAGTCGGTGGTGTTCACGGACTGGCCACCAGGGCCTGACGCCCGATACACGTCGATCTGCAGGTCGTTCTCGTCGATCTCGACCTCGACCTCTTCGGCTTCTGGAAGAATCGCCACGGTCGCCGACGACGTGTGCACGCGTCCCTGCGACTCCGTGGCTGGCACACGCTGTACCCGATGTACTCCGCCCTCGAACTGCATGCGGCTCCACACGCCATCGCCACTCAGGCTGAAGGTGACGGTACTGAAACCGCCCATGTCGGACTCGGTACCGTCCATCATCTCGAACTTCCACCCGCACTTGGGCGCAAAGGCCTTGTACATGTCGTACAGGTCCCGTGCGAAGAGGTTGGCCTCTTCGCCGCCCTCGGCCCCACGGATCTCCACGATCACGTTGCGGTCGTCGTTGGGATCCTTGGGTAGCAGGGCGAGCCGGAATGCTGCGGTGCTCTCCTCGACCTCGGCTTCGAGGCGGGTGACTTCCTCACGCATCATTTCGCGGTCGTCGCCGTCGCTTTCGGCGAACATTTCACGAGCTGCGTCCAGATCTTCGGTCGCGCTGCGGAGCTGGCGGCCGATGCTCACGATTGCGTCGAGTTCCTTGTGGCGACGGGCCTCGACCTGAAAGCGCTTCTGGTCAGCGATCAGCTGTGGGTCGCCGAGGCGCGCTTCGACATCGGCAAGTTCACGTTCGAGGGATTCAAGACGACTCAGCACCCCGTCAACCTAACCGGCATTGCCCGGTCTGACGGCCACTGCCCACTGACCGGCCGTGGAGATCAATCGGACCATTCGCCATTCATTGGCACAACCTTCGTGGGGCACGCGAGCAGTCCGGCCGCATCGATGATCCGGGGATGCTGGTCCCGTTGTGGCATGGCGATGATCGCCGAGGCAGGTTGGTGCATGGCCACGAGTCCGGCCGCGGTTTCAGCAACCCCGAGATCCAGGCCCACACTGAATACGGCCAGCACCGTTTCGTCGCCGCGGTGGCCCAGAGCCGCAGCCGGTTGCGATTCCATGAGTCCCGGTCGGGGCTCGAGCAGAGGGATTGGGTCCAACCGGTCGAGTCCGAACTGGTCGGGGGCACGAACAGCCTGAGCGCGAAGCCAGCGGGAGCGAACGAGCCGACCCATGGGGTGCGGGGCAGCACCGGGAACCCGATGGGGGCTCACCATGTCGACGACGGTGGCGAGTGCCTCGGCCGGGTCGCGATCGCCTGCAAGCGCAGAGGATGCAAACTGGTCGTAGGCGCCCACGCCGATGTCGATGCTGCAGACGCCGTCACGATGCCCCACGCGGGCAAGTTCGAGGCCGTTGAGTTCGCCGATCCAGACACCATGGTCGATGACAACGTCGAGACCGGCCTCGCGCAGCACAGCCATCTGTTCAGGACATGCGGGTGCAGGCTCAACGACGGGCGTCTGCGCGCTGGCCATGGAGATTGACCGACCGGTGACCGACCACACCTGCGGCGCTGGCTCGGAGAACCCCTGCGCACTGAACGCTTCGTTGGTGGCAGCACCGTCGACCAGGAATTGCACCTGGTTGGCTCCCTGGGCAATCGCCCAGGTGACCGCCGCCCCGAGCGAACCTCTGGGAGCGTTCGGGATGTAGACCCACGCGTCGGCGTCGTGCACCAGCGCTGCGCCCGCGCCAAACGACACGGCTTCGCCCACTGTGGCCGCCGTGTCGTTCGTGGTTGTCGTCAGATGCTCGACCAGCAGGCCGCGGAGTTTGACCGCTGCAAGCTGGGATGAGCGATCGGAGTTCAGCTCTCGTCAGCCTCTGCAGCGCCGTCAGCGGCCTCTGCTTCGGCGGCGCCAGCCGACTTCTTGCGGGAACCGTAGCGGCGCTCGAAGCGCTCGACGCGACCTGCGGTGTCGACGATCTTCATCTGTCCGGTGAAGAACGGATGGGAGCGGCTGGAGAGTTCGACCTTCGCCAGCGGGTACTCAACACCGTCAACGGTGATGGTCTCGCTGGTCTGCATGGTGGAACCGACGATGATGTTGTCGCCCGAGGACTGATCCTGGAAGACGACAGGGCGATATTCGGGATGGATCTCAGGCTTCATAACTCGACCAGTTTCGCCCGCGATCGTCGCGCTTGAAACCTCGCGTCGAAAAAATGCGCGTGGCCTCAGACACCCTTGGCCACCTCTTTGAGGAAGGCTTCATTCGTTTTGAAGGTCTTCAGGCGGTCCATGAGCAGCTCGAGGCCGGCTCCAGGGCCCTTCTCGGCGTCTGACGCCATACCCGAAAGGACTCGGCGAAGCTTCCACACCTGTTCCACCTGCGCCCGCTTGAAGAGCAGTTCTTCATGACGAGTGGACGAGGCGTCGACATCGATCGCCGGGTACACCCGACGTTCTGCAGAGCGTCGGTCCAGCTTGAGCTCCATGTTTCCGGTGCCCTTGAACTCTTCGAAGATGACCTCGTCCATGCGGGAGCCGGTCTCGACAAGCGCCGTGGCCAGAATGGTGAGCGAGCCGCCCTCCTCGACGTTGCGGGCTGCACCGAAGAACTTCTTGGGTGGGTAGATGGCGCCAGCATCGAGACCGCCGGACATGACGCGGCCGGTTGCCGGTGCGGCCTGGTTGTAGGCACGGGCCAGCCGGGTGATGCCATCGAGCATGATGACGACGTCCTGGCCGGACTCGACCAGACGCTTGGCCCGCTCGATCGTGATTTCGGCCACGGCAACATGTTCTTCAGGCGGCCGATCGAACGTGGATGCGGCGACCTCTCCTCGCTCCAGTGAGCGCTTCATGTCGGTGACCTCTTCGGGCCGCTCGTCGACGAGCAGAACAATGAGCTGCACCTCGGGATTGTTGGTCTCGATGGACTTGCAGATGTTCTTCATCGTCGTGGTCTTGCCGGCCTTCGGCGGCGAAACGATGAGGCCACGGGTGCCCTTGCCGATCGGGGCGAGCAGGTCGATGATGCGACCGGTCATGTTGGACGGATCGTCCTTGAGTTCCTGCACGAGCTTTTCGTCGGGGAACAACGGCGTGAGGTCTTCGAAGTTGGGGCGGTCCTTGGCCTTTTCGGGATCGGTTCCGTTGACCGTCTCGAGTGTCAACAGCGCCGGGTTCTTCTCGTTGCGGTTCGCTGGCCGAGAGGTTCCTGCGAGGTGGTCGCCCTTCCGCAGTCCGTTCTGGCGGACCTGCTTCACCGACACGTAGGCGTCGTCCTTCGAGGAGCGCCAGCCGTTGACACGGAGGAATCCGTAGCCGTCGTCACGGAGATCGAGGACGCCCTCGACTCGCACGGGATCGCCGTCCCACTGTTCGTCGCGGCCCTGATCCCGGCCCCGACCGCGCCGACGCGGCCGGCGGTTCCCCGGCCCGGCCTCGTCGTCGTTCTGGTTGTTGTCGTTCTGGTTTTTGCGATCGTCGTCGCCATCGGACTTGGCGTCGTTTCGACCCTTGTTCCGGTCTCGACCGTTGTTGCGACCGCCCTTGTCGCCCTTGTCGCCTTTGTCGTTGTCGCGGTTCCGGTCGCCACGCCCCTTGTTGTCGGAGCCGCCCCGGCTGTCGGACTTGGTGGTGACCTCACCAAAGTCGAACTCCTCTTCGGGTCCGCCGTCGGCGCCGTCGCCCTTGGCGGCCGATTCCTTCGGTGCCTTGGCCTTGGGAGCAGGCTGTGGTGCGGGCTGATCGGTCTCGGGGGCGGCATCAGGCTCGGGCGACTCGTCGGCAGCACCAGCGGTGACGGTCGTGAGGATGAGGTCGACGATCTCGGCCTTGCGTGCCCGCGAGGGCGGCTTCACCCCGAGCGAGGTGGCGATCGTGCTGAGTTCGTCGCGGTCTTTGCGCTCCAGCGCAGATCGACGAAGTTCCGGGGTGTCCACAGGGGTTCTCCAGATTGCTTTCGGGTGGCGGAGAGACTCACGCCACCGGAGTTGGGAAGATGTTCCGCCGGGTATCCGGCGCAGAAACACGGTCCTTGCAGGGCCGATCGGCCCGCACAAGTACTGCGCTGTAACGTAGCCGCTCGCCGCATGATCCCCACATTCGGGTCACCAACGACGCGAGGTGACCGTCAGGATCTGGCGTTCTCCACGAACCGCTGGACCTCGGCCAGGTCGTTGGAGAGGACCGTGTAGTCCTCGGTTCGATCGAGCAGGTCGGCCAAGTGGTCGGGCAGTTCCGGGTGTACGCCTGTGGCCTGTTGGACCGCCGCCGGGAACTTCGCTGGGTGTGCGGTGGCCATGACCAACTCGGGAAGATCGCTCGGACGTCGTCGGGCTGCGCCGACCCCAACCGCCGTGTGCGGGTCGAGGATCATGCCATCGGTCTCATACACCGACACCATCGTCTCGAGTGTCTGCGGGTCGGTGAGGCTCTCCCCCACCCAACGCTCCGAGAGCTTCGACGCAACGTCGGGACCGAACTGCACGTGACCGTTGCTGCGGAAGCTCGCAAGCTGTTCGGCCACGGCGGCGCCGTCGCCATCGAGGAGTTCGTGAATGAGACGTTCCAGGTTGCTGCTCACCTGGATGTCCATGCTTGGCGATAGGGACGGCTCGACCGAACCAATGGTCATCTCGGCACCGCTGAAGAACTGCGTGAGAATGTCGTTGCGGTTGCTGGCCACGATGAACCGATCGATCGGTGCACCCATGCGCGTGGCGACTCGACCAGCGAACACGTTGCCGAAGTTTCCGGTGGGGACCGTGACGGAGACCGGGCCATCGAAGTGCGCGGCCGCCCAGTGGTAGTACACGACCTGGGCCATGACCCGAGCCCAGTTGATGGAGTTCACGGCCGCAAGCTGCACCCGGTCGCGGAACGCCGCGTCGGCGAACATCGCCTTCACCAGGTCCTGGCAGTCGTCGAACGTGCCCTCGACGGCCACGTTGTGGACGTTCGGAGCGTTCACCGTCGTCATCTGCCGACGCTGAACCTCGGAGGTCCGACCATGCGGGTGAAGGATGATGATGTCGACGTTGTCGCGGTCGCGGAAGGCTTCGATGGCCGCCGAGCCCGTGTCGCCCGAGGTGGCGCCGACGATGGTGACCCGACTGTTTCGCTGGCCGAGCTCATGGTCGAAGAGTCGGCCGAGCAGCTGCATGGCCACGTCTTTGAACGCAAGGGTGGGGCCATGGAAGAGTTCCACCAGGTTGATGCCATCGCCAAGGGTGGAGATGGGGATGACATCGGGATGCGAGAAGGTGCTGTACGCATCGTTGACGATCTGCTGGAAGGTGTCGCGTTCGATCGAGCCGTCCACGAACGGCCACATGACGGCTGCCGCAAACTCGCCGTAGGGAAGGTCAGGGGACGCGGATCCCGTGGGCCACGACGTGGGGACGTACAGCCCGCCGTCAGGAGCGAGTCCGGTCAGGAGAACGTCGGCGAAGGACAGTTCGGGAGCGGAGCCTCGCGTGCTCTGGTAACGGCGCATGACTAGTCGCAGACAACTCGCAGGACCTGGCCGACATTCTTGACGACATCGATGCCGTTGAGGTCAGCGAGGGTGGCCCGAAGGTCGGCTTCGACCGCCTGATGGGTGATGAAGACGAGTCGGGCCTGGTCGCCCAACCCCTCCTGCTCCATGGAACGGATGGAGACACCACGGTTCCCGAAGGCAGCTGCGATGGTGGCAAGTGCGCCGGGCTCGTCCCGTGCGTCGAGGCTCACGTAGAAGGCAGACACCATCTCGGAGATCGGCTTCACGGTGGCGACCGGAAGCGAACCAAGATCGCGGTGCACGCCGGCCAACTTGTTGATGGCCGCGTCGATCGTGTCACCGACCATCATTGCGGCGGTGGGGTGGCCACCTGCGCCACGGCCGTAGAACATGAGCTGGTCGACGCCGGTTCCTTCGACGAACACGGCATTGAAGCTGTCTCGGACGGAGGCAAGTGGATGCTCTGCGTCGACCATTGCGGGATGCACACGCACGCCAATGGCTCCGGCTTCGTCTCTGTCGACGACGCCAAGGAGCTTGATGACATGCCCCATGCGAGCAGCGTTTGCAATGTCTTCTGCGCTGATCGTGGAGATCCCCTCCACGTGCACATCGTCGGCCACGACGGCTTCGCCGAAGGCGAGCGTGGCGATGATGGCAGCCTTGGCGCCAGCGTCGAATCCTTCGACGTCGGCGGTGGGGTCGGCTTCTGCAAACCCGAGACGCTGCGCCTCGCCGAGCGCCTCGGCATAGCCGGCGCCCTGTTCGCTCATCTGCGAGAGGATGTAGTTGGTGGTGCCGTTGAGGATGCCCATGACGCGGGTGATGTTCTCGCCCGCAAGAGACTCGCGTAGCGGACGGATGAACGGGATGCCGGCAGCCACCGATGCTTCGAAGGCGATGTCGACGCCGGCTGCGGCGGCCGCTGCGTAGAGTTCCGGGCCGTGGTGCGCAAGGAGTTCCTTGTTTGCGGTGACGACGGGCTTGCCCTGACGAAGTGCTTCCAGCAGGAGTTCCTTGGTGCCGTCGATGCCGCCAATGGTCTCGACGACGAGATCGACGTCGGCGCTGGCCACGATTGCAGCCGAGTCGTCGGTGATGAGGGAGCTGTCGACGCCCGCGCGCTCGCGGGTGGTGTCGCGCACAGAAACCGCCGAAATCAAGAGTTCAACACCCGTGCGCTGCAGGATCGCCTCGCGCTGCTGGTCGATGAGCTGAACGAATGAGGTGCCAACCGTCCCGCACCCCAGAAGCCCGATCCGAATCGTCTGCGTACTGGTCATGAAGGAACGCTATCGGGAAACGTCGACCAGCCCTGATTGACAGTTTCACTACATTTCAATATGTTTCAGTATATGCAAGTATCTTCGGAGACATCTGTACGCCCCCACCCACCTCAGGGACTCAGCGAAGCGACCATCGTCGGCGCTGGCCGTCACGGAACGGTGTTTCACGGCTGGCTGCACAACACCGAAGTTGCGGTCAAGGTTCCACCGTGTCCTGAGGTCGGCACGCGTGAGGCAGCCGCGCTCCAACACCTGCGCCACCCGAACGTCGTCGACCTCGTGGCCGACGCTCCCGAGGGCACCGGGCTGGTCATGGAGTATTGCGCCGGCGGCACGCTGGCCGACCGCGTCGACGGCACGCCGCGATGCATCAGTGAGGCAGCAGAGCTGATGGCGCCGATCCTGGCGGCGGTCGCCCATATTCATCGGTCCGGGTGGGTGCATGGCGACATTTCGCCTTCGAACATTGGCATCCGTGCCAGCGGCGAGCCGGTCTTGCTCGATTTTGCGGCCAGCCGACCGGCGGACGGGTCCCGCATCATCGAGGGGACCGTGGACTACGCCGGACCGTTGCGTGCCGCAGAGCCCGCTCTCGACGTCCGCTCGTGTGCTGTCGTGACCTTGGAACTGTTGGGGCCACCCAATCGTTGGGACGACGCAACATCCACGGCTCGGTCACGGATCGAGGATCTGATTCGCAATGCCGACGCCGGGGCCGCTGCATCGGTCCAGGACCTGACGGCAATCCTCTTCGGCGTATCGCAGCCCGGGGACAAGCGCTCGGGCACGGTCGAGTTCGGACCGCGGCCTCCCTCCCCCGGAGCCTCTGGCTCGGCTGTGCAGCCTTCACCTCGAGATCGAAGGTGGAGCCCAGCGGTTCTGGTCGCGGTGGTTGCACTCTTCACCTTCTTCATCAGCAGCGAGGTCATGGCCTCGGCGTCCATAACCGATCCTGCGGTCGTCGTGCCGTCGTCCGCGGTGCAGCGCATCGTGGCTGCCGAGGCGACCCTCGCCGGGGCTGGAGTGTCCTGGTCCTCGGCAACAGGATCGCTCCGATCGGTCGACGGATCGGACGAACGCTGGAACGTCGGTGAGCCCGGAGACCTCGCCGCCGTCGGACGCTGGCGCTGCACCGAGGACGCAACCCTCGGCGTGTATCGGCCGTCCACCGGCGAGTGGTTCGTCTTTCCCTCGTGGCTGGACGACGCATCATCGAGCGCTCCGCTCACGCTTCCTGCGTTCGGGACCGAGCTGATGGTCGAATCCACGGACGACTGTGACCGGCCGGTCGTGCAGGACTAGCGCCAGGACGCCCGCTGCCCCCACAGCTCGCGGGCACGGTCAGCGGGTTTCGTACCGCTCGGAATGCCGACTGCAAGGGCAAAGGCTGCCCGATCCGAAAGGGGCAGGACCTTCAGCGTTGCCGACGCAAGCGCCGGAAACCGATCGCCATCGAGGATGTACGGCTCCAGCATGCGACGCCCGGCGGTGGACATGGTGAAGCTCCGCAAACCCACCGGGGGCTCGATGCCCAAATGGTGCTGGAGCAGGTGCGAGGCTCGGGCCAGCACCGGCGTGCCCTGCCAGCGTCCCACCGTCTCCTCGAGACGTGCGAGGTCAAAGTCGGTCGCCACGAGCTGCGCCACGTCGCGCAGGTTGCTGTAGGAGGGGGCCGCCTGGCCAAGTGCCACGTGGTAGCAGGCGTGAAGCAGATGGTCGGTCAGGTCCAGGGTCGGCAACGACCGGCCAGCAACGGTGAAGGTGTCGCGGAGAACCATCAGGTCGCTTGGATACATGAGCGCTCCGAACGGACCGGGGCTCAGCACGCGATGCAGATCCACCTCGACACCATCGAGCCGCAACGTCACCGACTTGCCGAAACGCCGATCGAAGCCCGGCCGGAGTTCGGGGCGGCTTCGATGGGCGCCATTTTCGGCGAAGACCTGCACCGCGTCGTCGATCGAGTCGGCCGGGATCAGCAGGTCGACGTCCCGGAACTCGCGTTCGGATGGGTCGCGGGCAACCATGTGGGCGAGCGCCGAGCCCTTCAGCACCCGATGGGCAATGCCGGCGTCGTCCAACAGCTCGACGGCCCGAAGCATGGCCAGCTCCACCCGGATGGTCTGCGCCATGGCCGTGTCGTGGGCGGCGAGCAGCAGCTGGGCAGACTCGTCTGCGAGTGGCAACGCTCCTTCGGCGAGGGCGCTGGCAGCGATACCGACGAGCCGGTGCGTTTGCAGATCCGTGATGAGGCCCGGCTGATGCTGGGCCTCCGGAAGTTCGATCTCCACCGCATCGGCCAAGCCGTGGCGAGCAATGGCCGCAAGCTCACCCAGGTCGGTCACGTCTGCCTTTCGATGAGCCCCGCCGAAAGAAGCTGCTCGACCGCCTGCCTGGTGCCATGTTCGATGACTGCAGGTTCGTCGTTGAATCGGTCGGCGAGGAGTTCCATGACGACGTCGAGGTGCTGGTGGGTCTCCAGCAGCTCCCAGATGATCGGCGCAGAACCGCCCAACTCTGTGGGGGCAGGTGCGCCAACCGGCTGTACCAGCAAGCGCCCGCCAAGCAGCGTGCGTTCAACCGCTGGCAACCGCTGGTACGAGGCCATCAGACGTCGCGGCTCAACAGATCGTCGAGTGTCTCCCGCCGGATCACCAGGCGCGCTTCGCCGTTGCGGGCAAACACGACAGGGGGGCGGAGGACCTGGTTGTAGTTGGAGCCCATGCTGTGACCGTACGCACCGGTGACCGGCGTTGCCAGCAGTTCGCCCACGGCAATGTCGCTTGGCACGGCGCCTTCCCGGACGAGAACGTCTCCGGACTCACAGTGTTTCCCGACGATTCGGACCTCCAGGTCTCGATCGGCGTGAGGGCGGGCTGGCAGGAAGCTCTCGTAGCCGCTCCCGTAGAGCACAGGCCGGGGGTTGTCCGACATGCCACCGTCGACGGCCACGTAGGTTCGGATTCCCTCGAGCGGCTTGATGGTGCCCACCGTGTACACGGTGATCGCTGCCGACGCAGCAATGGAGCGTCCGGGTTCGGCCGAGACACTCGCCGTGACACCGGCAACGGCGAGGGCATCGTGGACGACGCTTGCCCACTGGGTGATCGAGGCACCCTCCTCCCCCATCACGTAGGGAACGCCGAGCCCGCCGCCCACCGAGACCTCTTCGAGATCGTGTGGTTGGCCAACTGCGGCGATCACTTCTGCCGCACGGGCGAACGAGTCGACGCGGAAAACCTGCGACCCGATGTGCGCATGAATGCCGCGCAGCCGCATGGATGGTGATGTCTTGGCACGGGCGATCGCCTGCTCGGCAAGGCCCGTGGAAACCGTGAACCCGAACTTGGAGTCGTCGCGGCCGGTGGCGATGAATTCGTGGGTGTGCGCTTCGACCCCTGGAGTGATGCGCAACAGCACGTCGGGGGCTGCAAGCCCGTCGGCGTGGAGCTGGTCGAGCCGGTCCATTTCGTCGAACGAGTCGATCACGATTCGTCCGACCTTGTTCTCGATGGCCAACCGGAGTTCTGCTGTGGACTTGTTGTTGCCGTGAAAGACCAGGTGTTTGGCGGGAACGCCTGCGGCGCGGGCCACATGGAACTCGCCGGCCGTGGACACGTCGATGTCCATGCCCTCTTCGTGCACCAGCTCGGCCATGGCACGACACAGGAACGCCTTGCTCGCGTAGGCCACCCCGGGGCCGAAGGCCTCGACGGCTTCACGGGCACGAGCGCGCAGATGCTCTTCGTCGTAGATGAACAGCGGTGTGCCATATTCCTCGGCCAGCTCTGCCACCGAACACCCACCGATCGTCAGCGCACCGTCCTCCCCGATCGCTGCCGAATCCGGAAGCAGCGAGAACGGAATGGGGTCGGTCATTCCGGGTCCTCGTCGGTCCACATGGAATCGGGTGCCGAAACGCCGAGCAGCGACAGCCCCGAAGCGAGACCGATCCGGGCCGCCTCGCTCAACCACAGCCGAGCCTGTGTCTGTTCAGGCGACACACCGTCGCCCATCACGTAGCAGTCGTGGTAGAAGCCGTGGAACGCCGACGCCAGGTCCCGGACCCACTGCACGACGCGGTGTGGTGCCCGCTCCCGGCCAGCAAGCGCCACGATGCCAGGACCGGCAAACAACTGCCGGAGCACGTCGAGCTCTCGTTCGTGCGTGAGTACCGAAAGGTCCACGCTTGCGATCGGCTGCCGTTCGATCCCTGCCTCGGCCACCTTCGTCATGATCGACTTGATGCGGGCGTGGGCGTACTGGGTGTAGAAGACCGGATTGTCCATGGCCTGCGACGCCGCAGCTTCCATGTCGAACGTCTGCTGGGAATCGACCGACTGCAGCAGGTAGGTGAAGCGGGTTGCGTCTGCTCCAACTTCCTCGACGATATCGCGAAGCTCAACAAGGTCGCCAGAGCGCTTCGACAGTTTCACTTCTTCGGTTCCGCGCATGAGCTTCACCATCTGGGTGACGCGCACATCGAGCTTCTCGGGATCATTGCCGAGCGCAGCCATGGCGGCCTTCATGCGGGGGATGTAGCCGTGATGATCGGCGCCCCACACGTTGATGAGCTCGTTGGATCGACCGAACTTCACGGCGTGATAGGCCACATCGGGAGTCAGGTAGGTGTAGTCGCCGTCGCTCTTCACGAGCACTCGGTCCTTGTCGTCGCCGAACTCGGTGCTCTTCAGCCAGACCGCGCCGTCCTCTTCCATGACCATGCCGCGTTCGCTGAGCGTGGCGAGGGCAGCGTCGATGCGGCCGTCCGTAAGGAGTGTGCGTTCGCTGAACCAGATGTCGAACGCGATACCAAGCTTCTCCAGAACCTCTGTCTGGTCCTGCTTGGCGCGGGCGTAACCCCATTCGCGGATCGCCACCAGGTCATCCAGATCGAGATCGGCCGGCATGCCCGCCGCCCAGTCTGTGATGTAATCGCCGCGGTAGCCGTCCTCGGCAGGTTCCTCGCCCTTGGCTCGCGCCTGCAGCGACTTGGCATAGGTCTCCATCTGGACGCCGCGGTCGTTGATGTACGTCTCCCGGACCACGTCGTAGCCGTTCCACTCGAGGAGCGCCGCGAGCGCATCGCCGTAAATGGCGCCTCGGCCGTGGCCAGCGTGCAGCGGACCGGTGGGGTTCGCACTCACGAACTCCACGTTGACGGTGGTGCCCGAACCAGAGGTGTTCCGACCGTAGCCGGACTCCCCCGACTCAACGGTGGCCGTGAGCACATCGTGAAGCCACGAATCCGCCAGGCGGAAGTTGATGAAACCGGGGCCTGCGACCTCGATGGAGTCGACGTGCGCAATGCCAGCGGCTTCAAGCCGCTCGATGAGCTGCCCAGCGAGCTCCCGCGGGTTCGTCCCCGCCTGCTTCGCGGTGGCCATCGCAAGGTTCGACGACCAGTCGCCATGATCGCGGTTCGCGGGCTGTTCCAGGCCAATCTCTGCGGGCGCTTCGAGGCCCTGCGCCTCAGCCGCAACCCGCAACGCCTCCATCAACTGTTCACGTATCACCACGACCTCCAACGACCTGACCGACAAGCGTATCTGGGGCCTTCACCAGCGCATTCGATCCGTTCTGCGGCGCCGCGTACATCCGCCGCTAGAGTCATGGTTCACGCCCTCGTAGCTCAGGGGATAGAGCATCGGCCTCCGGAGCCGTGAGCGCAGGTTCGAATCCTGCCGAGGGCGCAACTACCCGCAAATACCAACGCTATGGTCTCGCTTTTGGCAAGTCGCAGGTTCTTCTCTACTCTCATGACAGGTGGAGGTTTCTCCATCGGGTCGGAGTAGGAATGAGCAACAACGACACGCCACAAGACGGTGACGTGTGGAACAGCGATGCAGACGGTTCGTCCAAGGACGAAACGCGCGATCGCTGGGGTCGTGAATCGCAGGGACGCGCCGATCATCCCGCTGGCTCCGGCCAGCCAACACCGGTCATTCAGCCCCCCGGCCCGCCGAAGACGGGCAACTCCGCGCTGCGCGCCCGGCTCGACGCCGAAGGCGCCGAGCTTCGTCGACGTGAAGAAGCTCTGGTGGCCCAACGCAGCGAGCTCGAGGTCGAGGAAGTCGAACTTCGTTCCGTTCGCTCCGATCTGGATCAGCAACAAGACGACCTGCGGGAACGCGTGCGTGCGCTCATCGACGTGCGCGACCAAACCGCCCGCGAAGAAGCCACGATCGATTCCCAACGTGCCCACCTCGAATCCGAACGGAACCGCCTTTCCCGCGACACGATCGAACTCGAGCAGCGCCGCGCCGCCCTGTCCGCCCAGGAGTCTTCCCTTTCGGAGCGGGTCGCCGAAGTCGATGCCGGCCCCATCACCGAAGCGCAGCACGCGGACCTGTCGGAGGAGACCGAACGAATCGAACGGCTCAAGGCCGAACTCGAAGAGCAGGAAGAAGAAGTTGTTGCTGCTCGAGAGCGGTTCACCAAAGAACTCGATGAGCTGAACTTCCGGCGCGAGAGCCTGGCCGACGACGAGCGCGAACTCGATCGCCAGCTCGACGATCTACGCCGTCGCTCCGCCGAGCTCGAAGACCTGAATGCCGAAGTCGCCTCTCAGGAAGCGCTCGTCGCCAGTCGCAACCAGGAGTTGCGCAGCCGCACCGACAACTTCACCGAGGCCCGCGAACTTCTCTCCCGGGAGGGCGCAGACCTCGAGGCCCGACGGGCCGCCCTCGAAGCCGAGCAGGATCGCCTTGTTGAGCTTGCTGTGGAAACGACTGAGCAGCAGCGAGCGCTTCAGGAGCTGTCGTCGCAGATCGACACCGAGCGCACCCGCCTCACACACGAACAGGCCGAACTTCGGGCAAATCAGGACGCCGTCGCTGCGCATCGGGCAAGCCTGCTTGCCCAGCAGACGAACCTTGTTGCCGACGAAGAAGACATCGCCGCTCGGCGGGAAGAAGTCGATTCGAAGGTTGCCGAACTCGACGCCCGCCGGGACGAACTCCAGGCCGAAGCCGATGTTCTGGACCGGTTGAGCTCGCAACAAGCGGAGCTGTCCGAGGACTCCGCTGCCATCACCGCTGAACGCGAACGGATCGAGGAACAGCGCACTGCGCTTGCCTCACAACGGCTCGAGCTCGACGCCGAAGCTGCCCTCGTCGACGCCCGTCGGACCGAACTCAACGCCGAAGCTGCCCTCGTCGACGCCCGCCGGGCCGAGCTCGACACCGACCGCGCCGGCATCGATTCCGAACGGTCCGCCATCGAGACCGAACGGGCCACACTCGAAAGCGAACGGTCCCAGCTCGACAGCGAGCGGCAAGACCTGGACCGGGTACGGGCTGAACAGGACGCCCGCCACCTTCTTCTGAGCGAAGCGGCCATCAGCCAATCCGAAGCGGAACTCGCCGAGCACGAGGCATCGATCGCCAGCCGTTCGGCGGAACTCGTTGCTGAAGAACAACGTCTGGTGGCACTGGCCGAGACACTCGACCGCCAGCGGCTTGGCCTCGGTGCCGAGGCTGACCAGCTCGAAGGCGCCCGCGCCGACCTCGAGGTCGAACGCAACGACATCGAGGCCGAGCGGGCCGTGCTGTCGGCGCAGTCCGCCGAAATCGACCGTCTCGAAGAAAACGTTCATGACCGCCGGGTCAGCGTCGAGGCGCTCTCTGAGCGCTCCGCCGAACTCGCAACGCAAAGCGCCAACCTCGATCATCTCGAACTCGAGCTTTCCGACCGCGCTGCGCAGCTCGAAGTGCAACGCGAAGAGATCGAATCCAACACCGTCGAGCTCGCACAGCTCGAAGAACGGGCGGCCTCGCTCGATGCGTGGAGAGACAAGCTCGACGAGCAGGCACGCGTCCTCGTCGCCACCGAGACCAACAACGAAGACCGCACGGCACAGCTTCAGGCCGAGCGGACCGAGCTCGAAGCGCTGACCCGCGAGCTCGAACGGGCCCGCGAGGCGCTCGAAGCGCAGCGCTCGACCCTCGGTCCAGACGAGGTTGACCTCCGTTCCCGGGTCGCAGAACTGGATCGGGCCCGCGCCGACCTCGAACTCCAGCGGATCGATCTTGGTCGCAAACGCAGCGAAGTCGAATCCGAACAGCGCGATGTCAACCGTTTGGAAGCCACGCTCGTCGCCCGCCGCGAGGTCCTGAACGAACGCCGGACCGAAGTTGAGTCACTCTCGAGCGAGCTCGATGAGCGCAGTCGTCTGCTCAACGAAAAGGCCGAACGCCTCACGATTGAGGAAGCCGACCTTCATTCCCGCGAAACCGCTCTCGCCACGGCCGCTGCTGAGCTCGACGCCCGCGACCGCCAGCTCGGACAGCGCCGGTCCGAGCAGGAACTCCACATTGCCCAGCTCAACGAACTCGATGCAGAGATCCGCGAGACGGCCGAACGGATCAACACCCGGGTGGGCCGGCTGGCCGAGCAGGAACACCAGCTTGGCGAGCGCGAACGGTCCATCGAAGCCACGCAACTCGATCTCAATGAGCGCAGTGAAGAGATCCAGTCACAGCGTGAGTCGCTCGAGCGGGCGGAGCGGGTGCTCTCCCGGCTCGAGAACGAGCGCGAAGAAGTCGACCGAGAATTCCTGCTGCTGTCGTCGCAGCGAGAGAAGGCTGCTGCCGATCGCGAGGCGCTTGCGGGCCGGGCTGAGGAACTCCGGGTCACCGCCGAGCACCTCAACGAGGAACATGCATTGCTCGCCGCTGAACGGGAAGCCGTGCAGCAGCAGCGGGAGGCACTTGCTGCCCAACGTGACGAGCTGGCAACACTCGAGTCCACGGTAAGGAGCCGATTCGATCTGCTCGACGCCGATCATCAGGCCATCGAGCACGAAACCGAACTGTTGCAACTCAAGCGTTCGCAGATCGCCTCCGAGCGCACGAGTATCGGTGAAGCCAGCGAGCGTCTCGAAGCCCGTCGGGCCAACCTGGACTCCGATCGGGAGCTTCTGGACTCCGAGTCAGAGCACCTTGCCACCGACCACAGCCGCACTCGAAGCCAACGAGATGCCCTCATGGCGTCAATCGAGGAACTTTCCAACCGTGCCGAGGCCCACGCCTCGCAACGGGACGCCCTCGACGGAGAGTCCCAGGCCGTGCACGCTGAGCGCGCCAAGCTTCGGGCCGAACAGGACGGGCTCGACGAGCACCGGAACGCCAACGCTGCCGCTCGACTCGAACTCGAATCCGAAACGCTCGCTCTACGTGACACTGCTGATCGAATCGAAGCGGAGCGTGAAGAAATCGAGGCGGAACGCACCCGACTGCGAGAGATGTGGGAAATGGTCGACACCCATCGCAAGCAGGCGGCTGGCTTCCTGTCGGCGCTCGAAGACGAGACGCCCGATCCCACCGTCATCGACCTGACCGAATCCCACGACGACTCAACGATCTGACCCACGCGATTCCGCGCTCCAGATGCGCTTGATTCGCGTCGATTCACCTATGCTGCTCGATGAGCAGATCTGAGAGCGAGCTTCGATGTCTGATGAGAACGAGAACGAAGGGTTGAGCGACGACGACATCGTCGACGCCGTCGTCGAGGACGACGATGCCCTTCCAACGTGGCAACGGGCCCAAGCGCCGGAGAACCCCTTCTCCTCGCTCCCCGAGGCCGATCTCGAGCCTGTCGGTGACAGCTTCGGCATCAGCCTTCCCGACGCAGCTGCACCTGCCGCTCCGCTTGCCGATGTGATCGACGAAACACCCGGTTCCGCCGCCGAGAGCCCCGCCGCCGAACTCCGACGGATGCGCCTCGAACGGACAAGCGATTCGCTCGATACCGAAGAGGATCTCCTCCACTCCCGTCAAGAGCAGCTGGTTCGCCTTCGCGAGCAGGTCGAAGCCACCCAGGCCGAACAGCGCAGCGAACTCGAGCGGATTGAAACCACCCGTGCCCAGCTCAACGATCTTGCCGACGACATCGAACGTCGTCGTGCCGAGGTCGACGGGTACCGACAGGAACTCGTCGCTGCCGAGAACGACGTCGCAGAACGCCGTCAGGAAATCGAGACCTCCGCCCTCCTGCTCCGCAACGAGCGTTCCGAGCTCGAAGGCGAAAAGCGCCGCCTTGCGATGCAACGCGAAGAGGCCGTTGCCGACGATCAGGCAGCAATCGATGCGCTGAAGGCAGCCATCGCCAACCAGCGCGACGAACTGCAGAGCCAGTCGGCAGCGCTCACCACCGCCCTTCGAAACGTCGAAGCCGACGAAAAGGCGCTCGCCGAGCGCAAACAAGCCGTAGCTGCATCGGTCGCCGAGGTCGATGCTCTCGAAGCCGAGCTCGACCCGCGTCGGGCCAGCCTCGAATCCGACTATGACGCTCTGGTGCAGCAGGTCGACGGCCGCAAGGCCGACCTGCAAGCCGAGGTCGAGGCCATGCGCACCGACATCGAGGCGCAACGTACCGAGCTCGTCAGCGAACAGGCCCGCCTCGACGCCGATCGCGACAGCCTTGCCGGTCTCGCCGAGGCGCTCGAGCAGGAGAACGCCGAACTCGAGCAGCTCCGACGGGTCCAGGACGAAGTTGCCGCCCGCCGAGAAGAGCTCACGGCGCAGCAGGCGGACCTCGACGCCGAGACCCGCTCGGTTCGCGACACCATCGCCAACCTCGAGACCGAACGGAAGTCCCTCTCCGACGCCGAGGCCGCTGCGCTCGAAGCCAAGTCATCCTCGATGGCCGAGGCCGAAGCCAAACTCGCCGACCGTGAGGCCGAGGTCTCCAAGCAGCTCGCTGCCCTCGACGCCACCGCAGCAGATGCCGAGACCCGGCGCGCCGAGCTTGACGCGACATTGGCTGATCTCGGCGAAGGCACCGCCGAAGCGACGACCCGCGAAGCCGAACTCGCCGCCACGCTGGCACAGCTCGACGAACGGGCCGCCGAAGCAAAGACCCGCGAGGCCGAACTCGATGCCATCCGGGCCAAACTCGACGCCACCAAGGTGGAGCTTGACGCCGCATTGGCGAAGGCCGAGGACGAGCTCGCCAAGATCGATACGGCCGAGCTCGACGCCCGAACCGCCGAAGTCACCGCAGCCCACGCCGCGCTCGACACCAGCGAAGCCGACCTGAAGCGTCGCCAGGGCGAGATCGACGCATTGCGTCGTGCGATCGCCGAATCGGCCGACGAGCTGGAGTCGACCGAAGCCGCATTCGCTTCCCGGGAACGGGAACTCGCCGAATCGCACAAGCGCGCGCTCGCAACCCTCGAAGCCGACTTCGATTTCGAACGCGAGCGCCTCGGAGAACAGGCCGAAGCGAAGCGCAAAGAGGTCGCAGCGGTCGAAGCCACCGCCGCGGACCTCGACGTTCGCCAGGAACGCCTCAACAAGGTCAACGAGAGCCTCGACGCCCAGGCGGCCGAGATCACCACACGGCAGTCTCGACTCGACACGGTCAGCGCCGAGCTCACCGCTCGCGAGACCGAACTCAACACCCGTCGGTCGCAGCTCGACTCCGACGCTTCGGCGCTCGATGCCCGCTCCGCGGACCTCGATGCGAAGCGAGCAAGCCTGGATTCGGCCCAGACCGTCATCGACGAAGGCACCGCCGAACTCGTCAAGCTGACCGAACGTCTGCAGACCGTCGATCAGGAGAAGCGGGCCCTCGACGACGACGCTGCACTTCTGTCTCGCCAGCGCGCACAGATCGACCACGAGCGTGCTCGTCTCTCTGGTGAGTCCGCCGTCCTCGACGACGAACGGGTCATGCTTGCCGAGCAGCGTGAGCACCTCGAGGGCGAACAAGCCCAGCTCGATGGTCTCCGGAGCGCCCTCGCCGAGCAGCGAACCCAACACAACGAGCAGAACGAATTCCTGAGCCGTCAGCAGACGCAGCTCGTCGAACGCCGTCGCCAGCTCGATGAAGAGGGCGACATCCTTGACCAGCGCAGCGCCCAGCACGACCGCGACCGTTCGGTTCTCGAT
Organism: uncultured Acidimicrobiales bacterium; assembly: GCA_964517125.1. Lineage (GTDB taxonomy): Bacteria > Actinomycetota > Acidimicrobiia > Acidimicrobiales > SHLQ01 > SHLQ01. Next base: position 38,028 of record CAZFBD010000033.1, read on the forward strand.
GACAAGCTCGAGACGCTGGCCCGTCAGCAGACCGAGTTCGAGCAGGCCAAGAGTCGTTCCGAGAACGAATCCGCCGAGTTCAACGAGTTCCAGGCCACCCTCAACAGCCGTCGGGAATCCCTAAAGGCCGAAGAAGCCGAGATTCGCAAGCTCGGCGCCATCGTTGCTGAACGCCGCGAAACGCTGAACAACCAGCAGGCCGAGTTCGACCAGTTCCAGGCGGAGATGGCGGCAAGCTCGGCCCGACTCGAGTCACAGCGTTCCGACAACACCGACGAGCGCAAGCGCCTCGACGCCGAACGGATTCACCTCGACGAGATTCGCAAGCGGCTTTCGGCCGAGAACCGCGAGCTCGAAGCCGAGCGTGCACGCATCGCCGAGATGTGGGCGCTTGTCGAGCAGCACCGTCAGCAGGCCCGACAGGTCATCAGCGCTCTCGTGGTCGATACCGACCAGCCCGGTAGCGCCTCGGGCATCGGCCTCGCCTGAGGCGAGCCTGTTCGGTGAGCCTGCTACCGCCTGAGGCGCGCTGTTCGCTCCTCAGGTGCCGCCTGCCCAGGGCGGCCGCTCCAGCGACTAGTTGCTGAGGGTGTCGGTCTTCACCGTGGATTCGTCGAAGTTGCATGGAAGCGAAACGCTCTCCAGCAATTGACGTTCCTCGAAGGACAGCGCTTCGGGGTCGTCCTTGAGCTTGTTGTCCAGCTCGACGAACTCGGCGTAGGTGAGCTCCGAGGCAACGGTGTGGAACGCACACTGGCAGAACTCGACCGGATCTGACTGCTCGCCATCGACGAGCGAGGTCTCGCATGCTTCGATGAACTGTGTCTCGGCACGACCGTCCTGGTCGGCGTAGGACTCGGGCAGTCCCTCGCTCGTGCACGCAGCGGCAACGAGGGAGAGCGCGACAAGAACAAGAGTGAGACGGCGTGTCATGACGATCAATTTACCGTCCCGAGGCGAGGACCAGTGCGCGAGCGAAAATTGCGTCGAGCATGGGCTCGGTCAACCTGCCGGTGAAGGTGTTCTGCTGACTCACGTGAAAGCTGCAGAGCAGGGTGAGATCGTCGTCGATTCGGTGCTCGGCCCCATGCCCGAACTTGGGTCGGGGCGACATGTCGAAATGCTTCGCGACGGCCGTGGTACCGATGCCGCCGAGCGAGACCACCACCCGGAGGTTCGGCAAAGCCGCAAGTTCCCGGGTGAGAAACGGCCGGCACGTGTTCTGTTCGGCAGCCGTGGGCTTGTTGAGCGGCGGAGCGCACTTGACCGGTGAGGTCACCCACACATCGTTCAGCTGCAGTCCGTCGTCGATCGCCACCGATTCGGCCTGATTGGCCAGACCGGCACGATGCAACCCGCGGTACAACCAGTCACCCGACCGGTCACCGGTGAACATGCGGCCCGTGCGATTCGCACCATGGGCAGCAGGCGCCAGCCCCACCACGGCGATTCGAGCTTCGGGATCGCCAAAGCCAGGCACCGGACGTCCCCAGTACTCCTCGTCGGCGTAAGCAGCCCGCTTTTCGACAGCCACCTGCTGACACCATGCCGTGAGCCGTGGGCAGGCCGTACAGGCGACGATCTCTTCAGCGAGTGCGGCAAGGTCCATCACAGCGAAGCTAGTGCCGGTAGCGTGAAAGCCAATGGCTGCAGCGAAGTCCCCCAAACCAACGATCGTTCTGTTCGTCCGGCACGGACAGACACCCACCACGGGCAAGAAGCTCCCCGGTCGGGCCCCCAACCTGCATCTGGCAGACAAGGGCATCGAACAGGCCGAACGCGCCGGCGAACGAATCGGCGCCCTCGGGTCCGTGAGCGCCGTGTATGCATCCCCCATGGAGCGAACCCAGGAAACCGCCGCACCGATCGCTCGGGCGTGCAAGCTGCGTGTGCGGACCCACAAAGGGCTCATCGAGGCCGACTTTGGCAAGTGGACCGGCAAGAACCTGGCCGATCTTCGCAAGCTGCCCGAATGGAAGACCGTGCAGAGCTACCCCAGCGGTTTTCGTTTTCCGGGTGGCGAGAGCTTTCCAGAAATGCAGACGCGCATGACCGGTGCCGTCACCGAGCTGGTCGCTAAGCACCCGGGCGAGACCATTGTTGCGGTGTCTCACGCCGACACGATCAAGGCTGCGGTGGCCGATGCCCAGGGCACACCACTCGATCTCTTCCAGCGGATCGTCATCTCCCCGTGCGCGGTGAGCGCTGTCATGTATACGGCAACTGGGCCTATCGTTCTTTCGGTCAACTCCACCGGAGATGACCTCACTGCCCTCGTCCCGAGCTGAACCATGCCTTCCTTCGAAATCTCAGACGTCGACTCGTTCACGACAGGAACCGTCGGCCCCAAGGGCCAACGAACCTTCTATCTCCAGGCGAAGGCTGGATCCTCGGTCGTCTCCCTGAAGCTCGAGAAGCAGCAGGTGATGGCCATGGCCGAATACCTCGCCGAAATCCTGGTGGATGCGCCCGAGATCACGGCGCTCGATTGGACCACGGCGCCAGATCTCGTGGAGCCAGTGGAGCCGCTGTGGATTGTTGGCGCAATGGGTGCGGCCTACGACCCCGAGACCGACGCCGTGATCGTCATGGCCGAGGAGGCAGCCGAGTCCGAAGACGATGAGGATGTCTCCGTCGCCACGTTCAGGCTGGCACGGGCCCAAACGGTCGCCTTTGTCGAACGGGCCAGGGAACTTGTCGAAGCGGGTCGCCCTCCGTGTGCGTTCTGCGCCCGACCGCTGAACTTCGGTGAAGACGGCTTCTGTCCCTGCTGGAACTGAGCACATGAGCAACGACAGCCCATTTCGGTCACGTCCTGCCCTGCCGACGTCCGAAGCGCTTGCGCTTCTCGCCGATGCCGAGATCGAGCTCCTTGGCCGCATGCCGTATTCGTCGAACGGGACCTTTCTGGTTGACCTGCAGCTTGGCGAAGACGTGCCAGCACAAGCCATCTACAAGCCCGAACAGGGCGAACAGCCGCTATGGGACTTCCCGCCGAAGCTCTGGAAGCGGGAGGTCGCCGCATTCCTCTTGTCGGAACAGCTCGGTTGGGGTCACGTGCCGCCCACGGTGATCGCCGACGGCCCGCTCGGTATTGGCTCGCTGCAGCTGTTCGTGCCGGCGCAGTTCGAAGAGCACTACTTCACCATGCTCGAGGACGAATCCAAGCACGCTGCATTCCGGCAGATCTGTGCGTTCGACCTCGTGTCCAACAACACCGACCGCAAGTCCGGCCATGTTCTTCTTGGCGAGGATGGCGACATTCACGCGATCGACAACGGTCTGAGCTTCCACGCCGAGTTCAAGGTGCGAACGGTGATCTGGGACTTTGCCCACGAGATCATTCCAGTCGAGGTCCGAGAAGGTCTGGAACGGCTCATGGACGATGGCCTGCGGGACGATCTCGCAGCACTCCTCGATCCCTTCGAGCGCGACGCCGTCGTTTCCCGGGCACGGGTCCTGGCGGTCGAAGGATCGTTCCCCGACGACCCAACGGGCCGCCGATACCCCTGGCCAATGGTCTGAGACGTTCGTCGCCCTGAGGGCTCCTCACTTACAGCCTTTCGGCCCCAGGGGGCCGAAACGCCCAGTCGTTCCCCCAAGCCTGCTCACTTCACGAGACCTCCCGCCGGACCGTACAAATGCGTGCATTTGTAACCTGGCACCTACCTGCGTTTAGGGGTCGGTTGAAAACGACGAAGGGCCCCGCTGCGTGTGCAGCGGGGCCCTTCGATCGAGCGTTGCTATCGGGCCTTGAGGGCCTCGAGGAGCTTCGGGACGACCTTGTGGACGTCACCAACGATGCCGAGATCAGCGACACCAAAGATTGGTGCCTCCTCGTCCTTGTTGATGGCGATGATCGTCTTGGAGCCCTTCATGCCCACGAGATGCTGCGTGGCACCGGAAATGCCGAGCGCAAGGTAGACGTCGGGCTTGACGACCTTGCCGGTCTGTCCGACCTGGTAGCTGTACGGCACCCAACCAGCGTCGACGATGGCACGAGACGCACCAGCGGCTCCGCCGAGGACCGACGCAAGATCTTCGACCATGGTGTACTTGTCGGCTTCGCCGAGACCACGACCACCGGAGACGACGGTTCCGGCTTCGTCGAGCTTCGGTCCGTCGGATTCCTCAACGAAACGGTCCTGGACACGTGCGGCACCAGCAGCACCCGAGTCGGGTACAGCAAGGGCAGCCACGGCAGCGGCAGCACCACCGGTCTCCTCAGCCACGAACGACTTCGGACGAACCAGAGCAATCTGTGCAGTGCCACCGGTGAAGGTGGTCTTCACGTTGGTGGTACCACCGAAGACCGGCTCGGTTCCGACCAGTGCGTCGCCAGCGACCTCGAGGTCGACCACGTTGGTGATGACGGGTGCATCGACGGCAACCGACAGACGAGCAGCCACATCGCGACCGTCGTAGGTGGTGCCGGCAAGTACGGCTGCGGGGCCGCTGCCGCCTTCGATTGCGCCAGCGATGGCTGCAGCGACGTGCACCCCCTGCAGGCCGCCGTCGAGATCTCCGGTGGCATGCACGGTGCTTGCACCGTTGGCGCCTGCGGAGGCTGCGATGGCATCGGTTCCCTCGCCGCCAACGACCACGTGGACGTCGTCGGCGAGCTCGCGTGCCTTGGCCAGGATTTCGGTGGTCATCGAGGTGAGTGCGCCGTCTTCAGCGACCTCTCCGTAGACCCAGATCGTTCCCATTCCCATGATCAGATCACCTTCAGTTCTTCGAGGAACGCAACGATGCGCTCGTGGGCGTCGCCCTCATCAACAATCTTCTCGCCTGCGGCACGCTCTTCGGCGGCCTCGATCTCGACGATCTCCTGGCCACCACCGGCCCAGCCGACGGAACCAGCATCGATGCCAAGGTCGGCGCAGGTCTTCTCTTCAACCGGCTTCGACTTGGCCGCCATGATGCCCTTGAAGGATGGGTAGCGGGGCTCCACCACACCTGCGGTCACGGAGACCATGCAGGGAAGCGGACAGCTGACGGAGTCGTAGCCCGACTCGGTCTGGCGCTTGACGGCAACGGCGCCGTCGCCAACCTCGATCTCCTTGGCAAAGGTGACCGACGGAAGACCCATGACTGCGGCGATCTGTTCGGGAACGGTGCCCGTGTAGCCGTCGGAGGATTCGGTTGCCGCAAGTACGAGGTCTGGGGACTTCGTGGCAATAGCGGCTGCGAGCACCTTGGCGGTGCCAAGAGCGTCGGAACCGGCCAGAGCGTCATCGGAAACAAGCACGGCGTCATCGGCGCCCATGGCCAAGGCGGTGCGAAGGCCGGAGACCTCGTTGTTGGGGGCCATGGAGACCAGGGACACGGATCCGCCGCCAGCTGTCTCGACAAGCTGCAAGGCCATCTCGACACCGTACGAGTCGGACTCATCAAGGATGAGCTTGCCTTCGCGAACGAGGGTCTTGGTTGATGGATCCATGGAACCGGTCTCCGCCGGATCCGGAATCTGTTTCACACACACGACAACATTCATTGCGTCGGGTGCCCCTTTCTCTTGGGATGAACCACCAGCCGGTGGCCCAATTCAAACGTTTCTTCAGCGTACTCGCGGGTAACCTCGGCACACCCGCCGGAATCATCGGAAAAAATGAAGATCCTTCTGATTGCAAACGCTTCTGCTTCATCGGTCACCGCACGAACGCGCGTGGTGATTCAGAAGGCCCTTTCGGCCGATCATGACGTGGAGCTGGCCGAGACCGCCCGCCGTGGCCATGCGACCCGGATCGCAAAGGGTGCAGCAGCGGCGGGCGTCGACGTTGTCGCCGTGCTCGGCGGCGACGGCACCCTCAACGAGGCAGCCAACGGTGTGGCTGGGTCGAACACGGCCCTGGCTCCCCTACCGGGCGGGTCCACAAACGTTTTCGCGCGAACACTCGAGCTGCCCGACGACCCGGTGCATGCCACCGCAGTCACGCTCGAGGCACTGGATGCCGGTTCCGTTCGGCGGGTCGGGCTCGGCTCGGCCAACGGGCGGTACTTCCTGTTCCACACTGGTGTCGGTTTCGATGCTGCCGTCGTGGAGCAGGTTGAGAAACGCGGCCAGCTGAAGCGTTGGGCCGGACATCCGCTGTTTGCGTTTGCTGCCGTAGACACCTGGTTGCGGCACTACGACCGGACGAGCCCGCACTTTCAGGTGGAATTCGCGGACGGCGAGACCATCGACGACGGCTACTTCGGCATCTGCCTGAACACCGACCCGTACACCTACCTGGCGGACCGACCATTCCGTGTCGCTCCCGCAGCGACCCTCGACCGCCCACTCAGTTTCCTGACGTTGCGGTCCATGAGTGCGCTACGACTCGGCAGGCTCGCCCTCAAGTCCCTGCGGTCCAACGACGGAGTCCGAACCGGCCGCGGCGTCGACCTGCGGTCCGACCTCCACGGTGTCACGGTGCGGAGCGACACGCCGTTCCCGTATCAACTCGATGGTGACCATCTTGGCGACGTCACCGAGATCGTCTTTGCCTGGGAGCCAGAGATCCTGAACCTGGTCGTGCCAGACGGCCGCTACATCCCGCGACCTGAAGCAATCCTCTGACCGCTCCGGACGAAGAGAAAGCCTGCTCGGTCAGCCGACGATCTCACGCAACACGTCGGGGGTGTTGGTGATGATTCCGTCGACGCCCATCTCGATCAGTTCGGCCATGCGGTCCGGATCGTCGACCGTCCAGGGGTAGACGAGCAGCTCGGCCTCGTGGGCGACCGCCACGAACCGAGGGCTCAACAGTTCATCGGCAGGGTTGATGCTGTTCTGGTTGTGGGCGCTGGCACGGCCCACCGAGACCTCGATACCGACCCGGTCCATCGTGATGAACCCTGTTGCGACCCGACGGTCCAGATCGTGCACGCGGTTGACCGCACCCATGTCGAACGAGGTGTACAACAGACGCTCCAGCGGGACCATGCGACGGCTCACCTCGAGAACCGGGCCAACGATCTCGTGTTCGTCGTCGTAGTCGGGTTCGTTCGGGTCGTTCTTGATCTCGATGTTGACGCCCATGTTGCCGCATGCCTCGAGCGCGGCCTCGAAGGACGCCACGTGCGCTGGCAGGTCGGCTGCCGCCATGGAGATGATGTCGACCCCACCGATGCTCGGGTCGTGGTGCACGACGAGTGCGCCGTCGCCGGTACGCCGCACATCGAGCTCCACCCAGTCGGCTCCCATCTCCTCTGCACCCTGGAAGGCCTCCACGGTGTTTTCACGGAAACGTGCCGACGCACCACGGTGCGCAATTACGAGAGTCATGACGCAACGGTAGTCGGGCCGGAGGGTGCGAGGCGGGAGACGGATGGCCCGGAGACCTCGGCAAACGACCCATTTTTGACCCAAACCGCCGGGTTCGACCTCGGCAAATTACACCGATGTTACTTAAGGTGGCAGAAAGATCACTTTCTGCGTGAAAATGCTTGCCCCCCTCCGTGTCCGGCACTACATTCTGCGTAGTCGCTTCGACTTCTCGGGCGTGCTGGGCGGCACGGGTACGGGTACGGAGTAGATGCGTGGAGGAAACGTGTCGGTTACAACCCAAATGAATGCTGCAGTGGAAACGATCTCTCTGGTCGATCTTGAGCCGAAGGTCTGGCGCACCGGCGCCGCCTGCCGAGACACCGACCCGGATCTGTTCTTCCCGGTCGGCCAGACCGGTCCAGCGATCGATCACATCGCATCGGCCAAGGCCGTCTGCTTCAGCTGCGACGTGCGCGCCGAGTGTCTTGAGTACAGCCTCATGACCAACCAGGACGCAGGTATCTGGGGTGGCACCACCGAGGATGAGCGTCGCAAGATCCGCCGCGAGCGCCGCAAGCAGCGTCGCGCCTAGTTCGTCACAAACGCCTCCGGGTCTGCTTCCTCCCGAAGCTGGCCCGGGGGCCTTTGTCCGTTTTGGCGCATTGCCACGCGGCTGCCGGGGAGCGTGGCTCAGAGTTCGACTGCGAGGTCGTAGACCCGTCGCTTCGAAACACCAAAGCGATCGACCACCACACTCACGGCGTCTCGCTTCGACGATCCGCCAAGCAACTCCTCGCGCAGCACGCTCTGGAGTTCCTCGTCTGTGGCTTCGAGAGGCTGTGCCCCAGCCACGATCAGCACGAACTCGCCCCGGGGTTCTGAGTCCGCCAGGTGTTTGACGGCTTCGTCGAGGTCGCCACGCCAGACTTCCTCGAATGTCTTGGTGAGCTCGCGAGCCAGAACCACCTGCCTGCCCGGTTCGAGAACCGTGTGCAACTCGCTGACCGTTCGTTCGATCCGACGAGGTGACTCGAAGAACACCGTGGATCGTTCCTCGGTGCGCAGTGCCTGCACGCGAGCGGTCCGATCGGGCCCTTTGCGGGGAAGAAAGCCCTCGAAACAAAACCGGTCCCCACCGAGACCACTGACCGAAAGCGCCATCAGCACTGCGGACGCCCCGGGCACCGCCGTCACGGTCTGGCCTGCCTCGATCACGGCACCGACGATGCGATGCCCCGGGTCGGAGATCCCCGGCATTCCGGCATCGGACACGAGCACAACACGTTCACCCGCCGAAATTCGATCGACGACCTGTGTTGCAGCCTTCATCTCGGTGTGCTCGTTGCACACGATGAACGGATCGTGACCAATCCCGAAGTGCTTCAGAAGCGAACCCGTGCGCCGAGTGTCCTCGCAGGCAATCCGATCTGCGTGTTCCAGTTCGTGCACGGCCCGTGGGGACAGATCGCCCAGGTTCCCGATGGGCGTCGCCACCAACACGAGCGCCGCCTTGGGCGCGAGGTCATCAGCTTCCATGGGTCGGTTCGAGGGACGCCAGTTCGCCTCGTATCTCGAGCTGATCGCCAACGCGCACCTTCCAATGAGCGAAGCGTCCGGCCTCGGCCTCGATGACGCAGTGCGCACGCCAGTTCACCCGGGTGACCCGACGCGCAGGCAACGTGACGATTCTCAGGACGCGAAGATCCTTGTCGCAGAAGGCCACGTCGATCGGAAAGCGCATGCCCACGGTGTGCACGCTTCTGGTTCGCTCCAGCAACAAGGCTCCCTCGTAGGAGTCGCGACCCAGCAGACCACGGGTACGCGCCCGCAACGAATCCGCACGATCGAGGGTGGCGAGCACCGTTCCCTCATGCACCAACCAGGCCATGGGTGAATCCTAGGTTGTGGAATCAGACGTTGAAGCGGAACTCCATGACATCGCCGTCCTGCACGATGTAGTCCTTGCCTTCGCTTCGCACGAGGCCCTTGTCGCGAGCAGCAGACCAGCTGCCAGCTTCGACGAGTTCCCGCCAGCCGATGGTCTCCGCCCGAATGAAGCCCCGTTCGAAGTCGGTGTGGATGACGCCAGCGGCCTGCGGAGCCGTGGAGCCGGACCGGAAGGTCCAGGCACGGGTCTCCTTCTCACCTGTCGTGAGGTACGTGCGGAGGCCCATGATCTCGTAGGCAGCTCGGATGAAGCGGGGCATGGCGCCTTCGCCCAGCCCCAGACCCTCGAGCATCTCGGAACGCTCCTCGTCGTCGAGCTGCGCTGCTTCGGCCTCGAGCTGCACACACGCAGCGATGACCTGTGCGCCGCCGAGTGCTTCACTCACCGGAGCAGCGAGCGCATCGCCTTCTTCCAGCTGGTCCTCGCCGATGTTCACCACAGCCAGAACCGGCTTGTTGGTCAGGAAGAAGAACGGCTTCAGTTCTTCGCGTTCGTCATCGGAGAGCTCACTCTTGTACAGGGGCGTTCCGTCGCCGAGCAGCTCGACCACCCGTGCCAGCAGCTTCTCTTCGTCGGCCTTCGATCGATCGGTGCGGGCAACCCTCGCCACCTTGTCGAGCTGCTTTTCCGCGGCGTCAAGGTCGGCGAGCGCGAGTTCGGTTTCGACAATGGCCAGGTGTTCGAGCGGATCGGTTGGACCGGGAACATCGCCGTCGGGGAAGGCACGGAGGACAAAGACGATGGCGTCGACCTCGCGGATACCGGCCAGGAACTTGTTGCCGAGGCCCTCACCCTGGCTTGCACCTTCAACCAGCCCGCCGATGTCGTTGAACTGCACGCTGGCGTGGATGAGATTCTTCGAACCCGACATGTCCGACAGCTGCTGCAGACGGTCGTCGAACACCTTGGCCACGCCGACGTTGGGGTCGGTGGTGGCGAATGCGTACGGGGCAGCCAAGGCCCCGCCGCCGGCGAGGGCATTGAACAGTGATGACTTACCAGCGTTGGGTAACCCAACGAATCCAAAGCGTTCCATTGCCGAAGACGTTACCGCCGCCGCACGCTGGATGTTCACAACGATCCGCCGTGATATCCGGCTGATATATCAAAGGTGCCAGGCACCTTGACCGCAGATGGTGCCAGGCACCATTGGTAGTGTTTGGTCATGGAACCGACCGCCGCACTGGAACGGGCCGTCTACCTGCTCGATCGCGAACTCGCTCCGTCGAGCAAGGTCCGGGCGTTTCAGACAGCGCTGAAGCGCATCCAGGAAATCGGCCCGGAAGAGACCGAGCACCGCGCCCGCCTCGGCACCATCACCGAACTCGACGGCATCGGAACCTCAACCGGCAAAGTCATCACCGAAGCCGTTGGCGGTATCAGCAATGGGTACCTCGCCAAGCTCGAAACTCGAACGGAGGTACCGCTCGGGGTCGGAGCCGAGCTGCGCAGCCGCATCAAAGGCGATTGCCATTCGCACAGCACCTGGTCCGATGGCGGCGCCCCGTTACCGGTCATGGCCGCTGCAGCCCGCGACCTGGGGCACGAGTATCTGGTTGCCACCGATCACTCGGCCCGTCTCACGATTGCGCACGGCCTGAACGAGGAGCGGCTTCGCAACCAGCTCCTGGAGCTGGATGAGCTCAATGCCCAGATGGCCCCGTTCCAGATTCTCTCCGGCATGGAGGTCGACATCTTCGAAGATGGCAGCTTGGACCTCTCCGACAACATGCTCGCTCAGCTCGACGTCGTTGTTGCCTCGGTCCACTCGAAGCTGAAGATGCCTCGGGCCGACATGACCCGCCGCATGGTCACTGCGGTCGCCAACCCTCACGTGGACATCCTCGGACACATGACCAACCGCAAGGTGTCTGGCACCGGCCGAGCGCCGTCCGACTTCGACGCAGAGATGGTCTTCGCTGCGTGTGCGAAGTTCGATACGGCGGTCGAGATCAACTGCAGGCCCGAACGCCAGGATCCGCCTGAAGAGCTCCTGGAGCTGGCGGTCGAATGGGATTGTTGGATTGTCATCGACACCGACGCTCATGCCCCGGGGCAGCTCGAATGGCAGGCCTACGGCTGCGACAAGGCCGTCCGCTGCGGGGTGAACCCCGACAACATCATCAACACCTGGACCGCCGAAGAGCTCCTCGACTGGACCGCTGCCAAAGTCTGAACGGCTGAAGATGACAAGTGAGACGCGACCCCAGGTATCACCCAGGAGCGAGGGACGAGCGACGGACGGGGGCCTCCGGCGATCAGCAGCGCGAGTCAAGGAGCGCAGCGACGGCTCTCGCCTGCGCAGAAACACAGGAGCGAGGGACGAGCGACGGACGGGGGCCTCCGGCGATCAGCAGCGCGAGTCAAGGAGCGCAGCGACGGCTCTCGCCTGCGCCAAAAAGATTGAATCGCAGCCCAGGTGGCGGGATACCCGGGCTGCGATTCATGAGATTGACGCTGGCCGATTCGGCAAAGTCGCGGGAATCTCAGATTTCTTTTCTGAAATCTCGACCTAGGCTTGTTCTCTATGTCGAAGCGCACCCAGAAGAAGAAGCTCAAGGCTCGCCGCTCCAAGGCGAACCACGGGCGCAAGCCCAACATGGGCCGCAACAGCTAGCACCTGCCCCAGCACATGGCATCGATCATTGGCATTCTCGCCATTGGACTGATGGTGCTGGTTCTCATCATTGCTGTTGGTTCCCTCATCATCGTTGGTTCCCTTCCGTTCGCCAGGCTCTGGCAGCGGCTCCGTTCGCGCGCTCCCGAAAGCGACTGAGACTCGCCCACATCGTTCCTGACCTCATGTCAGCGGCGTGTGAACATTGTCCCGTTTTCGCATCTCGCGCTCCGTTCGCCCGAACGATTCGCTAGGTTGACCGGGATATCAAGAGCGACGGCATCCTGCCGTTGGCGCGACCTTTGCCGGAGGGGCACAAACATGCGCAGACAATTCAAACTCCTACTCACTCTTCTCGCAGCGATGAGCTTGCTCGCCGCCGCGTGCGGTAGCGACGCCGCAGACGTTGTGGACACCGCAACCGACGCAGCCACCGATGCTGCAGACGAAGTCGTCGAAGAGGTCGAAGAGGCCATGGACGACGACGAGGCCATGGAGGAAGAAGACGCCATGGAAGACGAAGCCATGGAAGAAGAAGACGCCATGGAAGACGAAGCCATGGAAGAAGAGCACAGCGACACCAGCGTGGGCCTTGTCTACGACATTGGTGGTCGTGGTGACTTCTCGTTCAACGACTCCGCAGCCGCTGGCCTCGAAAAGGCCGACGCTGACCTTGGCGTTGCGTTCACCGAAGCGTCCCCGAACGACGATGGTTCCAACCGCGCCGAGCTGCTTCAGCTCGCTGCCGATGGCAACCCAATCGTGATCGGCGTGGGCTTCCTGTTCGCCGGCGATGCAGCCGCAGTTGCAGCCGAGAACCCCGACACCAACTTCGCCGTCATCGATGACTCGATGCTCGACTTCAGCCAGGATCCCCCGGCACCGTTCGGCGACAACGTCGCTGGCCTTGTGTTCGCAGAGGAGCAGGGCTCGTACCTGGTCGGCGTTGCCGCCGCTCTCAAGACCGAGACCAACCAGCTCGGCTTCATCGGCGGCGTGTGCTGCTTCGGCCTCATCGAGAAGTTCGAGGCCGGTTTCCGTGCCGGTGCGCTCTCGGTCAACCCTGACATCGAGATCGTCACGCAGTACATCACCGACGCACCGGACTTCGACGGCTTCAACCAGCCCGACCGTGCCCAGGTCATCGCAACCACGATGT
>CAZFBD010000034.1:0-49191 GCA_964517125.1 uncultured Acidimicrobiales bacterium
GGCTGCAGAATCGGCGAAGGACTTCGACGATCTTCACCATCTCGGCGGCACCGATTTGGTCGGCGAACGCCGGCTCCAGCGGTGCAGGAAGGACCCGCAGACCCGAGGCCTGGTGGGTGGAGAGCAGGCTCTCCAGAAGCGAGGTGTCGAGCTGATCGATGCTGCTGACCGCATCCACGATGGTGTGGGTGGGGGCAAGTTTCATCATCACGGCGACATCACCGAACTGCAGGTCGGCATCGACCAGACAGACGGGCCCCTCAGCCTTTTCGGCCAGGACCACGGCAAGGTTGGTAGCAAGGACAGACTTGCCAGAACCACCCTTGGTCGAAAAGACCGTGGTGACTCGGCCAAGGCCGCCGTCGTCGGACCCGCCGATTGCGGTCGGAGCCGATGGGGACACTCCCCCGCTTGCACGGGTGGTGAGGCCAGCGCCAACACGTTCGATTGCTTCGACGATCTGGAGGGTATCGCCCTGCAGTGTGAGCACGTCCTTCACACCGGAGCGCAATGCAAGCTGGAGCACGGTGGTCGACAGTTCGTCGGCCACGAGCACCGTGCCAACGTCCGGACGGCCATTGAGGCTGCGCTCGACGGTTGCCAGAATCTCTGCCGACGAGCATGACGGTCCAAGGACCACCACGACGGGGCTGCCGTTCAGACGGGGAAGGACATCCTCCACACGTTCGAACGATGTCACACCCGGCCCGAGACGTTCTTCGAGGTCGACTCGTACGGAACCGATCTCTTCGACGACTGCTACTGCGAGTTGCATTGGTTGACCCTGCGGTTCGGAAACCTCATTGAAGTCAAATGCTGCCATGTCAGCCCTCTCCAGTGCCGGCATCACCGGCGTCATCGTCAGCACCGGGTGGCGTGGCTGCTGGAGCGTCGCCTCCGATGCCGAGTTCTTCGTTCTGCTGTTCGACGGCCTCTTCGAAGAGGTCAACGAAGCCTTCCGGACCGAACGGCGTGAGCTGCGTTGGGTCCTCGGCGGGCAGTTGTGCGTCGATCAGGATGTCTTCGACGATGATGTTGGGGCGGGCTTCAGGGGTCCAGTCTTCCGGCAGAAGGCTGAGCACCATGTTGTTCTCGGGAACCGACAGGATGCGCTGAGCGGCGTCGGCCGGGAGCGCCATCGTGATCTGCAGCGAGTTGCCGTCGCCCTCACCTGCGGCTGCAGTCTCACCTTCGGCAACGGCCTGGCCAACGATGGCCTGGTTCACAGCGATGACTCGAACGCCTCGGTACAGGTACCGGGCGGGGCGCTGGTAGGGCGTCTGCGATGCAGAGGTGTCGAATGCGTCTTCTTCACCGATGACTGGCAGCGGATCACCGAGGACGATCATGTCGACGAAGTCGCCGGGCTTGATGAAGCCACCAGCGGCACGAACCGTTGCGAAGTCGAGCGAGATGGCCACGTGGTCAGCAGGCACGAGATCGGCGAACGTGGTCTGGACGACCTCGGGATCATCGAACATACCCTGCACCAGAATCTGGTTGGCAGCGAGGTTGTTCACGGCAACTCGACCTTCGATCTGGACGGTGTCCGCAATGGCGGTCGCCGGCCGGAAGGCGGGGTCGATCTCTCGTTGCACGACTCGGGACGTCTGCAGAACATCGGTGGCCGTTGTACCGGCTTCGATGTCCTGTGCAACGACCCAAACGGTGACCGGCTCGCTGTCGATCAGCGCCTGATTCTCCACCCCCTGGACGTAGTTGAGGAGGGCGAACCCTGCCAAAGCTCCAATAAGGATGGAGCCAACCAACATGATGATCTTTCGCGATCCCACGACAACCTCACTCGTTCGGCCCCTACGGCCATCTGATGCGTTATGTGTTGTGTCGGCCTCCCCAGCTTTTAATTGAGGACAAAGCTCGTCACGCGAAGTGAAATCTGGGTGTGAATCTCTTCCAAAACGCCAAGAACCGCCCCGATCGGGGCGGTTCCGGACAGATTTGGGTCATTGGGCCCCTGGTTGTGGGCCAAATGGACTACTCGGCTTCGGTTGCCTCAGCTTCGACAGCTTCGGCCACGGGCTCAGCGGCTTCGACAGCCTCGCCCTCGGCAGCAGCGGTCTCGTCGGTTCCGGGGACGGGGACCTCTTCGCCACCGTGCTCGGCGAAGTACTCTTCCCAGGCTTCCTGGCCTTCGGAGTATTCGGCACCGATGTAGTTGCCCTCGTCGTCGTAGGCGTGCTCGCCGAAGTGCTCCTGGTACTCGGCAGCCACGACGCCACCCTCGGCAGCCTGCTTGATCGACAGGCTGATGCGACGGCGCTGGAGGTCGAGATCGATGATCTTGACCCAGAGCTCTTCGCCCGGGGTGACAACTTGCTCGGGCAGGTCCACGTGGTGTGCCGACATCTCGGAGATGTGCACGAGGCCTTCGATGCCGTCGCCCACCTGGACGAACGAGCCGAATGGCACGAGCTTGGTGACACGGCCGTAGACGAGCTCCCCGGCACGGTGGTCGGAAGCGAACTCCTGCCACGGATCCTGCTGGGTGGCCTTCAGCGAGAGGCTGATGCGCTCACGGCTGAGGTCGACCTCGAGGACCTGGACCTCGATCTCGTCGCCGACAGCGACAACCGAGCCCGGGTGCTCAACGTGCTTCCAGGACAGCTCGGACACGTGAACGAGGCCGTCCATGCCGCCGAGGTCCACGAAGGCACCGAAGTTGACGACCGACGACACGACACCGGTGCGAACCTCGCCCGGCTTGAGGTTGTCGAGGAACTCTTCGCGCTGTTCGCGCTGGGTCTCTTCGAGCCATCCACGGCGGGAAAGGACCACGTTGTTGCGGTTCTTGTCGAGCTCGATGATCTTGGCCTCGATCTCCTTGCCGACGTACGGCTGGAGGTCGCGCACACGGCGGAGCTCGACGAGCGATGCGGGAAGGAAGCCACGCAGGCCGATGTCGACGATGAGGCCGCCCTTGACGACCTCGATGACGTTGCCCTTGACGATGCCGTCGGCTTCCTTGACCTCTTCGATACGGCCCCAGGCACGCTCGTACTGTGCGCGCTTCTTGGAAAGGAGCAGACGACCTTCCTTGTCTTCCTTCTGGAGGACAAGTGCCTCGACGACCTCGCCGGGCTTGACGATCTCGAAGGGATCGGCGTCGTTGCGGATGGAAAGCTCACGGGAGGGGATGACACCCTCGGCCTTGTAGCCGATGTCCAGAAGGACTTCGTCGCGGTCGATCTTGACAACCGTTCCTTCGACGAGCTGGCCGTCCTCGACGGTGACCATGGATGCGGAGTAGGCATCTTCGAGGTCGGCGTCGGCGACGTCGTTCTCCGTGATGGCACGCGGGATGTAGTTGCCTTCGGCGTCGAAGGTGCCGAATTCGGTGGTTGCGGTGTCTGACATGAGGTACTCGGATACTGATAGGGGTTATGGACGTGAGGAATACACAGCCTCAACGTTGCCCAAAACAGGGCACCCCGAAAGGCTAACGGCAGTTTCAGCCCTTTGCGTCGGCCCAGGTGGGCCCAAACGCGAGGTTCACGGCAAGGGGAACCCGCAGATCGAACGCCGATCCCATCACGGTGGTGGTCAGTTCGCGCATGGCTTCGTGCTCATCGGGCGTGACCTCGAGGATCACTTCGTCGTGCACCTGAAGAACCAGCCTGGACTGTGTGCCGGCATTCCGCAGTTCGGCATCGATGTTCACGAGCGCCACCTTGAAGATGTCGGCCGCCAATCCCTGGATTCCGGCGTTCATGGCCTGCCGCTCGCCGGCCTGTCGAATGCGGAAATTCGACGCCGACAGTTCGGGGATCTTGCGCCGACGCCCGAAGAGTGTCTCCGTATAGCCGCGCTCGCGGGCCTCGGCCACGGTGCGGTCCATGTACTCGCGCACTGCGGGGAAGGCCGAGAAGTACGCCTTGAGGATCTCGTCGGCTTCGCCGGTGGGGATATCGAGTCGTTGGCCGAGCCCGTAGGCCTCCATGCCGTACGCCAATCCGTAGGAGACCATCTTGGCCTTGGACCGCTGCTCGACCGTGACGTCGCCGGGCTCCACGCTGAAGACCCGTGACGCGGTGGCGTTGTGGATGTCGTCGCCGGCCTCGAAGGCGCCGATCAGACCCGGGTCCTCGGCGAGGTGGGCGATGCAGCGCAGTTCGATCTGGTTGTAGTCGGCTACGAGCAGTTCGAAACCGTCGGCCGGAACAAAGGCCCGGCGGAAGGTGCGGCCCATTTCAGAACGCACGGGAATGTTGTGCAGGTTCGGAGCGTCGGAGCTGAGCCGGCCGGTTCGGGCGACCGTCTGGTTGAAGGTGGCACGGATGCGATCTCCGGGTCCGACCTCGGCGAGCAGTCCTTCTCCATAGGTGGACCGGAGCTTTTCGACCTCGCGGTAGTCGAGAAGATGGTCGATGATGGGGTGTTCGCCGCGCAGCTTCTCAAGTGATGCTGCATCGGTTGAGTACCCGGTCTTGGTCTTCTTCTGTGGGGTGAGTTCCAAGCGCTCGAACAGGATCTCGCGAAGCTGCTTCGTGGAGTTCACGTTGAACTCTTCGCCAGCGTCTTCGTGAATGAGCAGCCGGAGCCGTTCGACCTCGGAGGTGAGGTGGTCGCGCAGGCGGGTGAGTTCAGCGACGTCGACGCCGATGCCCAGGCCCTCCATGCGGGCGAGCACGGAAATGAGCGGCACTTCGATGTCGGTGTTCAGCCCGGCGAGGCCCTGCGCTTCCATGGCTGCGGTCAGCGGCTCGATGAGCCGGTCGACGGCCAACGCGTTGCGCCCGGCCCGAATGGCCACGTCGACGGTCTCGGCGCCGAAGTCGAGCTGGCCGCTCGAGGCGGCTTCGGATTGCGGAAGCTCCGCTTCGGTGTAGCGCTCGATGAGATCTGCCAGGAGGTACCCGGAATCGGCCGGGTCCAGGAGGTAGGCGGCGATCGCGGTGTCGAGGCCCAGTTCGGGGATGGGTGCATCGGACTCGATCCATCGACGCAGCATGGGCTTGGCGTCGTGGATGGCGACCCCGCCGCCCAAACCGGCGATGACCTCGGCCACGTCGGCCTGGGCGAGCTGCTCACCCGTCAGCCACAGCACGTCGGCCGAGGCGGGGTCGGAGACCACGGCAACGCCGGCCGCCGGTTCATCGTCGTCGGCGGCCATGGCGATCACGCGGTCGACGGCGAGCGCCTGCAACGCGGTGGTGGCTTCGCCGGCGCTGTCGAACCGACGCACCTCGGCCTCGAGCACCTCGCGTTCGATGCCCGACCCCGCTCCGCCGATGACGTCGGTCAGGCGGTCGTGCAGCGAGCGGAACTCGAGGAAATCGAAGAGCCGTTTGATCTCGTCATGGTCGGGTTCGCCCGGCTGCAGGTCGTCGAGTTCCAAATCGATCGGCGCATCGCGGACCAGCACCATGAGTTCGCGGTTGAACTTGGCCTGCTCCTCGTTCGCTTCCAGGTTTTCCCGGAGTTTGGGGGTCTGGTCGGCGGTGGCTTCGAAGATGCCGTCGAGCCCGCCGTAGGTGTTGATGAGCTTGGCGGCCGTCTTCTCCCCCACGCCGGGCACGCCGGGAAGGTTGTCGCTCTTGTCGCCACGCAACGCTGCATACTCCACGTAGTCCGACGGCTTGACGCCGGTCCGCTCGAAGATGCCGGCCTCGTCGTACAGGGCATAGTCCGACACGCCGCGCTTGTTGTAGAGGACCTTGATGTACGGATCTTCCACGAGCTGGTAGGAGTCGCGGTCGCCGGTGACAATGATGACGTCACGCTTTCCATCACGGGCCCGGGTTGCGAGGGTGGCGAGAATGTCGTCGGCCTCATACCCCTTCAGTTCCAGAACCGGAATACTCATCGCATCGACGACCTCGCGGACCAGGCCCATCTGCTGGCGGAGGATGTCGGGGGCCGCGTCTCGGTTGGCCTTGTACTCGGGGTTCGCCTCGTGCCGGAACGTGGGTTCCGGAAGATCGAACGCAATGGCGATGCCCGACGGATCGTGATCGCGCATGAGGTTGATGAGCATGGACGTGAAACCGAACACGGCGTTGGTCACCTGCCCCGATGCTGTCGCCATGTCGGTGGGGAGCGCGAAGAACGCCCGATAGGTCAGGGAGTTGCCGTCGATGAGGAGAAGGGGCTTTGCCACGATGCGACCCTATCGAGCGGGTCGGACAGCCGGAGAATCGCGACGACCAACAGGGAATGTCGGCCGGAGGGTGTCAGCCAGGTTCCGGGCCGATGTCCCCGGCCAGGACGGCCTCGGCGACATCGCGCATCGGGGTTCGGCTTCCCATTGCGGTGGTTTGCACGAACCGGAATGCCTCCTGCTCGGAGAGTCCATGATCGTCCATGAGCTTGCCCTTGGCCCGGTCGACCAGCTTGCGGACCTCGAGCTGATCAGCCAGGTCTGCGTTTTCCTCGGCGAGTGCAACGACCTGTCGATGGCGGGCAATGGCCACCTCGATCGCCGGAATGAGGTCGCTCTTCTGCCACGGCTTCACCAGGTAGGCCATCGCACCGGCTTCCGCCGCACGCTCGACGAGCTCACGCTGGCCGAACGCCGTGAGGATGAGGACCGCGGCCGCATGGGTGGCCACGACTTCACGTGCCACCTCGATGCCGTCGAGTCCGGGCATTCGGACATCGAGGATGGCGACATCGGGTCGCAGATCGTGAACCATACGAAGTGCGTCGTCGCCACGTCCGGTTTCGCCAACAACCTCGTAGCCCTCCTCCCGGAGGGTCTCAACCAGGTCGAGCCGAATGATGGCTTCGTCCTCGGCAACAACAACACGCGGAGCGGTCATGAGCCAAACATCTTGTCGAGCATGTCGTTCTGCCGTTCTTCGAGGTCGACGATCTTCTTCTGAACCTCTGCGTGATGTTTGCGCATGGCTTCAGCATGCCGCGAAGCTTCGTGAAACGACTGTTCTGCAAGCGGCGTTTCGGAGACCATGGAACGGATTCGTGCTTCCTCGGCGTCGGCATCGAGGTGCTGCAGTTGCTCTCTGGAGACGCGCAGATCTTCGCCCAGCCGCTTGATCTCGTCTGCCATTTCAAGCAGTTTGCGCTCCATCATTGACCGCTTCACAGAGGCCAAGTGTAGAAACGTTGGTACCCGGGGTCCTAACCGTACGATTGGCACGTGCTGTTTCTGAGGGTGTTCGTGGCGTTGGGACTGCTGCTCTCGGCCTGCGGATCGGCTGGTGCGCCAACATCGTCGGTGTGCTCGAACCCCACCGTGGAGCCGCTTGATTCGTCGTCCGGGCTGCACGTTCTGCGACCTGACGAGGTGCAGTTCGACGACCTCACTCCCACCTCCGGACCACATCTTCCGGTCGGCGGTCCGTTGGGCCTGTCGACCGTGAGCCTCCCCCCTGCCCAACAGCTGGCAGTGCTGGAACGCGGCAGCGTGCTGGTCTCCGTCGATGCCGATGCAACCGATGTCCTCAACGCCGCCACGGCGGAATTCGCCGACACCACCGTCCTGCACGCGGTCGAAGGCCTCCCTTCAACAATCGTCGCCACCGCCTGGCAATCCCGCGTTTCCTGCACCGATCTCGACACCGAGTACCTGCGTTGGTTCATCGAAACCCAAACCGGCGCCGCAGCAGCCCCCCTCGACCACAACTAGCCACATCAACATGACACCCGGGGTCGCGTCTCACCTGTCACCTTCATTGACCCTGGCGCCGGCCAGAACGCCCACAGAAACGACGAAACCCGCGAACCGCAGGCTCGAGGGTCTTCGTACGTCAGATCAGCTGTGCCCGGGGTGGGACTTGAACCCACACGCCCTTTCGGACAACGGATTTTGAATCCGTCGCGTCTGCCGATTCCGCCACCCGGGCAGGTGAGGAGACGTCAGGATATCCGGCCAGGCCCGAGACGCACCTGTCGACGCAGAACCGGCCGGTTCTGCGTCCCAAACGTTACCAATGGGTAAATTGGCCGAACCCTCGGAAAGTGCGTAGCGTTCTTCCCGTCGTTCGAATCCCTTCGATTCGACCGCCTACCTTGAGGACCTGAGGTTCGTCACAAATGATCGTTTTCATGTACCCCGGTCAGGGTTCCCAGACCCCCGGGATGGGAGCCCCATGGAAGGACCATCCTTCCTGGGAGCTTGTCGATGAGGCGAGCGAGGTCGCCGGCCGCGACGTTGCCGACCTGTTGCTCAACGCCGACGCCGACGCGCTGAAGCTGACTCGAAACAGCCAGCTCACGACCTTTGTGGTGTCAATGGTCGCCCTCGACGCTGTCACCCGTGTGGGCGTGGAGAGCGGCGGGCACGCCGGTCACAGCCTGGGCGAATACTCGGCACTCACGGGCGCTGGCGTTCTGGACTTCGCCGACGCCGTCCGGTTGGTCAGCGAGCGTGGCGACGCCATGCAGGCTGCCGCCGACGAGCACGACGGCACGATGGCCGCAGTATTGGGCTTGGACGATGAACAGGTCGACATTGCCTGCGCCCGTGTGCCCGGCGACGTCTGGGTCGCCAATTACAACGCTCCCGGCCAGGTCGTGATCGCCGGCTCCGTCGAGGCAGTGGAAGAAGCCGGCGTCGTTGCCAAGGAACTCGGCGCCAAGCGCGCCATGGCCCTCCCCGTTGGAGGAGCGTTCCACACGCCGTTCATGTCCCCGGCCCGTGACCGGCTCCGCAAGGCAATCGACCAGACCGAATTCCGCGACGCCGACACGTTCGTCGTCTCCAATGTCGATGCCGCCATGCACTCCACGAAGAACGAATGGCAGGCGCTCCTCAACGCTCAGCTCTGCTCCCCTGTTCGCTGGCGGCAGTCGCTGCACACGCTCCAGAACGAGGGCGCCACGACCTTCATCGAGATCGGCCCGGGCGGCGTGCTCACCGGTCTGGTCAAGCGAACCCTGAAGGACGCTCAGCGCATCACCATCAACACGCCGGGCGACCTCGATGGCCTGCTCGAATCGCTCAGCCAACCGAGCATCGCAGCCGCACCCGAGCACGAGGGAGAGCACCTTTTCGCCACCGAGCGCCTGGTGGTGTCGCCGGGCGCCGGTGTCTTCACCCCGCACGAGGGCATCGAGGTGGGCGCCGCCATCACCCGGGGGACCGTTCTGGGCCTCGTCGGTGATGTCGAGGTTCGGTCTGCGTTTGCCGGCGAAGTGCAGGGCTTCCTTGCACTCCCCGGTGAGCGGGTCACCGCACGCCAGCCCATCGCCTGGCTGCGCCAGAAATGAGCGGCAGCAGAATCACCGGCTGGGGATCGAACCTGCCGGAAAAGGTGCTCTCGAACGACGACTTGTCCGAGATGATGGACACCTCACACGATTGGATCGTCGAACGGACCGGCATCAGCAACAGACATGTCGGCGGGTCCACCGGAGACATGTCGGTCGCTGCCGGACGCCAGGCCCTCGAACGCGCCGGGCTCACGGGCGACGACATCGATCTGGTCATCGTTGCCACCTCCACCCCCGACCAGCTCATGCCAGGCACCTCGGCAACCGTGCACGCCGAATTGGGTATCCGCGGCGGCGCCTGCGACATGCAAGCCGTCTGCTCGGGCTTCACCTACGGCCTGACCGCCGCCAACGGCCTGATCGCCACCGGACTCGACCGCATCCTCGTCATCGGCGCCGATGCGTTGAGCAAGTACGTCAACTGGGAAGACCGATCCACCGCCATCCTGTTCGGCGACGGCGCCGGCGCGGTCGTCCTGGAGCGGCATCACGAACCAACCCTGCTCAGCTTCGACCTCGGCGCTGAGGGCAAGCTCGTGCACACGGGCTACACGGACCACGCCGGATTCATCACCATGGACGGCAAGGAGATCTTCCGCAACGCCGTCCGCTCGGTCACCAAGTCGGCAACAGCTGCGTTGGACAAGGCCGGACTCACCGCCCAGGACATCGACTGGTTCGTTCCGCACCAGGCCAACGTCCGCATCATCGAAGCGATCGCCAATCGTCTCGGCATCCCCATGGAACAGACGGTCGTCACCATTGGCGAGACCGCGAACAACTCGGCCGCCACCATCCCCGTCGCACTCGACACGGCGGTCAACGACGCTCGAATCGCTCCCGGAGACACGCTGCTCCTCGGAGGGTTCGGATTCGGCATGACCTGGGCGTCCGCAATCATGAAGTGGCAACCAAACGAGAAGGCAACGACATGACCGAAGAAGCCGTCCAACGCGTCGCCCTCGTCACGGGCGCCAACCGCGGCATCGGGCTCGCCACCGCCAGGGCACTGCGCGACGCTGGCATGCTCGTCGCTGCCACCTACCGCTCCACACCCATCGACGAGGAGGGCATTCTCGCCGTCCACTGCGATGTTGGCGACGCCGACTCCATCGATGCCGCCTTCACCGAGGTCGAGAACACGCTGGGGCCCGTCACGGTCCTCGTCTCCAACGCTGGCATCACCAAGGACGGACTCGTGCTGCGCATGAGCGAGGACGACTTCACCTCCGTTGTCGACTCCAACCTGACCGGCGGATTCCGGGTGGCCAAGCGAGCCGTCAAGGGAATGATGAAGGCCCGATGGGGCCGAATCGTCTTCATCTCGTCCATCGTTGGACTCGGCGGTCAGGCCGGCCAGGCCAACTACGCGGCAAGCAAATCGGGCCTCCATGGCCTGGCCAAGTCGTTGGCGAAGGAATTCGCATCCCGGAACGTCACCGTCAACGTCGTCGCTCCCGGCCCCATCGAAACCGACATGACCGCAGCGCTCACCGAGGATCAGCTGTCGGCGATGACCGACATGGTTCCGCTGGCCCGCATGGGCCAACCCCACGAGATCGCCGCCGCCGTCCGATTCCTCGCCTCCGAGGACGCTGGCTACATCACGGGAACCATTCTCCCGGTCGATGGCGGCATCGCCATGGGCTGATCGCCCGACACCTATCGCCATACGTGGCCGTGAGGGAAACCACCCTCTAGGCTTACCGAACCTGCAAGTGGAAGAAGAAATACAATGAGTGAAGACAATTTCTCCCGGTTCCAGAAGTGCGCCGTTGAGGTCCTTTCGGTCGAAGCCGACAAGGTCACCATGGAAGCAACCTTCGAAGACCTCGATGCCGACAGCCTCGACCTCGTCGAGCTGGTCATGGCACTCGAAGAAGAATTCGACGTGTCCGTCGAAGAAGAAGAGCTCGAAGGCATCGAGTCCATCAAGGGCGCCTACGACCTCATCACCGCGAAGCTGTAATGCAGTTCCGCCGAGTCGCCGTCACCGGCGTCGGCGTTGTTGCACCCTGCGGAATTGGACGTGATGCGTTCTGGGCCGGCCTTCAGGGCCCGGTCGAGGACATCGAGCGCCGGGTGTACGACTTCGACCCCGCCCCCTACTTCGACAACCCCAAAGAGGCACGTCGAACCGATCGCTATGCGCAGTTCGCCTTTGCCGCTGCCGCCGAAGCACTCGAACAAGCGGGCGAGATCGACGCTGCCCCAACCCGGCGCGGCGTCTTTCTGGGAACGGGTATCGGCGGGCTGAACACGCTCGAAGAGCAGATCATCACACGCTACGAAAAGGGCGAACGGCGGGTTTCGCCATTTCTCGTACCGATGATGATGGCCAACGCCGCCGCTGGCGGACTGTCCATGAAGTACGGCTGGCAGGGTCCGGCCGAGAACACCGTGACTGCATGTGCCGCTGGCACGCACAGCATCGGCAACGCCGCCCGCTGGGTGGCCACCGACCGCTGTGATGCGGTCCTCGCCGGCGGCAGCGAAGCCTCGTTCACCGTGACCGCCCTCGCCGGCTTTCGGAACATGACGGCGCTCTCGAACAACAACCGCTCCATGCCATTCGACGCTGACCGCAACGGCTTCGTCATGGCCGAAGGTTCTGCGGTGCTCGTGCTCGAAGAGTGGGAACGCGCCGAGGCCCGCGGAGCCACCATTCTCGCCGAGGTCATGGGCGCAGCCAGCACGGCCGACGCCCATCACATCACGGCCCCCTCCCCCGGCGGAGTCGGCGCTGTGAACTGCATGGAGCTTGCGCTCGAAGATGCGGGCCTCACGCCCAACGACATCGTGCACATCAACGCTCATGGCACCTCCACGCCGCTCAACGACGCCGCCGAAGCCGAAGCCATCAACAAGGTGTTCGGTGGCGAGCACAAGCCAGCCGTGACCTCCACCAAGGGTGTCACCGGCCATGCGCTTGGCGCCGCAGGGGCCATCGAAGCCGCAGCCATCGTGCTGGCCATGCAGAACGAACTGATTCCCCCCACGGTCGGCCACGTCACCGACGATCCGTCGATGCCCGACATCGATCTCGTCGTCGGCGAAGCCCGACCATGGACTCCGGGACCATCACTCTCCAACAGCTTCGGCTTCGGAGGCCACAACGGCTGTCTGGTGATGGGCCCTGCCTGAGCCAGTCCACGTCAACCCCTGGGTCACACACGAGACTCGGGTCGGCTACGAGAACCAATGGATCCGGGTGGACCACAACACGGTCACGACCCCGGGTGGGTCTGCAGGCGTCTATGGCGTCGTCCGCTTCAAGAACCGCGCCGTCGGGGTCGTCCCCGTCGATGACGAAGACCACACCTGGCTCGTGGGCCAGTATCGCTACGCCCCCGACGAGTACAGCTGGGAGATGCCGGCCGGCGGGTGCCCCGAGGGCGTCCAGGTCGAAGACACCGCCCGGCAGGAGCTGCTGGAGGAAACCGGACTGATCGCCTCCGAGCTTCGTCCGCTCCTCTCGGGGATCCGCCTCTCGAACTCCGTCACCGACGAAATCGGCTGGTGTTACGTCGCCAGTGGACTCACGGCCGGCGTTGCCCAACCCGAGGACACCGAAGACCTGCAGCTACGCCGGCTCCCGGTGGACGACGCGATTCAAATGGTGCTCGACGGCGAGATCAACGATTCCTTCACCATCATGGCGTTGCTCCGGCTCCGGGCCGAACGAACGGCCTGATTCACGCCGGCGAAGCCTGCGCCTACTCTTCGGCTGCTGCAGCCTGGAGAATCTCGTCGGGCATGTCGAAGTTGGCGAACACGTCCTGCACGTCGTCGTTGTCGTCGAGCGCGTCGATGAGGCGAAGGATCGCCTTTGCGTCCGACACGTCAGCAACCTCGACGGTTGACGTTGGAAGCATGGTGAGGTCGGCGTTCTCGAACGCCACCTCGTTCGTCTCGAGCGCTTCGCGAAGACCGTTCAGGTCGGTGGGTTCACAGGTGAGCCGCCAGGTGTCTCCCTCGTCGACGAGGTCCTCGCCCCCGTGCTCCAGCGCAACCATCATGAGCTCGTCCTCGTCGAGGGCACGATCGAGGGTGATGATGCCCTTGCGTTCGAACTGCCAGGCAACGGCACCCGGTTCGGCCATGGAGCCACCGTTCTTCGAAAAGACGGAACGCATGTCGGAACCGGTGCGGTTTCGGTTGTCCGTGAGAACCTCGACATACAGGGCCACGCCAGCGGGCGCGTACCCCTCGTAGGTGATGGGTTCGTAGTTGACACCCTCGAGCTCGCCCGTGCCGCGCTTGATTGCGCGTTCGATCGTGTCGAGCGGCACCGACGAATCGCGTGCCTTCTGGTACATGGTCCGCAGGGTTGCGTTGGCATCGAGGTCGCCGCCGCCCTGACGTGCAGCAACCTCGACCTGCTTGATCAGCTTGGCGAACAGCTTGGCGCGTTTCTTGTCTGCTGCGCCCTTCTTGTGCTTGATCGTTGCCCATTTGGAATGACCGGACATCGGAACCTCCTCGACGGAATAGTCAATTATGCGACGGATTCGACAAACAGTTGGTGAATCCGGGAATCGTTTGCCAGCTCGGGGTGGAAACCTGCGCCCATGGCGTTGCCGTTGCGCACGAGTACCGGCGCCCCAGCGGGATCCGAGGCAAGCACCTCGACTGATTCGCCAACCCGGGTGATGCGGGGTGCGCGGATGAACACGGCGTGCACGGGATCGTCGAAGCCAAGCGTTTCCAGGTCGGTCTCGAAGCTCTCTTTCTGGCGGCCGTAGCCGTTGCGTTGCACGGCAATGTCCAGGCGTCCGAACGATCGCTGATCGGGTCGGCCATCCTCGATCTCGGCGGCGAGCAGGATCAGGCCAGCGCAGGTGCCGAAGACGGCCATGCCGTCGTCGATGCGAGTGGCGACCGCGTCAAAGAGCCCGGAAGACTCAAGCAGCATCGACATCGTGGTCGACTCTCCACCGGGCATCACGAGGGATTCCACGGCGTCGAGCTGTTCGACGGTTCGAATTTCGGTGGCGTCGACGCCCAACGAGCGCAGCACCTGAATATGGGCTCGAAAGGCCCCCTGCAGCGCCAGAACGCCGAAGGTCACCAGCCGCGATCTTCGTAGTGCACGTCGAGCTCGTCCATGCCGATGCCGGTCATGGGAGCACCGAGGCCACGGGAGACCTTCGCAAGGATCGAGGCGTCGTTGAAGTTCGTGGTGGCCTCGACGATTGCACGGGCCCGAGGTGCCGGGTCGGCGCTCTTGAAGATTCCGGAACCGACGAAGACTGCCGAGGCGCCAAGCTGCATGGCAAGGGCTGCATCGGCCGGCGTGGCCAGTCCACCTGCGCAGAACAGCGGGACCGGCAGCTCGCCGGTCTCGGCGATCTCCTGCACGAGGGGAAGTGGCGCCTGGAGCTCCTTGGCCCACTGGAACAGCTCGGCCTGGTCGGCCTGGGTGATCTTCTTGATGTCGCCGAGGATGGAGCGGAGGTGACGCACAGCCTGCACGACGTCGCCGGTTCCGGCTTCGCCCTTGGAGCGGATCATGCAGGCGCCTTCGCTGATGCGGCGAAGGGCTTCGCCCAGGTTGGTTGCGCCGCAGACGAACGGCACGGTGAAGGCCCACTTGTCGATATGGTGCGCCTCGTCGGCTGGGGTGAGAACCTCGGACTCATCGACGTAGTCGACGCCGAGCGACTCGAGGATCTGGGCCTCGACGAAGTGGCCGATTCGGGCCTTGGCCATGACCGGAATGGTGCAGACCTCCTGGATGCCCTCGATCATCTCGGGGTCGCTCATACGGGCCACGCCACCGTCGACACGGATGTCGGCGGGCACGCGCTCGAGCGCCATGACGGCGACTGCGCCGGCCTCCTCGGCGATCTTTGCTTGTTCGGCGTTGACGACGTCCATGATGACGCCGCCCTTCAACATCTCAGCAAGGCCACGCTTGACCAGCTGGGTGCCTGTGGTCTGCCCAGAGTTCGACTGCTCGTTCATGTGTCAGATGCTACCCATCGAACACCGGAGCGCCTCAGCCGAGCGACTGTGCTTCTTGCAGCGTGAGCTCGCGGCCGGTGCCATCGGGAGTGAGCGACACCCAGGTCATCCCGGGAGCAAGGCCGATCGTCTGCCCATCGTGTGTCACGAGCGTGTACGGATCGCGGGCGAACTCTCGGGTCCAGGTGCCTTCGACCCGGAATCCTCGGGAGTACACGACGACAGGGCCAGACCCAATCGTCTGTGCGTCGACTGATGTGGCATCGATCTGCGAGGCCACATACGTGGTCGTGAGCACGACAACGTTCGCAGGCGCAATCTGCACACCGTCCTGCGTGACCTGAGGGACCTCGGACTGGAAGCGAAGGTACCCCTGCACGTCCTCGTTCCACAGGTAGGACGCATTGCTTCGAGCCTGAACCCAGGCACCGAGCGATGGCACACCAAGGTCCAGCACAGTGTCTGACATGTCGAACACGGGGTTCGGTGGTCCGGATTCGGCCAAAGCGAGGTCGAGCATCTCGGGACCGCCAACCATGAGGTTGTCAGGGGCGCTGAACGAATTGTTGCGGTAGAAGGGCGACGCACCGGTTTCAGCGGTGACCCGGGTGAGCAGTCCCTGATCATCGGCTTCGCGCAGCTGTCCGGCGACACCGGCGTTGCTGCCCGAGTATCCAAAGACCGGGTTGCTCAGGTTGGAGACGATGTCGACATCGCTCGTACGAGCCGACCGGATGGGTCCGACCTCGTCGGGGACGTCGGAGTGGAACACTGCGGCAAATCGGGTGGCGTTCGCTTCGATTCGTTCCTCGAACACGATGTCGGCGTGGTCGAGACCGGTGAGTGCTGCACGCGACCGGTCGTCGTTGTTGGAGATCTTCAGCACAAGGGCCGGCGTCGTCGGCGCATCGGCGTCGCCGAGGGCTTCGCCAGTGAGCGGGAACACGGGGCCGAAGTCGACGGCCACAGTGGTCGTTGACGAGGCGTCCTCCGCATCCTCCGCCATCGCCTCTTCCTCGGCGTCAGGTTCGACCGTCTCGGCGATCGTGGTGGTGGTCGTGGTGCTGGAGGCGCTGTCCTCAGCTGTTTCGGGATCGCTGCCTCCACACGCAGCCGCGAGGAGTCCGGCCGCGACAAGGACGGCAACACAACGTGCGTTCATCAGAGTTCTCCGAGTACTTCGATTCGGTGTTCAACCGGCACACGAATGGCCGCCGGTGGTACGAGCCATGCCGACCCGAGTGCTTCCCCACCGGGGATTTCGGTCTCGGCAGCAGCGATGCGTTCGAGCGCACTGCGCAGTCCGGGCGGGTAGCGGGTGAGCTCGACTCCAGAAAGATCGAACTGCACTGCTCCGTTCTCGTTGACACCCCATTCGCGAGCGGTGGCCTTCTGGGGTGCGCTGACTGCCCATGGGGCCGAGGCGATGAGCGTCTCGTATTCGGACGCTCCGGTGGCGATCTTGCTGAGGCTGTGTGCAACAACGCCTTCCATCTCCATGGCGTTCATGGTGGCGAGCAGTCCGCTTGTGGCGACCAGGGTGTTCTCGCGACCCGAAAGCGTGGCGACGTTGAGTGCCTGGCTGTCGATCACCATGACCTCGGGCTGATCGATTCCGGTGCTGAGGCACAGGCTCTCGACGACGTTGAGGATGCGGGCGCCTTCGCGTTCGGCGGGTGGACGAACGTTGAGCGAAGACAACACGGCTCCGTGCGCCCGCTGCCAGAGGAACCACACCGTGGCTGCGGCAGCGGGAATGGAGAGGATGGCGAGCGGCCACCAGATGATGGCGCCAACGATGGCAACGACCAGCAGGACGACGACCGCTGGAATCGCGAAGATGAAGAGCACACGGGAGGGCAAGGTTCACCTCTGAGTCGGGGGCAAGGTCATGATAGGGCGACACCGTCTCGATGGGCGCCACCTCGGCGTGTGGTCTCCATCGGCCCCGGACGCCGTTGCTGGACCCTTGGCCGAAATCAGCCTGTTCTGGCAACCAGATCGGCGTAGGTTTCCCGGTAGATTCCGGCCAGCCGGCGCATGGAGAAATGATCGGCTCGTTCGCGACCAGACTCGATCTGTCGATCCCGTGCGTCATGGTCTCCCAGAACCGATTGCAGGGCCGTCGCGAGGGTGTCCGGCTGCAGCGGAGGCACCAGGCGAGCATCCTTTCCCGAGCGGGCCACCCGGGCGTAGCCGGGAAGATCGGACGCAACCACGGCGGTACCGGCTGCCATCGCTTCGAGCAGGACGATGCCGAAGGACTCTCCATACAACGAGGGTGCACAGAACACATCGGCGCCCCGCATGGCCTCGGCCTTCGCTGCGTCATCGAGCTCCCCCAACCACGACATTCGGGGATCGCCAGCATGTTGACTCTTCAGCGCGTCGGTCTCTGGGCCTGATCCACCGATCCACAGTCGGATGGATGAGTCCAGATGGGCCATCGCATCGAGCAGGACCGCCAGGCCCTTTCGTTCCTCGTGGCGGGCCAGAAAGAAGATGGTTGGTCCCTCAGACTTGCGAGTGGGTCCCGTGCTGAAGTCACGAACATCGACGCCGTTGAAAACGACCTCCCACGTGCCCCCGAGTGCGCCATGGGCAAGCTCACGGGCATCCTCGGAGACAGCGAACCTGCGGTCGATCTTGCGGGCGCCTCGGGCAAAGAGGGGTCGTAGCGTGTCGTAGCCCACGCTCGCACCGGCACGGTGGAAGGTCGCCACGATGGGAGCCGGCTTCAGCAGCAGTGCGGTCATGGCGGGTCCGGGCGCCATGGGCTCATGCAGGTGCAGCACGTCGAACTCCTCGTCGCGCAGTGCACGTATGGTCCGGAGCTGCGCCGCAGGGTCGGGAGCGATTGGAGCCACCGAGCCGTTGGCACCAGTCGGGATGCAGTTGCCGAGCGGCGTCACGAATGGTTCAGGCGGCGGGCCGTCGCACGGTCCCAGAACCCGCACCGACTCCCCCGATGCCCGCAGAGCTCGGGCCAGTCCCAGGATCTGCCCCTGCACGCCCCCCGGAACCGTGAGGCTGTACGGGCTCACCATGCCAATACGCATCAGAGACCCTTGTAGGCCTTCGGCAGCGGCCGGCCGAGGGCCTGAAAGTCGCTGGGCCACCCGGGCTGCAGCACGTGCCACTGTTCGGGCGCCGCTCGGATGAAACGCTCCAGCTCGTGGGCGATCAGCTGCGTCACGCGCTGGACATCCTCGCGGAACTTCCCCTCACGTTCGGCGACGATCGGCGGGCGGCATTCAGCGAAGTGGCGATCTCCCCGAAAGAACACCGCTGTGGGAAGCAGTGGTGCTCCGGTTCGGAGCGCGACCGTGGCCGGGCCCGCCGGCAACATGGTGCGTTCGCCAAGAAAGTCGACCGGCACCCCTGCCGCTCCGGACACGACCCGGTCGGCCAGAAGACAGACGACGTGCTGTTCGTTGATGGCGTCGAGAATGGCCGGACCTGCGGTGGGTCCCACCGGCACAACGTTCATGCCCAGCGATTCGCGGAATGACAGAAACCAATCGAACAGCTCAGGCGGTTCCAGCGGCTCGACCACCGCGGTGACTCGAATGTTCTGGATCTGGGCCAGCCAGAATGCAGCCCACTCCCACCCGCCCAGATGTGGCATGACCAGGATCGGCCCCACCCCACGTTCGATGGACGCAGCGATGTTCTCGAAACCGACGTAGTCGAACCCCTCGTCGATGGTCCGGTCGTCGAGGCTTGGGAGTCGGAAGCTGTCGAGGTAGTAGCGGGCATAGGCCTCGAAGGTTCGGGCAACGTGCTGGCCGAGTTCGACCTCGGTCATCTCGGTTCCGCGAATGCGACGATGATTGCGCTCGACCATGACACGCTTGTCCCCAGCGAACATGGACGCCATGCGACCGCCGAGCTGAGCGGCGCGTCCGCTGACGGATCGGGGCGATCGTTGCGCAAGGGTCGCCGCCACCTGATAGGCGGTGGTCGCGCTGGGGGTACGCACCATTGGGGTGGAGGGAGCCGGAGGGTCTACTGCTTGCGCCAGCGGCCAGACGCAGACTCGCGCTGGCTCCGACGTGTGTCCCGTGCCCGACGCCGGTTCACCGGTCGTTGTGGCGGTTGTGGGCGGCCGACGCTGGCCTGCTTCCAGACCTTGAAGAACCGCTGAATGGCTGTGATGGCGGTGAGCACGAACATGACCCACAGTGTGGCGATGAGCAGTGTCGGCGAGAAGGCTCCGAGGAACAGCCCGATACCCAACGCAATGAACCGCTCGGCTCGCTCCATGAGCCCGCCCTTGGCGTCGAAACCGAGTGATTCGGCCTTGGCCCGCTGGTACGAGATCATGAGGGCGACGCCCATGACGGCCACCGGGAGCATGTGGTACTGGTCGTCGCGAGTGTCGCTGAGGTACCAGGCAACGCCGCTGAACAACATGATGTCGGTGAGCCGGTCGGAGACCGAGTCGAAGTAGGCGCCTCGGGTGGATGAGGTGCCTGCGGCCTTGGCGATGGCGCCGTCGAGCAGGTCGGGCAGCCCGGTGGCCACCATGAGAACAAGGCCCCAAACGAGATGGCCGCTGGCGATCACCACGGCTCCGGCTGCGGACATTCCGATGCCAACGAGGGTCATCACGTCGGCGGTGATTCCCATGTTGACGAGTGCCTTGCCGACGGGCTGAACGCCACGGTCGACCTGGTCACGCATGTTTCCGTCGAACATGTTCGACTCCTTCTCAAGACTGTTGCCAACGCTAGCGGCACTTCGACCGGAGCGCCCAAAGACACCGGTCGGCCGGCGATGAAGCCCGGTGGGACCGAGCGCTAGGCTGCGTGCATGGGAGACCGTTACGACAGCCTGCAACCGCCCAACCTCATCGCTGCGCTGCGATCCATGCCGCGCCGATGGACCGATGCGCTCCATGTTCCCGCGCCGAAGAACATCGAAGACTTCTTCACCGTGCCCGGGCCAGATGACGTTTCGGCCGCCGAGGACACGGGAGCCACACTGGCGCTCGTCAGCATCCTGGAGACGGCGATCCGTACCACCAGCTACAACACCCCGGAAGCACTTGGCTCCGACGTCGTGGGCGCCATGGCCAACACCGGTTCAGGCCCCTGGCCCACGTCCGCCTCGGCGGCCCTCGACTCGATCGAGGCGCTCATGGAGGGGTTGGCCGAACGCCTCGAGAAGTTGAACACCAATGACTGGGGCAAGACCGCTTCGACTCCCCAGGGATCGGTCACGCTCACCGATCTTGCTCGCGGCGCAGTGCGGGTGACCGCCGACCGGCTCGCTCGGACCGAGCGCACCATCCGCTCGGTCAGCTGAACGTGTCGATCAGCTGCTCGGCTCGAGGGCGGCCCAGTCTTCGGGGTTGTCTTCGACGATCTCGTGGATGATTTCGCCGTCGACGCCGTCGACCATCACAAAGGCCCGGCTCGTTGGTGGCGACTCATTCGAGTAGAGGAGGATTCGCCAGGTTGGGCGGCTCCGTAGTCCTCGCCATGCCATCTGGGCCGATGCATGCCCCACGGGAAAGCCGAGGGACTTCGTGGCCGCAACGAGTGCGTCCTGCTCATCGACGGCAAGATCCCAGCCGGCCTGCAGGTGGTACAGGCCCACGAGAATCAGTCCGGCAGCGGCGAGCGCCAACCCGGTGTTCACCAGGACGGGCCCGTCGGTTCGGTTCAGGAACCAGAACACCAGCACGACCGCGCCGATGAGCACGTACAGGACGCCGGGGATTCGACGCTTGCTGTTGTTCGGGAACAGGTAGGGGCCGACGAAGTCGGCTGCATTGAGATCGTCGGGTAGTTCGTCGACGTACTCGTCGGTGTCGCCGGCTTCCGGTTCGCTCACATCGTCCATCTCGGTCACCTCACGAGGTTACGCAGGATCAGGCCTCGGGCCACGCCTCACGGAGACGTTTCCACGTGTCTCCGAGCGACTCGGGCAGCACACGTGCCTCGGCGAGGCTGGTCATGAAGTTGGTGTCGCCCGCCCATCGGGGCAGCACATGGACGTGGATGTGGTCGGGCACGCCGGCACCCGACGCCCGGCCCAGGTTCATTCCCATGTTGACACCGTCGGGGTTGTACGCCGCCTTCACGGCGATGATGCCCTGACGAACGCCCTCGAACAGCTCGATGTGCGTTTCGGTATCGAGATCTTCCAGATTCTCGACGCCCACCTTGGGGAGCACCATGAGATGCCCAGACGTGTACGGGTAGGCATTGAGCAGGGCAAAACACCGCTCTCCGCGCCACAACACATAGGTGACGGAATCGTCGAGACCCGATTGTTCGATGCCTTCGAACAACGTGAGCCCCGGCGTGTGGCCCTTGGAGCGTTCGTCGTCGTCGGCTCGAATGTAGGGAATTCGCCAGCCGGCCCAGAGATGCGACAGCGTCATGACTTGGACTCGACCTCGGCGGCGAGACGTGCGATGAAGTCGTCGACCGCAACATCGCGGTCCACGTCCTGCACGCCGCGCTGGTTCACACCAACGGTGGAGTTCGCCACGTCGTCGTCGCCAACCACGAGAACGTACGGCGTCTTTTCGACCTTGCCCCGGCGCACACGCTTGCCGAGCGGGTCGGTGGCGGGGTCGATTTCGACGCGGAACCCGGCGGCCCTGAATCGGGCGTACAGGTCATGGGCGTATTCGTCGTGGGACTCCGCGACGGGAAGAACCTTGATCTGGACCGGAGCGAACCAGGCCGGGAAATTTCCTGCGTAGTGCTCGATGAGCACACCGAAGAACCGTTCGATCGAGCCCATGAGCGCCCGGTGGATCATGACCGGTCGCTTTCGTTCTCCATCGGCGGCCACGTACTCGAGGTCGAAACGCTCGGGCAGGTTGAAATCGAGCTGGATCGTGGACAACTGCCACGCCCGTCCGATGGCGTCGCGGACATCGACGTCGATCTTGGGGCCGTAGAACGCACCACCGCCGTCGTCGACCACGTACTCGAGGCCATGGGCATGGAGCGCTGATCGGAGCCCCTCCGTGGCTGAGTCCCAGATCTCGTCATCGCCAACGGCCTTCTCGGCGGGCTTCGTGGAGAGCTTCGCCTGAAAGTCAGTGAAACCAAAGTCCCGGAGCACGCCAAGCACGAAGTCGAGAAGGGCGGCGAGTTCGTCGGCCACCTGCTCCCGCGTGACGAAGATGTGGCTGTCGTCCTGTGTGAATCCGCGGCTTCGCATGAGGCC
The DNA here is from genome assembly GCA_964517125.1 of uncultured Acidimicrobiales bacterium. Classification (GTDB taxonomy): domain Bacteria; phylum Actinomycetota; class Acidimicrobiia; order Acidimicrobiales; family SHLQ01; genus SHLQ01. The sequence goes on from CAZFBD010000034.1 coordinate 22,354, forward strand.
GTGGACGGCGCCCGAGAGTTCGTAGCGGTACACCGTGCCCAGTTCGAAGATCTTCTTCGGCAGCTCGCGGTAGGACCGCTGGTTGCTCTTGTAGATCATCACGTGGAACGGACAGTTCATGGGCTTCGGGTAATACGTGGCGCCGTCCATCTCCATGGGCGGGTACATACCGTCGGCGTAGAAGTCGAGGTGCCCAGACGTCTCCCACAGCACCGACTTGGCGATGTGCGGGCTGAAGGCGAAGTCGTAGTCGTCCTCTTCGTGACGATCGCGGCTGTAGTCCTCCATGATCCGGCGAATGATGGCGCCCTTCGGATGCCAGACCGCCAGGCCGGGTCCGAGCTCGGACGGCCAGCTGACAAGGTCCATTTCCTGGGCGAGCCTGCGGTGATCGCGCTTTTCGGCTTCCTCAAGGCGGACCAGGTGTGCCTTCAGGTCCTTCTTGGACGCCCACGCAGTGCCGTAGATGCGCTGGAGTTGGGGCCGCTTCTCGTCGCCACGCCAGTAGGCGCCGGCGACCTTCTGCAGCTTGAAGTGCTCCAAACGCCCCGTGCTGGGCACATGTGGTCCCGTGCACATGTCCAGGAACGTGTCGGAGTTGCGGTAGTAGCTGACCATGTCGCCGCTGACCTCGCCGGCGTCCTCGGCCGCGGCGTCACCGCTGGTCACGTTCTGGATGATCTCCAGCTTGTAGGGCTCGTCCTTGAACAGCTCGAGAGCTTCCTGCACGGAGATTTCGTGGCGCTCGAATGGCTGGTCGGCCTTGACGAGTTCCTTCATGCGGTTCTCGATCGCTTCGAGATCGTCGTCGGACAGCGTCTTGCCATCGGGCAGGTCGAAGTCGTAGTAGAAGCCGTGTTCGATGGGCGGGCCGATGGCGAATCGCGCCCCCGGATGCAGATCCAGGATCGCCTGCGCCATCAGGTGCGCGGTCGAGTGACGAATGGTGTGGAGTCCTTCTTCGTCGCGGTTGGTGATGAGTGCGACGCTGGCTCCGTCGGGAAGCGGGATGTCGAGGTCGACCTCGACGTCGTTCACCCGTGCGAGCAACGCAGCCTTCGCCAGACCCGGGCCGATGTCGGCCGCGAGGTCGCCAGCAGTGGCGCCGTCGGGCAGTGCTCGTTCGGTTCCATCAGGCAGGGTTACGTTGACGATGCTCATAGATCAAGAAATCCTACCGTCTTGCCGAAGCCCTACTGGTCGCTGGTAGGTCGTTCGGGTAACGTCTCGGTGCGCGCGGAGAACGAAGGGAATCCCCAATGCTCAGGTTCAGTCGCCGATCGGTCGCCGTGATCGGCTCCGTCGCCCTCCTCAGTGTGCTCACTCCGCTGACACCAGCCGGGGCACAGGAGACGTGCATGCGGCGAGCGGTCACGATCTCGAGCAACGCTGCCACGATCAACGGCACACCCGGCAACGACGTGATTCTTGCCGGCGCAGGCAACAACCGAATCAACGGCAATGGCGGCAACGACGTCATCTGTGGTGGCGACGGTGACGACATCATCACCACCCTCGATGGCCGCGACCGCATCGACGCCGGACGCGGGAACGACACCATCGACGCCGGCGCTGGCCGCGACAAGATCGACGGCGGCCGCGGCGATGACGACATCTCTGGCGGACCCGGACGCGACCGCATCAACGGCGCCGAGGACGACGACACGATCTCCGGCGGTGGCCTGACCGACTTCATCCGTGGCGGCTCCGGCGACGACACCATCGACGGTGGCAGCCATCCCGACGAGATCAACGGCGGAACCGGCGACGACGTCATCGTCGGCGGCAAGGGTGAAGACACGATCAATGGTGGAGGCGGCTTCGATCAGATTCGCGGCGGCAAGGATGACGACAACCTGTTTGGCGGCACTCGTGCCGACACGATCTCCGGTGGTGACGGTGACGACGCCATTTCAGGCGACGAAGGTGCCGACACGATCTTCGGCGATCAGGGCAACGACGCAATCGTTGGCGGCCTCGGAGCCGACATGATCGACGGCGGCTCTGGCGACGACCACCTCCTCGGCGACGACGGCCGTCAGTTCGACGAGCAGGGCATCGACACACTCTTCGAAGGATCCGGCGACGAGATCCATGGCCAGGCCGGCGACGACTATCTTGGCGGCGAAGGCGGCGACGACCGTCTCTTCGGCGGCGATGGTTCCGATGTCATCGATGGTTTCCAGGGCAACGATCGGGTCGACGGCGGCAACAACAACGACCTGCTCACCGGCGGGTTGGGCAACGACCAGCTCCTGGGATCGTCCGGATCCGATCGCTGCTGGCCCGAATTCCTCGTGTTGTCCGTTGGCACCGCACAGGTCAACGGCAACGACTCGTCGTCAGGCTGTGAAGAGATCAACACCGTCTTCTAACCACTCAGAGTAGCCGCAAGCTCACATTGGGGTCAGACCCCAATGTGAGCGGTGGGACGCTGTCAGCGTTCGCAGTCGGGTGGAGCGTCGGCGAGTGAGACGCCGAGAAGATTGGCTGCGGCACTCACGCCCTTGCCAGACTTGGCTGCTTCATCGATTGCCATGAGCGCTGTCGGGACATCGAGATCATTGTCGAGTGCCGTTCGAACGTCGTCGAGCGCCGCGCTCCCCTCGCCTGCCGACGACCGCCACAGATCCCACCGTTGCGCAGCTGCATCCAAGAGCTGGACGTCCCAGTCCCACGGCTTGGTTCGGTAGTGGCGTGACAGAACCGCCAACCGAACCACGGGTGCCGGGTGGGTCACGAAGAGATCGTGGACGAAGACGAGGTTCCCGGTGGACTTCGCCATGTGCTCACCGTTGAGCTCCACGCAGGACTGATGCATCCACAAGCCGACGCCACCAGCAGAGACGGCGTCGGTTTGTGCCGCGAAGAACTCGTGATGTGGGTAGACGAGGTCGCAGCCGCCGCCGTGAATGTCCACGTGGGGACCGTGTTCGCGAAGTGAAAGCGCTGCACATTCCACATGCCACCCGGGTCGGCCTCGACCCCAGGGGCTCTCCCAGGCTGGTTCGTCGTCGAGCGACGGCTTCCACAGCACGGTGTCGAGCGGATGCTGCTTGTGCTCGTCGTCGGGATCTTCGCCCTTGTTCCGACCCGCTTCCAGCATCTGCGCCTCGTCGTAACCGCTGACAGAGCCAAAGACCGGACTCGCCGAGTGGTCGAAGTAGACCGACTCCCCCGCCACGTACGCCCCGCCGGAATCGATGAGTGCCGAGATCATGCCGCGAATGTCGGGGATGGCCGAGGTCGCCCGCGGCTCGCTCCACGGCTCAAGGTTGCCCAGGCGACAGAGGTCCTCGTCAAACCTCCGCTTCTGACCGAATGCGAGGTCCAGGTAGTTGACGCGGTCGCGGCGGGCCCGAGCGAGCAGGTCGTCGTCGACATCGGTGATGTTGCGAACCACCCGCACCTCGTGGCCGAGATCGAGCAGCCGGCGATGCAGCACGTCGTAGGTGATGTAGGTGGCGGCGTGACCCACATGGGTGGCGTCGTACGGCGTGATTCCGCAGGTGTAGAGCCGGACGACCTCGCCCGGCGTGAACTCGACAACCGAACCCGTTGCAGTATCGAACAGTCTCACATCGCAACCCTACGTCGCGAGCCTCTAGCATCGTGCATCTACCAAGGAGATGACATGGGAATCCTCGAGGGAAAGAACGTTCTGATCACCGGCGTACTCACCGACGCCTCGCTGGCATTCGGCGTCGCCAAGCTGGCTCAGGAAGAGGGCGCAAACGTCATCCTGACTGGAGCGGGGCGGGGTCTGCGACTGACGGAACGCACCGCTCGCAAGCTGCCTGTCGAGCCCGAGGTCCTGGAGTTCGACGTGACCCAGCCCGACCATGTCGTGGCACTTCGGGACCATCTCGAAAGCACGTGGGGTCGTGTCGACGCTGCACTGCATGCCATTGGCTTCGCCCCGGAGTCCTGCCTGGGCGATGACTTCATGGGAGCTCCATGGGACGACGTGAAAGTGGCGCTTGAGATCTCCGCCTTCAGCTACAAGACACTCGCCGAGGTCGTCGCACCGCTCATGACCGAGGGCGGCTCCATCGTCGGCCTCGACTTCGATGCAACCGTCGCGTGGCCCGCCTACAACTGGATGGGCGTGGCCAAGGCTGCCCTCGAGTCCGCCAATCGCTACCTGGCACGGGCGCTTGGTCCGCAGGGCATCCGCTGCAACCTCGTCGCAGCCGGACCCATTCGCACGATCGCGGCCAAGTCCATTCCCGCGTTCTCAGAATTCGAAGATGTGTGGGACGGCCGCGCCCCGTTGGGCTGGGACGTCAACGACTCGTCCGCCGTCGCCCGCTCGACCGTTGCGCTGCTGTCCGATTGGTTCCCGTCGACAACCGCATCGATGATCCACGTCGACGGCGGCTACCACTCCATGGGCGTCTGACCATTCAGGTGGCAACGCTCCTCGTCATCGGCGGAACCGGATTCCTTGGTGCACAGCTGTGCCGCCACGGCCTGACGAACGGGTGGCAGGTGCACGCCACCGAACGCGAGCGGGACCGTCCGGGCGACCTGTCCGACGGCATTCGCTGGCACTCGTTGGATTTGCGAGATGCAGACGAGACGACCGATTTCGTGGAACGGTGCGGCGCCGACCTCGTGATCAACGCCGCCTACCAGCAGAACGGCCCTGACGTTGTGCCGATCTGTGCTGACGGGCCGGCCGCCGCGGCTCGCGGCGCCACGGCCACCGGCTCGCGGTACGTGCACGTGTCCACCGACCTCGTGTTCGACGGCGACCTGGGCCGGCCCTATGCCGAGACCGACCCCACGTCTCCGATCATGGCGTACGGCGAGGCGAAACTGTTGGGCGAAACGAAGGTTCTCGACACCATGCCGACGGCCATCGTCGCCCGCACATCGATCATCTACGGGGACCCCGCTGCTCCGCAGGAACAGCTGGTGCAACGGGCGCTCACCGATTCCTCGATTGCATTCTTCACCGACGAGTGGCGCTCGCCGGTCCATGTCGCCGACCTTGCTGCTGCACTCTTCGACCTTGCAGATTCGGGCGTGTCCGGCCTCGTCCATGTCGGCTCCGACGAGCGCCTGAACCGCCACCAGTTCGCCCGGCTCCTCGCGGAACACGCCGGCGAGAACCCCGAGCTCCTGCATCATCGAACCCAGGACCCGGCCCTTGGCCGCAGACCCCGCGATGTCTCGCTCGATTCGTCGCTCGCAGCGTCCACAATCGGCTGGGCGCTCCCAGGGCCAAGCAAACGACTCCGCTAGCTGGACCGATCCGACTCGTCGTAGATCTCGCCGACGAGTTCTTCGAGGATGTCCTCGAGCGTGATCATGCCCACGACCGAAGCATCGGACGCAACGACGAGCGCCATGTGCGTGCGATAGCGCTTCATGTCGATCAGGACATCGTCGAGTTTGCGTTCGATACTGACCTGCAACATGCGCCGAATGAGCTCCAGCGGAAGCGGATCGTTCTGGGCTGCGGCGGGCAGGCGCACAAGGTCCTTGGCGTGGAGAAAGCCCACGATCGTCTCGCCGTCCACGCCAACAACCGGAAGACGTGAGTGGCCGTATTCGACAACCGTGCGCTCAACGCTGCGAATGGTTTCGGTCCGGGCGATCGACACGATGTCGGAGCGCGGGATCATGATCGACCGCACCCGCAGGTCACCAAAGTCGAGCGCTCCCGTCAGCAGCGCGTGCTCCTGGTCTTCGACCAGTCCGCTCTCCCGGGAATCGTCGAGCATGCGGCTCAGCTCCTGTGGAGTGTGCGCTTCGCTCAGCGCATCACCCGACCGGATGCCAGCGAGCAGCAGCAGGGGTCGGGCCAGCAGGTTGAGGATGTAAATGATCGGACGCACGGCCGTCACAACAACCAGATGGATGGGAGCGAGGATGCGGGACACCTGTTCGGGAGCGGCGATCGCAATGTTCTTCGGGACCATCTCTCCGAACACCGTGTGTACGAAGACCACCAGGAAGAGCGAAAGCACGAACCCGATGCCGTGCAACAGCCGGTCCGGAAGCTCGACGACGCCGTTGATGAGCCCCTCGATCACATCGGCCACCGCAGCCTCTGCAACGAAGCCCAGGATCAGCGAAGCGATCGTGATTCCGAGCTGGGCGGCGAACAGCTGCTTCGTCACATTGCCGGTGGCGAGGTAGGCCGCCCGGGCACCGGTCATACCGTCCTCGGCCATTGCCTCGAGCTTCGTGCGGCGACTCGCCACGAACGCCAGCTCCACCGCCACGAAGAAGCCGTTGATCGCGATGAGGAAGAGCGAAAGAAGCAAGGCGGTCGAGGTACTCATCCGGCCGCCTCGGTTGTGGTTTTCGCCGGAGCCACCAGGCGCACCGACGCCACTCGACGTCGGTCCATGGCCACGACCTCGACCGTCCAACCGTCGTGTGCGAACCGGTCTCCGGGCACCGGAATGCACCCGAGCTCGGCCAGGACGAAGCCGGCGAGCGTTTCGAATTCGCCATCAGGCATCTCGAAGCCGCACGCATCCGAGACCTCGTCGTGGTGCAGTGAACCCGACGCCAGCGTGGTGCCCCGTTCCTCGATTCGGGTGAGTGCTCCTGCCTCCTCGTCGTACTCGTCCTCGATCTCCCCGACGATCTCCTCGAGGATGTCTTCGAGCGTGATGATTCCTGCCGTGCCCCCGTGCTCGTCGATCACGATCATGAGGTGTGTGCGTGTCTCGCGTACTCGCGCAAGCAGGTCGTCGAGGTCGATGGTCTCGGGAACGAACTGTGGCTCCACCATGAGCTCCACCACCGGGGTGGCGCCGCGCCGCTGGGGATCGAGCCCGTAGATGGACTTCACGTGCACGATGCCAAGCACATCGTCGGCGCTCTCTCCCACGACCGGGAAACGGGAGCGTCCAGAAGAGATCGCTGCGGTCACGAGCTCGTCCGCAGTTGCGTCGGCGTCGAGCGACACGATTTCCATTCGCGGAATGAGCGCATCGGCTGCCGTCTTCTCACCCAGCCTGATGGACCGACGCAGCAACGCCACGTCTTCAATGTCGAGCGTGCCTTCCTCCCCCGACGATTCGATCAGGCGACCGATCTCGTCGAGCGACCGAATCTGTTCCAGTTCCTCTGCCGGTTCCATCCCGAGCCGCCGAACCGTCCAGTTCGCCGCGGCATCGAAGCTGACGATGATCGGCTTGGCGATGATGCCCCACAACCTGGTCGGTGTTGCGAGCATCGTCGAGGTCTCGAACGGCTTCTGAATGGCAATCGTCTTCGGCACGAGCTCGCCGACAACCATCTGGAACCCCGTTGCCAGCGCAATGGCGACGACAACGGAAACTCCGTCGACGGCAGACTCGGAAACGAATCCGTCGAGCACCGGCTTCAGGAGCGTGGCCAGGGTGGGCTTCGCAAGAAACCCGAGGACCAGCGACGACGTGGTGATGCCGAGCTGAGCACCAGAGAGGTGGAACGAGAGATTGCCGAGCAGACGCTCCACCCGCTGCGCCGGCCGGACGCCGCGTTCAGCTGCCTCGTGAATTCGTGAACGGTCGACTGCGACCAGGCCGAACTCGAACGCGACAAAGAACCCGTTGGCCAGAACGAGCAGCAAGACTGCCAAGAGACCAAGTGCGGTACCGATAGGGCAAGAGGCTAGCGCTCGGGCCGAATGGATCGGGCCGGACTCACTCGGGGCTGATCGGCCGCACGACAATCGCCACACCGTCGTCGAGGCTCACCGATGCCGGCCCGCCCAGGCACTCGTTGCTGACCCCGAGTGCAGCGAACGGAGACAGATCGGCTCCGTCGAGTGGCCACTTCAGTCCAGACGTCGTGACACCGAGGGCCACACCGCCCCAGGGAATGACGGAAACCAGGTCCCCTGGCTGCGTGTCCTCGAAGCGGATCGACTCACGAACCACGTGGGATGTCGCCGCAGGCGCACGAACCTCGACGGTTGCGTCGACCACGCCGCACACGGCTGCCCAGTTGCCGAGCACATGATCGTCGCGGCCACCGTCGACCCCGAACACCACCAGGTGCTCCACGCCCGCATCGACCGCAGCCTGAAGTGCGAGCTCGAGGTCGGTTTGATCCTTGTCCACCGGATGACGAACGAGCCGCGCTCCAGCGTCCTGCGCCCAGGCGCGATCGGCATCGTCCGACGAGTCCATGTCGCCCACGACCATGGTCGGAACGATCCCCGCAGCCCGTAGCGCACCAACTCCGCCATCGACCGCGACGACCACGTCGGCCGTTTGTTGGTCCAGAAGCGGCCCCGGTGGATCCCCGGCCGCCACCACGATTGCGGTTCGCATCAGCCGAGCCTACGACGGCTCATTCAAATGGCTGGGATCAGGGAGTCGGCAGGTGTTCGATCGGCACAGCGATCGTTACCCCGCTCGTCTGCTCGGAGCCGATGATCACCGCGACCACTTCGCCGAAGCCGTTCACGACCGGCCCCCCGGACCAACCAGGCACAACCGGCGCGTCAATGACGAGCACGTCGGGCTGGACCAGCCCGTAGTCGGCTCCAGAACCGCGACCGATGACCTGGCCCGTGACGACCTCAAGACGTGCATTTCGTGCAAACCCTCCCAGCGCAACAACGTCGCCCGTCTGCGCTGGGTTCGACGCAATCGGCAACGCCGAAAGGTCGGTCGGATACACAAACGCCGCAAGGTCGTTCACGGGGCTCAGGCCAAGTGGTGCAGCACCCTCTCCATCTAATGAAATCAGCAGCTGGTCGTCGGGCTCGCCCAAGCCCACGCCCCGAACATCGATCAGGGCGTGCGCCACCGTGGCGATACGTCCGTCGTCGACCTGGAAGCCCGTGCCGTGTCCGGTTCCAGCTGCAGTGAATGCGGTCAGTCGGGTGACCGCATTCGTGTCGATTGAGTCAGCGCCGGCGGCCACGACAACCGCCGGCGCCAACGAAACGTCCGGCAATGCCGGAGCCGACGCTGGGGTACCGTCGGCGGAAGCCACACCGATGAACAGAACCATCAGAAACCCGGATGCAGCACCAACCAACATCTGGATCTTGTGGCGCCGTTTGGCGCCGGTTCGTATCGATGTGACCTCCACAGCTCAAGAAGTACCAGTCGGGCTCAGGCAGCTTCATGGGCACTTCGGACTTGCTTCACCAGCCGTCCGGCCCGGTCAGCCGTCGACGTCGAACAGCACTTCGGTCTCACAGTCGCGTCCACCGTCCAGGTTCTCGTCCTCGCCGCACGGCGAACAGCGGATCTCCGACCTCTGCGAATGGCGGCTCGACGCGGGTAATTCATCGGGATGACGCAAGACAGCACGTAGGAAGGAAGTACCATCCCCGGAAGGCATGCCCACCCACTACGACACCCTTGGCGTCAACGCCAGCGCTTCCGTTGCGGAGATACGCAAGGCCTACCTGCGACGGGCACGGGCCCTCCATCCCGACCGCCAGCTCGGCCGTCCGCCCGGCGAAGCAAAAGCAGCCGAGAAGGCCATGCAGCAGGTGAATCTTGCGTGGGGCATTCTCTCGGACCCGGCGAAGAAGGCCGACTACGACAAGCGTGCGGTCCCGCTCCGCGCCAAGCCACCGGCCCAACAGGCGCCGCCGCAGCGACCACAAAACATGCCGCCCCCTCGAACCCCGCCGCCGCAATCCGCACGCCCGGCCGAACCCGTCAGCGCCTCAATCGACGACGCCGAGCCCGACGGATCCGTCAGCATCTGGGCATCCATCCCCGTCCTCATCGTCGTCGGCCTTGCGCTCGGCGTGTTCGTCATCACGGCATTCGCCGATCGGGAGCCCGAGGTCCGCGTACCCGCTCCCCCCAGCCAGACCGCACTTCGGGTCGAGGACTGCTTCACCCTCGATGGCGATCTTCTTCGTCAGACCAGCTGCAACACGGGAACCGCCGACGGCCGCGTCATCGCAATCGTGCCCGAAGCCGGCAACTGTCCGCAGGGCTCATTCTTCAGCCCGGACCAAACCAGCAATCTGTTCCTGTGCTGGGAACGCATGATCCCCGGATCCGTCAACCCCATCGACGGCGGCTGACATCCCTCGTCGCTCAACCCAGAGCCGGCGACTACTCGAAGTCGAGATGCAGGTAATCGTCCTCGCGAAGCGAGAACGCCGTGCGCAGGCTGTACCCCTGCTCACCACACACCCAGCAGGACGAATCCTCTTCAGCCGTCCACGCTACCTCACACGGAACACAGCGATAACGGATCCGATGTGGCGCCGTAACGGTCTGCATGGTGGTGACTGCCATGAGGCTCCTGTCGACCGAAACACCCCGAAGCTGAGATGAATCACTCGATGTGAACCGAACGACCCATCACCCGCTACGATGATCGCTCCCGGGCCGTTAGCTCAGTTGGCTAGAGCGCTGCCTTCACACGGCAGAGGTCACTGGTTCAAGTCCAGTACGGCCCACGGGAACCCTTCGGGTTCCGCCACCTTCGGCTTCGCCGAACGTGCTTCTGAGAAGTTCCAAGCCTTTGGCTCGGCTTCTTTCATTTTGTGGGCCGTTTCGGCGCGACCACCTCGCTTCCAGCGGGGTCGTTCACTCGCCACGAAGGCTCTACGCCGGAGGCGCCCCTTCGCCGGAGGCACCCCGCCCTGGCCCTGGACCCTCACGCCCGAGGCTCCCTAGCCGGAGGCTGCCCTGTTCGCTCCTGAGCCCCCATCGCCGGACGCGTCCCTCGCATTGGATTGGGTTCTGATTCGTTTCTGCTACGGGAGCTTTGTTGCCAGGGACTCCAGGCCGGCGCTTCGGCTTGCCTTTATGAGGACGGCGTCGTTGGCAGTGAGCGCACCTGTTGCTGCTACGGGGTCTTCTGTCGGTGGGATGCCGTAGAGGTTGGTGCCGACAGCGATGACCTCGATGCCGTTCGTATCGGCGTGCTGTGCGATCTGCTCGTGATCCGTTCGTTCGTCGTCGCCGAGCTCGCCCATGTAGCCGACGATGGCGATCCGGCGGCCGCCGTCGGGCAGCGCAGCCAGCGAGTCCAGGGCTCCCCGCATCGAGGTCGGGTTGGCGTTGTACGCATCGTTGATGACCAACGCACCGGAGGGAGACCGGCCGAGCTCCATGCGCCATGGCGACAGAGGCGCATCGGCCAACCCGGCTTGGATGTCGGCGACCGGAACTCCCAACCACAGCGCCGTCGCCGCGGCTGCAGCCGCGTTGGCGGCCAGGTGCGCTCCACGGGTGGACGGGCTGACCGTGAGGTCTCCCCAGCGGGAGGAAAGGTCGATCGTCGCTCGCAACTCCGCATCGAGGCGGACATCCACCACGCGCACGTCAGCTTCGACGCTTCGCCCGAACGTGAGCACCTCGGCCGACGTCCGGTCCCGCATTCCCAGTGCAAGCGGAACATCGGCGTTGAGCACGGCGAGGCCATCGGGCGAGAGGACCTCCACCAGTTCACCCTTGGCCTGGGCGATCGCTTCGACCGACCCAAACTCGCCCGTGTGTGCGGCAGCCACCGTGGTGACCACACCAATGGTCGGGCGAGCGATCTCGCAGAGCTCCGCAATGTGCCCGATGCCCCGAGCCCCCATCTCGATGACTGTGGCATGGGCGTCATTGGGGGTGTTGCAGAGCGTCAGCGGCACACCGATCTCGTTGTTGAATGACTTCTCGCTGGCGTGCGTTGACCAGTGACGACGAAGCACGCTCGCGAGAAGGTCCTTGGTCGAGGTCTTTCCAACGGACCCGGTGATACCAATCACTGGTCCCGGGATGCGGTCCCTCGCAGCAGCGCCGATGGAGCGAAGTGCATCCATCGTGTCGGCAACCCGAACGCCGCTCCCCTGGCTCGGCGCCTGCGCGGTGAGGTGGGCGGTTGCACCACGTTCGAGTGCTCCCGGAATGAAGTCGTGGCCGTCTCGTTCAGCGACCAAGGGCACGAACAGCTGCCCGGGAGCAACCGCACGAGAATCCTGGGTCGCTCCATCGATGGTTGCGGGGTCGCCGAACGCCTCGCCGCCGGTGACCTGCGCCAGTTCCTGAGTGGTGAATCGCATCGGGGCCAACCTAGACCCGACGGCTGCCACCGCAGGCGCATGGGCATCGGTAACATCGGCTCCGTGACCTCCACCTCCTCTCGTCCGACCCTCTTCGTGCTCTTCGGCGGCCAGTCGGCCGAACACGACGTGTCGTGTGTGACCGCCCGACACGTGCTGAATGCCATCCGTACGGAGCGCTACGACATCGTGCCCGTCGGCATCTCCCGTGCTGGTGTGTGGTCGATCGCGTCGGTCGACTCCGATGCCGAAGCCCTCGATCCCAATGGTGACCCGACCGACCCGTACGCCCTGGTTGGCAGCACCGAGAACGCCATCGTGATGCCGCTGTTGCATGGGCCACTTGGCGAAGACGGAACAGTGCAGGGTCTGTGCGAGCTGCTCGATGTGCCGTACGTGGGTGCCGGGGTGTTGGGCAGCGCTCTGGCGATGGACAAGATCGCAGCGAAGAACGCTCTCGCTGCTGCTGGCGTGCCACAGAGCGCATGGGTGGGCTTCAACGCCGACGAGATCGGCCCTGACACCGCAGCCATGCTGCTCGACCGCCTCGGCTCACCCGTGTTCGTGAAGCCCGCCAACATGGGCTCGTCGGTTGGCGTGAGCCGGGCCGAAACGGTCGCCGAGGTGCAGGCGGCACTCGAGGTTGCGGCGTCGTACGACGAATGGATCGTTGCCGAAGAGGAGATCGTCGGCCGGGAGATCGAAATCTCGGTCCTGGGCAACCGTTCGCCCCGCACCTCGCTCCCCGGCGAGATCGTCGCAGGCGCCGAGTTCTACACCTACGAGGACAAGTACCACGACGGAACCGCAAAGCTCCTGATTCCGGCGCCATTGGACGACTCCGAAATCGAGGCCATGTCTGCCATGGCGATCGCCGCCTACCGCGCCCTGCGGGTTGAAGGATTGGCCCGGGCCGACTTCTTCTACGACGTCGCCGGTCGGGGCTGGCTCGTCAACGAGCTCAACACGATGCCCGGATTCACCCCGATCTCCATGTACCCAAAGATGTGGGACGCCTCAGGCCTCAGCTACCCCGACCTCATCGACGAACTCATCGAGCTCGCCATCGACCGCCACAGCCGCAAGCGCCGAAACACCGCCCACTAGCCCCACCTTCCCAAAAACCACGCACAGCAGGCACCCCACCACACCCGGGGCCAGGCCCCTGATGTGGTTACCTGAGCGCGCAGAGTGTGCTTTCCATGTGTGGCGGTGGATGTTTGCAGCGAATCTCACAGAACGTGGTGGTATCGCCACAACAGGGGCCAGGCCCCTCCCGCCTGGAGGAGCCGTCTTGCTTGGGCAGGACTCGCCGCCGTTTGGTCGACCGTTGGTTCAGGTGAAATCGGTTCAGGTGCACTCGGTTCAGGTGTACTGGTCGCGGAGGATTCGCTTGAGGGGCTTGCCGGTGGGATTGCGGGGGATCTCGTCGACGAATTCGACCGAGACCGGTTGTTTGAACCTGGCCAGGCTCTTCTGACACGCCTGCAGCACATCGTCGGCAGTGAGCGCATCGTCAGACTTCGCCACAACGGCCAAGGGCGCTTCGCCCCACCGATCCGATGGCACACCGATCACGGCGACTTCGCGAACGCCCGGAACACCAACGATCACGCCTTCGATCTCGGCCGGGTACACATTCTCGCCACCCGAGATGATCATGTCCTTGATGCGGTCCTGGATGTAGACGAACCCCTCGTCATCCATGATTGCGATGTCGCCCGAATGCAGCCACCCATCGACGAGCGTCTCGGCGGTGGCGTCGGGGCGGTTCCAGTAGCCGACCATGATGTGCGGCCCTCGGAGCAGCAGTTCGCCGGGTTCGTTCGCCCCGAGCGTCGCTCCATCGGGTCCAACGATCTTCAGGTCCGTGTGCATGAACGTCTTGCCCGTTGACCCTGCCTTGCGGATCGCGTTCTCGGGGTCGATGAGTGCGCCGGGTCCGCACGATTCGGTCAGGCCGTACACCTGATGAATTTCGATCCCGAGCTCGATGTAGCGCTCGATGAGCGCTGCGGGAACCGGCGAGGCTCCGCTCATGATCCATCGCAGATGAGAGATGTCGTGGTTCTCCGGGTCGAAGGTTGAGAGCATGAACTGCAACATTGCTGGCACCGCCAGGGTCGTGTTCACCCGCTCTTCCCCGAACACCTCCCAGATCCGGACCGGATCGAACGCACGCATGATGATGGACGTGCCGCCGATCCAGACGTTGCTGACGAGCGGGTTCAGCGCACCTACGTGGAACAACGGCAGGCAGATCAGGTACCGATCGGCGATTCGGGTCTCGGCAACCGGGGCGATGGTGAGAATTGACCACAGTTGCGTGGAGTGGGTGTGCATCACGCCCTTCGGCAGACCCGTGGTTCCCGACGTGTACATGATGAACAACAGGTCATCGTCGCCAGCCTCGATTGCCGGCTCCTCGATGGAAGCGGCAGACCGCAGAACTTCGTAGTTCTCGGCCCACGCCGGGGTGTCAGCGGCATCGCCCACGTGGATCCATCGGGAGATTGCCGTGGCCTCGCTCCCCCGGCCTCGGAGGTCGTCGCACACGTCGGTGAACTCGGTGCCGAACAGCATCGTTTCCGCACCACTGTCGCTGAGGATGAACGCCAACTCATCGGCGGTCAGACGCCAGTTCGCGGCGACAACGACACCTCCGATCTTTGCCAGTCCATAGAAGCTCTCGATGAACTCATGGCCGTTCATGAGCAGCGTGGCGACCCGATCGCCCTTGTTCACGCCCCCGGTGGCCAGCACGTCGGCGGCCTGGTTCGCCCGAGCATTCGCCTCGGCGAACGTGTGCCTCGTGCCGGCGTCCACGTCGACGACCGCCTCGCGATCGGGATTGAGCAGTGCTCGTTTGGTCAGGTGCAGACCGATGTTGTTGTGCATGACTTCCCCCTGTTGTTGTTGCAGCCGCTTACCAGCTGCCTCCACCGCCGCCGCCGAACCCGCCTCCGCCGCCGCCCCAACCGCCGGAGCCTCCGCCGCCGAACCCGCCACCGAAGCCTCCGCCACCGCCGCCGCCCCAGCCACCGCCGCGATTCTGACGTCCGCCTCCGTGCCCGCGGAAGCCTCCGCCGCCGATGATGATGCCTCCGCCGAAGCCACCGCCGAACCCGCCCCGACCGTTGTGTCGCTGTCGGCGCTGAGCTTCGCGGTAGATCTCGTCCGCCTGACGTTCGATCGCCGCCGCCTCGGTGAGCGCACCTTCGGGATCGGTCGACAACTGCCCGGCGGCGATGTCGAGCGATGACCGCAGGCGATCGATCTGTTGCTGAGCGTTCTTGTCAGCTCGCGACGAGAACGCGTGGGATGACACGTGCCGGTCGGCCCGGGACAGCGCCAGACCGGCCGAGCGGATCTCGGTTTCGGCCTGGTTGCGCTGCCGCTCCCGCATGCCGACCTCGGTGCGGAAATCCTCGAGTTCGGTGTTCACGATGGATTCGACCTGGCCGCTGAGTTCCATGGCACGCAGATGGTCTGGGGGCGACAACCGCAGCGCGCCTTCGGCTTCCTGCTGCAGCTCGGCCACACGGGCCGCCACGCCTGGGGCACGAGATGGCACATCGGATCGGTGCGACCGGACGTACTCGGTGAGCAGGTTTGCGTCGTCGGCAGCGTTGGACACCGCCGACGAGGCGTTGGCACGCGCCGACTCCAGCAGCACATCCATTTCGTCGCCCTCGTCGAGCAGCTCGTCCGCAAGATCGATCGCTGTCTGGGCACTGTCGAGTTCGCGATCGACCATCTGCATCATGGCCAGATCTCGGGGCAAGTCGCCGATCTGTTGCACGGAGAGCAGCGCTGACGAGGCCCGTTCCAATTGGCGTTCGGCTTCGTCGGGGTGGCCTGCGAGCGCAGAGAACGACGCCGACGCATGATCGCTGGCCCAGCCGTGCTGCATGGAACGCATCTGCATGGCCCGGCCGCGCTGTCCCTCGATCTCGGGACCCATCTCGTCGCGGCGGGCGTGAGTCGCCCGGTACCGCTCTTCGAGATTCTCGAGGTCGGCAGCGATGTCCTCGATCTCGGTAGCGATGGGCGCCAGCGCCTGTTCCATGAGATCGACGTCGATGCGCATGGCAAGGGGGTCGAGGCCATCGAGTTCGGCGGACAGCTCGGCGAGGGGGGGGCGGGCCCTTGGTGGGGGGCGCCCCGCGGGGCGCGGGGCGGCGGCCGGGCTGCGACTTCCCATCCTTCTCCTGCCCTGGTCTCCGATGCGAACAGACCGACGCGAGCTCGTTCGGCGGCGATGCGATGCTGCTCGGCGAGGGCGTCGGGCTTCCCTCGGAGTTCTTCGATGACCCGCTCGAGGTCCTCGACTGCGTCCTCGGCCGCATCGACAACGGAGATCGAGCTCTGGACGTGCGCTGCGACCTCGGCCTGGTCCTCGTCGCTCATCCGGCCGACCTCATCCGCCGTCACCTCCGACACCGGCGACCATGCCTCGTACAGGGTGCGCGACGCCTGGGCGGCAGTCCGTTGGGCCGTGTCCAGTCGGTTCATTGCAGAACCCGTGATGCGCCCACCGGTGATCGTGGCTTCCTGCTCGGCGTCGAACCACCGGGCCTGCACATCGGTGACCCGCTTGGAGGACAGATCGAACTGACGGCTCGACTCGCCGGCGCGCCCCATGCGCGAGCGCCGTTTCGTCCACAGCCATGCTCCGCCTCCGACGACGGCAGCCGTTCCGACGACACCGGTTCCGATGGGCGTTGCGTAGTCGGGAGGCGTGGTGTCGAGCCCTTCAACCGTTCCACCGATTCCGCTCGACAGTCCGGCCGAGATTTCTCCGTTCGCGAAGAACGTGTTCATGCGTCCGATGATGTCGTTGAAGTCATCATCGAGCCGCTCATCGAGGTCGTCGCCGTAGCTGACGGCGGTGAATCGGTCCCCCACCGAGACGGCGAGCACGACCGTGTTGTCGGCGACGTTGGCCGGGGCGTCGAACGCCTGCGCGCACGCACCGCGGGCAGCTGCCGCCAATTCGGCTTCGAGGTTGCTCGACGACGGCAACTGGTCCACTGCGTACACGAAGAAGTCGACGCCGGTATCGTCTTCGGCGGCCTGCACCGCGGCTCGGAGTCCATTGAGATCGCTCAGCTGGCCGTAGTCATCGACGAGATCGCAGGCCTCCTGGGCACTCGCTGGAGCGGCCACGCCGATCACCATCGATACAACCAACAGGCTCGCCGCCAGGAGAGATTGCATTCGCTTCATGCCGAGAATCTAGTGCCAGGCGACGTCGTGACTGCCACCAGCGCGAACTGACTCAGACAGGTTGCAGGGCCACGCGGAGAAAGCGGAGCAGTTCGTTGCGACGCTCGGCAAGGTTGCGCAGGCTCGGCTCGATACCCATGGCGCGCATGACCTCGACCTCAGTGGCAACGCCCATGATCGTGGAATACAGCGAGAACAGCAGCAGCCGGGCGTCGTCACCACGCACCCGACCCTCCTTCAACGCGATCTCGAGCGAATGCTGTGCCGCGGCGATGTGACCCGCCAACCGGGAGGTCAGCTGCACGGCCACCGACGAACCGGGCCGCGACGCTTCACGGAGCAGGCCGAGGAGTGCTGGTCGGCGGACCGCCAGTCGGAATACCACACGTACCGTGCCTTCCACCTGGTCCCACACGTCGGCGGCATCGGAAACGATCTGGTCGAGCTCGTTCGTGAACGTGGTTGCCGCCTCGTCCACAACCGCCTGGAACAGCGCAACCTTCGAGGGGAAGTAGTACAGGATCGACTGTTTCCGCAGGTCCAACTCCCGCGCCAGCGCATCGAGCGACGTGCCGTCGAGCCCACGGGTTCCGAACGAATCGAGCGCCGTGTCGAGGATGCGTTGACGGGTGGACACAACCACGACCGTAGCCGCCCCTACCAATTGGTAGAAATCGGCGAAATGCTGGTAGAACAGACAGCGTGATCGCAGAACAACTTGCGGGAAAGCGGGTAGCCGTCACCGGGTCCACCGGCTTTCTCGGAACCGCCCTCATCGAACGGCTCGTGCGCTCGGTCCCCGACTGCGAGCTGATCCTGCTCGTCCGGCCGGGCCGACGGGGTGCACAGGCGCGTGTCACCCGCGACGTTCTCAAGAACGACGCGTTCGACCTGCTCCGAGACGAACTTGGCAAGGCCGAGTTCGACGAGATGTGCACCCGCCGCATCCGGGCGGTCGCCGGCGACGTCGGCACCGACGGGCTTGGCCTGGCTGGCGACGACCTCGGCCTCTTCCTCTCCGCCGACGTCATCATCCACTCGGCCGCAACGGTCTCGTTCGATTCTCCGCTCGACACCGCCGTCGAAGTGAACCTGCTGGGGCCACAGCGCATCGCGAACCTGTGCAACGACCACGGCGTCACTCCCCACCTGGTGGCAGTGTCGACGTGCTACGTGGCGGGCAGTCGTCGTGGCGCAGCTCCCGAGCAGCTGGTCGACGAGAGCCCCTTCTTCGTCGACGTGAACTGGCGCAGCGAAGTCGATGCCGCCCGACGAAGCCGACTCGACGCCGAGAACGCAAGCCGCTCGCCGAACAACCTGAGCCAGTTCCGGGCCAGGGCCCAGAAGGAACTCGGGGCAGCCGGCACTCCGGCGCTCGCAGCAAAGACCGAGAGCATCCGCCAGGCGTGGGTGAACGACACCATGGTCGAAGGCGGAATCGCCCGAGCCTCCTCGCTCGGATTCCCCGATGCGTACGCCTTCACGAAGGCGCTCGGCGAGCTGGCGCTGGTTGAACGCCGTGGCGACGTGCCGGTCTCGATCGTGCGTCCGTCCATCATCGAGTCGGCCTGGTCCGAGCCCCGGCCCGGCTGGATCCGTGGCTTCCGCATGGCCGAACCGGTCATCATCTCCTACGCCCGAGGCCTCCTCAGCGAGTTCCCAGGTGTTCCCGAAGGTGTCGTCGACGTCATTCCCGTCGACATGGTCGTGGCCACCATCATTGCGGTGGCCGCCCGTGGCCCCGAAGAATCCGGCCCCGACGTCACCCAGATCGCATCCGGCTCGGCCAACCCGCTGCGCTACAAGAACCTCGTCGACTACGCCGAGGAATGGTTCACGGCAAACCCCATCTACGACGAGCTCGGTCAGCCAATTGCGGTTGCCGCGTGGCGCTTCCCCGGCCGCGGCCGGGTCGAAGGTCAGCTCAAACGGGCCCGCACAGCGCTGGAACGGACCGACGCCGTCCTCGAGAAGCTGCCGCTCCGGGGCCGCATGGCCGAATACGCCACCCAGCTCGAAGGCCGCAAGGAACTCTTCGACCAGGCGTTCGGCTACGTGGAGCTGTACGGCAAGTACGCCGAATGCGAAGCCATCTACGGCCTGTCCAACCTGCTCGGGCTGTGGGAGTCCCTTGACGAGGCCGACCAGGCGGCGTTCGGCTTCGACCCCCGCATCATCGACTGGAAGCACTTCGTCCAGAACGTGCACCTGCCGTCGGTGGTGCGTCAGGCACGCGCCAAGACAACCCCCGGCCGCAAGACCGGCCCCACTCGGCCGGAGCGCCTGCGCAAGCAGATCCTTTCCGAGGAGCGCCAGATGGCGGCCTTCGACCTCGAGAACACCATCATTGCCTCGAACGTCGTCACATCGTTTGCGTGGCTCGGGACGCGCAACCTGTCGCCCCGGGACCGCATGGTGTTCGCTGCCAAGGCCCTGTCGCAGGGCCCATCGTGGCTCGCCCTCGACCGCAAGGATCGCAGCGACTTCCTTCGCTCGTTCTACCGCAACTACCGCGGCGCGCCCGTCGACCAGATCGAACGCGATGCCGCCGAGCTCCTCAGCGACTATCTGCTCGCCAAGTCCTTCCCTGCGGCCATTCGTCGCATCCGGGAACATCGGGCGCTCGGCCACCGGACCGTCCTCATCACCGGCGCCCTCGACTTCGTTGTTGAACCACTCGCTCCGCTGTTCGACGACATCATCAGTGCATCGATCGGTCAGCGCAACGGCCGCTATACCGGCGGCATGGTTGGCGTTCCGCCCACGGCCGAGAACCGGTACCAGGCCATCGCCGACTACGCCGACACGCACGGGATCGATCTGCGAGAGTCGGTGGCCTACGCCGACAGCGCGAGCGACCTCCCCATGCTCGAAGCCGTCGGGTTCCCGGTCGCCGTGAACCCCGAAACCAAACTCGCCTCCATCGCCCGCAAACGCGGTTGGCTGGTCGAGGACTTCCAGAAGCAGGCTGGCGCCCCCGGGCGTCCACTTCCCGTGGCACCTCGAACCGGTGCCCGCCCAGAACCCATGACCACCCGCCTGATGTCGGCATACTCGCCGCAGGCCTGGACGAAGACCCGACGCTGAGGATCCTGAAATGAGCTCCCGCAAAGCCCCACGCCCCGGTTTCGTGCTGGACGTCGATGCATCGACGCCGCCGATTCTGTTCCATCACGGAGAGGGCTTCCGTCTCGAACGCCTGCCCGTCGGCCGCAGCCGGGTCATCTACCCGGCCGAGCCCATCCGTGGCATCCAGGACCCCGACCAGGCCATCCGTGACGCCCTCGAGAACACGATCGAGGAGGAGCCGCTCCGAGCGTTGCTGTTCAAGGGCATGAAGCTCACGATCGCCTTTGATGACATCAGCCTTCCGTTGCCTCCCATGCGTCGTCCCGATGTTCGCCAGCGGATCATCGAAGCCGTGCTCGACCTTGCCGCCGAGGCTGGCGTGGACGACGTGCACATCATCGCCGCACTCGCGCTGCACCGTCGCATGACCGAGGACGAGCTCCGCCATGCCGTCGGCGACCGCGTGTACGACGCATTCGCCCCGTCCGGCAAGCTCTACAACCACGATGCCGAAGACCCCGACGGCATGGTCATGGTGGGCACCACCGAGCACGGCGAAGAGGTGCAGCTGAACAAGCGCGCGGTGGACAGCGACCTCACCGTGTACGTGAACATCAACCTCGTCTCCATGGATGGTGGCCACAAGAGCACGGCCACCGGCTTGTCGGGCTACAAGGGTCTGCGCCACCACCACAACGTCGACACCATGCGAAAGTCCACGTCGTTCATGGACCCGGAGAACTCCGAGCTCCACACGAAGAACTGGCGCCAGGGCGATGTGATTCGCAACGCCGGCATCAAGATCTTCCAGATCGAGACAACGATCAACAACAACACGTTCGGCGAATCCGGCCCCATGGCCATGCTCCAGAAGCGCGAGTGGGAATGGACGCCCCGGGACCGCATGCAGTTCCTGGCCATGAACCGCAGCCTGCAGGTCATGCCCACCGGAGCGAAGCGGAAGATCTTCCACTCCTGGCAGGCCCCCTACGAACTCACCTCGGTGCAGGCCGGCGAGATCGAGGCCGTGCACAAGATCACCACGGAGAACACGTACGCCCAGCACCTGGTGCCAGTCGAGGGTCAGACCGACATCCTCACGATGGGCCTGCCGTACATCAGCCCGTACAACGTGAACTCGGTCATGAATCCGATCCTCACGATGGTCCTGGGTATGGGCTACTTCTTCAACCTGTACCGGGGCAAGCCGCTTGTCCGCAAGGGCGGCGTGGTCATCATGAGCCACCCCACACCCTGGGAGTTCCACCCCGTTCACCACCCGAGCTACATCGACTTCTTCGAGCAGGTCCTGGCCGAGACCACCGACGCCGAAGAGATCGAGAAGAAGTACGAGAAGAAGTACGCCGAAGACGAGTGGTACCGCCACCTGTACCGCACGTCCTACGCCTACCACGGCGTGCACCCGTTCTACATGTGGTACTGGGGCACGCACGGCATGGAGCACTGCGGCCAGGTCATCATTGTTGGCGGCGACCCGAAGGCTGTTCGCCGCCTCGGGTTCCGGCCGGCGTCGACGCTGCAAGATGCGTTGGAAATGGCCAGCGACGTGGTCGGGCCGCAGCCCACCATCAGCCACTTCCACAACCCGCCGATGCTCATGGCGGACGTGACATGAGTGCACTTCCTCCCGACGCCAGCGCAATGTCGAAGGCCCGCGAGCGCATGTCGCGGAACCTTGCTGGAGCCGACGTTCCGCTGGTCGGCCGGCTTCGTCGTCCCATTCAGGGACTCCCGTTTCCGTACACGGCCCCAACCGCGCCGAAGGGCTACGAGATCCCGGAACGACCAAGCAAGGTCGGCGCCAACTTCCCCACCGAATGGGCCCGTTCCGAACCAGCCCGTCGCACCCGCGCCGTGCTGATCGAAACCATGGTTCGCCCAGTCATGTCGGGCCTGGCCCAGCCCACCCGGCGGGGCCTCGACCGACTCGACGGTCTCGAGGGTCCGGCCATCTTTGCGGCCAACCATCACAGCCACATCGACACGCCGCTCCTGCTCAGCTCGATTCCCACGCCGTGGCGCCACAACCTGGTGATCGGCGCCGCCGCCGACTACTTCTTCGGCACCCGAATCACCAGCACACTCTCGGCGCTTGTCATTGGTGCCATCCCCATCGATCGCAAGAAGATCAACCGCTCCTCCACCGACCTTGCCCGCGACCTCATCGACGAGGGATGGTCGCTGGTGGTGTTTCCCGAAGGTGGGCGCAGTCCCGATGGCTGGGGCCAACCCTTCCGCGGCGGCGCCGCCTACCTGGCTCGCCGCACCGGAGCTCCCATCGTTCCCGTGCACATCGAGGGCACCGGTCGGATTCTGGGCAAGGGCATGTCACGCCCCAAGGCAGCTCGCACCACTGTCACCTTCGGCGAACCCATCCACCCGGTCGAGGGTGAGGATGCGCGCACACTGTCGGCCCGAGCCGAACAACGCGTGGCCGAGCTGGCCGACGAAGCAATGACCACCTGGTGGGAGTCGCGTCAGCGGGCCCACGCTGGCGAAACGCCAGCACTCACGGGCCCCACGACGGCCTCGTGGCGACGGGTCTGGGAACTCGATGCTCAACACAACAAGCGCAAGGGTCCGAAGCGCCGCACCTGGCCATAGGGCCGGATCTCTCCAGGCGAGCCGTTCGCCTCAGGAGCAGAGAACGATTGCGGTGGCTTCTTCTGGAGACGCGCCCAGCCCCAGTGTCGGGGACTCCAGCACCTCGATGGCATCGAGCAGAAGCAGCTGATCGACCACACATCCGGCCCATGTTCGGGACCGGCCCAGCGCGACGAGATGTTGGATTGCGTCGTCGGCCACCGGATCGACCGGGGCTGGCTCCCCAACTCCAGACTCCGTCGCAGAAACCGTGGCTTCAATCGACGGCGATTGCGAGGGTGCGGCGGACGCAAGCGTTTCGCTCCGGTTCACGTTGGCCCCGGCAACCGTTGCCTGGATGTCACCAATGGTGTCCTGTGCACAACGTTCACGAGCATGAAGGAGTGCGCCCCGCGACTCCGAGGTGGTCGCCCGGCCTGGCTGCGCCGATTCGAGGGAGCCGACTGCCCGCAGCGTGTCTGCCATACAGCCAGCTTCAACTGCGGTGGCGCCTGCGTCCTGCAGCGCCACCACCGCATCGTCGCGGGTGAACGTGGAGCCGCCACAGCCGGACACCAGCAGTCCGAGGCTGAGAACAACGACGATCAGATCTCGTGGGCGGGACATGATGTCACCATCGGCTCACCAGACACGTCGATGAGCAGCGGCGCCTAGAGCGCCTGGCCCGCCTCGTACAGCGCGGCGATCTCGTCGGCGTACATTTCGTTGACGACGCTGCGCTTGACCTTGAAGGTCGGCGTGAGTTCGCCGGTCTCGGTGGAGAAATCCCGGGGCAACACCACGAAGTTCCGGACGTGCTCCACGCGTGCGAGCAAGGGGTTCACGTCGGCCTTGATGGCCTGCTCGAGGTGAGCCCGGACCTCGGGCGAGGTGTGCATGCTGTCCACATCGATTGCGTGGTCGGAGGCAAAGCGGGCCGCGGCCTCGGGCTCCAGCGTGAGGAGGGCCACAAGGAACCGCTGCTGTTCACCAATGACCACGGCGGTTCCGACGATGTCGATTCCGCTGAGCGATTCCTCGATGTTCTGCGGCGCCACGTTCTTTCCGCCCGACGTGATGATGATGTCTTTCTTGCGCCCGATGATGGAAAGGTATCCGTCGGCATCGAACGCTCCGAGATCGCCCGAGTGAAGCCACCCGTCGACCAGGGTTTCCGCTGTGGCTGCCTCGTTCTTGGCGTAGCCGGCGAAGACGTTGCGGCCCTTGACCATGATCTCGCCGTCCTCGGCGATCTTCACCTCGACGCCGCTGAGCGCCTGCCCCACGGTGCCGTAGCGGTTGGCGCCGGGCAGGTTCGTTGTGGTCGGGCCGCTGTCCTCGGACTGGCCGTACAGCTCCAGAACGGGCATGCCGACCGACGCAAAGAACTCGAGCGTCGTCGCTGGAATGGGCGCAGCACCGGAGACCAGGATCCGACACCGATCCAGACCGAGTGCCTGATGGATCTTGCTGAGGACCAGCTTGTCGGCCAGTCCGTACTGTGCCTTCAGCGCAGGGCTGAGCGCATCGCCAGAGTTCTGGGCCGCAATGGCCTTCGAGGAGACCGATTGCGCCCAGTCGGCGATCTTTGCCTTTGCACCGGTCGCTCCGGCCAGCTGGCTCTTGATGCCAGCTTCGAAACGTTCCCAAACCCGGGGCACCCCGAAGAACGTGGTGGGCCGGGCATCCTTGAGATAGTCGGCCAGCTGCAGCCCGTCGTGGCAGAAATGCACTTCGTAGCCGAACACGATCGGCATCAGAACCGACGCGGTCTGCTCGGCGATGTGTGAAAGCGGCAGGTACGAGAGGGCCACCTCGTCGGAGGTCAGGTTGACGGCTGCGCCGAGTTGTTTGGCGGTCCACTCCAGATTGTCGTGAGTCAACATGACGGCCTTCGGCGGCCCGGTCGTTCCCGACGTGTAGATGAAGTCGGCCACCTGATCCGGCAGAAGCGCGTCGAGCCGGGTGTCCATCTCACCAGCGGGAATGCTGTCGGCCGCGGCGAGGAATTCGGCCCAGGAAAGCACCCGCTCGTCGTCGACGGGATCTGCGCCTTCCATCATCACAACGGTCCGCAGCGCTGGCGCGTCGGCCCACGCCTCGAAGACACGGGAGAGCTGGTCTCCGTTCTCGACCACGAGAAGCGGCGATTCGCTGTGACCGAGGATGTAGCCGATCTCGTCGGCTGAACAGGTCGTGTAGATGCCGGCAGAGATGCCGCCGATACGCATGGCGCCAAGCGCCGAGATGACCCATTCGGGGCGGTTCGCCCCCAGGACCGTGACCACGTCGCCCGTGTCCAGCCCAAGCGCAAGCATGGCCCGACCGGCCTGACGGGTGAGGCGGTTGTACTCGCTGAACGTCCGTGTTCGCCAGGTGCCGGTCAGCTTGTCGAGGAGCGCCGGTTTGTCACCGGACTCTGCGGCGTGTCGCTCGAGGTGATGAAGGATCGTGGTGGCGGCCATGGGCCAAACCTACCGGAGGCGGGCTGCGGCGTCCTGACCTTTCACCGCAAGTTCATGACGCTCGTCTTGGGTCGCCGGTTGCCGCTGGTCCGCCACCTTGCAAAAGACGTAGTCCCTCGGTTCCCGTGGACGACGCCGACGAGAGGGTGACGTGGAACTCGGTCCGGTGGGCCGGATAGTGGTGTTCGCTCACGAGGAGGGGCAGATCGGCGGTGTCCAGCGTGACGCGCCAGATCCGCAACAGGGGCGAACCCTCGGGGACATCGAGCAGCGCGGCCAGAGTGGGGTCGGCGGCAACCGCACCAATGGTCTGCGACGCCTGCCCGAGACGATCGGCCAGCAGGTCCAGGAACGTCGATGAGCCCACGTCCTCGCGCGACAGCGCCCCGCCCACGTCGGAACGACACCAGACATGCACGGCGGCGAAGGGTTCACCGTCGGCAAGGTTCAGCCGGGAGACCTGCAGCACGTCGTCACCCGGGAGCACGGCTCCGACCCGCTCGGGTGGCGCAACAAAGCCGAAGTCGAGAATTCGCCGTTCGCTGTGGCGTCCTTCGTCGTGGAGCTGCTGCTCGAAGGTGTCCAGGGCATCGAGGGTCTGGCGCACCGCCGGGCCCGCCACGAACCAGCCCACACCTCGCTGGGAGGTGATCAGCCCTTCGTCCCGGAGCAGATCGAGGGCTCGACGCACGGTGACCCGGCTTGCATCGTGGGTTGCCGAGAGGTCGGCTTCGCTCGGCAGCAGGCTTTCGGCGCTCAGGAGACCCGACGAGATGTCGCCGCGGATGGCTGATGCGATCTCGTTGTAGCGAAAAGTTCGTTCAGCCATGTGGCGGACCCTCCGATTGCAGGGAGTCGGCAATGGTTCACCGTTGCCGACCTGTATCTAACCTGTATGGTACAAGATACACACAACAAACGCTGAAGGCGTCCGGCACCAACCCCGTTCCGCCTCGCAGCCCACGGTAGAATCACCGTGTCACTGAACGAAGGATCCCGATATGGCCGTCTTTGCCAACACCCCCATCGAGCTCATCAACTCCGTCTACGGCACCCTCGACGAACGTTGTGCCTGGGGCCGCGAACACCTTGGTCGTGCGCTCACGCTGACTGAGAAGATCCTCATCAACCACCTCGACGACCCGGCCACGGCCGGCACCGAGCGCGGCGTGTCGTACACCGACCTTCGCCCCGACCGCGTCGCCATGCAGGACGCAACGGCCCAGATGGCATGGCTGCAGTTCATGACCGCAGGCCTCGCCCAGACTGCCGTTCCCACCACCACACACTGCGATCACCTCATTCAGGCTCGCGTCGACGGAAAGACCGACCTCGCTGTCGCCGTCGATACGAACAAGGAGGTCTACGACTTCCTCGAAACCGTGAGCGCCAAGTTCGGTGGCGGTTTCTGGGCGCCTGGTTCGGGAATCATCCACCAGGTCGTGCTCGAGAACTACGCCTTCCCCGGCGGCATGATGCTCG
>CAZFBD010000035.1:0-26050 GCA_964517125.1 uncultured Acidimicrobiales bacterium
CCTTCCAGCATGACAACACACGGGGCTCCGACGCAGGTGCGGCCTACTACTTCACCAGCGCTGGGGTACCCGTCGTCGACGACCCGGCCCTGACCTTCAGCCTTGATCTTGGTCCAGGTTCGCCAGCGTCCGTGTCTGTCGCACCGGCCGGTATTGCCGTCAGCGAGTTCAACCGCAGCATCGTCGAGGGCGCGTCGGACAACGAATCCTCCATCGCTGCGGCATCGCTGGGCGAGACCGATCTCGAGGCGTCTCCGTTGTCGGCGCTGCCCATTGCAGGCACGCCGCTCTCAGCCTTGGCTGCGGACGACACAAGCATCGTGTCCAGAATTCCACTTGTTGAGATCAGCATCGACGGCGGCTGGGAAGCAATTCTTGACGGAACCGAGCTCGCCGAAACACCTTTGGTCGACCTGACCCTCGGTGATGTCGCCGACGACACGACCGCCATTGGCAGGCTCGAGTCGACTCCGCTCTCGGCACTCGACGTCGACGGCACTCCCTTGTCGGCCTTGCCGCTCTCGGCGCTGGCGCTTGGGTCGCTTCCGCTATCCGCATTGCCACAGCCAGATGGAACCACTTGGTGCGACATACTTGTGCCCGACTACGTCCAGGGAAGTTGTGCCGAAGCCGAATCACTCACGCTGTTCGAGGCAACTCTCACTGGCGTACCGCTTTCGGCGCTGCCACTGAGTGCGCTTCCGTTGTCAGCACTTCCGTTGAGTGCGCTGCCACTTTCTGCGCTGCCATTGAGCGCTCTCGATTTGGGATCCACGCCGCTTTCGGCGCTTCCGTTGTCGGCTCTGCCGCTGAGCGCGCTCGATGTCAACGGCACGCCGCTTTCGGCTCTGCCGTTGAGCGCACTTCCGTTGAGTGCGCTGGATGTCAATGGAGTGCCGTTGTCAGCACTTCCGTTGAGCGCTCTGGAGCTGAGCAACACGCCGTTGTCGGCGCTGCCTCTTTCGGCGCTGCCGCTGAGCGCACTCGAGGTTCGCAACGTTCCTCTCTCGGCCCTGCAGGTCGAGGGTGCACCGTTGTCGGCGCTGCCTCTTTCTGCGCTGCCACTGAGCGCACTCGTTCTCGCCGACACGCCGTTGTCGGCGTTGCCGTTGAGCGCACTCGACACGGACTACACCGACTGGTGTGATCTCCTGGCTGACCTCGATGCTGGATTCGACTGCACGTACGGCGTCGACGACGCCACGTTCCTCGCCGACACGACGATCGCCGAACTCGGGGTTCGTGGCATTCCACTCTCGGCCTTGCCGTTGTCGGCCCTGCCGCTGAGTGCCCTGGCCCTCGCGGATACGCCGTTGAGCGCGCTTCCGTTGTCGGCGCTTCCATTGAGCGCCCTTCCGTTGTCGGCTCTTCCGTTGTCGGCTCTCGACGTTCAGGGTTCGCCGTTGTCGGCTCTTCCGTTGTCGGCGCTTCCATTGAGCGCCCTTCCGTTGTCTGCGCTTCCGCTTTCGGCTCTGCCGTTGAGTGCGCTGCCCCTTTCCGCTCTGCCGCTCAGCGCCCTCGTGGTCAACGGCACGCCGTTGTCTGCGCTGCCGCTTTCGGCACTCGACATCGACACCACACCGCTTTCGGCTCTGCCGTTGAGCGCGCTGCCGTTGTCAGCCCTGAACCAGGTCGACTGCGCGATCGCGGATTGCGGAATCGATTCGCTGAATGATGCGATCGTGGCTGGTGCCCTCGATCCGACAACGATCACCCTTGGTGATTTGCAGTCGGCACTGTCGGGGATTCGCCTCGGCGAGATCAGCGATGCGCTCTCAACCGCCACTGAGCAGGATGTCATCGCCGCCATCGCCGCCGCTGCACTCACGATGGACGACCTGCCCGATCTCGATGACCTGACCCTCGGCGAGCTTCCGCAGGACAACGTCGATCTTGGGGCTGTAACGCTTGCTGACATCGAAGCTGCACTCTGGTCGGTTCGCCTGTCTGACCTGGTCGGAGCCATCCTTGACCCGGCAACCGGTCAGCCGGTGCCCGGCGTTGAGGCAGACCTTCTCGCAGATGTCGCCGGTTTCACCTTTGGTGATTGGAACTACCTCGGCGATGCCACCTTCGGAGAGCTCCTCCAAGGTGGTGACAATGGTCTGTTGTTCTCGGAACTCGGTCCAATCCTCGGACTCATTCACCTCCGTGATCTCACCGATATCACCGCAGTCGACGAAATTCTCGGTGACGCGGACCTCGGTGACCTCACGCTCCTCGACCTGTTCGGGCAGGGAATCGTCGATCCGAACAGCAACGAGAACATCGACGATCTCCTCCTTGGCGATCTGCTCGAAGAAGCGAACAATGCTGGGTTGCTGGACGGCTTCACCATCACTGATCTGCTCCTGGCATTGCTTGGCATCGATCCAGTGCAGTTCAGCGGACTCGACTTCACCGAGATTGAATCCGGACAGCTGCCAGACGATGCCGTCCCGCCAGCGACGTTCGCTGCCACCTTTGAGGTGACCGGAACAAGCCTCGACAAGTCGGTGGCACTCGAGGTGCTGATTCCGGCGACTGCGTCGTACATTCCAGGTACGGCCGCGGTGGATGCCGGCGCAGGTTCCGAGGCTCTCGAGCCAGAGCTCGGCGACAACTCCCTCGTCTGGACGCTCACCGACGTGAGCCCGGACACCGAAACGACGATCAGCTTCGATGTGCGTCCGACCGTCACGATCGGTTCCACCTCGATCACGGGATCTGCCCTGATCGTTGGTTCTGATATCGATGCGTCCTCGGCTGCCGACGTGGCCGTCACCGAAGGTGGCGAGCCAAACGATTTCCCAGACGTCGTCTCGGCAAGCGAAGACACCGTGTACCTCACATACATCTCCTCCGAGACCGACAACGACGTGTTCGAAATCGTTCTCGCCGACGGAGACGAACTTGCGGTCCAGCTGTCGAGCCTCTCGTCTGACCTCGACTTCGCTGTCTACGGGCGACCCGACGCCGCCGCCACGGGTGCTGCCCTTTCCGGTGCATCGGACGATGCTCCGATCACACCGATCACGAATCCCGATCAGGACGTGACCGAAGCGGAGCCTGTCAACGATTTCCGTCGTCTCGATGAAGAGGACTCAACCCTGGACCTGCTCGGTGTCTCGAACGCCTCCGGCACCGAGAATGAGCTCTTCGTCACTGAGGCCTTGCCAGCTGGCACGTATTACATCCAGGTGTTTGGGGCGAACGGTGCCACGAACGTGGAGCCCGCAGCGCTTCAGATCCAGGTACTGGAAGCCGAGACACGGCCCGACTGCGCTGCCGTCGGCGCAGGTACAGTCACGGCCGGAATCGGAACCGACCAGACTGGGCCGGCGAGTGCGAACACTGTGTTCCTCGTGAACCAGCAACGAATGGATCACTACTACGGCGCTGCCGGCGTCGACACGGTCACCGCAGTCAAGGACTTCGCTACGTGGTTGAACAGTGCAGCCGGTCCGGCCGGAATCAGCGCATCGGTCGTGTCTGTCGACAGCTACGGAGCAGTCGACGCGGCGTACGACGCATGGGACGGTGATGCGAGCTGCACACCCGAAACCGCGAATGGTGTTGTTTCCTCCATCAACGGTGTCATCGACGGCTTCCGAGCCGATCTCGACCACCTCGTCGTCGTCGGCGGCGATCCCATCATTCCGATGGCTCGCCTCCTCGATGAGACGTCCATCGCAAACGAGTACGACTTCCGATATGAGTTTGTTGGCGACAACCTCGTCGGCGGCGATGCAGACGAGATCAACGCCTTGTCGGCCACGTTCTGGGATCGCACCTACTTGTCCGACGAGCCCTACGGCGAATCTGCCGCACGGGATCTCGGGAACAGATTCCTCTACGTGAGTGACATTGCACTCGGCAGGCTTGTGGAAACGCCGGCCGAGATCGAGGGAATGTTGTCGCACTTCCAGAACTTCGACGGTCAGCTCGATGCGAACACTGCTGCGGTGCTCGGATATGACTTCCTCGTCGACAGTTCCGAGCAGATCGCCGCAGATCTGGCAGATCCTGCTCTTGGCATCACCGTTGACGACGAGCTCGCCGATGGTGTCGATGCGGGCGGCGCCCTCTGGGACCGTGACGACGCAGCCGACAAGGTGGTGCCCGCAGGTGGAGCGCCCGACCTCATCTCGCTCAACGGTCACTTTGACCACTACCGCGCTTTGCCGTCAAACGGCGACAAGGTGCCCGGGTTCAACGAGAACTTCCTCGCGGAGACCGTGCTCCAAGAAGTTGGGCTGACTCCCGGAATCCTCCAGGGTTCCATTGTCTTCTCGATGGGCTGTCACGGTGGACTCAGTGTGTCCGATCTGCAGATTGCCGACGGGGGCGACAACACGAACGGCGACTGGGCGCAAGCGCTCGCCACCGATCAGGCGATCTTCCTTGGCAACACAGGGTTTGGTTATGGTGATACCGAAGCGGTGGCATATACCGAGGCGCTGATGGCTCGATTCGCTGAACTCGCTGTACGGCCAATCGACCTCGGGGCTGGAGCGCAAACCACGATCGGCCAGGCCCTGACGTTCGCGAAGAACGACTATGCCTCGGACCTGTCCGTGTTCAGTGTGTACGACGAGAAGGCACTCATGGAGATGACCTTCTACGGACTGCCGTTCTACACGGTCGATCTTGGAACCGTCGACGCCCCGCCGGTGCCCGACAACGCGACGGCGCCAGATTCCACCGGACTTGAGACCTTTGGTATCAACGCCGATGCCGAGAACACTCTGGACGACACGAACGATCGTGGCGACTTCTGGTTCAACGAGGACGAGACTGGCGATCCGCAGACCATCGTGGCTCCGGGTCGTCCCATCCAGCCGAGCCTCAGCCGAGACGTGACGGTCGTCGACGCAAATGACTCCACTGCACTCGGGCAGGTGGGCCATGGTGCGCTGATTCTGGGGATGGACTCGACCTATCAGACGAACGTCGATCCGGTCGTCGCTGCTGTGGTCTTCAATGAATCGGAGGAATCGCCAGAGCCAGACCTGGGCGATGTTGTGTTCCCGACCAAGCCGGTCACGATAAACACGTCAACCACGCCGGGTGGTCAGCGTCAGTCACTGGTGCTTGCGACTGGGCAGTTCGATTCGAACGGGTCGACGCAGCGCCTCGACGACAACATCAATGCCGTCGTCTACTACAGCGATCCTGCCGAATCCGACTTCGATGCACCCATCGTTGGCGTGGTCGAATCCAACTTCGACCCGGTCACGGACCTGCTCACCATCACGTTGTCGGCGACCGACACGGCGAACAGCGTGGTGCGTGTCTACGTGCTTGCTGCTGCCGATCCGGGCGCCGGTTCGGTGACCTGGACCGGGTTGGACCTGGTGAAGACACCGGGCACCGACGAATGGTCGGGCTCGTTGAGTCTTCCCGGTGACGAAGTCGAGTTCCTGATTCAGGCCGTCGATTCGGCGGGCAACGTCGGCTTTGCCACGAACAAGGCACGGAACTTCAACGATGACGGCACCGAGGAGCCGGAGCCTCCGGCACCCGACCTCACCGTCACCGTTCCGACCGTCGGTGCAGTTGGTTGGTACACCGGTCCGGTCGCCGTCACGGTCGACTCCGGAGATCTCGATGCAACGTACGAGATCAGCCCGGGTACTCCTGCCACCGAAATCACCGGTGGCGGGTTCACCGTCGACGGACAGGGAGTCTTCGAGTGGACGGTCACCGCAAGTGATGGCCAGACGACGTCGGGAACGATTCGCATCGACTCCACTGCGCCTACCGCAACGATCACGCCTCCGGAAGATGGCGCAACGTACGCAGTCAGTGACGTTCCGTCGGTGCAGTACACCTGCACTGACCCCAGCCAGGTTTCCTGCGTGGCCTCGGTCACCGGTCCTGGTGGGCCGGTTGCATTGACGCCGGGAGCAGCGCTTCCAACGGGAATTGGCTCGTACACGGCCACGGTCACGGTCACCGACGCATTCGGAAACCAGGCGTCCGATTCGGCCACGTACACGGTTGTCGCCGATCCGCTCGATGATCTTGCGGTCACGGTCAGCCCAGTGAACCTGGACATCGGAACCGGTCTGTACACCGGCGATGTGGAGATCACGGTGGTCAGCGGCGATGCCGACAGCCAGTACACCCTCAACGGTGGCACCCCTGTGGTGCTTGCGGCTCCCGGAGGCACCTTCACCATCACGGCTGAAGAAGTCACCGAATGGGAGGTCACCCGACCCGACGATGGTGCGACCGAGACCGGAACGGTGGAAATCGATACAACCGATCCCGAGGTCACCCTGGTTGCGCCCGCCGATGGTGCGGTCTTCCAGCCCGGAGCGGTTCCTGCTCTGGACTTCGACTGCACCGACCGTCACCTGGCGTCGTGTGAGGCAACGGTCGACGGTGTGCCCACCGCTCTTGGCGCAGCGCTGCCCGACGCAGTCGGCGGACCCTACGTCATCGAGGTCACAGGTATCGACACGCTCGACCGCACCACGGTTGTCAGCGGGTCGTACACGGTCGACGCCATTCCCGGCGATCCAATCGTGATCCTCGATGTCGAGATCGACGGTGTGGCCGTACCAGGCGAAGCCGTCGATATCTGGGGCTCGTTCGTTGGTGGTGTGGCGCCGTACACAATCTCCGTCGACTGGGGCGACGCCGCTGGTGGAACCTGTGCCGACGGCACGTGTGAGGTGGAAGATCCATCCGGAGTTGACGAAGGTATGTTCGAAGCCAGCTACACCTACCCAACAGGTGGAAGCTTCGATGCTGTGGTCACCCTGACCGACGCCAACGGAACAACCGAGGTCATCACGCTCTCGACCGCCACATGCACCATCACCGGTGACAGTGGCAACAACGTGTTGCGTGGAACCACCGGCGACGATGTCATCTGCGGTTTGGGAGGCAACGACCGGATCTACGGCCGTAGCGGAAACGACCTCATCTTCGGTGGCGATGGTCGCGACCGTGTCTTTGGCCAGGGCGGCGATGACACGCTGTTCGGTGGTCGAGGCAACGACGTCATCTACGGCTCGTTCGGTGAGGACATCATCAGCGGCGGTAGCGGTGTCGACGTACTCGTCGGTGGCGATCAGGACGATGTCCTGAAGGGCCGCCGCGACAGCGACTGGATGTATGGCCAGAACGGCAACGACACGCTGATCGGCAACCGGGGCAAGGACCGGATGTACGGAGGCTCGGGTGACGACATCATGGACGGACGACGTGGTGTCGACCGCATCTATGGTCAGGCCGGCAACGATGACATCGCCGGTGGCAACGGAGATGACCTGATCTACGGGTCGAACGGCGACGACAACATCCGCGGTGAGAACGGCAATGACAGCATCTTCGGTGGACGAAACGACGACACCCTGGATGGCGGCGACGGATCGGACCTCTGTCGTGGAGGTCCGGGTTCCGACACGCTCGTGAGCTGCGAGAGCTGAGTGCGACAGAGCGGTCGCTGTCAGGCGGAAACGTCGGGCAGCGGCCGCAGCCGAACCACCCCAAGGTCCTCGAAGATCGCGTTCGCTTCGATTTCCCACGCAGAGGTTTCGCCCCGACCGTAGGTCTGGAGGATTCTGAGGTGGAGACCGCGTTCGTAACCTGACGTGTCCTCTACTGCCTGGAGCATTTCGTCCTGCACGGCCGAGAACTCTCCACGGGTTGCGAACGCTGTGCATCGCACGCGTCGCTCCAGATTGCCAAGCTGCTGCATTGTTTCAGGGTGGTCGACATTCATTTTCGCAATGTCCGACACAATGTCCGTGCCGGATCCGAGCACGGCCTCAGCTCGCCGTAGGCGTGCCGTGAGCTGCAGATCCTTGAGTTTGAGAGCCTCACCTCCCTGCTCTGCAAGCAGAAGGTATCGTTCAGCTTCGGCCAATTGACCCATCCGCGAATGGGTGACCCCGATGAATAGCTGAGCGTAGGCAAGTCCGGTTGGGTATCGGCCGCCATCCCAGTTTCGACGTGTGTCTCTGAGGATCTCCAGGGCCTCATCCCAATGACCTTGGTCCGAGAGTATCTCTCCTGCATTGAGGTTTCCGAGGAGTCCATCGATCACGCTGCCCGCGCGGAGTCCCGAGGTGACGGCTGCACGGTACGCGGCAACGGCCTCATCCCATCGAGCGTTAAAGTAGTGCTCGATCCCGAGGTTGTTGTGAACTGCAGACTGCCGCTCGGCACGACCGAGCCGCTCGAAGAGCCGAAGGGCGCTTGGACCGTAGCCGATCCGGTCGGGCCGTCCGAGGTAGATGGTTGCAAGGTGCAGTCGCTGTAGCGCTTCGGCCATTGCCTCCACATCGTCGATGTCCTCCGCAGCGCCGAGTGCCTTCCGTGCTTCGTCAATACAGGCCTGCTGATCGCCGTTTCGGTGGTGGACGCCACTGCGCCGGTGGTGCATGTCGGACCAGACGGCCAGCTGATCGCCTGGCGATGTCTCT
Organism: uncultured Acidimicrobiales bacterium; assembly: GCA_964517125.1. Lineage (GTDB taxonomy): Bacteria > Actinomycetota > Acidimicrobiia > Acidimicrobiales > SHLQ01 > SHLQ01. Next base: position 8,421 of record CAZFBD010000035.1, read on the forward strand.
TCGCGTAGGGTGCGTTCCACACGCGAATACCACGATGCTGCTTGGGAGAGGCGACCTTGCTGTTCTCGGAGGCCGCCGATTCGGAGCATCGCTCGGAGCCGTTCGCTGAGTTCGGCTGTCGTTTTTCGGGCGAGGGTATAGGCCTGCTCGCTCCTATCGAGGCGTCCAACGCGAGCCTCGGCATCTCCCAACGCCAATGCGACACGACTCATTTCTGGTGTCCGCATCCTGAGCCTTTTGCCAGCGTCCAGTGCCAACTCGTAGCTCGCAGCAGCTTCAACATTGGCAGCCTGAGCAGCTGCCTTGTCACCAGCGTGGACTCCGTACGGCCAGGTCTTCTGATGCTCGCCAGCCATGGAAAAATGCGATGCGAGAAGGCTGGAAATCGTGTTCGGGTCTGTGTGAATGGACTCGAGGCGCTCACCTACTCGAAGGTGCAAACGCTTTCGATGCTCGAAGGGAAGTCCTTCGTAGGCGACGTCGCGGAAGAGTGCATTGTTGAACTCGAATCGTTGACGTCCTGCATCGCCCAGAAACTCACCAAGCCCCGAGAGATCGACTGCTTCGGTATCGATCACCGCGTCGAGGTCGGAACGATCGAAGTGTGTTCCGAAAACCGAAGCGACGCGCAGTATGTGGCGTTCGTCGGCGTTGAGTGCGTCGAGACGGGTCGCCACGAGCTGTTCGACGGAGTCGGGGATGTCCTCGTTGTCCGAGGACTCGATTGCCTTGGTGAGTTCCAACGCGAACAGTGGGTTGCCAAGTGCCTGCGGCACGATGCGGTCCAGGACCGTGTCGGGGAGATCGGTGGTGGACGCCTCGATGACGAGTTCTCGGACATCGTCGTTGGCGAGCGGGTCGAGCCGGATGATGGTCCGGTCGCTCGCTTCGCTGTCTGCCGACCAGTTCCCGTCTTCGCGGAAGCTGACGAGAGCGGTCCAGCGATCGCTTGTGCGGTGGGTGAGTGCGAACTCCAGGAAGTCGGCCGATGCGTCGTCGATCCACTGCACGTCTTCGAGGATGAAGATGACGTTCTCGTCGAGCACTGAACGAACGAACCGGGCCGACACATCGTGGATTCGGTCTCGGAGGAACTTGGCGTCGATCGCCGATGCTTCCTCGGTCGGCTCGACGTCGGCTCCGGCCGGAATTGCCAGGATGGGCAACATGGGGAGCAGGTCGGGCTCGTGGTGGCGCACGGCCTTGTAGAGCAGTTCGCCGGCAGTGATGGAATCGGCGTTGGCTTCGATCTCGGCCGTGCGTCGGAGCACGATTTCGAGCAGCGCATACGGGGTCGATGCCGAGTACGGCGAGCAGTGCGCCTCGATCCGGTGGATCATACGGCGGCTGGCTTCGGCGCGGAACTCGTCGAGGAGGCGGGTCTTTCCTGACCCGGCCGGACCAACGAGCTGCACGGCTCGGCCGCCCGACTCGAGTGCTTCGAACAGCGCAGCAAGTTCGGTATCGCGGCCGATCAACGGTGCAGCGGGAGCCTGCCGTTGAACCCAGTCGGTCGTGCCAAACACGTAGCTGGCGTGCATGGGCTCGGTCTTGCCCTTGACCAGGAACGGCTCGATCTCTTCGGAGGCATAGATGGTGCGCGTGTCGGCGAGGACCTCGTTCACGGCGACGACGTCGCGGTTGGCTGCCTTGCCGAGCATTCGGGCCGCCGTGTTCACCGCGTCGCCCATCAGGGTGTAGGTGCGGCGGAAGGGTGAGCCGAGGAATCCTGCGAATGCTCGACCCCGCTGCACGCCCACCTTCAGGGTGAAGGGCGTGGAGAACTTCGTGATACGCAGCGACGCTTCGAGAATGGCTTCGCTGGTGTTGCCCCGGGTGAACGGAGCGCCGGCGCACAGGATGAACTTGAGGCCATTGGGTGCAATGTCGGTGTGGAGCGGAGTGACACCGAACTCGTCGCACGCCAAAGACACGGCGTCGATAAGTTCGGCCAGTGCGTCGCGTGTTTGCGCTGTGCCGTGGTCTTCGAGATGTTCGTCGACGCCGGTGACGCTGAGGAACGCGACACTGACGATGCGATGTTCGCCGCCGAGTTCGGCGAAGCCTTCGAAGTGGGCTTCGACCGCAGCCGGAACGAGCCCGTCGAGCGACGCACCGTCGGTGGATCGTTCGGCAGGGCCGGTCTTCTCCTGGTCGACCTGGCCGGAGATCACCCATCCGCCGGCATGCTCCCGCACGCGGAGGGCGTCGGGCAATGCGTCGGCGATTCCGGTGCTGACGACCGTGTCGCCCTTGTCGGCCTCGCCTTCCAGATGGATGACGTGGCTGGCGTTCGGTCCCGAAAGGATGAGCTCCCGATGCTGGTCGCCCACCAGAAACGCTTCGAACGGACCTTCGGCCGCGCCCACCGTCATGGTGAGTTTCGCCTTCTTGGCCGCCGGTGAGGAGTGCAGAGCGTCCTGCATGTCGAGGCCCGCGGCAGCGACGCGTGTCAGGTGGTCGTCGCCGCGGAAGAGTACAAGGAGTGCGTCGCCACCGAACTTGATGACCTCGCCGCCGTACGCGTAGGCGGCGTCGATCAGCTCGGTGAAGCAGATGTTGATGAGTTGCGTGATCTCTTCGGCACCGGCCTTGCCCTTGCCGGCGAGCTTCTCGGAGAGTGCCGTGAAGCCAGAGATGTCGGCCGACAGCATGGAGCCATCGATCTGCTGATGGTGGTTGCCGGGTTGGGCAGCCATCTCGACAGCCAGCTGCGGAACAAGGGACGCGAAACGACCTGCATCGCCAGAGGCAGACGAGTTGTGCTCAGTCGTCACAGTCAATGGTCCCACCACTTGTTCCCACACCTGATTGTACGACACGTCGGCAAACCCTGTCCGACGCCCTGTGGTCATTTACGTGGAGGCGACACTTCGCAAAATCACGGCGATGGGCTACTGCAGGTGGCGGCCGAAGTACTCCAGGATGATGTCGGCACGCTGCTGACGATGCACGGGCGATCCAGCCCGTGACAGTTCATGGTTCTCGTTGGGGAACAGCCAGTACTCCACGTCCTTCTCGAGCAGCTTGCACGCAACGAAGAGCTCGGTTGCCTGACCCTCGGGGCAGCGCAGATCCTGCTCGCTGTGAAGGATCAACAGGGGAGTGTTGATGTTCTTGGCCATCGTTGACGGCGACATCCGCAAGTACTCGTCGGGATCATCCAGGTGGCTCGGACCCATCTCGGCGCTGAAGAAGCCAGCCACGTCGGAATTGTGTTCGAGTGCAAGCAGGTTGTTCGCAGCGCGTTCGCTGCAGGATGCGGCAAAGCGGTCGGTGTGGGTGATGACCCAGGTGGTCATGTATCCGCCGTAGGAACCGCCCAGGATGCCGAGCCGCTCTTCATCGATGAAGTCGAACTGCTCCAGCGCTCCGTCGACGACCGCCATGACGTCGTCGTAGTCCACGGTTCCCCAACCGGTTCCCGGAGTGTGGTGCTTGGGGCCGCGTATGGATGCACCCCAGTCGCTGTCGCGTCCCGAGCTGCCACGCGGGTTGGTGCACAACACGACGAAGCCAGCGTCGGCCTGCATCTGAAATTCATCGAAGTGGTAGTTGCCGTACTGGGCGAACGGGCCGCCATGCACATTCATGAGCATTGGGTAGGTCTTGCCAGCCTCGAACCCGCGGGGCCGGAACAGCCACGCATCGAGCTCGACTCCACTGGCGGAGACCGAGAACCGGTCGGGTTCGATGGGTGCGGTCTTCTGACACCACGACGAGCTCGTGTTCGTCAGTTGCCGCTCGTGACCGTCGATGAGCAGGAACAGCTCGGCGGGTGTGGTGGCATCGGTGGCGGTGAAGGCGATGGCTTCGGTTCCGTCGACGCTGCCAACGGACCAGCCGGTGATGGCTCGATCGCCGGTGAGCAACGGTGTGACCGACGAACCGTCGATGGCGATTCGGTGCAGCTGCACGTTCCCGTGGTCTTCGCACGCGGCCACGATGCCCGAGTCGGTCCAGGTGGGTGTGCTGCGAACCATCATGGATAACCATGTCCGGTCCACGGAGGAACTGATCCAGGTGGGGGTTGCTTCGGTTGCTGCGGGGTCGAGCAGCCCGATGGACTGGTTCTGGAACATCGTCGACCAATCGTCGAAACCGGCGACCGCAATGCTGGATCCGTCCGGTGACACCACAGGAACGCCAGTCACCCCCGATTCATCGGTGAGCTGCACCATGGAGCCATCCATGTCGACGATGCAGATGTCGCTGGCCTCGCGCGACCGGAACGGGTTCCACGAAAACGCCAGTCGTGAACCGTCGGGGAACCAGCTCGGGGAGAAGCACTCGTGAGCTCCGGGGGTGAGGTTGCGGGGACCGGTGGAGGATCCATCGAGTGCCAGGACGTGGATGTTCGACGGCCGATCACAGATGAACCCTTCGCCGTTCAAGGTGAACATGAGGTGCTCGATCTTGCGGGGTCGACGCCGAGCCGGATCCTCTTCCAGGTAGTCGTCGCTGCGCACGCGTTGTGCCCAGGCGAGCTGTCGGCCATCGGGGGAGAACGTGACGGAGGTGAACGCTTCGTCGGCCTCGGCCAACACCACGGGTTCGCCCGGCACGTCGAAGGGGAGCAGCCGCAGTGACTGGGAAGGACCCTCGGTCTTGGGCTTCGCCGACGAGGTGTAGAGGAGAGTGGACCCGTCGGGCGACCACCGCGGTTGCGAGTCTCGCCACCCCGAAGTCAGTTGCCGAGGGGCGCCGCCGTCGACGGACACCACCCAGATCGAACTTCGATACGCGTTGCTCGTGAGGTCGACACGGGTGACCACGTGGGCCACCCAACGACCGTCCGGAGACAGCTGGGGGTCGGAAACACTGGACAGTCCATCGAGGTCCTCAGGGCGCATTTCCCGACCCTAGTAGGGTCGCCTTTCCTGATCGATGTGACAGTTCCCACGTCTGCGTCGGTCACGAAGACCGAGGAGCATGGCCATGTCCACGATCGAATCTGCGAAGAAAACCGCCGAACGTGCGGTCGATGACCGTCGTTCAGAACTCGTTTCTCTCTCCCACGAAATCTGGGATCACCCAGAGCTCGGCTTCGAGGAGGAACGGGCATCGCGGGTCTGTGCGGAGCTGCTCACTGCGTCGGGCTTCTCGGTGACGATGGACGTGGCGGGTCTGGAAACCGCATTCGTTGCGAGCTACGGAACCGGTCCGTTCGTGGTGGGCATCTGTGCCGAATACGACGCCTTGCCGGGTATCGGTCATGCGTGCGGCCACAACGTCATTGCGGCCGCTGGTGTTGGAGCCGGCGTGGCCCTCACGCAGTTGGCCGACGACCTGGGCCTGACCATCCGGGTGTATGGAACGCCGGCCGAGGAAGGCGGGGGTGGCGGAAAGATCACGATGCTCGAGGCCGGGCTGTTCGACGGCGTGCACGCGGCGATGATGGTGCATCCGGCTCCGGTCGAGAGCGACATCTTCCCGACCCTGGCCAGCCGGTCGTGCGACTATCACTTCCATGGCAAGACCGCTCACGCTTCACTCGCACCCTTTGAAGGAGTCAACGCCGGCGACGCCATGACCATTGCGCAGGTGGCCGTGGGCGTGATGCGCCAACAACTCCGTCCGGGCGAACAGGTGCACGGAATCATCACCGATGGCGGCGCCGCAGCAAACATCATCCCCGACCGCACGTCGGCCCGATATCAGGCCCGGGCCAACTCGTTGGCCGACCTGCTTCCCTTGGAGGCGCGTGTGGCCCGCTGCTTCGAGGCAGGCGCCCACGCCAGCGGAGCCACCCTGGACATGCAGCCGCGCCGTCAGCCCTACAGCGAGTTCCGGCACAACGAGATGATGGCAACGTCGTATCGGGCCAACGCACAATCGCTGGGTCGCACGTTCACCCCACGCGGTGGCGCCGCGGCTGGGTCGACCGACATGGCGAACCTGTCGCTGCTGATGCCGACCATCCATCCGTCGTTGGGACTGGACTGCGCGCCGGCCGTGAACCACCAGCCCGAGTTCGCTGCGCATTGCCGAACCGAAGAGGCCGACACCTCGGCGATGCACGGCGCCATCGCCATGGCCATGACTGCCATCGACATCGTTTCTGACCACGACACTCGTGATCAAATGCTCGCGAATGACACCACATGCGGGTCCAGAAGCAGCTACCCCTGGCGCACTCCCAGCTGAACTCGGCAACACAGTGTTCACGCAGCGCGCTTTTCATCTTGGGACAACAGCGCGCTAGTGTGACCAGACGCCAACCGTGCGTGTGGGAAGGAGGGCCTGCGTGGAGAGCGAAGTCGTACTCGACGTTCAAGGTCTGAGAACGCAGTTCAACACTCAGGACGGAACCGTCCATGCAGTAAATGGTGTCAGTTTCAACCTGCACGCAGGCGAATTTCTCGGAGTGGTTGGCGAAAGCGGCTCCGGCAAGAGCGTGACCATGATGTCGCTGCTCAAGCTCATCCCCATGCCCCCAGGCGAGATCGTCGAAGGCTCCGTCGAGTTCGACGGCAAGGACCTGCTCGCGGTCGACACCGAAGAACTCCGCGACGTGCGTGGCGGCCGCATCGGCTTCATCTTCCAGGACCCGATGACGTCGCTCAACCCGGTCATCACTGTCGGCAAGCAGCTGACCGAAGCCATCCGCCGTCACACCGATGCCACCAAAGCCGAAGCGAAGTCGCAGGCGATCGGACTGCTCGACACCGTCGGCATCCCGGACTCTGCGCAGCGGGTCAAGAACTACCCTCACGAGATGTCGGGCGGTATGCGTCAGCGCGTCATGATCGCCATGGCACTGGCCTGTTCCCCCGAAGTCATCATCGCCGACGAGCCCACCACCGCCCTCGACGTCACCATCCAGGCGCAGATCATCGAAGAGGTCCGCTCCCTTCGCGAGAGCAGCGGCACCGCCGTTGTCTGGATCACGCACGACCTTGCCGTCGTCGCAGGTCTCGCCGACCGGGTCATCGTCATGTACGGAGGCCGCATCGTTGAAGAGGCCCCCGTGGCCGCCATCTATTCGGGAGCCCAGCATCCGTACACCAACGGTCTGCTCCGGTCGCTTCCTCGCTTGGACCAGAAGGGCCAGGAGCTCGAATCCATTCCCGGCCAGCCGCCCAACATGCTCGCCGAACCCGTTGGGTGCTCGTTTGCCCCACGGTGCGAATACGCAATGGACCGCTGCCTCACCGAACTTCCCGTCCTGCGAAACATCGGCCTGCGCCATCGCGTCGCCTGCCACTGGGACATCGCCAACGAGACCGAGGTGACCCTGTGACCGACGTGGCTACCACCCCCGAATCCGCGGCTCCCGAGCAGGCCGAGGTCCTGGTTCGGGTCCGAGGACTGCAACGGCACTTCCCCATCACCAAGGGCATCATCAAGCGCAAGGTCGGAGCGGTTCGCGCCGTCGACGATGTCAGTTTCGACATCCACCGCGGAGAAACGCTGGGCCTCGTCGGCGAGAGTGGATCCGGCAAGACCACCACCGGTCGGGTCATCCTGCAGCTCGACAAGGCCACCGGCGGCTCCGTCGACTTCGACGGCAACGAACTCATTGGTATGGGTGGCAACGAGTTGCGGTCCATCCGGCCCCGCATGCAGACCATCTTCCAGGATCCGCACGCATCGCTGAACCCGCGCATGACGGTTGCGTCCATCGTTGGTGAACCGCTGAAGGAGCACAAGACCGCCAGCGGCGACGATCTCAACAAGCGCATCGACGAGCTGCTCCGCCAGACCGGCCTGCACCCGTCGCACGCCAACCGGTACCCACACGAATTCAGTGGTGGCCAGCGGCAGCGCATCGGTATTGCCCGAGCCATCGCCCTCAACCCCGAATTCATCGTGTGCGACGAACCCATCGCCGCCCTCGACGTCTCCATCCAGGCCCAGGTCGTGAACCTGCTCGAAGACCTGCAGGAAGAACTCGGCCTCACCTACCTGTTCATCTCGCACGACTTGTCCATGGTGCGGCACATGGCCGACCGCGTCGCCGTCATGTACCTGGGCAAGATCATCGAGCTCGCTCCGGTCGACGAGCTGTACGACGACCCGCTGCACCCCTACACGCAGGCGCTGCACTCGGCAGTCCCCGTGCCAGACCCGTATCTCGAGACGCACCGCGAACGCGTGATCTTGCAGGGCGACATCCCAAGCCCCTCGAACCCGCCAAGCGGCTGCCGATTCCGCACCCGCTGCCCAATCGCGCAGGACGTCTGCGCCGAGAAGGAACCCGAGTTCCGCGAAGTTCAACCCGGGCGATTCGTCGCCTGCCATTTCGTCGATGTGAACAGTACATCGACCCGACAGAACGCTGACGGCGAAGCCGTTTAGTGTGAGCCAAAACCGCCGGCATCCGCCGGCCGAGGAGGGTAAACCCATGAAAACAAAGAAACTGTTGGTTGCGTGGTTGGCGGTGTTTGCACTGCTAGCTGCGGCGTGCGGAAGCGATTCCGACGACACTGCCGATACCGGCGAAACCACTGACACAGAAACCGGTACCGAGGAAGAAGCGGATACCGAAGAAGAAGAAGCCATGGAGGAAGAAGAAGCCATGGAAGAAGAGGAAGAGGCCCCAGCAGCCGGCGGCGAAGCCGGCTCTGCAGGTGAACTCCTCCTTCTCCAGTGGCAGGCACCTTCCCAGGCAAACGCACTGCTCTCGAACGGCACCAAGGATCTCTTGGCCTCGTCGCTCGTGCTCGAGCCACTTGCCGAGTACGCCCCCGATGGCAGCCTGATCCCGGCTCTCGCATCCGAGATCCCGACCTCCAGCAACGGCGGCGTCGCAGCCGACGGCCTGTCGGTCACCTGGAACCTGCGTGACGACGTGATGTGGTCCGACGGAACTCCGTTCACCTCAGCCGACGTGGTCTTCACCTACGAGTACTGCATCGACGAAGAGACCGGCTGTTCGGTCGAGGTCTTCACGACGGTCGAAAGCGTCGTCGCCGACGATGACTTCACCATCACCGTGACCTTCACCGAAGAGACCCCGTACCCCTTCGTGCCGTTCGTCTCGTACACGAGCCCGATCATCCAGGCCGCACAGTTCGCTGACTGCGTCGGCGCTGCAGCCAAGTCCTGCTCCGACGAGAACTTCGCTCCTGTCGGAACCGGCCCGTACACGGTCACCGAGCTTCGTCCAGAAGACACCGTGTCCTACGCCATGAACGCCAACTACCGCGGTGTCGCCGACGGTATGCCAGCGTTCAGCACCGTGGTCATCAAGGGCGGCGGCGACGCCGAGTCCTCGGCTCGCTCGGTCCTCGAAGTTGGCGAAGCCGACTACGCGTGGAACCTGCAGGTTGCTCCGGAAATTCTTGCTTCCATGGAAGCAGCTGGACAGGGTCGTCTCGCCTCGGCATTCACCGCCAACGTCGAGCACATCAACCTGAACCAGACCGATCCGTTTGCCGATCCGCCGTCCGAGGGCGTCGCGAACCCACTGTTCGTCGACAACCCCGATCTGCATCGTGCACTCTCGATTGCCATCAACCGTGACGCACTCGTTGCCGTCGGCTACGGCCCCTCCGGCCGTGCCACCTGCAACATGTGGCCAGTGGGCAACCAGAGCACGGCCAACGACTGGTGTCTCACGCAGAACGCCGACGAAGCAAACGCATTGCTCGACGGCCTCGGCTACCTCGACACCGATGGTGACGGCATCCGCGAAGCCGAAGGCTACGGCCCACTCGAGTTCGACTACGTCACCTCGACCAACGCCGTGCGTCAGAGCAACCAGGAGCTCATCGCTCAGGATTGGGAAGCCATTGGCGTCAAGGCCAACATGCTGAACGAAGACGCATCGCTGTTCTTCGACGGCACCTGCGCCAGCGACGCCTGCATCTGGAAGTTCTTCACCCCGATGCAGATGTTCACGAACGGCGCCTCCGGCCCGTACGGACCCGGCTACCTCAACGGTTGGGAAAGCTCCAAGATCCCAACGTCCGGCACCAGCTGGGGCGGCGACAACATTCCCCGTCTGAACAGCGCTGAATACGACGCACTGTCGGCTGAAGCGGGTGCACTTGCACTCGACGACCCAGCATTCGACGACACCGTCAACCAGCTCAACGACATCCTGTCGAGCACCGCAATCATCCCGCTCATCCACCGTGCAAACGCCTCGGCGTTCGCAAACGACATCGGCAACACCGGTGACCTCAACGGTTGGGACAGCGAGTACTACAACATCGAACAGTGGACTCGTAGCGAGTAATTCACATCGATGTTGAGGTGATGGCGGGGGCCTTCGGGCCCCCGCCACCATCCGACCGGGGGGAACAGGAGTTAGGCGTTGCTCAGATATCTCATTCGACGACTGTTGATCGCAGTGCCAACCGTCATTGTCATCAGCATGGTCGTGTTCGTTTTGCTCGAACTCGCACCCGGCGATCCGACAAGTCAGATCCCACTCACTGTTCCCGCCGAGATTCGCGAAGCCATTCGTGAGTCCCTCGGCTTCAATGATCCCATCCACATCAAGTGGTGGAACTGGTTCAAGCTCATGGTCGTGAACGAACCGATCTACGCCTTCGAGTCCGTCACAAACACCTGCATCGGCGACTGCGAGAGCCGCGACCGCATCATCTCCTGGAGCTCCCGCTCCGCCGCCATGGACACCGTCTACCAGCGCCTTCCACAGACCCTCTGGGTCCTCGGTCTTGGCCTCGTCTTCGGTTTCATCCTCGCCGTTCCGATCGGCACCCTGCAGGCGTACAAGCAGTACTCCATCTTCGACAACGCCGGAACCGTGTTCACTCTGCTCGGGTACAGCGTTCCCGTGTTCGTCATCGGCCCGCTCTTCATCTGGCTCTTCTCGGTGAAGCTCCGATGGCTCCCAACGCTCTACGACACCACGCACGACATCGAGTGGACGTCGTGGTCGTCCATCTGGTTCCAGATTCGCCAGCTCCTCATGCCGGTCACGGTGCTCACGCTGTTCAACGCCGCATCGTTTGGTCGCTTCACCCGTGGTTCGGTCCTGGAGAACCTGAACGAGTCTTACGTGCGAACCGCACGAGCCAAGGGACTGGGCGAATTCACCGTCGTCGCCCGCCACGTGCTGCGCAACAGCCTCATCCCGCTGGTCACGCTCCTGGCACTGCAGATCCCCGGCATCTTCAGCGGCGCAATCATCACCGAGAACGTCTTCCGCATCAACGGACTCGGACAGCTGCTGCTGATCTCCATCCGGCAGACCGACATTCCCATGGTCCAATCGCTCGTGTTCATCTTCGCTGTGCTGGTCGTGGTGTTCAACATCCTCGCCGACGTCCTCTATGGCATCCTCGACCCACGGATTCGTTATGACTGACATCTCGAACGACGCAGAAATGCCGAACCAGACGCAGGCCTCGGCCGACGCAGCCGCCAACGAACTGGGCGAGTTCCGGTCCTTGCGCGCCGACGTGTGGCGTCAGTTCCGCAAGCACAAGGGCGCCATGGCCGGTGTCGTGATCCTGATCTCCATCGTCTTCGCCTGTTTCCTCGGCCCGGTCCTGTTGCCCTTCGACATCAACACCCTCGACACGACCAACACAAACCGTGGCGCCGGCTGGCCCCACCTGCTCGGCACCGACAACCTCGGCCGCGACGCCTTCACCCGAGCGTTGCTCGGCGGACGTATTTCGCTGCTCGTTGGATTCGTCGCCATGATCATCTCGATCGTCGTGGGTGTGCTCGTTGGTGCACTCGCCGGCTACTTCCGCAGGCTCGACTGGTTCCTCATGTGGATCACCGACCTCGTTCTGTCGCTGCCGCTCCTGCCAATCCTGCTCGTGGCCGTCGTCTTGTTCCGAGATCCGATGCAGGACTGGCTCGGCGACAGCCTCGGCATCTTCGTGCTGATGGTGACGATCATCGGTGGCACCAGCTGGATGCAGACCGCCCGCATCGTCCGTGGCGAAGTGCTGTCGGTGAAGGAGGAGGAGTTCATCCTCGCCAGCCGCAGCGTGGGCACCCGATCGTTCCGGATCATCCTCACGCACATCATGCCCAACGTGCTCAGCCCGGTCATCGTGGCAGCGTCGCTGGGAATCGCCATCGCCATCATCACCGAGTCCGCGGTGTCGTTCCTTGGCCTCGGCTTCCCGCTCGACATTCCCACTTGGGGAAGCCTGCTGAACGACTCCAGCACCCGGCTCAACCTCAACATCTGGCTCACGATCGGCCCCGGACTGCTGCTTTCGCTCACGGTCCTCAGCGTGAACCTCATCGGTGATGGTCTTCGTGACGCTCTCGATCCGAAGGGTCGCACCTCGGCGTAGCGATGGTGCGCCCGACGTCCGCCGTTGGAGCCGCCCCGATAGGTTGACCTGTCCGAGCTTTGGACGGGAGGCCCGACATGACGAGCGACAACGACGTCGCCATCGACGACACGCGCCCCACCGTTCGCGCCGGTGCACGTCTCATCGTCCAGCTTGTTCGCCCGCATCTGGGGCCATTCGCCGTGTCGATTGTGGGCTCTGGGGTGTTTGCCGCGGGCACGGTTGCGTCGGCGTCGGCGCTCGGCTGGATTACCGATTCGATCGTGCTTGCTGGCTTTGCCGGCGACCTCGGTGCGTCGTCGGCCTTCGTGGGTGCCGTCGTCATCATGGGAATCGCCCTCGTCCGATCCGTCGGCGTTGTCACCCGTCGCTACTTCGCTGGCATGACCGCCGAACGGGTCGAACGCCACACCCGTCAGCAGCTGAGCGAGCAATACCTGTCGCAGCCGATGTCCTGGCTGCGTCGAGTCCCCACCGGCCGACTCATCGCACACGTCGACTCCGATGCGCACGTCCTCATCCAGTCCCTTCACCCGCTTCCCTTCAGCTTTGGTGTGGTCTTCCTGGCGCTCTTCTCCGGGGTTCGCCTGTTCCTCATCGACCCTCTGGTGGCACTCATCGCGCTGGTGCTGTTTCCGGCGATGATGGTCATCAACAGCCTGTACAGCAGGTTTGTTGAAAGACCCCTGGCCGAGAGCCAGGCACGCGTCGCCGAAGTTGCGGGCATCGCCCACGAGAGCTTCGAAGGTGCGCTGATCGTCAAGACGCTCGGTCGCGGCGAGGCAGAAGCACAACGCTTCGATGCCGCTGCTGACAAGCTGCGCGAGCGGAGGCAGCAGGTCGGATTCATCCGGTCCTGGATGGACATCTTCCGCCACTCCCTGCCGCAGCTCGGCATTCTCGCCGTTGTTCTCGTGGGTGCGAACCGCATTCAGAGCGGTGCCATGACTCCTGGAAACATCGTGGAGGTCGCCGCCCTGTTCGGTGCGCTGGCCATTCCCATGCTCGTGTTCGGGTTCCTCCTGGAGAGCCTCATCCCGTCGGTTGTCGCATGGAACCGTCTGCGTCCGATCATCGAAGCGGATGTTCCCGCACAACCTGCCGAGGTTGGCCGGCCGCCGGGCGCTCTCGACGTCGTCGTGGACGATGTCAGCTTTGCGTGGCCCGATGCACCCGATGACCTGGTCCTTGACGGGGTCAGTCTCCAACTCGTTCCGGGTGAGATGGTGGCCGTTGTCGGGTCCACCGGCTCAGGCAAGAGCACGCTGTGTGCTGCGATCGCTGGTGTCCTCGATGACGTTGGGGACCGAGTGCACGTTGGCGGCCGCCCTCTCGACCAGATCCACTCCGCCGATCGGGCAGCGGCCATCGCCTATGTCTTCCAGGAGGCGTTCCTGTTCGCCGAAACGATTCGCTCCAACATCGATCTCGATGACGACACCTCGGACGAAGCGGTGACCATGGCGGCCAAGGTCGCGGCTGCCGACGACTGGATCGGCTCCTTGGCCGACGGGTACAACACGCCCATTGGCGAGCGCGGCGTCACGGTCTCGGGTGGTCAGCGTCAACGGATCGCCCTGGCTCGTGCGCTCGTTCGCGACGCAGGCCTGGTCATCCTCGACGATGCGACGTCGGCCGTGGACACGGTGGTCGAGCAGGAAATCCTCTCCCACCTCCGCAGTTCCACCGACGCCACGATGGTCATTGTTGCCAACCGCCTGGCCACCATTGCGCTCGCCGATCGGGTTGTCCACCTGGTCGACGGACGCGTCGCTGCTGTCGGTGCACATGAGGATCTGCTGTCCGATCCGGGCTATCGCGAACTCGTCATGGCGTACTCGGAGGCTGGCGATGGCTGACCGGCAGCCCGAAGCGGCCGTCGCCGAGGAAGAGTCGGCCATCAGCGTCATGCGCCGAGGGCTGCGCACCACCCCGGAGCTCGTGCAGGGGCTGTTCGCCACTGCGCTCATCGGCGTGGTCGTGGCCGTCGGCCAGATCTCGGTGCCCATCGTCATTCAGCTCGCGCTGGACCGCGGCGGGCTGACCTCGGGCGATGTCGACACCGGCACTGTTCTGCAGCTGGTGCTGCTCGGCTTCGCGGTGATCGCCACCACCGAAGCCCTGGCCCTCATCGCAAAGCGACGCATGATCGTGCGCGCCGAAGCATCGCTGCGGAGATTGCGTGTCCTGGCGTTCGAGCACGTGCACCGCCAGTCGCTCGCGGTGCACAACGAACAAGCCACCGGAGTCATGATCAGCCGAGTCACGAGCGATGTCGACTCGCTGTCTCGTTTCGCCGACTGGGGCTTGTTTGTCTGGGTCGTGGAACCAATCGTGGTCATTGGCGTGTTCGTGGCCATGGCCGTGTATTCATGGCAACTCGCTCTGGTTGCACTGCTGGCGTTCACTCCCGTGTTCGGCGCCATGCGGTGGGTTCGGAAGCGCATGTCCAGAGCTCACGAAGAACGGCGCACCGCCATCGGCGACCTGCTCGGCGCATTCAACGAGGCACTGACTGGTGCCGAGGTCGTGCGCGCCTACAACGCACAACACCGCACCCAACGCCGGCTCGACACGGTCTCCGAGACCCGATATCGCAAGGGTCTACGCGCCAACTTCTACATGGCCGGGGTCTACGTGGTCGGCGACCTCATCGGCGCCGTCATGCTGGCGCTCGTCCTGTTGGTCGGCGTCACACAGCGTGAAGCGCTCGACCTCAGCTCAGGTGAGCTCGTGGCCATCCTGTTCCTGATCACCCTGCTGCTCACTCCCATTGCCGAGCTTGGTGAAACCATCAACAACGCCCAGGAAGCGGTCGCCGGGTGGCGCAAGGTCCTGAATCTGCTCGACGAACCCATCGAGGATCTCGACCCGGCGTCCGGCGCCGATCTGCCGTCGGGGCCGCTGTCGATTGACTCGCACAGTGTGCACTTCGACTACGGCGATGGCGTGCCGGTCCTGCGCGACGTGACCGTGTCCATTCCCGCTGGCCAACGCGTGGCGATCGTCGGAGAGACCGGCTCGGGAAAGAGCACGTTCGCTCGCCTCATGTGTCGGCTGGCGGATCCGGTCGCCGGGGACATGCTCATCGGTGGCGTTCCGCTGACCGAGGTCTCCGGAGCGGCCCGACATGCTGCGGTACGGATGGTTCCACAAGATGGGTTTCTGTTCGACACGACCATCCGCGAGAACATCTCCTACGGCCGCCGTGACGCAACCGAGGCCGACATCGATCAGGCAATCGCTCTGCTCAACCTTGGGCCCTGGGTGGCCGGCCTTCCGCTTGGCCTCGATACGCCCGTAGGCGAGCGCGGCTCCTCGCTGTCCGTTGGCGAACGACAGCTCGTGAGTTTCGCCCGCGCCGCTGTCGCAGATCCAGGAATCCTGATCCTGGACGAGGCCACCTCATCGGTCGACCCCCAGACCGATCTGCAACTGACTCGGGCGCTGGATCGTCTGGCCGAGGGTCGCACGGTGGTGTCGATCGCCCACCGTCTCTCGACAGCCGAGTCTGCAGACCTCGTGCTGGTCTTTGCCGATGGCGAACTCATCGAACATGGAGGCCACGACGAGCTCGTGGCTCGCGGGGGTCGGTACGCGGCCCTGTTCGCTGCCTGGACAGCCGACACCGCCACACGCTGACGATCGACCGTCCTTCGGATCAGGTCGCTTGACCCAATCGACTCGCCCCAAGAATCCCCCACGGGGGTTTGGGGGTTTTCCCGGGGGCCACTGGGGAGCGGATTCCGGCTCAATGAATACATGAGCACCACCACCCAGTCCGCACCCACCGCCGCAAGCCTTGCGGCCGCCACCAAGGCCGACCGGAACCGAGCCGTCGACCTCTACCGGGTCATCGCCATGGTCGCCGTGGCCGTTGGCCACTGGCTTGCCATGGTCGCCGTGAGCGATAACGGCGAAATGGTCGCCGGCAACGCCCTCGAGTTCGTTCCCAGCCTTTCGTGGGCAACCTGGCTCCTGCAGGTGATGCCGCTCTTCTTCGTCGTCGGTGGCTTCTCCTCGGCCATCTCGCTCGATGCACACAACCGGGCCAACGGTCGTCCGCAGGACTGGATCGCCGCACGCTTTCGCCGCATGCTGCCCCCAGCGGTCACCCTCGCTGGTGTGTGGCTTGTGGCTGTTGGCATCGGCACGGCTGTCGGCCAGACCGAGCTGGCCATTCAGGGTGCTGCTGCTGCAGCCATCCCACTGTGGTTCCTGGCCAACTACACGATCGACACCGCTCTTGCGCCGTTTGTGCTTCCTCGCTTCCGTCGCAACCCCGTCGCCTTCGGCGGTCTGATCCTCGGTTCGTTCCTCTTCTTCGAAGCCCTTCGTATTGCCGATGTCGCTGCCCTTCCGCAGATCAACTGGGTCCTCGGCTGGCTCTCGTTCCAGATGCTTGGCATGGCGTGGCGAGACGGCCTGCTGCCCACCGGCCGACGCCTCGTAGCCATCGCCGGCGGCTTCTGGGTTGCTGCACTCACCGCGGTGTTGTCCGGTGGTCCGTGGGCGATCTCGATGGTCAACTTCCCCGGCATGGAGAACTCGCCCACCAACCCTCCCACGCTCAGCCTCCTGCTCTTCGGTACGGCCTACAGCCTCACGGCGATCCATTTCGCTCCCGCTATTTCCGCTTGGCTCGCCGAGCGCCCCAAGGCCTGGGCTGCGGTCATTGGTGCCAACACCGTTGCCATGAGCGTGTACCTGTGGCACATGACGGCAGCCATCATCGTCACTGCTGCAGTCCAGATGACGGTCGGTCTGCCCGAGGTCATGGTTGGTAGCGCCGCCTGGTGGTACCTGAAGATCCCCATGGTCCTGGCGTCGATGTTGGTCCTCGCTCCGATCGTCGTCCTGGTCTCGGGTGTCGAGCGCCGTGCGCTTCTTGCCCCCCGCCGCCCGTGGAATGGCTCGGTCGCCTCGATCGCCGCCACCGCCGTCGTCACGTCGGCAGCACTGAAGCTCTGGACCAGCGGTCAGCCCGCCCTCATCGTCGGCTCCTGCCTCATCCTCGTGGCCCTCGGATCCACCACCCTCCGCCCCACCAAAACCAACTGAACCGGGGGGGGTCTGACCCCTGTGGTTGATGGGGTCAGGTGGAGCAGGAGAGGGCGTCGTCGGGTGCGCAGGGGACGCTTGTGGTCAGTGCGGCCCAGGCTCGGTAGCCGCCGACCAGATCAGTGGCACTGGACAGCCCGAGCTTCTGTAGCGACGCTGCGGCCAGGCTCGACGATTCGCCGTCGTTGCAGACGCAGATGATCTGGGTGCCAGGCCCGACGGGTATCTCCTGCCACTCGCTGCTTGGCGCCAGCCGCCATTCGAGCAACGAGCGTCGAATGACCACGCTGCCCGGAATCATGCCTTCGGCCCGTTGATCGGCGGAGTCGCGAT
>CAZFBD010000035.1:26150-46791 GCA_964517125.1 uncultured Acidimicrobiales bacterium
ATGACCACGCTGCCCGGAATCATGCCTTCGGCCCGTTGATCGGCGGAGTCGCGATAATATTCCAATGCGGGTCAGTCTGGAAGGACGAGCTCGTCGCCGATGGCGATGGAGCCGCTCGACAGCACCCGACACACGACACCGGCGCGCTTGTGCAGCGCAAGCTTCGCATTGCGGCCAAGGTCGTCCTCCAGCAACTTGCACGGAGCGCAGTCGCGGACGACTTCGAGTTCCACATCGCCCAAGATCAGGCGGGTGCCAGGTGTGCGGGGAAGATCGCCATGGGACACCGTGACGTTGCGCCGAGTCAGGATGGCGTCGATTGGGCGTTCGATCTCGGCTTCAGCCCGGGCGATTTCGGTGAGCGACTGCAGCGTGAGGTGCCGGTGCTTCGTGCCGTGGTAGCGGTCGCCAACAATGCCGGCACCAGCCTCGACCTGCAGTTCGTCAGCGGAACGCATGGGCAGACGGGCGGCCAAGGCGGTCTGCATGCCGATGACGGTGGGACGCTCCGTCATACGTGAGCAATCGATACTGAGCCCAGACCGGCATGGGTTGCCGTTGCCGTGGAGCCGACCGGGAGATCGGCGATTCCGGTACAGGTCCCCGACATGACGAGCTGGCCGGCCGAGAGTCCGATTCCGCGGCCCGAAAGGTGGTTCGCCAACCAGACGAGTGCGTTCCACGGGTCATCCAGGATTGCGGCGCCGGTTCCGGTGGCGGTGACCGTGTCGTCAACGATGCATGTCACCTCGACCGCTGCGAGGTCGGGAACCTGTTCGATCGGCACGGGGCTTCCAAGCACAACGCCACCATTGGCACCGTGGTCGGCGACGAGGCTCAGGTAGCCGACGCCGGTGAATTCGGAGAAGCGGGTGTCGACGAGTTCGATCGCCGGAGCGACCGCAATCGTGGCATCCTGTACGTCGGCGACGGAGTACGCATCGTCTCGGGCAGGAAGGTCCGAACCCAGAATGAAGGCGAACTCGCACTCGACGCTCGGCTTCGACATCGCTCCCGGCGACAGCTGCCCTGACCCATACGAGGTTCCGTCGAAGACGCGGCCAGCGAACGGTCCGGGGCTGTCCAGAATCTCCATCGCCAGCTTCGAGGTGCAACCAACCTTCCACCCAATGACGTCCCAGCCGAGAGCAACATGGTGCGCATCGCTGATGGCCTCGGCGGTGGCGGCATCGGTTGGGGTCAGGTCGCCCAGGTCGACGAGCTGTGTGACCGACTGGCGGGCCTCGGCCAGGAGACGAGCGGCGTGTTCGATCTGTTCGGGTTCGAGAGACAACGGCATACCCCGATCGTAGATGCCGTTCGGTCGCTTGCTCGTCGTCGAACGGCCTAAGGTGACCTTCGTTCCCTCTCAACATCAGGAGACCCTTCAATGGCACAGACAGCACTTCGCGGAAACCCCGTCAACACCAGCGGAGATCTTCCCGCAGTCGGATCTGCAGCACCCGAGTTCACCCTCACCGGCGCCGACCTGAGCGAGGTCACATCGGCCGGACTCGCTGGCCAGCGCGTCGTTCTGAACATCTTCCCGTCGGTCGACACCCCGACCTGCGCATCCAGCGTTCGCACGTTCAACGAGCGCGCTGCCGGTCTGGACAACACCGCAGTGGTCAACGTCTCGGCAGACCTCCCGTTTGCACAGGGTCGCTTCTGCGGCGCCGAGGGCATCGAGAACGTGAGCACTGCGTCAACGTTCCGCAACCCGGAGTTCCTCGAGGCCTACGGCGTCGGCATGACCGATGGTCCGCTGCACGGCCTGTGCGCACGCGCTGTTGTGGTTCTCGATGAATCCGGCAACGTGCTTCACAACCAGCTTGTGGGAGAGATCGCCGACGAGCCCGACTACGACGCTGCCATCTCTGCGCTCGGCTGAGACCGACGACACACCGGGTTTGACCACTCGATGTCAGATCACACGACGACGATGTCGTCTACTGGGTGAGCGGCAACTTCCTGTGGCCGCACGATCCCTCCAGATCTCGTATCCCCGCCGCATCAACGGCGGGGATACGACGTTTTGGGCCAGGGAGCGAAGGCGTGTCAGAGCCAGACCGGTGCATCTGCGCCGGGAAGGCTGGGTCCCCGATCCCAAGCGGCTTCAACGCCGGCGATCGAACCCGGATGTTTGACGTGCCGAATGGGTCCGAAGGATGTGGCGCGTGCAGTGGTGCACGCGGCGATGCGGTCGGCGTCGAGGGGCTCGTCCGCCTCCAGTGACCCGGGCCCCAGTGCGTCGAGCCAGACCCGCGTCCCGAGGAGGGTTGCGGACACCCGTTGCCCGCCAGTCTTCGCCTCATCACAGAGTGCTGCGACAACGCCGAGGGCGAGAAGGAACCCGGTGCCGTGGTCCAGGAGCTGACAGGGCAGGGGGCGTACGTTCTCGGAGCCGAACGCGGCCATCTCGGCGGCAGCGACACCGGTGGCCGTTTGGGTGATGGAGTCGAAGCCGCGCCGCCCGCCCCAAGGTCCGTCGGCACCGAAGGCGCTCAGCTCGGCGAGGACGACCGCAGGGTTGACGTCCAGAAACTCCTCGGGACCGAGACCCTTGTCCTCAAGGGCACCGGGGCGGAACCCGGTGACGATCACATCGGCGTGGGCAGCCAGATCGAGCACTGCCTGCCTGCCGGACTCGGTAGTGATGTCGGCGTGCGCGAATCGTTTGCCAAGCGTGGAGTCGGGGAGGAGCGCATCGACCACGGGAAGGTCCGGCGCCCCGATCCGCAGAACGTCGGCTCCGAAGGCTGCGAGCGTGCGCGAGCAGACCGGACCGGCGATGACCCTGGTCAGATCCAGAACCCGCAGGCCGGCGAGCGGCCGTCCGGAAACCACCGGGCGTTGCCTGACGGCGACGCCGGAGCCGGCGGCGATCGACAGGGGAGCGCGGTTCGCCACGTGGTCGGCATGTGGCTCGTCATGCCACTCGGCAGGAGACCGGAGTGCGGCAGCGATACCGCCTGCCGCAGCCACCGCGTGTTCCACGGCGAACCGTTCCGAACGAAGCACGACCTCCTCGACCTGCGAGCGCCCGGCGTCGTCGGGAAGGTCGAGTGCTCGAAGCAGCGCCGCCCGATGGTGCGGGAAGTTGGTGTGGAACTGCACGAAACCATCGGCGGTTGCATAGTGGCCGGCCAGGTCGTCCCACAACGCTGCGGGTTCCGGGAGCTGGAGGTGTCGTTCGCTTTGGAAGGCAACACAGGCCTCGACGGGGTCCACGGCCACCGCAGGAATCGGGGATCCCGTTTGCTGGACTTCGAGCTGAGCGACGGCCGCGCAGACCGCTCCGACGAGTGCTGTCGCAGCATCGGTCACTCGGAACGACGACGGCAGCACGGTGACACCCTCGCCAAGGGAGATGGTCCCGTCGTGGCCGCCAAGGCCCGCAAGGTTGAGAAGTGAGGTATAGATGTCGTTGCGGCTGAGGGTCGTCACCAGTGCAGTCTCCCAGACCGTCTCCGGCCTGCGCGCTACTCTCGCCCCGGTGACGGGAGGGATGCAGCAATGGTGAAGGTGGCCCCCGTCCTCGCGCTCGGTTTCGGGGTGATCAGCACGGTCTGTCTGGTGCTGCCGTGGGTCCGTCTGGGAACACGGGATCGGTCCTCGATCGACCTCATCGGAAGTGCCGGAGCCCTCGACATCATCGAAGGTGCGACCAAGGTCCTGGTGATCTTCGTGTGGTTCCTTTTGCCCGTCATGGTTGCCGTGGCGATGCTCAGCTTGGCTGCTGGACGGGCGCGTATCTCTGCACTGTTCCTGCTTCCGCTCGGCCCCCTGGTGGGACTCGTCGTGGTCGTGTTGTTGCGTGTCATCGGGGACGCCGTCGTCTGGGGCGCATGGATGAGCGCCGCGTTCGCAGTCCTGGCGTCGATTTCGGCCATCATGGTGCTGATGAACGAGCGACGGGAGGCCACACAGTGAGTGAACTGCATGTGGTCTTCATCGATGAGCTCACCGTGCTCGACCCCGAGATGACGCTGACCTTTGGCCGCACCGGCGACATCACGGTGGACGAAGCGAACAAATACATGCACCGGGTCGTCGGTACGTTCTTTCATCAGGACAACGTCTGGTGGCTGACGAACAACAGCAAACACGGTCACCTCACGCACGTCGGAGGCAACGGCGCACTGTCGCGTCTGCCGCCAGCGTCGGTCACGGCACTCACCCAACGCGAAGGTGTCGTCCGGTTCGAAGCCGGTCCGTCCACCTACGAGCTCGGTTGGGCCCGGCCTGGCGATCAGCCGGCCATCGTGCCACCCGCCGCCGGCGTGGACCTTGAAGCAAGCTCGGCCGAAGCAACCACGCAGTTCGGCGTTGTCCGGCTGAACGAAGAACAACGGTTGCTGTTGACCGCGCTCGCCGAACGCCGCCTGGTCGACTCCACGGCCGACGCCAACGACCTGCCCAGCAACGCCTCGGTTGCCCACCGGCTTGGCTGGTCTGGCAAGAAGCTCGATCGCAAACTCGACTATCTGTGTGCTCGGTTGGACTCCGAGGGAGTCCGAGGACTCCGCGGCGAGAAGGGCGGCGAGGCTGTCGACCGTCGATCCCGTCTGGTGGAGCACGTCATCGAGAGTGGAATGATTCGCCAGCGCGACCTCGACCTGCTTCCCGGCAATGGCTGACCTCGGCGTCCCCGGTATTGCGAACCCGGTGGAGATCGGCCGCGGCGGATTTGGTGTGGTCTACGTGGCCGAGGAGACCGATCTGAGCCGCCAGGTCGCCGTGAAGGTGCTTCCCGCCCGACTCGATGACCGCGAGCTGCAGCGGTTCGACCGCGAGCGCCGAGCGCTGGGCGTTCTCTCCAGCCACCCACACATTGTCACCGTGTACCGGACCGGCTCGGCCACCGACGGCAGCCCGTTCATCGTCATGGAGTTCCTCTCGGCTGGTTCGGCCGCTGATCGGTTGAAGACGGTCGGTAACGTGCCCTGGCACACCGTGGTCGAAATGGGAATCCAGCTGGCAGGCGCAGTCGAGACAGCACATCGCCATGGTGTGCTTCACCGGGACATCAAACCCGGCAATGTCCTCATGAACACCCTCACTGGCGCAACGCTCGCAGACTTCGGGATCGCTCGGCTGAAGGGCGCTCCCGAGACACAGTCGGCGTCGATCACCGCAAGCATCGCCCACGCACCCCCGGAGATCATCGACGGCCACCGCCCGGGGCCGACCGCTGATGTGTACTCGCTGGCATCGACGCTCTACGAGCTGTTGACTGGCCAGCCTGCCCACGCCCGAACCGACGACAGTTCGATGGTTCCGATGTTGGCCCGTGTGGCCCGCGACCCCATTCCGGCAATCGCGGCCGACGTGTGCCCGCCCGAAGTCTTTGCCGTGCTGGAACACGCCATGGCGAAAGCACCCGCAGATCGACCGCAGACCGCCCTGGAGTTTGGCGAACGATTGGCGGCGGTCCAGGCGAAGCTCGGACTGCCGGCAACCCGCATGCTTGTGGAGGACGCCGCCACCACGGCCGACGCATCGGTCGATTCCGGCGCCACGATGCATGTTACCGAGGGTGAGTCGCCGCTTCGGCGGCTGCACTCGCAGGACCCCAACATCACGACACCGGCTGTCCCCGATGCCGCTCCAGTCAGTGCTCCAGTTCCCGCGGCCGAAGCGCCAGCATCTGCGCCACGAGTACCGATCATCGAGGCCTCCGCACCCACGGCGGCGGTCGCTCCACCGAACACGCCGCCTGCCGCAGCTGTCCCCCCGGCATCGCCCACGCCTCAACCCAAACGGCAGTCGGCCATGCCGATTCTGCTCGCCGCACTTCTGGGCCTCACGGTGGTGGCGGGGGTGGCGACCTGGCTGTTGCTCAGCGAAGACGACGGCGGCACCGTCGACGAGAATCCCGTGGCCGAGACCGCCGACCCGCGAACCGTGGTCGATGCGCTGGCGGCGAACGACGGACTGTTGGACCACGACTCGTACCGCAGCACGATCGACCCCCGGGGCGCGATCTCCTTCGAGGTGCCGTCCACTTGGGATTCGGAGGGCTCGTCCACAACCGGAACACCCCTGTTCCAGGTGTCGACCGATGTCGACGCGGCGGTAGCAGGGCTGGACACCGCCGGGCTTGCGATCAGCGCGTCCACCGCTCGGGTGAACCCGGCGACCGCACTTGCGCTGTACGACGGCGGTGCATGCACCACGCGGGCATCTGCACCGTTCGAGAGCGCCGGCCATACCGGACGATCACAGCTCCACACCGACTGCGGCGGCACCGACACGGCCCAGCTTGTTGTGGCCCTGGAGGAACCCGATCACAGCGTTCTGGTCACCTTCCAGCTGCTCGATGAACGCGATCTCGCAGCGGTCAACCGCCTGTTCGAGACGCTCGAGATCGACCCCAGCCTGCTCTGACCGGGGTGCACCCCCCATGGATTCGTCTCCGGATCTCCTGTCCAATGGATCAGGTAACAACGGTCAACCGCATCGGATCACCTGCCGATGGATCACAAGGGACGCCCGCCTGCCGCGATCGATCTCCGCCATTTGCTACGTTCGAGGTCGCTGCTGGCGGAGCGAAACGTGGTTCGACGGCGGGCGATGCTCAGAACAGGCACTGAGAAGGAACCATGACAAGCGACAACAACAATCCGTGGGATGAACCGACCCGTTGGGACGCAAGCCGCCCAGCCGAGGAGACACCCGCACCAGCCGACAATGTCGCACCACCGCCGGTCCCTCCGGCAGCTCCGCCCACCGCCATGCCGGTGTTCGGCACCCCGACACCACCCGCAGCTCCCACCCCGCCCCCGGCCGCCCCACCGGTGGTGACTCCCCCCGATCTTGCGCCCCCACCGGCACCTCCAGTACCGGCCGCCAGCGCGCCGGGCACGGCCATCGGAAGCCAGCCCGTGCCAACGATGCCGCCGCCCGTGAACCCCGCTGGCCAGCCACTGCTCAGCGGGAACTATGGGGGCACTGACCTGAACGCCCCCGTGGCACCAAGCGGCGGCAACGGCCGCTTCGCCTGGATTGCCGCAATCGTCGGAGCGCTCGCCCTGCTTGGCGGCGGAGCGTTCTTCGCCATCAGCGCGTTCGGCGCGTCCGGTGGCGGCGAAACACCCGAGGATGCCGTGGACCAGATTCTCGCTGCAATCAACGGCGAGGACTTCCTCACCATGGGCGAACTCCTGGAGCCAGGAGAGCGCCGCACGGTCGTCGAGCCGATGCTCACCGACATCCTTCCCGAACTGAAGCGTCTCGGTGTCTTCAACGATGGCCTGGACCCGGCCGACGTCGAGGGTGTGGACCTGGAACTCACCGACGTCGACTACCGGATCGAGCCGCTTGCCGGCAATGACGACATCCAGCACGTGTACTTCACCAGCGGAACGGCCTCCTCCGAGTCCGTGGCCGCCGAGTTCCCGTGGGGCGACGCCATCCGCGACCGGTTCGGCGACAACATCGAAGACTCACCCCGGACCACTGAAGACATCACCGAATCCGAAACACCAATCGTGCTCGTCGAGCGTGACGGCCGCTGGTACTTCTCCATGTGGCACACGGTTGGTGAGGCCATTCGTCTCGAGACCGGCGACCCGCTGCCCCTCGTAGGGGATGCCCCGCCAGCACTTGGCTCCGACAGCCCCGAGGAAGCCGTCGAGGCGATGATCGCCGAGATGGTCGACCTCGACCTTCGCGGCATGATCGGCCGGATGGATCCCGAAGAGGCTGCTGCCCTGTATCGCTACTCGCCGCTCTTCCTGGGTGAGGCTCAGAGTGAGCTGAACAACTTCAAGCGCGATGTTCAGGCCGAAGGCATCAGCTGGGACATCACCAACCTCACCTTCGACACTGAGACCGACGGCGACGATGCCAGCGTCACCATTCGGTCCTTCACCGCAACGGTGACCACGCCCGACGTGGATGTCGAATTCACGTGGGCCAGCGACCGCATCTTCGTCGAAGCGAACGGCACGATCGACGGCGAGGAGTTCTCGGGTTCGCTTGAGATCACGCCCCGGCGCTGGACCCTGCAAGGTTCGGCCGCAGGCGAGAACGTCGACATCGAGGTGCTGATCGATTCCGATGCAGAGACGATCACGCTCTCCGGCTCGGTCTCTGGCGAGTCGATCGACGGGTCGTTCGCTCTGGACGAGACCGGCGGCTGCAGCGAGTACACCTTCCGCGGCCTCGACGCCGACGAATCTGGCTGCCTGGAAGAGGTGCTCGGCGACGGCGGACTCAACAGCGAGGTCCGCGACCAGTTCACCTCCTTCTTCACCGGCCTCGACACCGAGTTCCCTGGAATTCCCATGGCCGTCCACCGCACCGACGGCTCCTGGTACGTGTCGCCGACACTCACCGTCATGGACGCCATGACCAACGGCATGCGGGAGCTCACCCGTGAAGACTTCGAGGACTTCCTCGACCAGGTGGAAGATGGCAGCGACACCGCCACCTTCGGAATCGAAGACCTGATCGAGGCACCCTTCGACGCTGCAGCGGACAACGCGTTCGACGACATCGATGGCCTCATCACCGGCGACGACAGCGACGTCTTCGAAGACCCGACGTTCGATGATTCGGGCTTCGACGATGAACCCGAAGGAACGACCGAGACATTCTCGGCCACCGCAGGACCAGACGCCGAGTTCTTCTTCGGAACGCTTGGCCCCGCCGATACGCACGAGTACGTGATCCAGATGGCCGCCGACGAAACGCTCGGAGTGACCCTCTTTGGCACGACGATCGATGGTGGTATTGGCGATCCGGTGGTCAGCGTTCGGGGCCCTGACGGTTTCGAAGTTGCCTTCAACGACGATGCCGTTGGCCTGGACAGTGCGCTGTCCCACACCGCAGACACCACGGGCGCCTACACCATCATCGTGCAGGATCTGTCGGCTCAACCTGGCAACTACGAGCTCGGCCTGGAGCTCGAAGCTTCAGGTGAGACGCCGGCAATCGTCGACGGCGTCGGTGGTGGGTTCGACAGCTCCCCGACCGAGGAGACAACCGGTTCGTTCACCGCAGGATTCAACATCGAGACCGGTGGTGTCTTTTCGGCTCAGGATTCGCTCGACGCCAATGCATTCGACGTCTTCGAGTTCACCGTCACTGGCGCAACCGAGCTGACGATCGATGTGGTCGGCAATGATGGCCTTGACCCGAACATCGTCATCCTCGATGCAAACGGTTCCGAGGTCGGATACAACGACGACGCGTTGTCCGACGCGGGCCTTCCGGGCATCTTCGACAGCCAGCTCGTGATCTTTCTCAGCGAGGGCAGCTACATCGCCGAGGTGCACTCGTTCGGCGACAACGGGTCGGGCTCGTACAACCTCACGGTCACGGCCAACTGAGGTTCTTTCGGACTCGCAGAGGTCATCGTCGGACTATCGTCGGACGATGACCTCTGCTTCCGAGCCTCTGCGGTTCTACGACAATCGCCAGAAGTACCTGCAGTTCGTGACGACGACGAACGAGAAATGGCGTGTTGCCCAGCGTGCAGCTCGCGAGTTGCCGCAGCTGCGGCCCGAACCACCGGCGCTGCGGGTCTTTGATGCCGGCATCGGTGACGGCACGGTCCTTGCGCACCTGCTGCGTTCGATGCATCGCGAGTTCCCCACGGTGCCGTTCTATGTGGTGGGCAAAGAGATCAGCCTGGAAGACGTTCGACTCACGTTGGAGAAGTTGGGCGATCGGTTCATCGAACACCCGGCAACCGTTGTGGTCATCACCAACCTGCACTACGCCGAGGCGCCATACCTTCGCCCGAACACCCCCGAGAAGGCCGAGCGCATGGTCATGGAGTATGTGGAGCTCGAGGGCGACGACTCTCAGGGGTTCGGGGAGCAGCTGCAGGCTATGGACGATTTCATGGTCGAGAACTGGGCCGTCGAGCCGAGCAAGAAGACGGGGAACCCCATCTACAAGACCCCGGCTGCGATGGTCATTCATCGCAAGGACCAGAAGTTCGCACTGGATCGGGTGATCCCACGCCCCGACGAGTATCTGGCCGACTACGACCTGGTCATTGCCTCGCAACCCTGGCGTTCACGGACGGGCGCCGACTTCAAGGTCTCCAAAATCCTGTGCCCGCTGAGCCGCAGTCTTCGACCACACGGGGTCCTCTTGGGGATTCAGTCACAAGGTCGCGATCCCGGTGTCGAAATTGTGCGCGGCATCTGGCCCGACGAAGACCCGTTTCCAGTCGATCGCCACGAACTACTGAAGGTTCTGCACGATGAGCTGGGCGACAACGTGCGGGACTACGACCTCATGGCACTGCCCGAGTCCGAATCGTCGCTGACCTACGAGATGCACACGCTCCCCAGTGAGATCGGAAACCACATCGGTACGTCCACGCTGTTCGCCGCATGGAATGCTGCGGTCTACGTGGCGCAGATCGAGGATCAACGCGCTGAGGTTGCCACCCTTGATGGCTCGTACATCGATGCGACGGCAAAGGTGCTGCACGATCGTGGCGGTCTGTGGTTCAAGGACGAGACCTTCGTGGTTCGTCGCAACTGAACGAAGTTCAGCGGTCGGTCGATGACAGCGTGAGGAATCTGTCGATGGCGATGGTTGCGTGGCTGGTTGTTGCGGCTGCATCGGAGGGCTCCTCGCCGAGAAGAACGCGGATCTGTCGGTCTTCCATGATGAGCCCGTAGAGCATGGTGAAGCTGGCGGCAGGGTCGGGCGCCTGCAGGTCTCCGGCTTCGTGGAGGGATGCCAGGTAGGACTCGACGAGTGGACCGACCCGGTGCCGTCCGCCGGCGAGGAGGATCGCCGCAAGTTCAGGTGAGCGCATGGCGGCTCGGTTGATGGCCACCGATTCGGGGCCGGTGAGCAGTCGCAGCAGACCCTCCGCGAGACCGATGAGCACGGAGCGATGTGTTCCTCCGGCCTGGAGGGCGGTGGCAACGCCATGTGCGGCCTGGTCGCCGTTGGCTTCGATCAGCGCCGCAAACAGTCCCTCCTTGTTGCCGAACCAGGAGTACAGCGTCTCTTTGGAGACGCCGGCTCTTTTGGCCACCTTGAGCATGGTGACGCGGTCGAATCCGTTCTCGATGAGCTCGGTGAGGGTGGCTTCGCGGATGGCCTGTTCGCGTTCGGTTCGTTCGCCGGCGCGGGGGCGACCGCGGCGGGCCGGCGGACGAGGCGGTGTAGGCATGGTTGCAATCGTACCAGTGGGTACGTATAGTTTCACTAAATCGAACCAATCGGTACGATTAATGAAGGGATGACTCATGACCACACTGCACGCACCACCAGACCTCGCCTCCGACGCATCGGCTGCGTCACTCGCATCCCAGTTCTCCACCGCCGTTCTGGCAAACGGGCTCGCCCTTGTGCTGACCGGCCTCTTCGCCGGGTTCTTTGGCACGTACTCGGTCTCGGTCGTGCGGGGGCTCGCGATCGTGGACGACTCCACGTACGTGACGAGCTTTCAGGCGATCAATGCCACGATCCGCAGCGCCGAGTTCGCCATCGTCTTCTTTGGGACACTGCCGGCGATTGGCTTTGCGATCGGCGCCAGCCGCTCCGGCGGAACGGAAGCGGCTCTGAGAATCGGCGCAGCGGTCTTTGTACTGGCGACCATCGCGATCACGTTCCTCGGGAACGTTCCGCTCAACAACGATCTTGCCCAGGTGAACGCGCTCGATGGAGCGGCAGCAACCGCAGCCCGTACGTCGTTCGAGACCACCTGGAACCAGCTCAACCTCGCCAGAACCGCCACGTCCGCCGCAGCATTCATGGCACTCGCCGCAAGCGTGCTGATGTCATCCAATCACTGATTGGTGACAGCTGTTGTTCGCGCTCCCCGGGTTCAGCGAGCGGTATCGATGGCTGCGGGAGTCGGGTTCGGTTCGGTGCCCAGGCGGGCGTCATCGGATCCGTCGTCGCCTTCGGGAATGGCCACGCTTGCCATGTCGGTCCGGGTCATGAGGTCGGCCAGGATGTTCTGGAACCGATGCAGTGGCTCCTCGAAGCGTGGCGCAAGCGGTCCCGGTGGGACGGCGCCACGGGTGAGGCCTCGTTGGCCACGCTGCACGATGTCGATGTCTTCGGAGTTCACGTCGAGCCAGAACGTGCGGGTGGGCTCGAACGCATCGTCCGACGCGTCGGCGCCGGTCTTCGGGAGCAGCCAGCTGCAGGTCTCCCTGGTGTGGCCGGGGGCAACCGGATCGAGTTGCATGACAAACACATGGTTCGGGAGCACCGACAACAGCACGTTGGGGAAAATGGCGACGAATCTGCCGCTCACGGCATCGGACTCGTCGAGGCCATCGGCAGGCGGGAGCGACAACCAGTCGTCCCGCTCGTCGCCGCTCACCGGCGTAGTGGTCTGCCCGCAGTACATGCCGGCCCCCTGATAGCGGTAGTGATCGTCGACCCGCGACACCTTTGAGAGTTCCGGGTGCACCCAGGTGAGGTGGTAGTACTCCTGGAAGTTCTCGGAGATGAGTTTCCAGTTGGCGTGGATGTCGAGTTCCTGGGTGAGCCGAGGCTGCCAGTCGTCGAGGCCGTAGCCGGCCATGCGTTCGGGCAGATCGCCGAGCCACTCGACCAGCGGTGGTGTGTTCGGGTCGAGACAGGCAAACAGCAACACGCCCCACGTCTCCACGCGAACGGGTGCGAGCGCGAAGTCGGCGGAGTCGAAGTTCTCGCGGGGGACCTCGTCGAACATGGGCGTGGCCTTCAACGCTCCATCGAGCGAATAGCCCCACTTGTGGTACGGACACCTGATGGTTGAGGCCACATCGCAGTCGGCCTCGTAGAGCTCCGTGCCACGGTGGCGACACGTGTTCAGGAAGCCGTTCAGTTCGCCGTCGGCGTTGCGGGTGATGATGATGGAGCGACGCCCAAGCGACCTGACCAGGAGACGACCTGGAGCTGCATCGGCAGCAAGGCCGACACACACCCATGCCCGTTCGAACACGGCCTGCTGCTCATCGTCGAAGAACTCGGGGTTCGTGTAGGCGTCGGGATGCAGCCCGGTGGACGCTCGCAATGGTGCGCGGGTGCCCTGCCAGAAGTCGTCGGTTCGCCACGTCGGGGTGTACTCCCCGGCCACATCGATGTTCATGGGCACACAGTGCCATGGTTCACGCCAACTCCACCAGAGTTGAACTGTTCAAATTTCCTCTTGAGGTAGTTGGGTCTGGTCCGAATGGCTTCTCCCGCGTCGTCCCTGTCCGAATTGGCCGTGGCAGCGGTATCGTTGTTTCGTCGCCACCTCGGTGGTGGACCCGCCCCCATCGTCCAGCGGCCTAGGACGCCTGCCTTTCACGCAGGTAACACGGGTTCGAATCCCGTTGGGGGTGCTCCTTCGATTCCTTCGGAAGTGTCACCTACAGCTGCGTCTGGGTGAACGACGCCGAAGAGCCCGCCATGTCGGCTTGCAGCCGGTCGAGAATCGCCCGGTGGCGTTCGTCGGCTCGGCCGATTCGCCAACACACGTGATGTCCGCCGTGCCGGCGCTGCACGACCGGTCCCACGGGAACGAGCAGCCCACGTTCGACCATGTCGCTCAGCAGGTGCTGCCACCCGAGCGCAATACCGTTTCCGGCAAGCGCCTCCTGAATCACGGTCGGGTACGAGTTGTAGACGAGTCGAGGCTTGGCAGGGGTCAGCGGCTCACCTGCTTCGGCGAACCACTCCTTCCAGGTCATGTTCGGCCGCCCCACGTCGTCGATGTGCAGCAGATTGTGGCCCGCCAGGTCCAGGGGCGCGGTTTCGGGTCCGAGCCCCAATTCGGCAGCAAGGCTGGGTGACGCAAACGGCCGGACAGCCTCGCGGAACAACATGGTCGACTCCCACCCGGCCCAGGTGCCGGTACCCGGGACGATGGCGAGGTCCCAGTCGCTGCTGTCGAGTTCGGCGCTGCGTTCGAAGATGCGCAGGCGAAGCTCGACTCCGGCGGCAGACTCGAGCTGATCGAGCAGCGGCACCACCCATGAGGTGGCCATGGCCGGTTGCACGGCAAACACGAACGCCTCGGGCTGATCGTCGAGTTCGGACAGCACGCGTTCGAGTGAAGAGAACGTGGATTCCACCGCTTCGGCCAGCGTCCGGCCGGCGCTGGTGAGCACGAGTGAACGGCCCGATCGTTCGAACAGGTCAATGTCGAGCTCTCGGGCCAGGGCCGCCATGTGCCGAGAGACTGCGGGCTGGCTGATCTGCAGGTCTCGCGCCGCCGAGGTGAAGTCGCCGGCCGAGGCGACCGCGTTGAATACGGCAAGCCGGTGCAGCTGGGGGACGCGACGAATGAGCGGGCGCATCGTTCAACCGTACACATAACAATTTGTTATGTGTGATGTGCAGCTTTGGCCCTTGTGCGTGTGGCCAACGAGGAGGAGTGTTGACCCATGAATGGCCCCACCTACGAGAACTTCCCCACCCGCGCACGCGTCGTTGTCATTGGCGGCGGTGTCGGTGGTGCAAGCACCTTCTACCACCTGACCACACATGGGTGGAAGGACGTCGTGCTCATCGAACGCGACGAATGGGCGTCGGGGACCACCTGGCATTCCGCAGGTCAGGTCACGCAGTTCGGCACCGTGCAGACCATGGTCGGCCTGAAGAAGTACTCGTGCGAGCTCTACACGAAGCTCGCCGCCGACCCCGATCGTCCCATCACGTATCGCAGCCACGACGGTGGAATCCGCCTCGGCTACGACCAGCAGGACTTCGACGGGTACTCACACTTCGTTGGCATGGCCAAGGGCATGGGCGTGGACTTCGAAGTCATCTCGCCCAGCGAGATGAAGGAACGACACCCGCTGCTCGATGTCACCGGCCTCACCTGCGGTCTGTGGGATCCGGTCGACGGCGACATCGACCCAACCGGACTGGTGGTGGGTCTGGTGCATGCCGGCCGCAAGAACGGCGGCGAGGCGTACCGCTTCACCGACTGCATCGGACTCACGCAGACCGCCGACGGCTGGATCGTGCACACGAACCGCGGCGACATCGAATGCGACAGCATCGTCAACGCGGGCGGCTACCGCGTGCATCAGGTCGGGAACTTCTACGGCCTCGAATCTGCGGTGTCGTCCATGGAGCATCAGTTCTTCCTCACCGAGGAACTCCCGGAACTGGAGGAGCTTGGCCATCGGGTTCCCCTGCTGCGAGACCCCGGCGACGACTTCTACAGCCGCCAGGAACACAAGGGACTGCTCGTCGGCATCTATGAACAGGGTTGCAAGACCTGGGGCCGGGACAACATCCCCGTCGACTTCGCCAACAAGCTTGAGCCCCCAGACCTCGATCGCCTCGAAGACAACATGATGCGGGTCTTCGACCGCCTGCCGGTCCTGCAGACCGCCGGCATCTCCTCGATCGTGAACGGCCCCATCACCTACTCGGGCGACGGTGTGCCTTTGGTCGGCCGTCTTCCCGGACGTCGCAACGCCTACTGCATGCTCGGCCTGCGCGCCGGCGTGGGCGAAGGTGGCGGGCTCGGCAAGGTGCTCGCCGAGATCATCGTCGACGGCCAGTCCGAATGGGACACGTGGGTGCTTGATCCGCGGCGCTTCACCGAATACGCCGACGAGGCCTACGCATCAAAGAAGGCGGTCGAGGAATACCAGCGGGAGTTCGTGTTCGACCATCCCGACGAGCACCGGCCCGCCGGCCGTCAGGCCAAGGTCACGCCCCTTACCGAACGGCTGGCCGCCAAGGGCGCAGAGTTTGGTGTCATCAACGGGTGGGAACGCAGCTTGTACTTCCATCCTGCCGAGAACGACTTCGAGCACGTTCCCGCCTACCGGTTCTCCACCTACCACGATCAAGTGGGTAGCGAAGTGAACGCTGTCCGTTCCAACGTCGGACTTGCCGAGATCAGTGGCTTCACCCGGTTCCTCGTGCAGGGCGACGGCGCCATTGAATGGTTCGACGGCCTCACCGCCGGTCGGATTCCCGCAGTTGGTCGGACATCGCTGGCGTATGTCAGCGACGACAAGGGTCGGTTCCTGTCGGAGTTCACCATGACCCGCCTGACCGAAGACAGCTTCTGGCTCCTGAGCGCAGCTTCGGCCGAGTGGCACGACCTCGACGTGCTCACCGATGCCAACCCGCCAGCCAGCGTCACGATCACCAACCTCACCCACGATCACAACGCACTGATGATCGCCGGACCCACCTCGCGCACCGTCCTTTCGGCGGTCACCGATGCGCCGCTCGACAATGCGTCGTTCCCGTGGCTGGCTACGCGAACCATCAGCATTGCGGGCTTTGACATTGTTGCGCTGCGCCTGGGGTTCACCGGCGAGCTCGGCTGGGAGTTGCACATGCCGATGGAAGCATCGGTCCCGGTCTACGACGCCATCCACGCGGCTGGCGCCGACCATGGACTGATCGACTTCGGTCTGCTCGCAACCGAGTCGATGCGAATCGAGAAGAACTACCGGGCGTGGAAGAGCGACCTCCACACCGAGTTCACCGTGCTCGAAGCTGGCCTTGATCGTTTCGTGAACATGGACAAGGACTTCCAGGGACGCGACGCCATCGCCGCCCAACGCGACGCCGGACACCGGCGTGTGTTCGTGGCCATGGAGGTCGACAACCAGACCGCCGCCGCGCACACCGGCGACCCGATCCTCGCCGGCGACGAGCTCATCGGTGTTGTCACCAGCGGTGCCTACGGGCACCACATGCAGACCAACATCGCCATGGGGTACGTCGATCCCGCGTGGGCTGAACCCGGAACCGAACTTGCGCTGGAAGTCATCGGTGAGCGCTGCACGGCGACCATTCGCACCGAGCCCATGTTCGACCCGGAGCACGTCCTGCCCCGCGCCGACGGCTGAGGCTGCAGCTGCCGTCTGACAACCGTTTGGGGCGGGGGCGTTCTACGGTCTGTGCAATGACGCGCCGATCGCTTGGACCCCTCGCCGCCCTGGTGCTCGTGCTGAGCGCGTGTGCAAGCGACCCCGCCGAGCGCACGGCGGTGTCACCGGCGGAAACCACGACGACGGTCGCGTCGCCAACATCCACCATGGCACCGACCACGGCAGCTCCAACCACGACCGCCACAACGACGTCGACGCCCGAGCTGGCACCCTTCGTCCCCGGGGAGATCGTGTGGACACCGTGTGGTTCGGTCCAGTGCGGCTCCCTCGCTGTTCCCCTCGATCACGCCCAACCCGACGGTCCCACCATCGACCTTGCGGTGCAGCGACTTCCGGCGGCAAACCCCGACACCCGAATCGGCTCCTTGTTCTTGAACTTTGGCGGACCCGGCGGCACGAGCACGTCGATCTTCCCGGGCTACGCCGGCCTCTTGTCGTTCGGCGGCTTCGACAACCGCTTCGACCTGGTCACCTGGGACACCCGCGGCACCGGTGGCTCCGCGCCGTTGAGCTGCACGAACGCCGACCTCGACGCCGCCGCCGACTCGGTCGGGCTTGTCGACCCCTCCGACGGCTTCGATGACGAACTGGGCGACGAACGTGAAGGCTTCGCCATCGTGGTCGAGTGCGCGTCGGCATCGGGTGAGCTGTTGGACAACATCGGAACAGTCGCTGTCGCCCGGGACCTCGAGCTGCTTCGACAGGCCGTGGGCGACGACGGACTCACGTACCTGGGATACAGCTACGGCACGGAGATCGGCTGGGTGTACGCCAGCCTGTTCCCCGACTCGGTCCGAGCGCTGATTCTGGACGGCGTCGTCGACCCGGTGTCGCAGCAGTCCGGGTTCGTCGATCAGTACGAGGCGTTCGAGCGGACGCTCGACCACTTCGACTCCTGGTGCGCCGAGGTCCCGCAATGCGACGACCTGCTCAGCGGCGAACGACTGGTGGACGCCGTCGACCGTGTCGCCGCCGAACTCGCCGTGCAGCCCCTGCAGCTCGCCGACGGGTCAACGTTCGATGAAGAACGCTTCCTACACGGCATCTTGAGCACCCTCTACCTTCCAACCGAAGACATCGGGCTCGACCTCGCGTTCTGGGTGAACCAGACCGACTTCGGCGACGGCTCCGGCCTGGCTCGCTTCGACGTGTCCAGCAGCCTCAGTCCCGGTGTCTACGAAGCCGTGCTGTGCGCCGACGGATTCCGACCGCAGACCGAAGCCGACGCGGTCCAGCTGTATGCCGACTTCCTTCAGGCCGCGCCGCGGTTCGGGCAACTCAACGAGGTCCTGCTTTGCGACATGTGGCCCGGCCGCGTGGACCCCATCCCCGAGCTGGACACCGAGGGTGCTCCCACCATCCTCGTGGTCGGGAACACCTTCGATCCGGCCACGCCCTACGAGGCGGCCGAGCGTCTCGATGCCGCCCTCGACGATTCCGTCCTGCTGACCTACGACGGGGCCGGCCACGCCATCGTCGGATCCGACGCCTGCATCGACGGGCATGCCATCAGGTACCTCGAAGACCTCGTTGCGCCCCCCGTGAACACCGTCTGCTGAGAACCACGGATCCCCCGCAAGGGGGAGGTCAAGATCCATTCTGCGGCCGATGACGGCACGCCGCCGCCAACGTACGTTGAGATGCATGAACACGAATGACTCGACCCGATTCGCAGGTGCGCTGGTCACCCTTGGGTTGTTGGCTGCTGCGTGTTCCGGGTCGGGCTCGACGTCTGTGGTGGATCCGCAGGTATCTGTCCCTCCATTGTCGGCACCCACCACGACGATCGAGCTTGAGCCCACCACCACGACCGAGCTCGTCGGCGACGCAACGCCCGAACTGCAATCCGTCTTCGACGAACTGGTGGTCGGCGCCGAAGGGGGCGCCGTTGCCGCGGTCCGGGTGGGCGACGGCCCGCTGATGCTTCTTGCGTCGGGAAGCGAACCGAACGGCGACCCGCTTGCGCCCGACGCGGTGGTCCGCGTCGGCAGCATCTCCAAGGTCGTCACGAGCACGCTGATCCTCTCGTTGGTGGAGGAGGGAACGCTCACCCTCGACGATCCGCTGTCGACCGTTCTGCCTGACACCCCGGTCGGAGGAGATGCCACCATCCGACAGTTGCTGTCGCACCGCACCGGAATCGCGAACTACACCGACGAGGTGCAGTTCCTGGAGTCGGTCTTGCGCCGTCCGAGTCGGGTGGTTGAGGTCGACGACGTGCTGGGCTTCGCAGACCCCGACGACGCGCTCTTTGCACCAGGCGAGGACTTCTCGTACTCGAACACGAACTACGTGCTTCTGGGGCAGGTGTTGGAAACCGCCACGGGCGAGGAGCTGAACACGCTCGTCCGCACCCGCATTTCGGAGCCACTCGGACTGGATTCGCTCAGTTTCGATCTCGGCGATCGTGCCGACGTGGCCGGCGGTCATTCACGCCTGCTGCCATCGGACGACACGTCGTCCATCGACTACACATCGATGGCGACCTCGGCCTGGGCGGCCGGGTCGCTGGTCACCTCGGTCGAGGATCTGGCCCGCTTCATCACGGCCTTGCATCAGGGCGAACTGATCTCGCCAGAGCTCGTGGCCGAAATGCGAGCGCCGATCGACAACGGCGAGGAGTACGGCCTTGGCCTGCATCCCGGCCCCGAACTCGGTCTGGGACACGGGGGAGCGATTCTTGGCTTCAACTCACTCATGCAGCACGACGCCGACACCGGCGATCTCCTGATCGTCGTGGTCAACAACGATCTGCGATCTCCCGAAGCGCTCACGACCGACCTGTGGGAAGCTGCGAACGCAACCTGAACGTGGCGTTCAGCTGTGTTCAGGAAGGCGTCAGCGTGGCTTGCGAATGTGTCGGTGAGCCGATGCCCGGCTTCACCTGAACCAACGGGAGTACCCATGTCCATCACTCGTCCACACCGAAGCACCACCGCACTGGTCGCCGCGGCACTCGTGCTCGCCAGTATCGTCGGCCTCATGGCACCAGCCGGCGCCATCGTCAACGGACGCAACGCCCGAATCCAGCAAGCTCCATGGACGGTCTCCCTTCAGGATGCCGAAGGCCACTTCTGCGGAGGATCGCTCATTGCGCCAGACCTCATCCTGACGGCCGCGCACTGTCTGGAGGGCTACTCGGCAGACGAGATCACCGTGCTCGCCGGAGCCACGCGAGTCGACCTGAGCCGAGGCCAGCGCCGAAGTGTGTCCAGCCTGACGTCGCATCGGCGGTACAACCGCAACCCGGCATTCGACATCGCCCTGATCGAGGTCAACCGCTCCTTCCGACAGAACCGTCGTGTACAGGTGATCGACCTTGCGCTGGGCGCCGACGTCGCCGCAGCTTCCACCGGAACCGTTGCCGGGTGGGGTGATCTGAGCGAAACCAACGACACGCCCGTCAACCGGCTGCGATCCGCCGTGGTGCCGCTGGTCGATGACGCAACCTGCCAGACGGCAATGGCCGCCGAGGACGAGTTCATCCGCAACGCCAGCGAACTCTGCGCAGGCGGCACGGGCACCGATTCCTGCTACGGCGACAGCGGAGGTCCACTGGTCATCACGGGCCGCGACGGCGAGAAGAAGCTGGCCGGAGTCGTGAGCTGGGGAATCGAGTGCGGCGGAGCAACACCCGGTGTCTACGCCGAGGTCCCCGCCTTCGCCCGTTGGATCAGGGCCAACACCTGACCGTGAGCTGCGGGTGGGGTGTTGGTGTGGCCTGCGTGGCAACGCTTCCGAGCGAAGCGAGGAACAGTCAGAGCAGCGCGGTTCTGGCCACGGTCAGGTCTTCGAGGACGTGGCTC
>CAZFBD010000036.1:0-23834 GCA_964517125.1 uncultured Acidimicrobiales bacterium
GCCGACGTGAACAGCTGGGCGGCCGAGTTCGGGCAGGCCGCGACGCAGGCACCACAACCGATGCACGCCGCAGCGTCCATGGCCATGTCGGCGGCGTCCTTCGGGACCGGGATCAGGTTGGCGTCAGGAGCCGAGCCGGTGCTGACGGTGACGTATCCGCCGGCCTGCTGGATGTTGTCCATGGCGGCACGGCTGACGGCGAGGTCCTTGATGACGGGGAACGACGTGGCCCGGAAGGGTTCGATCGTGATGTGGTCGCCGTCGTTGAACGTGCGCATGTGCAGCTGACAGGTGGCCTGGCCCTTGTTGGGTCCGTGGGCCTGACCATTGATCATCAGCGAACAGGTGCCGCAGATACCTTCGCGGCAATCGCTTTCGAACGTGACCGGTTCGCTGTCACCGTCGATGAGGCGCTCGTTGACGAGGTCGAGCATTTCGAGGAACGAGGCGTCGGGGCTGATGCCCTTGGCCTCGTAGGTCTCGAAGCGACCCTTGTCGGCCGGGCCGTTCTGGCGCCAGACCTCGAGGGTGAGGTTGATGGTGTTTTCGCTCATGATTGTCCTCGACTCACTTGTAGCTGCGCTGAGAGAGCGCCACGTATTCGAAGTCCAGCTGCTCTTCGTGCTTGGTCTGGTCGGTGCCTTCACCGTTCCATTCCCACGCAGCGACGTGGCTGTAGTTCTCGTCGTCACGGAGGGCTTCGCCCTCTTCGGTCTGGCTCTCCACCCGGAAGTGGCCCCCGCAGGATTCCTCGCGGACGAGAGCGTCCCGAGCCTTGAGCTTGGCCAGTTCGAAGAAGTCGGCGACACGGCCGACCTTTTCGAGTTCGGTGTTCATGGAAGTGTTGTCGCCCTTGACCCGGACGTTCTTCTTGAACTCCTCCTCGAGCGACGAGATCTCGTCGCCTGCCTTCTCGAGGCCGTTCTTGTCGCGGGCCATGCCGATGCGATCCCAGACGATTCGACCGAGTTCACGGTGGTAGTGCTCCGGCGACTTGGTGCCGCCGATGGACAGCCACTTCTTGGACTGGTCGGCGACCTCGGCTTCGGCGGCCTTGAAGACCGGATCGTCGGTGGGGACGGTGCCCTCGCCGAGCTTGCCGGCCAGCTGATCGCCGATCGTGTACGGAAGCACGAAGTAGCCGTCGGCCAGACCCTGCATGAGGGCGGAGGCGCCCAGACGGTTGGCGCCGTGATCGGAGAAGTTCGCTTCACCGATGGCGTACGTGCCGGGCACGGTGGTCATCAGGTGGTAGTCGACCCAGAGGCCGCCCATTGTGTAGTGGGTGGCCGGGTAGATGCGCATGGGACGCTCATACGGGTTCTCGCCCGTGATGTTGGCGTACATGTCGAAGAGGTTGCCGTACTTCTCCTTGATCGTCTCCATGCCGTCGCGTGCGATGGCATCGGCGAAGTCGAGGAAGACACCGTTCTTGAGCGGGCCGATGCCGCGGCCTTCGTCGACCACGGTCTTCGCGTTGCGGGAGGCGACGTCTCGGGGGACGAGGTTGCCGAACGCCGGGTACTTGCGCTCGAGGTAGTAGTCGCGCTCCGCTTCGGGGATGTCGCCAGCGAGGCGAGCGTCGTCGAATGCCGTGGGCACCCAGATGCGGCCGTCGTTGCGGAGCGACTCGCTCATGAGCGTGAGCTTCGACTGGTGATCCTCGGAGGCGGGGATGCACGTCGGGTGGATCTGCGTATAGCAGGGGTTGGCAAAGAAGGCGCCCTTGCGGTGTGCACGCCAGGCGGCGGTCACGTTGCACATCATGGCGTTGGTGGAGAGGTAGTAGACGTTGCCGTAGCCGCCGGTAGCAAGCACGACGGCGTGCGCTGCGTGGGACTCGACCTCGCCGGTGAGCAGGTCTCGCACGACGATGCCGCAGGTCTCGCCGTCCTTGACGACAAGGTCCAGCATTTCCTTGCGGTTGTGCATCTCGACCGTGCCGGCGTTGATCTGACGGTTCAACGCCGAGTAGGCACCAAGCAGCAGCTGCTGGCCGGTCTGACCACGGGCGTAGAACGTGCGGGACACCTGAGCGCCACCGAAGGAACGGTTGTCCAGAAGGCCGCCGTAGTCGCGGGCGAAGGGAACACCCTGTGCTGCGGCCTGGTCGATGATGTTCACCGAGACTTCGGCGAGGCGGTGCACGTTGGCCTCGCGGGAGCGGTAGTCGCCGCCCTTGACCGTGTCGTAGAACAGGCGGTGAACCGAGTCGCCGTCGTTCTGGTAGTTCTTGGCGGCGTTGATGCCACCCTGGGCCGCAATGCTGTGAGCACGGCGTGGGCTGTCATGGAAGGTGAAGGCCTTCACGTTGTAGCCGAGCTCGCCAAGCGTGGCCGCTGCCGACGAGCCGGCGAGGCCGGTGCCGACAACAATGACGGTGAACTTCCGCTTGTTGTTCGGGTTCACCAGCTTCATGGAGAACTTGTGGTTCTCCCACTTGGTGGCAATGTCGCCATCCGGCACTTTGTTGTTGAGCGCCGGGCTCGTGGTCTTCGGGTTCATGGTTGCAGTCATGTTCAGCCCTCGTGATTCTCAAGTTCGTGTTCGAAGCAGTCCATGGCACCGGCCTCGGTGGTTTCGGTGGCGCAGGGGTTGCTGTCATTGTCGATCACACCCGCCTGGGTGAGGATCGGGAAACTCAGGTTTCCTACAAGGATGACACCGGCAATTGCGGCGGCAAGGCCTCTACGAGCCTGGTTGTACTTGGGGTTGTTGACGCCAAGACTCTGGAACATGGACCAGGCACCATGGAAAATGTGGAACGCCAGAGCGATGTTGGCGACGATGTAGATGATGGCGACCGGCAGGTTGCTCAGGCTGTTGGTGAGGTTGCTGTACGGGTCACCACGCACGTAGTCGGTGTGCGGCAAGAGGCCCCAGGTGAGGTCGGCCAGGTGGAAGATCAGGTACAGAAGGATGATGGGACCGGTCCAGCGCATGGTGCGGCTGGCGTAGTTGGCGGCCACATAGTCACGGCCGCCCGGGTAGGTCTTCTGGCCGTCCATGAAGTTGGCGTCGTCGCTGGCCTTCCGGCTGATCTCCTTGGTGGAGTATGCGGCGGCGATGTGCAGGCCGAACATGGCGATGAGGCCAAAGCGCAGCACCCACAGCAGCCAGGTGCGGGGGATGATCTCGCCACCGAGGCCACGAAGCGCTTCCGCGTATTCGTGCAGCTCGACGGGTCCCTCGTACACGTGCAGGTTGCCGATCATGTGCGCAATGACGAAGCCGAGCAGGCCGGCTCCGGTCAGTGCCATGATCCACTTTCGGCCAACAGCTGATTGCCAGATGTTGAGCGGGAAAGGCAGCGCCGCCTTGCGGGGACGGATGGGCTGCGGATCACGGAGGGGGTTCGGCATCGTTTGCGCCATGTCGCTCCTTCAGAATGCGAAGTACCGACCTATCGGTACGAACGTCAGGAACCGTAGTAAGACGAACAACGTCCCGACCATTCCAGTCTC
This sequence comes from uncultured Acidimicrobiales bacterium, assembly GCA_964517125.1. GTDB lineage: Bacteria > Actinomycetota > Acidimicrobiia > Acidimicrobiales > SHLQ01 > SHLQ01. The sequence goes on from CAZFBD010000036.1 coordinate 3,465, forward strand.
GCTGCTGTGACGGATCTTCCGGCGGACTCAGCATGACAAAACCATGACCATCGTGCGCCGAACACGACCGGGTGGACCCGCCTAGGCTCAGTTCATGGTCACGTTTGGCGAGTTCGTGGGCTACATGGTTCGGTCAGCGCTGATCATGGGAGCGGCGGTTGCGGCCGTTGCCGTGGTCCGGTGGAAGTTCGGTCTCGGTACGCGCACGTTGAAGCGGTTGGCGATCGGCTACGGGCTGATGCTGCTCCTCATCGCTGGTCTGATTCTGGTTTCCAACGTCACCGAAACCCGGTGCCGGTCGAATCCGGCAGAGTTCTGTCGCTACAACGACGGCGTCCCATCGATCGCCACCGTCGTGGTCGTCTTCACGGCGGTTGCCGTGTTTCGGGCCTGGTCGTTGTTCACCAACAGATGGCAGGCGGGCTCACCCGACCCGAAGAACGTCTGACCCAGACCGATCTGTGGACGCTGGTGGCCGCATGGCGACCGGCACGGACCACAGATTCCGGGGTTGCGGGGAATGCGGGTCGGGGGTGCGGTAACAATGGGGGTGTGCGTGAGGATCGCAACCAGGCGTCGGTGCGGATCGAAATTGATGGTGATGTTGGCGCGCCCTCGAGCGTGCCTGCGGCGGCGAGCGGCTCGTCCCGCCTTCCATTGCTCGGCGGGCTGGTTGCACTCGCGCTGGCCGCAGTCCTCGTTCTTCTGGCGTTGCCTGACATCGGCGATGGCACGGTGGGCGATCCCGAAACCGCGGCCGAGTCCGACGCGCAGCCGCCGACGACGACCACAACTCTGGAACCCGTCGACGACCAGCTTCGCATCACCGGTGACGATCTGGAGTTGCCGCCGACCACAGCCGGCGAGCCGTCAGCGTTGCGCCCGACGAGCCTTGGCATGGAGGTGCAGTCGATTGCGCCAGCGAGTCGGGGTTGGATCTCGTTGCGCGGATCGAACGGGGGCACGGGTGAGCCCAGGCTCGGGCGCTCCCTCGACGGGATCGAGTGGACCGTCATCGATACGTCGTTCGATCTGCCCGATCTCGATGTCACATACGCGGAGTATTCGAACCTCGTGGCAACCGAGACCGGTTTCGCGATGCTGATGACGTCGTTCAGCGACGTGACCGACCCTGACGGCGAACAGACGTCTGTTCTTCATCGCCTCGTGTCCGAGTTCGGTGCGACCTGGGAGATCGATCCCGATTTCACGCCGTGGAAGAGCACGGGGGAGTTCGCGCAGCCAGTCGCCCACGTCGGCGACTGGGTGCAGATGGTCTTGGGGCGTGAACCGTCGGTTGGCTCATCGCCGGTCATGCAGGTGCTTCTGAGCACGGTCATCGATCCGGGGGCACTGGGCGACATCTGTTGGGCCTACAGCTCCGGAGCCACACGACTGACCGTCGAGAACTGCCAGGGACCGAACAGCTCGGTGCAACTGCAAGCAGAGGACTTTCTGGAACCGGATCGTTTCGAGGAGATCCGGGCGTGCGTGGAGCACCTGGTGAACAGTGGCCCGACCCCCGGCATGTTCGAATTCGTCACCATCGGGCGAAATGGTGAGGTGCGCGACATCGACGATGTTGCGGTGTTGGTCTCTGCCCCGACGATCCTCGCCGATGGAACTGTCGTGATGGTCGACGGCGGGAAGGAGCTCTTTGAGATCGGCAGCTGTGAAGACCTCGTCGACCTCGAACTCCGAGATGGTTCACGCCTGGTGTACTGGCCCGCCGGCGCGGAGCAGCCAAACCATATATCCGTGGACCTCTACGAGATACCTGATTTCTCGTTCTTCGGCGTCGGCGGTGCCGCGACGATCCCGAACGGCCTTCGGGTGGTCATCGGGCGCGAGGTCTGGGAGGTTGACCTGGTGGAATCCACCCTGGAGAGGTTGATCGAGCTCCCCGATGTGGGCAGCGGGTCTTCGCCTCGCGTGAGTGTGTTGACACCTGACGGGAGTCGGGTTGTCAGCTTCTCCCCCGAGGCAGAGTTCACCGTCTACGACTTCGCGACGGGCGAGCGCTCGGTGCTTGAGGATGATCTCGGCTCGGTCGGATGGATTGAGCCCCTCCACGTGACGAACGACGAGGTCCTGTTCAGGATCTTCGGCGTGCAGAGCCGCACGGTCTGGCTGGACCTCACACCGCAGTGACGGTGGTGGTGTTCGACACGTCGACTCCGTCGCCCAGCACTTGCAGTTCGATCGTGGCGTCGTCGCCGATTCTTCCCCCGCGAATGGAGAGATCGGCCAGGAACGTGACGGAGTCTGCTGCGGCGACGCCAGTCCAGGTGCGGGTGTGCGAGCCGCGGCCGTCGGTGACCAACGCCGTGACCGTGACCTCGACGTCGTCGGCCAAGTCGTTGATCAGGTGGACGGCGAGCGGGCTGGATGTCCGGCTGGGAATGGTGGTGGCCGGCGGGTACAGGACTGGAAGTACAGGTGAGTTCGCGAGCCGCACTGCTTCGAGTGCACGACGCGGGGTGCCGTCGGCATCGATGACTGCACGGGTCAGCCCGGGAGCGGTGCTTCGCCAGAGCCCAGCGAAGTAGCCGCCGGTCGGCTTGTACTTGAGGACACGCAGCGTCTCGATGGACGTGCGAAGCGTGTCGGCCTGCAGCGTCTGCATACGATCGACCCATCCGCTGACATCATGGTGGTCGGTGGCCGGCACCACACTCTGGAGGGTGCTGGCTTCGGCGCCGTTCACGTCGAGCATGTCGTCGAGATCGACCGTGGGATTCGACGGGAGTGCCTGGGTGCCCATGTCCGACACGAACCGGACGAAGCGGGGGAGGGTGGCCGCGTACTCGGCCAGGTCGGCGGCCTCGCCGTCGAACCAGCCGAAGAACAGGCCAAGGTCCGAGCCTGACAGGTGGGGCACGTGAGGCGCGACGTCGGAGTGGGCAACGATCTTGCGGCTCGGGTCGTGGCTGTCGAAGGTGCGGCGGATGGCCCGGTCCAGAACGGTTCGGTTCCAGGAAGGAATCTGCTGCTGACGAATGTTGGGTGCCGCGGTGGACCGCGCTTCGTTCGTGTGTGGACGCATGTGGGCGCCCCAGACCACCACCGACGGGTGGTGCCCAAGCAGGTCGATCATCTCGCGCGTCTGTTGTTCGGCCTGCCCGGTGATGCTTCGGGCGAAGCTGCCGATCATGGGAAGGTCCTGCCACACCAGCAGGCCAAGCTCGTCGCAGGCGTCGTAGAACTCACGTCGGGTCACATGGCTGCGAACCCGCACGGCGTTGAACCCGGCATCCCGGATGGCCTGCGCCTCGGCACGAATGTCGTCGGCGTTCATGCGAGCGAGGTCGAGCTGAAATGGCGCAACGTTGATGCCGCGGACGAAGACGCGGGTCTTGTTGACCCGAAGAACGAAGTGCCGCATGGCGGTGGTGCGGAAGCCGATTCGCCGATGCTTGCGGTCGCTGATGGTGCCGTCGGGCGCTCGGACCTGAACCCGCAGATCTGAGAGCGGCTGTGCGCCGAGCCCCGCCGGCCACCAGAGTTCGGGGTTCGGAACCTCGACCTGCCATTCGATGCGGTTCTCGCCCGCTGCGACTGCATGCGTGGACTCGTCGGTGGTTCCCGCCACCTCGACGTGCATCGCGACCTCGCCCGGTTCGTCGACGAACAGCACGGTCCGCAACAACAGCGTGGCCTTGTCGAGATCGGCATCGAGGCACAACGCACGAAAGTGCCGAATGGCGATCGGTCCGGTGTCGGCCACGGAGACCGGACGCCAGATTCCGGCGGGGTTCCAACCCGGCGACGCTCCGGGCGGGTCGCTGAACCAACCGGTCAGCGCCCGCTTCGGGTTGTCGTCGGAGTCGCGGGACGCTCCAACCTCCACCGCAAGCACCGACGTGCCGCCGGCGGCGTCGAGATCGGTGATCTCGAATCGGTGGGTGGCGAAGTAGCCCTCGGTCTGGCCCAGGTAGACCCCGTCCAGAAAGACGTCGCCCGAGTAGCAGAGTCCGTCGAATCGCAGGAAGCGTCGCTGTCCGGGCTGCAGCGCGGGGGTGCGCAGGTCCGCCCGGTACAGCAGTGTCCCCTCGAAGTCGGCGAATTCGTGTGTGTGTTGCCAGTGCGAGGGGACGTCGATGGGGGTCCACGCGGAATCATCGAAGTCGGGGTCGCTGAAGTCGCGCTGCAACTTCTCGGTCGAGCGGGCGGCTCGCCAATTGGACAGCACCGGTACCCGGCCAGCTTCGGAGTCCTCCACCTCGTAACGCTACCGCGACTGTTCCGCGGGAGGCCCGTCCGGCGTGTCGCCTTCGGCGGAGGAAGCAATCCAGCGGAGCAGATCGTAGAGCGCACCAATTGCTGGATCCGCGTCGGTTGAGCGATCGCCGAGCGGCAGGTCGAAAACGAGAACCTCTCGGTCGGTGAGTTCCCGGTTCACCTTTGCACCGAGCTCTCGAAGGAGGGCTCGCATGGGCGTGTTCTCTGCGAGGGTCTCGAATCGCAGGAACTCCACGCCGGTGTCGGTGGCGGTCGTGACGAGGAGGTCAAGGAGAAGATGGCCGAAGCCCTGGCCCTGTTCGTCGTCGATGACGGCCACCGCGGCCTCGGCAGTCTTTGGATCGTGGGAGACCACGACCAGTCGGGCCACCGCAATGCCGCGCCCCTCGTCGGTCCCTGCGTCGCTCGGGCTTTCCGGGTCGGCAACCACCCAGGCGCGGTGGTCGTCGTGATCGATGTTGGTGAGGGCGTTCGCGAGTTGCGATCCGAGCTTGTCTCGAACGGTGAAGAATCGCAGGTAGCGGGACCGCGGCGACATCTGTGCGAACGCCGCTTCGAGTGCCGGACCGTCGGTGGAGCGCATCGGTCGAATGAGAAATGCACGCCCGTTGTCGAGTTCGCCGGTGACGCCGTCGGCCGAGAGCGGAAGGGTCCAGTTCAGGCGCACGGCGTGGCTCGTGGGTGGGAAACGACTCGGGGCCTCAGCGGTGTGTTGATCACGAACGTTCTCGCAGAATGGACATCTGGGTCTCGAGGGCTTCTGGAGAAGTGCGTGGGTCGAGAACGACGCTGTCGACGAGGCCGCCCACTCGGTCGCGAATGATGTTTGCTGCCTCGGCAGGCTCGCCGACAGCGGCGAACGTTTCGAGCATCTCATCGGTGATCTGATCGCCGAGCTGGTCCCACTTGTTCTCCTTCGTCATCGTGCGAAGGACTGGCTGCAGGTCGCCCCAGCCGTGCAGATCGAGGACCGGCTTGTAGGCGGGGGTGGATCCGTAGAAGCCGATGCGATGGCGTATGGCGGCCTTCGCCTTCTCGAACTCCTGCTCGGTTTCGCCCGTCACAACGAAGATCGGATACTGAATCTCGAAGTCGTCCAGACTGCGGCCCCGCGCTTCGAGGATGGGCTCGATCCGGGGGACGATCGCTTCCTTCAGGTAGCGCTCGGTGCAGAACGGATGAGCGATGAGGCCGTCGGCCTGTTCGGCTGCCGCCTTCATCATCAGCGGACCCACTGCTGCGAGCAGGATCGGTGGCCGGCGCAGACCTTCGGTGACCGGAGAGAACTCCGGCGTCATGAGGGAGTACTGATAGAACTCGCCCTGGAAGTCGAGCGGCGTGCCATCCCACCACGTGTCCCAGATCGCGTTGATTGCCCCGATGAACTCGGTCATCTGTTTCGCAGCTCCGTGCCACGGCATGCTGAACCGACGGGTGATGTGCGGCTTGATCTGCGAGCCGAGACCAAGTCGGAACCGGCCACCGCTGTACACGTTGAGGTCCTGGGCAATCGCTGCGACGTTCATGGGGTTCCGAGCGAAGGCGACCGCGATGCCGGTTCCGAGCTCGATCGATTCGGTTCGATCCGCAGCGAGCGCCAGGGGCAGAAACGGGTCGCGACTCGTCTCGGCGGTGTAGGCGCGGTCGAAGCCAAGCTCTTCGATTCGCGCAGCCTGGTCAGCGACAGCGGCGGTGCCTTCGGTGTTCCCCGGATACAGCGACGCCTCCACTTTGATGGTGGAGCTCGGCGTCGGGTGTTCGGTCATGATGATCCTCCGGTGATTCTGAACTGTACGTGGTGAAGACTGTGCATCCTGCGCAACCGTGGCGGGGTCGTGCTAGCGCATGTTTCGATCGGCTGAGTTTTTGGTGGGCGGCCGAGTTTCGCCGACAAAGGCGAGGATGCAGGCCAGACCGATGAAGCAGACGACCGCGAGGGCGATGGCGGCTGCGTTGAGGCCGAGCGACTCGCCGAGAAGGCCAACGAGGAACGGTCCGAGCAGTCGGCCGCTGTCGTGCATTGCTCCGAAGCGGCCGAGAAAGGCACCCTCGTTGCCGGCCGGGGCCAGGTCGGTGCCGAGCGTGAGCAGGAGGCCCGCACTGAAGCCGTTGCCCAGGCCGAGCACCACGGCCGCCACACCGAGCAGCCAGCCCCCGGACGCCAGCCCCAGGATGATGAAGCCGACGGCGGTCAGGGCGAACGACGGGATGATCGTGCCGAGGCGTCCGCGTGAATCCATGATCGGGCCGGAGATCGGCGAGATCAGCAGGTCGGCGGCCGAGGTCAGACCGATGAGGAGGCCGATCCGAGGGGGAGACAGGTTGAGTTCAAGGCCGATGAGCGGGAGCAGAAGCATCCGACCGGCGCGGGCGGCCGAGAAGAGGATCGGGCCCGAGGCGTAGCGAAGCATGGTAGTGAACGGTGTCATCGACTCGCCCTTGGCTGCTCGTGCCGGCGGCCGAATCGTGAGCGAACCGGCGAGCGCCAGCGTCACCACGGTGATGAGTGCCGGGATGGCGAAGTTGGCGAGCGGCCCGAGCACCTCCCACATGACGCCGACCCCAACGGGAACCACGAGCATGGTCAACCGGGTGGTCTGCCCCTGGCGTGCATGCACCCGGCCACGGCGGTCATCGTCCACGCGATTGCGCACCAGCATCTGGCTGCCGACCCGGATCATCGAGGTGCAGACACCCACGATCGTGTTCAGGACCAGCATGGGGATCAGCTGGCTGACGGCGCCGATCCCGGCCACGCTGGCACCCATCGCCAGCAGGCCGAACCGAACGAGCCGGACGGGCCCGATACGCGAGGCGAGGCCGCCAACGAAATCCGCCGAGAGGACTCCACCAACCCCGGCCGCCGCGGTGACGGCGGCGATGCCGTCCACGCCGAAACCGAGCGCCTCCAGGTGCAGAGGGAGCAGGACGATGAGCGCCGCAAGCAGCAGGGTCCAGTTGAACCAGTTGATCAGCACATAGCGGACGGCTCGTGCAGACTCCTGTTGTTGGTCCAGGTCGTCACACAAAGCGCACGCCGTCTGCGTGGGTGCGAAGGTGGCCGCCGGTCGGCGGGTTGAAGTGGGTGCCGAGCACCAGCACATCCGAGTCGGCGAGTTCGGCCACGTAGCGTTCTCGCGTCTCCGTCGCCATGGCCGGGTCGAAGTCTGGCCGCGAGGTGGCCTCGGGGTGCGCGAACTGGAGCGGCGTGTGGGCGAGATCGCCCGTGATCACGGCGACCGAATCGCCGTCGATGATCCGCACAGCCACATGCCCCGGAGTGTGGCCGGGACTGGGCTCGAGCGAGACCCACGGGTCGATCCGATGGGTCGACGGAACGGCGTCGAGGCATCCGGCCCGTTCCAACGGTTCGATCGAACGTGCGTAGGCGCGCTGGTCTTCCTCGTCCCGCTCGGCCGCCAGCTCGTCGATGCTCGCCAGGTAGCGAGCGTTGGGGAAGCGCGGCTGCTGGACGCCATCGACCAACACGGTGTTCCAGCCGACGTGGTCGAAGTGGAGGTGCGTGCAGACCACGGTGTCAACGGAATCGAGCCCGCCCGGCAGAGCGGACACCAGTCGTCCTTCGAACGCAGCATCGCCGGGCATCTGGAACTCGCCGCTGTCGCCGATACAGGTGTCGACCACGATGACGGTCTCCGGCGTCTCGACGATGAAGCTGTGGATCGAGAGCAGGAGATGACGTGCGCTGGTACTGATGAACGGATCCATCCAGGGACGGCAGCCGCCGACCAGTTCCTCGCCCGCCGGCACGAGCAACGACCAGGGCACCGGGATCACGCGCTCTTCCACGCGGGTGACCCGGACACGTCCGATGTGCCATTCCAACGGTTCGCTCACGACGGTTCGATGACTCCTGCGAGCTCGAGGAGGCGGTACGGCGGCAGGTACTGCTCGGTCACCTGGACACCGAGTGCGTCCGACACCGCGTTCGTCAATGCGGCGGGCGCACCGATCATGCCGCCTTCGCCGACACCGCGGGCGTCGTTCTCGCCGGCGGTGAGGGTCTCCATGTGTTCGATCTCGATGCTCGGGATCTCCATGGCGGTCGGGATGAGGTAGTCCATGTAGGTGGTCGATTGCAGGTTGGCGTTCTCGTCGTACGCCAACTTCTCGTAGAAGACCGCGCCGATGCCCTGGGCCACGCCACCCCGCACCTGGCCGTCCACGATGCCCGGGTTGATGATCGGGCCGCAGTCCTCGACGACGAGGTAGCGGGGGATCTCGACCATGCCGGTCTCGAGGTCAATGTCGACGACGGCGACGTGTGTGGCGACGGACCATCCGCCGTTGCCCACGCCCTCGTACTCCATGTTCTCGCTGAACACGGTTGCGGTCTGGTCGGTGACGCCTTGTTCGGCAGCGACCTTGGCGGCGACGTCCTTGTACGTGATGCCCTTCGATGGCACGCCGGCGACGTGGATGTTGCCGGCGATGATCTCGATGTCGTCTTTTGAGGCTTCGAGCATGTCTGCCGCGACGGCAGCGACCTGGTCTCGCAGTTCACGAGCGGTCATGCGCATCACGCCCGCGCCGAGCGGGCCACCGCGACTGCCACCGGTGCCGAGAAAGCTGAACTGCGTGCGGTCGGTGTCGCCCCACACGATATTCACGTCTTCCATGGCCACACCGAACTCATCGGCAGCCACTTGCGTATAGGTGGTCTGGTGGCTCTGACCGTGCGGGCTTTGGGACGTGAACATGGTGATGGTTCCGTCGGCGGCGATCTCGGCCCGTCCGTCCTCGTGCAGGAACATGTCGGACCCTGCCTGCGCAGATTTGAAGAAGTTCGGCGGTCCGGGCGCAGCCTCGTGATAGGAGGCGATGCCGATTCCAAGGCGGTGACCCCGGGCTTCGGCCGCAGCCTTGTCCTTCTCCAGCTGATCGAAGTCGATCATCTCGATGGCACGATCGAGGGTCTTGGCCACCGACATGGTCTCGTCCATGTCCGGCCCGGTGATCATTGGACGCGGCAATTGGTCTGCACGAATGACGTTCTTCTGGCGGAGCTCGAACGGGGACATCCCCAGCTCGGCCGCCACGATGTCGAGCATGCGCTCGCGCATCCACGTCTCGTTGGCCCACGGACCCCGATAGGGGACGACCTTGCCCTTGTTGGTGGCGACGACCTTCGCGTTCAGTCCGAATGCCTTGAAGTCGTATGCGCCCGGCATGTAGAGCTTCCAGAGGAGCGGGGTGACCACGGGCGAGATCGGGAAGCCGGCGTACGCACCGTGGTCCAGCACCGCGTCGACCTTGAGTCCCTTGAGCGTGCCGTCATCGTCGACAGCGATCGAGATGGTGAATCGTTCCTCGCGGGCCTGGCCGCCATCGAGCAGGTTCTCGACCCGGTCCTCGATCCATTGCACCGAGCGGCCCATCAGCTTCGCGGCTGCTGCGAGTGCGATGTCTTCCCGAGCGACCGGTCCCTTCGAGCCGAAGGCTCCGCCGATGTCTCCGGCCTTCACCGTGGGGTAGTCCTCGGCGGCGAGCAGACCCATTCCCATTCGCATCTGTTGCCGCAGAAACGACTTGTCCTTCGAAATCTGGGTCTTGCCGACGTTCATGTCGCGCTCTTTGAGCTTCGACTTGTTCTTGGCCATGAACGTCTTGCGGGCGGCGTTGAAGTTCTTGCGTCGGCTGCTGTTGCGAAGGAAGCGCCCCAGGTTCTTGAAGCCGCCGTCGTCGACAAGCATGCCGGCCACCGCCCACTTCAGGAAGTGGGGCGCCTGCGACGTGCTGTGGATGGTGAGGTGGCCGTCGTCGTCGATCAACACGACGCTGCCGCGGGTCTCCATCGGTTGGTTGGCCTGGCGCGGGCAGTCGAGCGTTTGGGTGATGACCCGGTCGGCGGCTGCGAAGACCGCGTCGACGTCGCCAGCCTCCGAGTCCAGGTCGGCCAGGATGTTGCCGTCGGCGCGATCCCAGACCTGTTGCCGGCCCGGTTGGAGCGCCTGATCGATGGTGCCGGTCGCTTCGAGTTCCTCGTAGTCGATCTCGACCAGTTCGGCTGCGTCCTCGGCGATGTACCGGGACTCGGCGATGACCATGGCCACCGGATCGCCGATGTGGCGCACGCGGTCTTCGGACAGCACGTCGTACAGCGGGCTGTAGGCGCCAACTTCGGTGAAGAAGGGGACGAACTGGTTGGTGACCGCGTTGATCTCAGCTGCCGTGAAGACTCGATGTACGCCGGGGTGCGTCCGGGCCGCAGACACGTCGATCGAGTTGATCGTTGCGTGAGGGAAGGGGCTTCGTACGAAGACCGTGTGGAGCACACCGTCCGGGTTCAGGTCGGCAACGAACTCGCCGGCACCGATGAGGAAGCGTTCGTCTTCGACTCGCTTGACCCGCTGGCCGACGAAGCCGAGTCCGGAGGTCTGTCGATCCTGGGTGTCGGTCATGCGTTCTCTCCCATCAGGGTGACTGCGGTTTCGACGCCGTCGACGATTGATTGGTAGCCGGTGCATCGACAGAGGTTGCCGCTGAGCTCTTCTCGGATTTCGGCCTCGGACGGATTCGGATTGTCTCGGAGCAGGGCGACCGTGCTCATGAGAAAGCCGGGGGAGCAGAAGGCACATTGGAAGCTCATCGCCTCGTGCATTGCCTGCTGAATCGGGTGCATCGTGCCGTCGGCGTCGGCCAGGCCCTCGATGGTGGTGATTTCGGTGCCGTCGGCCTGGACCGCCAGCATGAGGCAGGCCCGGGACGGTTCACCGTCGAGCAGGACCGTGCAGGCGCCGCACACGCCGTGTTCGCAACCGAGGTGGGTGCCCGTGAGCCCCACGTCCTCGCGTATGACGTCGGCGAGCGAACGGCGAGGGTCGACGTTCAGCGCACGGGCTTCGCCGTTCACCGTGACGTTGATGGCGAGGTGTTCGCCGATGGAGGTGTTGACGGAAGGAAGGCTCATGCGGGAACTCCGATGGGACTGGTGGCCTCGGCAAGGCCCTTGCGGGTGAGAACGCCGGCGATGTGGCGGCGGTAGGCGGCGGTGGCGTGGATGTCACCGTCGGGTGAGAGGTGTGCGGCCACGAGGGCGGCTGCTTCGGCGAAGGCGGCCTCGTCTGCGGTCTTGCCGATCAGGGCGGCCTCCGCTTCGGGGACGCGGGTGGGCGTGCTCGCCACACCGAAGAAGGAGAGCGCGGCGCTGGCGATGGTGCCGCCCGGGGCCTCGATCATGCAGGCCAGTCCGCACATGGCGTAGTCGCCGTGTCGGCGGCTGACCTCGACGACCGTGCCTCCTGCGCTGCCGCTCCATGCGGGGAAGTGCACGGCGGTCAGGAGCTCGTCTTCGGCGAGTGCTGTGGTGAAGTAGCCCTGGAAGAACTCGGCTGCTGGAACCTCACGGGTGCCGGATGCCGAAGCGATGTGCATCGTTGCCCCGACCGCCAGGCACACGGCCGGCATCTCGGCGGCAGAGTCGGCGTGGGCGATGCTGCCGACGACGGTGCCGCGGTTTCGGATGGCCCGGTGGCCGACGTGGGGGAGGGCAGCGGCAACCAGCGGTGCGTGCTGTGCAACCTCGCTCGACTTCTCCGCCTCGGCGTGGCGGACCATGGCGCCGATGGTGATGCCGTCGCCGACCGCGATGCTCTTCAGTTCATCGAGCGCACCGATGTCGATGACGTGTTCGGGCCGACCCAGCCGGAGCGCCATGACGGGCAGCAGGCTCTGGCCACCTGCAAGCACCTTGGCCTCGTCACCATGCTCGGCCAGCAGGCCGAGGGCCTCCTCGACCGTCGCCGGACGGTGGTAGTTGAACGGTGGGTTTTTCACGTGGGTCCTTGGCGGGTCAGGCGGAACAGGGGGATGAGGTGCTCCACATTCTGCTGGTATTCGGCGAAGCGGGGAAGCTGGTCGATCAGCGTCCGACGAGAATCTGGCTGAGGCTGCGACGTTGCCGGCCCTGTTCGTCGAAGTTTGCCGGATCCATCCAGGTCGCAAGGCGAGTCTGGAGTCGGGGCCACTCGCCGTCCGTGATGGCGAACCACGCGGTGTCCCGGTTGCGTCCCTTGTAATGGGTCGCCTGGCGGAAGGTCCCCTCATACGTGAACCCGAAACGCTCCGCAGCGGAGCGTGACGGTGCGTTGAGGTCGTCGCACTTCCATTCGACCCGGCGATATCCGCTGTCGAAGGCCTGCTGAATGAGCAGGATGATGGCCTCGGTGGAGGCGGTTGTGCGTTGCAGCGCTGGCGCCCACGCGATGCCGCCGATCTCGATCACACCCCCGGGCGGATCCATCCGGAGGTAGCAGCACATGCCAACGGGTTCGCCGTCGACCACGACGGCGTAGGGGACCCAGTCTTCGAGCGAGGCGAGCCGATCGCACAGCTGGCCGAGCTCTGCTGCGTCCACGAACGGCCCCCACGGCATGTACGTCCACAGCGACTCGTCGTCATTCCGATAGGCGTGGAACAACGGGATGGCGTGACGGGTCCGTTGCAGCGGCTCGAGCCGCATGTGCCGGCCGTCAAGTGCCGTTGGCTCAACCGGCTCCGGCGGGGTCCAGGTGCCGAGCGAGTCGCCGATGGGCTGGCCGAATGCGTTGCTGGAAGTCACCCCAAGACCCTACGCAACTCGCAGAGGTGCCTGGCACCTAACTGCCCTGTAGGTGCCAGGCACCTACGGCGTCAGGTGGCGGTGAGTGGGGCTGAACCGAAGCCGACGCCGAAGCGCTCGCACCAGATGTCGACGGTGCTGAACACGCTCAGATCGACATCGGCCGGGATCTCATAGTTCTGGGCTCCCACGTTTCCCTTGAGATCGCCGAGGCTGACGAACTCGCCGTTGTCCGCCCGCAGGTAGACCTTGAGGTCCGGTCCGTTGCTCGACTCAAAGTCCTCGAATCGGAGGAACCGCTGGTCCGAGCCGTCGTTCAACACGTCGGCCTGTCCGCTGATGTCGTAGCGCGAGTTGCCTTGGAAGCTGCCGGTGTAGACGGTGACGATCTCGCCAGGCATGTCCTCGACCGGTTCGTCGGTCTCCGTCCGGTTTGTTTCCGCCTCTTCCATTGCGTCCTGGAACTCGTCGGTCTCGGCGATCGCATCCTGTTCAGCGACAGAAGCGGTGAAGACTGGTCCGCCCTCGTCGACCTCGTTGTCGATGAAGGCGGACTGGATGCCGAAGAATCCGAATGCGAGCCAGCCGAGGATTCCGAGGAGGACGACGCCGAGGCCGGCGAGAAGTGGTTTGTTCTTTGTCAGGTTCATGCAGGTGGAAACCGTGCGGTCGTCGTCGCCGATTCCGAACGGGTGGAGAACAGGTTGTGAACAAATTCATTTCTCGCCGGATGGCCCATTGGGCAAGCCGGCTTGCGATCAGCCTGCGGTGCCCACCAGCACCGGCTGCGGGGTGTCGGTGTTGACCAGCTGCGGGTTCTCTCCGAAGATCAGAACATCGTTGTCACCAACGATCGCGTCGACCACGTACTGGCCCGGTAGGGCAGTGGCCCCCCACTGCACACCGTCGCTGCTGAAGAAGGCCACGCTGTCCACTTCGTAGGTGCCTTCGAAGTTCCACAGCGTTGCCCAGACCACGGTTCCGTACTTGCCAGTCCGAACGTTCTCGAACTGGAAGTTGCTCGTGTCCATGCCCAGGTCGGCGTCGCCGATGAGGTCGTCGAGCAAGAGCAGTTGCTCCGCACCGTTGGGGCTCGTCCGGACCAGGCGGTTGGTTGTGGAGTCCTCTCGCCAGTCGATGTGCCAGCTGTTTCCATCCGGATCGGTCTGACCCGACCAGAACCCCTGATCCGGCCATTCGCCGTTGGTGGCCTCGATCGTCCACGCGGCGCCATCGGCCGAGCCCAACGTGGTCAGGTTGCTGTCGTGGGTGCCCTGGTCGACGATGAGCTGCCAGCCATCGGCGGTGGCGGTCAGTGAAACGAGCCAGCCGGTGATGTCGTTGCCGATGGATCCGAGGACCGTGGCCTCGCCATTGGCGACCCGGTAGGCGTGGATGCTGTCGCCCCAGCTGTCGGGAACGCTGACACCCAACTCGGCCCAGGTTGCGTACTGCGTCTCCTGGTACTCGCCGTCACCGCCGTAGCCGAACGTGGCTTCACAGCCCGACTCCTGGAGCCACGTGTAGTACGGATCCCACAGCACGTTGTACTGCCGATCGAACTCCTCGCGTTCTTCGTCGGTCATGGCCATCCAGTCGATGTAGCCGGGCTCGAGCCCGAGGTCGGCCCAGAAGGCGTCCTCGTCGGCGAGGATCTGGCTGCGCAGCTCGATGTCGGTGAACGAACAGGCCGCGAACTCCTCGCACCCTTCGATGCCGTTGATGTAGTTGGCCGACGCCAGGTCCACCTCGTTGTACACGGCCTGCTGGCTCTCGTACCAGGCATCGAGTTCGTTGCGCTGGGCTTCGGTCAACTGGCCCTCGACGTCGCTGAAGGGTGGGTCTGCGTACGGGTCGTTCTCCTGATGGAAGGCAATGTCCAAAGCCGAACAATCGGGGCCATCGTCGGTTGCGGTGGCACGCTCCACGTACTCCAGGCCGATGGAGTCGACCTGCCACAGATCCTCGTCGGTCACGTCGAGGCCAGCGGAACGTGCCAGTGCGGCAGCTTCAGCCCAGTCGACGGTGGCTGGGTTCTGCACGATGACCATGAACTCGCCGTCGCGCTCCGCGGTCAGGATGCGGTTGTAGCCGTCGTCGGCGCCGGGCTGTCCGGACACGTCGATCTCGGTCCAGATCCAGCTGCTCCCGGTGTCTTCGGATGTGCCGAGCTCCAGTTGGGTCCCGGTCGTTGTGCCGGTGCTCACCGTGTAGAGCAGGCCGGAGTCTGTCGAATCGATGGAGTTGACGAAACGGTCGCCGAGGTTCGAACGGTTCCACGAATCTCCGTCGAACGTGTAGAGGGTGTCGTTGCGCAGATCCAGGTAGCACTCGTCGTCGCAGGCTGCCTGCTGGCTCTCCCAGGTCACGCCGGGCGCCGTGGACAGCACGTAGTAGAGGCCGTTGCTGCGGCCGTTCTGCCAGACGTTGTATCCGCCAGGAGCATCGCCATCGCTCACGTCGCTGAAGGTGAGTGCGGCGCCGGGCTCAACGCTGGTCGGGGCGGCATCGGTGTCGTCCGCCGTTCCGTCGTCGGTGGATGCGCCGGTCCCGTCGTCCGAAGCGCCGGAATCGGTCGAATCCTTCTCGGCGGTGCCATTCTTGGCCTTGGTGTCGGCGTCGATCGACGCATCGATGGGGCCCTCGGTGGAGACCTGGGCGGCAGAGTCCCGCTCCTTGCCGACCCACCAGCCAGCGATACCGGCCAGGAGCACGATCAGCGCGACGGCCACGGCGATCGCCTGGTTGGTTCGGTTCCCCGTTGTGGGTGCGGTGTCCTGGATCTGCATCACATGCTCGATTCGTCTGTGCGTTCGTTGATGGTTTCATGGTGATGGTCAATCACGCATCTGTCAGTGGGGAGGGCACCCCACTGGGGCGGGCTCGCTCACGATGTCGTTGGGAATTGGCTCGAGGGAATGCGGGTTCGAGGGTTCATGGCAAGAGCAGTGTTCGATGGAGTGATCATCGCCGAGAGCGACGACGTTCGCGTGGTGGAAGGAATCACCTATTTTCCCACCGCCGACATCGACATGGGTCGACTCTCGGCGAGTCCCACCCGAACACGGTGTTTCTGGAAGGGGCAGGCCAGCTACTTCCACGTCGACAGCGGTGAGGACACGGCCCTCGACTCGGCGTTCATGTACGAGAACCCGTGGCCGCTCGCCCGACGCCTGGTCACGGACCGAATCGGCTTCTGGCGAGACGTCGAGATTCAGTAGATTCAGGCGTTCGCCAGATCCACGCCCAGTTCTGCAAGCAGTTCCTGGACCCGCATGTTGGTGGGAGCGATCGCCGCTGCCCGCCTGACCGAGTTTTCGGCGGCACCGAGGTTTCCCGCCTGCAGGTGCACAACGGTGAGGTTGATGAGCGCTTCTGGTCGGTCGGGTGTCATGTATGCGGCATGTTCGAACTGGTCCACGGCAAGGTCGGTCTGGCCGTCGAGTGCAAGTGCGATGCCGTACCGTTGCTGACCCTCAGGGTGATTCGGATCGGTGAGGTCCAACTCCCGTAGCGGAGGAAGTGCTGCGGCAATGGCATCGGGGGTTCCCGTCCGTCGGGCTTCGTTCACGAGGATCAGGGCCCGTTCGTGCAGAAGGGCCGGATCGTCGGCCGAGTACTCCAGTCCGTCCTCAAGTCGTTCGATGGCGCCGGCAACACCCAGACCGCTCGGCTGTGACGACGCGATTCGAGCTGCGGCGAAGTGGTAGCGGATCGAATCCGGGCGAAGCGAACGTGCCCGGTCTGCGGAGGCCAGCGCTTCGGCGGCTTCGGTGGTCGATGCGGCGGCCTTGATGTGGTGGTCGGCGCGAACATCGAGTGCGCCACCGATCAGTGATAGCGCGGCCAGCGCCAGGGAAAGGCCGGCGACGACTGCCATGAGCGGCTGTGTGCCAGCTGCTGCCGTCGGGTCGGGTTGTGGCGTTTGCGACGAGTGGGGTCGGGCGATGAGGATGCCGGCGAGCATCCAGAACACGGGATCCAGCTCGGCCAAGGGGAAGAGGAACGCCCCTTGGATCGTGTAGCCGAGGACGCCTGCGGCGAGGGCTCGGTGTTCGATTGGGCCCCGTTGCATCGTGCGTACCGCGACAACACACAGGCCTGCGAAGAGCGCGGCGAGCCCGGCGGCAGCGACGAGTCCACCGGCAAGAGCGGTGTCGAGCAGGTTGTTGTGGGCCCGGTCGGTGAAGGTGTCGCGGCCGTGGTCCATGACGTAGCCCTGGTCCACGTGGGCGCCGAAGACCGTCCGATACGTCTCGGGGCCATGCCCGAGAACTCCCAATGTCCCAGTATCAGCCAGGGCGCGCACACCGACCTGCCATTCGTCGACCCGACCGGCCACGACGCCGTCGCTCTCGGTCAGCGACCAGAACCGCTCGCCTGCCGGCGTGAACACGGCAACCATGAGGAGCACCCCAACAACCACTCCGGAGGCAAGGCCTGAGCGTTTGGGTCCGAGGATGTCTCGGGCGGCCCGCCAGTGCAGGCCGAGAACGATGGCGGCGACGATCGTGGCTGCAACCCATGCGGCACGCGACTGCGATGATACGAGGGCGATCGTTCCGCACACGGCCGCCGCAAGTGCGAACATGCGGCTGAACATCGTCGTCTCACGCGCCGACTGCACGATGGTGGCGGGCAGGCCCAGGACCATGGCTGCGCCCAGGTAGGCGGGCTGACCGAACGTGCCGCCGATTCGGTCGTTGGCGAAGTCCTGATCCAACGACCCGAGCTCGGCCAGTTCAGCAATGGAGTAGAGGCCAACTCCAAGGGTGGCCGCCGTCAGTGTTCGGAGAACGATTGGTACCAGCGTCGCGTCGCTGGCTGCCGTTCGATGCGCTGCAAGGAACAGGCCGCCGCACAGGAGCCAGGTGATCAGCCCGAAGTGCCGATCCGGTGTACCCACCAGCGCGTGCCAACGATCGTCCGACAGCGCCGTCGACAGGGCCAAGCCAGCCACGAGCGCTGTGCCGGCAAATCGCACCCATCGAGGGGATGAGACCGAAGGGGTTCCGCGGACCAGCACCGTCCCCACCACGGCGAATCCAATGGTGGAGATCAGTGCAACTCGAAGTGGTCCGAAGCGGTCGAAACCGGTTGGGTCGACCGCCAGAAAGCAGGCGAGGATGACTGCTGCGAATCGCACCCCCGCAATGTAGTGCCGAGGTTAGAAGGGTTTGCCGTCGGGGAAGATGGGCATGATCTCGCCGGGCTGCACCTGGTAGGCGTTGACCTTCAACAGCTTGTCGCTGAGGCGCTGGTTGTCGCTGTCGATGAGGGCGAAGATGATGTCGGCGAAGCAGAACGAGTTGATGATGCTTCCGAGGAAGTAGCGGGCGATGCCCATGCCGCCGCCGATGGTGCCACCGGTTTCGGTGGACAGGACCATGACGCCCTGCGAGCGCTTGCCCGGTGTCTGTCCGGTCTCTCCCAGCTGCCACATGGTGATGTAGATCGAAAGAGCGAAGACGGCCAGGTAGCCAATGAATCCGACGAGGCCGCCGAGGATGCCGCTGATCTGGCCGAGGATGAACGCCACGATGAAGACCGGAATGAACATCGCCATGATCACCAACCAATCGATGATGATTGCCACGAAGCGGCTGCCGATTGGTGCCGGCGCCATCTGTGTGGGCGGTTGCGATTGGTATGGCATGTCAGTCATTGTTCTTGTCTCCCGTCAGCGGTCGAACGGAACGGCCGCCCGACGAGCGCAGGTTTTAGCAGACTGACGCGGGTTTCCGCGCTGTGGGCGGGTCGGATCTGGATACGGCCAGTCTTCAGATGAGCGGTGTGATAGATACCTCTCATGACGAGACCGAGCACACTGGGCGAGCTGAAGACGAGCGGGTGGACCTCGGTCCCCGTTGCGGAAGAGCTGCGACGCAACGCCATCGAACGCATCCGAAACGGTGACCCCGTCGTGGCGACGGTGCTGGGTTACGAGGACACGGTTCTGCCGCAGCTCGAGAACGCACTGCTCGCCGGTCACGACGTGATCTTCCTTGGTGAGCGTGGTCAGGCCAAGACCCGCATGATCCGTGGGCTCACCGAACTGCTCGACGAGTGGATGCCCATCGTTGCCGGTTCCGAGATCAACGACGATCCGTTCAACCCAATCTCGTCCCATGCGCGTACGGCAGTGGCCGAGCACGGCGATGACACGCCCATCGACTGGGTGCATCGCGATACCCGCTACGGGGAGAAGTTGGCGACGCCCGACACGTCGATCGCCGATCTCATTGGTGAGGTCGACCCGATCAAGGTCGCCGAGGGCCGCTATCTCAGCGACGAGCTCACCCTGCACTACGGGCTCGTCCCCCGCACCAATCGGGGCATCTTTGCCTTGAACGAACTGCCCGATCTCTCCGAGCGGATCCAGGTTGGCCTGCTGAACGTGCTCGAGGAGCGCGATGTGCAGATCCGCGGCTACAAGGTGCGCCTTCCGCTCGACGTGGTGCTCTTCGCCTCGGCGAACCCCGAGGACTACACGAATCGCGGCCGCATCATCACTCCTCTGAAGGACCGCTTCGGCTCACAGATCCGGACCCACTACCCGCTCGATGTCGAGACCGAGATGACGATCGTGCAGCAGGAAGCCGTGCTTCCCCCGGCCGAGGTCATGGACGTCCGAGTTCCCGAGTTCATGTTGGAGATTGTTGCCGAGCTCTCCCAGCAGGCCCGCCAGTCGAACCAGATCAACCAACGCTCCGGCGTCTCGGTTCGCCTCAGCGTGTCCAACTACGAATCCATGGTGGCCAACGCCGTTCGGCGCACGCTCATTTCTGGTGGCGATGTTGCGGTTCCCCGGGTGGGCGACCTTGGCGCCATTGCGGCCACGACGGGCGGAAAGATCGAAGTCGAGGCATTCGAGGAAGGAAGCGAAGGTCGGGTCATCGATGCACTGGTGCGCTCTGCCGTGCACACCGTGTTCATCGACTCGGTCGACCCGGCATTGCACGGTCCCATCGTCGACGCCTTCGAAGGTGGCGCCACCGTAGATGTCGGCGGCGACGTCGGACTCGACGCGTACTCTGGACTTCTCTCCGACGTGCCAGCGCTGCAACCTGCCATCGATGCGTTGCTCGATGGCGACGAGATCGATGCGAGCCAGCCTGGTGTTGTCGCCAGCGCGATCGAGCTTGTCCTCGAGGGCCTACACCTCGGCAAGCGCTTGAACAAGAACGTGCACGGGGGTGCGGCGCAGTACCGCGGTCGCAGCTGACCCGAACTCGCTCTGCTTGACTCGTTGTCGTTCGCTGCCGACGGAGAGGCACGCGGGCGAGAGCGGAAGGCGAGACCATGTACACGACGTTGCATTCGATTTCACGGCTTCGATCACCTCGACTGCTGGTATTCCTGACCGTCGTTGCGGCAGCGGTCACTGCCATGGCCACATCGGCCTCGGCATGCGGCGGCTTCTTCTGCCAGAACAGCCCGGTCGACCAGACCGGCGAACGCATCGTCTTCACCGTCAACGACGATGACACGATCACCACCCTCATCGAGATTCAGTACCAGGGCGAAGCCGACGACTTCTCCTGGAT
>CAZFBD010000036.1:23934-33537 GCA_964517125.1 uncultured Acidimicrobiales bacterium
CAGCAGATGGCATTCGTCGCCATGCGTCTTCTCGATGGCGAGACGGCCGATTCGATCATGCCCATCGAGATCACCTACGGGGGTACGGGAGACGACTCGTTGGATTTTGCCCACCCGTGGCTGGTGGATCGTTCGGCCGAGCAGCCCTATCTCACCCGGCTGAGCACCTATATCGACCCCGAAGAGATGACCGCAGACCCGGTGTTCACCTTCGATGGCTCGCTTCCCGACGTGAGCAACGTACGAGACGCGACCGGTCTTGAAGGTCTGTATGGCTGCGAGCGCGACGGCGATGGAGGAGGAATCATCGAGAGCATCTTCGGTGGGTCCAGCGATGCCATCGACCCCCGCGATGGTGGTGCGCAGGTTGTTGCCTTCACTCCTGGCGCCGACGCGGCGACAGAAGGAAGTGCGCAAGAAGACGCGGCGACCTCTGCATCCGGTTCTGGGAACGATTCGGTCGAGTCCGCGCAGGACGAATCGGAGGACACCTCCACCGATGACGACGAGGAATCGTCTGGTTGGATCGTCTGGTTCAGCGTTGCCGTGGCCTTCTTTGGCGCAGGCGTGGCCTTCAGCCAGCTCCGGAAACCGAAGGACTGACGCCGATCAGTCGACGACGGCGATCGCTTCGATCTCCACCAGGCCGCCCAACGGAAGGGCGTCGACGGCAAACGCGGCGCGGGCCGGTCGGTGGTCTCCGAGGGACTCGGTGTACGCCGTGTTCATGGCGGCGTAGTCGTCGATGCTGTCCAACAGCACCGTGGTCTTCACGATGTTCGTGAGGCTGGCACCCTCGGCGTCCAGGAGTGCGGCGAGGTTCGCCACCGCCTGACGGGTCTGGGCATCGATGCCATCGACGAGCGCGCCATCGGAGAGGCCAAGCTGGCCCGAAACGTACAACGTGTTTCCGGCGCGAACGAGTGGTGTGTAGGGGCCAACTGGAGTCGTCATGACGTGCACACTAGCCACGAGCGAATCATCGGGTGGCCCGTGCGGGTGTCCGGTCTGCTCACCGGTTACGCTGACGGCATGGTTGGAGGAATCATCATCGTTGTCTTGTTGCTCACCGTTTTTCCGGTGTCGATCATGATGTCGATGGCTGGTGTTGCTGCCCTTCTCGGCACCACCACCAAGAACAGCGTCGACAACGACAACGAGGGCTCCGAGCTGCTCGCTGTCTCCGAGGCAAACCCCTACAGCTGAGCGAGCTCACTCCGGCCGCTGAAGCAGGCCGCGGAACCTGACCCATCGAGGGCCGCGTTCCGAATTCGCTGTCACACCCCAGTGGAAGACTGTTCCCATGGGCTACTGGCACGGACCGCAAGATCGATACGTCGACGAGGCGTGGGGAGCGTTGCGCGGCCGGCCGCTGCGCTATGTGTTGATCACCCTCCTTCGAGATGCCGCGTACGATCCGGCCTCGCCAAGCACAGTCACCGTCGCCCAACTGGTGGTCAAGCTGCTGGCGGCCGGGGTCGTGATCGACGGCCGGGCTTCCAAAGTCGTATCCGACGCGCTCCGCTGGGAGGTTCGCCGTGGTCGGGTCAACCGGCTCGAACGCGGCGTCTACAGCTACGCGGGTGCACCGCGATCCACCGTGTGGCGAATCCGCCAGCGAGCGGCCGCCATTCGCACGCACCTGGCGTGGGCCGTCATCGAACGCCACTCGGTGTCTCGCGACTCCTGGCCCGAGCGCATGGCATCCTTCCGTCAACGCTGGGAAGCCCTGCTCGGCCCGCCCGCACTCGCCTGATTCTTCTCGAGCGCCGGGCGTAGGTCCACACATCAGGATCACCCTCCGCGTGTCGATCGCGCGTATTGGTGGTCATTGGCGCGCCCGTGGTCTGAGTCGCCCGTCCGATTGAACGATCGGGTCCCAGGTTCGTGGGTCCGGGCGCAGCCGGAGCCGTCTTTTGCGTCGCGAATTGGTGCAAACGACTCCGATTGATGGCGTCGCGGAACCCTTCGGCCCGTGTCATAGCGACAACTATGGTGTTGACCAGAAGCAGACTCCGGAGGCAGTTCCCAGCTTCCGGCATGACTCGGTGGCTTCGGGAAAACTGTCGCTATGAGACGGGCCGGACCGGGTGGCGGTGACTGAATTTCGGCAGTGCAGGTCGTGCAGGAAGTAAGGGTGGCTGGACCACAACGAGCGCAGGCGGTGGCATTGTTTTCGAGTAAACTTGGGTCAGCGAGGGGCTGTTCTCTTGGTGATTGCAATCGGTGCAGCAAACGGATACACGACGACTATCGGTTGGACGATAGGGTTCGCTTGGTTCACCTTTGTGATGATCCTCCAGATCCGACGACGCAACTTCGGTGCGTCGTTTTATATGTCGATCGTGCTGACGGTATCGTTCGCACTCGCCTTGTTGAATGACTTGCTCTAGGTGACAGGTTGGTTTGGGCGGCCAGGGTGGCCTCTGGGGTCATGATGGTTTCGTATTCGACTGTGGCCCTCAGGGACGAAAGCTGACTGTGCCCGAAGGGCTCACGTCCAGCGTGCCTGCCCAAACCGGTAGCCCACGGAGCGGACGGTGGAGATGAGGTTTGCGTGTTCCTCACCCATTTTCGCCCGCAGACGTCGGATGTGGACATCGACCGTTCGCGCGCCGCCGTAGTAGTCGTAACCCCAGACTTCGCTGAGCAGAATCTCGCGTCCGAACACTTTGCCGGGCTGGCTGGCCAGGTAGCGGAGCAGCTCGTATTCCATGTATGTGAGGTCCAGAGCGCGTCCATCGATGACGGCCTGGTAGGTCTCGACGTTCAGGCTCAGCGGTCCATACGAGATGATGGTCTCGCCGCTGTCCCCGTCGGTGCGGGCCAGCATCAACTCCAGGCGAGCTTCGAGTTCGGCAGGATGGAACGGCGTGAGGCAGAACTCGTCGAACAGCTCGGTGTGGTCGGTCAGCTCAGGGAGCGAATCGGCCGAGACCAGCAACATGATCGAGGTTTCCGCGTTCTCGCGAGCGCGCAGTGTCTTGGCGAGGTTGAACGCGATCTCCGGCGTGTCGTCGTTCACGGTGATGACGGCGCCATCCCATCCATTGACCGGTTCAAACTCACCAGCGGCTGCGACATCGTCGATGGCCTTCCAGGAGAAGTTGCCGATGTCGAGGACCTTTCCAAGGTTTGCAGAAGCGTCGGAGTAGACGAGAACCGTCGTCATCGGCTCACCAACGTGCCAGGTAGCGGTCGAGTTCAAACTGGGTGACGTGACGTGAGTAGCTCTCCCACTCGGCCCGTCTGTTCCGCAGGAACCACTCGAAGATGTGCTCCCCGAGCGCCTCTTGGACCAGCTCGGAGTTCTCCATTTCGTAGAGTGCCTCGTCGAGCGAGCGGGGGAGCGTTGTGACACCAGCCTCCGACGCCGACTTCTGGTCGAACAGGTTGAGCCGGGTCTCTTCCTGAAGCTCGTAGCCCTCTTCGATTCCCTTCATGCCTGCAGCGAGGATCAGTGAGAAGGTCAGGTACGGGTTGCACGCCGGGTCGGGCGCCCGATATTCGATTCGTGTTGCCGCTGGTTTGCCCGGCTTCACGACGGGAACCCGAACGAGCGTCGACTGGTTGTTTCGTGCCCAGGAAACCCAGCGGGGGGCTTCGAGGCCATCGTTCAGCCGCTTGTAGGAGTTGATGAGCTGGTTCGTGACCGCAGTGATTTCGCGTGCGTGGCGAAGCGTGCCCGCAATGAACTGCTGCGCAACGGTGGAGAGCCCGTATTGCTGATCGGGGTCGTAGAACGCGTTCTCGTCGCCGCGCCACAACGAGAGGTGGGTGTGCATGCCGGAGCCCTGCACGCCGTCGAGGGGTTTGGGCATGAAGGTCGCATGGACGTTGCGTTCCATTGCGATCTTGCGGACCACGAGGCGGAACATCATGATCGAGTCGGCCATGGCGAGTGCTTCGGTGTACTGCAGGTCGATCTCGTGCTGGCCGGGTGCGTCTTCGTGGAAGCTGTACTCGACCGGGATCGAGAGCGCCTCGAGCATGTGTTGCGTGGTCTTGCGCAGATCGCTGGACACATCGGCCGTCGTCAGGTCGAAGTAGGACGCGTTGTCCATGGGTTCCACCTGCGTGCGGGGATCGGCGTCCTTGAGGTAGAAGAACTCAATTTCGGGTGCCACATTGAACGTGAAACCTGCGGCATGGGCGCGGTCGAGGTTGCGGCGCAACACCTGACGTGGGTCGCCGGCGAAGGGGCTTCCGTCGAGCTGTTCAATGTTGCAGAACATGAGACCCGACGGTTCGTCGTCACGAGCCCACGGCAACAGCTCGAACGTGCGGGCGTCGGGGCGAGCCAGAACATCGCTTTCCTGGACCCGGCTGAAGCCGTCGATGGACGAGCCATCGAACTGGAGCCCTTCCTCGAAGACCTTTTCGAGCTCGGCTGGCGGAATGGCCACGGACTTGTGCTGTCCGAGCACATCGGTGAACCAGAGACGCACCAACCGAACGCCACGTTCCTCAACCGTCCTGAGGACGTAGTTCTCCTGTGGTTCCATCACCCAATGGTCGCACTGACCGGCTGCGAGGGCCACCTGAGCGCACGGCTGGTTCACGCGGCGTTAACAAAACGAGCTGTTCTTTGGTTGGCGGGCGCGGCTACCTTCGTTGTTTGAATCATCAGCGAGGACGTGACTGAACATGAAAAGCAAACTGGAATACATCTGGCTTGATGGCAATGAGCCAACCCAGACCCTCCGCGGCAAGACCATGGTCCGAAGTGACTTCGGCGGCACGCTTGAGGAGTGCCCGATGTGGTCCTTCGATGGCAGCTCGACCAACCAGGCCGACGGCGGTGCATCTGACTGCCTGCTCAAGCCAGTCATGGTGATCCCCGATCCGGATCGAAAGAACTCCTACCTGGTCATGACCGAGGTGCTCAACGCAGATGGCACCCCGCACGTGACCAACGGTCGCGCCACCATCGACGAAGCCGACGACGATGACGACTTCTGGTTCGGGTTCGAGCAGGAGTACTTCCTGTGGGACCCAGTCACCGACCGTCCCCCAGGCTTCCCGGCTGGCGGTTACCCCGAGCCACAGGGCCCGTACTACTGCTCCGTCGGCGCCAAGAACGCCTTCGGTCGTGACATCGTCGAAGAGCACCTCGACATCTGCCTCGAAGCAGGACTCAACGTCGAAGGCATCAACGGCGAGGTCGCCGCTGGCCAATGGGAATTCCAGATCTTCGCCAAGGGCGCAAAGCGTTCCGGCGACGAAATCTGGCTCGGCCGCTACCTCCTCGAGCGCACCGCCGAGAAGTACGGCTACGCCATCGACTACCACCCCAAGCCCCTCGGCGACACGGACTGGAACGGTTCCGGCATGCACGCAAACTTCTCGAACGGTGTCATGCGTGAAGCTGGCGACGAAGCAGTCTTCACCAAGGTGTGCGAGGAGTTCGGCAAGAACATCGAGCGTCACATGAGCGTGTACGGCGCCTACAACGATCAGCGTCTGACCGGTCTCCACGAGACCCAGTCGATCGATCAGTTCAGCTACGGCGTGTCCGACCGCGGTGCATCGATCCGTATCCCGATCGGCACCGTCGAAGACGGCTGGAAGGGTCGTCTCGAGGACCGTCGTACCGCATCGAACGCAGATCCGTACAAGGTTGCCGCAGCCATCGTGAAGACCACGAAGGAGTCCGGCGTCTAACTTCGCCTGACACTGCACAGAGCTTTTCACGGACCCCGAGGCCAAGGCCTCGGGGTCCGTGGCGTTTTCGGCTGGTGTTCTTCAGCCGCTCGGCTGCATGGCAGCCGGGCAGGTGCTGTCCTTGAGGTCGGGCGGGAACGGAGCATCGAGGCCCGATAGCACCTCGACCACCGGATCGCTCCAGACATTGCCGGCATCGGGGGGTGTGAAGCGCTGCAGCTCCACCGACGCGTCACCGGGCTCTGCGCCGGCGTTGCCGAACCACTGGACCAGCTCGTACGGGCCAGATCCAACGCAGTACCAGCCAGCAGGGCTTGCGGCACTGAACGAGCTGGTGAAGGTCAGCTGTTCGTCGCCGAGGAGCGCACCAACCTCTTCGCAGGCAGCGGGATCACCTTGACCATGCAGGACGTAGGCGACCTGTCCGCCACTGACGCCGGCAGCTCCGAAATTCCACAGCTCATCGGTGCCGTCGCCAAGCAGGTCGATGGCAACGTGATCCTCGCTGTACGCGTCGAGGCCGCAGGACGCTTCGGGGGCGGGCTCGGAAGCCTCTTCCATGGCCATCATCAGGGCATCGGTGGGTGTGGCGAGATCGCTGTTGAATTCGGGGGCGAGTGAGACCATGCGGGCGTCGGCTGCGCTTCCGGTGGCACCCATGATGTAGATGGAGTCGCGTTCCGTGGTGAACAGCTCCGCCGGATCGAAGCGAAAGGCCTGTGTTCCGACCCGTTGGGCGACCAGCGCTGTGGTGCGGCCATTCGGGGCAACGTCGATGTCGATGAAGTCGGCTGACCTCGGCCCGACGTTCACTTCGTAGGAGATGAACCACGAGTCGGCGCTGGTGGACTGCGTGTCATAGACGGTGAGTCGCACCGCCTTTCCTTCCACGGCATCCTCGACCACCACGACATTGCCGTCAGGACCCCATGCGGCAACCAAGGCGTCCCGATCGGAGCAGACGTCGGTCGTCGCGGTCGGGTCGGTGGCCGCCGTCGTCAGCAACGGCAGGTTGGCCACACCAACCGGCTGGCCGACGAAATCGATGGCTGCCACACCCAGGCATCCGTTCGCGCTCCCGCTGAGCAGAATCTGGTCTCGGTCATCCCCGATCAGGGCAGCATGCGTGGTGGTCCACGCCCCGTTCGACACCGGGTGAACAAACGCTGGCTCGCCGGGCGATTCCAGAATGAAACCGCCAAGTTGCTGCGTGCCGTCCACGTCCCAGAGGGCCAACGCAACCGTGCCGAGCGACGACTTCGCAACGTCGAGCAGGCGGAAGTCCTGGCCCGGAGTGGCCGGGTACACCTGGTGCTGGACATCGACGCCAGCCCAGAACAGGCCCGCGTCGGTCGTGTAGACAAGTCCGCCGGTGCTCTCGGTACTGCCGTCGGTCTCGGTGCCGCCGTCGGTTGCCGTGCTGTTCGAGTCGCCGTCGGGCGCTGGATCGTCGAGCTCACCAGACGCCTGGTCGGCCACGGGGTCGACGGTGCCGGCGTCGTCAGCCGAGGTCGAAGAACCGCACGCCGAGAACAACGCGAGTGCCGCAGCCGCCATCACGATGCGGAGGAGACCGCCCGAGCGCGGCGGCTGCGCAAAGCCGTGGTGAATCGAGTGTCGTGGATTCGGTGCCATGAGTCTTCTACGACACTGGCAGCGTTCTGGTTCCCGAACGGCGATGGCATCGACGCACACCGGTAGAATTCGGTCGTGAACGTTCTTCGGGTAGCCCTGTGCCAGATCAACACCAGGGTCGGCGATCTGACCGGCAATGTGGCACGCATCAAAGAATGGATGGCCAAGGCCGAGCAGGAGGGAGCAGACCTTGCGGTCTTCCCTGAGCTCACCATTCCCGGCTACCCGCCCGAGGATCTGCTGTTGAAGGAGCGCTTCGTCGCCGACAACCGCGTCGCCCTCGACGAGGTCGCCGCCGCAGTCACTGGCAACTGCGCAGCTGTCGTGGGGTTCGCCGATGGCTCCGAGGGCGCGGTCTACAACGGGCTTGCGGTCATTGCCGACGGCGAGGTGAAGGGCACCTACCACAAGCGTGCGCTTCCGAACTACGGGCTCTTCGACGAGGAGCGCGTCTTCCGTTCGGGCACCGAGTCCATGCAGCTGCACGAGATCGCGGGTGTACGGGTGGGCATGTCCATCTGTGAGGACGGGTGGATCGCCGGTGGCCCCATTCCGCAGCTTGCGTCGGGCGGAGCGCAGATCATCGTGAACATCAATGCCTCTCCCTACTACCGGCGCAAGATCGAACGACGCCAGGAGGAAATGGCCGACCGCATCGCAGAAACGTCGGGCGTGCCGTTGGTGTACGTCAACCAGGTTGGCGGTCAGGACGAGGTCGTGTTCGACGGAGCCTCGTTCGTGCTCGACTCCGACGGCGAGGTTGTGGCCCGTGCTGGGCACTGCGTCGAAGAGCTGCTCGTCGTCGATGTGCAGGCGGCCGAGGGTGCGCCGGCTGCCGGTTCGGCCTTCCCGATCATTCCGGTATCAACCTCCACGGGTCGCACCGAGGTTGCGGTCTCCGCTCGAATCTCTCCGCTCCTGGGCGAGCTCGACGAACTCCACGAGTCGCTCGTGCTCGCCACACGCGACTACGTACGCAAGAACGGGTTCACCGACATCTGCCTTGGCCTGTCCGGGGGTATCGACTCCACGCTCACCGCAGCCATCGCCGCCGACGCGCTCGGCCCGGAGAACGTGCACTGTGTGCTGATGCCCAGCCGCTACTCCAGCGACCACTCAGTCACCGACGCCGAGGAGTTCGCCGAGCGACTTGGCGTGTCGCACCGGACCGTTCCCATCGAGCAGGCACACGCCGCCTTCCTCGAGATGTTCGAACCATCGTTTGCCGGTCGCGACGAGGGACTGACGGAGGAGAACCTGCAGTCGCGCATCCGCGGCGTCATCCTCATGGCGCTCACGAACAAGTTCGGCTGGCTTGTACTGACCACCGGCAACAAGAGTGAAGCGGCGGTGGGTTACTCCACGCTGTACGGCGACACCGCGGGCGCCTACGCCGTCATCAAGGACGTCTACAAGCTCGATGTCTACGCACTGTCCCGGCGTTTCAACGAGCGTGCCGGTCGGGAGATCATCCCCGAGTCGGTCATCACCAAGCCTCCGTCGGCCGAGCTCCGTCCCGACCAGCGCGACGACCAGAGCCTTCCGCCATACGAGGAATTGGACCCACTGCTCGAGGCGTACATCGAGGGTGACGCCACGATCGCCGAGCTCATCGAGCAGGGCTTTGATCCGGACACGGTTCGACGAATCACCCGTCTTGTCGACATCTCCGAGTTCAAGCGACGCCAGACGCCGCTGGGTGCGCGTGTGACGCGCAAGGGGTTTGGTCGCGATCGGCGACTTCCCATCACCAACGCCTATCGGTGAATCACGCTGGGTGATCTTTCAACTCGAAGGACTCGCGCATCCGCGCCTACCCTTTCGTGCGTAGAACATCCAGGAAGCCGCGATCGCACGCACGGGAGGGCGAGGGCCGATGTCGATCAAACCCACCGTCACTGCGGCGCGATCTGCGCAGGATCTGCTCGCAGCCGGCCCGCGTCCGTGGCGCACGGCATGTTCGCTCGTCGCTGAGGCAGCCGCCGAGGTTGCGCACGCTCACGCGAAGGGCATGTTGCATCTGTCGTTGTCGCCCGAGCTGATCGCGCTCGATGAGCGTTCTCGCTACGACGGCATTCTTGAAGAGCTCGAGAACGGTGAAACACCATCGACCCTGAACTACACGGCCCCCGAGGTCTTCGCCGACGTGACACCCGACGAGCGGGCCGACGTGTACTCCCTGGCCGCGATTCTCCTCGCCCTGCTCAGCGGTCGTGCTCCGTTCTCTGCACGCAACCACAGCGCCCAGGCCACAATTGTCCGGGTCGTTCGTGATGTCCCAGATCTCAACATTCCGGGCGCACC
>CAZFBD010000036.1:33637-35558 GCA_964517125.1 uncultured Acidimicrobiales bacterium
GCCGTCGCCGCCAAGATGCAGGGTGGCGACGATGTCGGCATCGAATTGGTCCGCTCCGAGGTTCGGGCGATCCCCGAAGCCGGGGGAGTTGGCAGCACCACGAGCGTGGTGGCCGCCACCACGACTCCGGCGGCGCAACCCGACGATGCGGCCCCGGCAACCGATTCCGATGCTTCCGCCGAGGCCGACGCCGCTGGCAGCGATGCCGACGATGATGGTCGGTCCACGGCTGCCGCGTTCCTCTCGCAACTCGACACGACCGCCGAACCCGATGCCGGCACCGAGTCCGTTGTTGTCGACGAGTCCGACACGGCCGACGACGCTCCAGCGGTCGAGGTCGCAGCTGCGGTTGAAACAGGCGCTGCGCGCGAGCCCACCGAGGAACAACCCGAAGAGCCGGTCGACGAGCCAGCCGACCAGGCAATCGAAGCCGATGCAGGCGTGGCGATCGTGCCAATCCTGAAGTCGGTGCTCGACGAGTTCGAGCTCACGATTGCTGACCCCGTCGATGAGAACGTGCTCACAAACGACACGCTTGGCGGCCGCGATGCCACCGTGACCCTGGTCCCGGATGCGCTTCTTCCGTCCGGGTTTTTGCTTGCGCCCAACGGCCGTCTCTTCGGTGTTGCCCGCGAATGCGGTGTCACCGAAACCGGCTACACGGTCACCACGACCGACGGCGCGGCGAGCACAACGGCCATTCGAATCGTTGTCACGGGGTGCACGTAGAACCCAAGAACCGCAGAAGACATGCAACAAAATCGATCTCCCTCGCGGTGGGCGTCATCACTTCGAGGGATAGGGTTTTCCTTCAGGTCGGTTGTAAAGAAGTCGAAACATGATTCGGAACGCAGCAATGCGGGACGAAGTTGTGAAGAACACGACGCCGAAACCGGCGTCATCGTGATCGAGATTGGGGTGCCTCTTGGCGAAAGAGAGAGTCGAGCGGGACGAAGAAGATCTGGTTCGGTTGTACCTGACCGACATCGGGCAATATCCCCTGCTGACGAAGGACGACGAAGTTCGCCTCGCACAGGCCATCGAGAAGGGCGCCGAAGCTCGCGCCGCGATCGATGACCCGGCGACCGATCTGACGCCGGCCAAACGCCGCGAGTACAACCGTGACCTCCGACGTGGCGAAGAAGCCGAACGCACCTTTGTGCAGTCCAACCTTCGCCTGGTTGTGTCGATCGCCAAGAAGTATCAGGCTTCCGGCCTGCCGTTGCTCGACCTCATTCAGGAAGGCAACCTCGGCCTCATGCACGCGGTCGAGAAGTTCGACTGGCGCAAGGGCTTCAAGTTCTCGACCTACGCCACCTGGTGGATCCGTCAGGCGATCACCCGTGGTATCGCCAACACCGGTCGAACCATCCGTCTCCCAGTGCACGCTGGCGACACCCTCACCCGTCTGCAGAAGGCCCGTTCCCGCCTCGAGCTCAAGCTCGGCCGTCCGGCCACACTTTCGGAGCTTTCGGCCGAGGTCGAACTCCCCGAAGACAAGGTCACCGAAGCGCTGCGCTTCGCTGCCGAGCCGCTGTCGCTGTCTGAGCCACTTCGTGAAGACGGCGACGCCGAACTCGGCGACGTGGTCGAGGACCGCGGTGCCGATTCGCCGTTCGAGGTCGCCGCAACCGCGCTGCTTCCCGACGAGATCAGCCGTCTGCTGTCGCCGCTCGACGAGCGCGAACGCGAGATTCTGAAGCTTCGCTTCGGCTTGGACCGTGGCGAACCCCGCACGCTGGAAGAGGTTGGCGAACACTTCAACCTCACCCGTGAGCGCATTCGCCAGATCGAAGCACGTGCAATGTCGAAGCTTCGTCACCCCTCCAGCGACACCGGCGCCCGCGACCTCCTCGCGGTCTGAGCCGTTCACCGGGAACCCTTCGGGTTCCTCGAGTTCGGCTTCGCCGAACTCGGCCGC
>CAZFBD010000036.1:35658-45115 GCA_964517125.1 uncultured Acidimicrobiales bacterium
GGGAACCCTTCGGGTTCCTCGAGTTCGGCTTCGCCGAACTCGGCCGCACATTCCTCCATGTGCCCCAATTGGTGAGCTGACGGAATCCCCCGGTAGGATGGGATTTCCGCCAGGAGGTGTCTGAGTACCTGGTGGGCTCCCCCGCCTTCAAAGCGGGCGGTACGGGCGATCCCCGTACGGCGGGTTCGATTCCCGTCCACCTCCGCCAAAGTTCTGCGTCGGCGGACGCAGGTTGTGCGTTCTGCGGAACGCCAAACTTCGGGAGAACACCGTCGCTACCATCCTGACCGAGGAGTTGCTCGATGCTGCCGCACAGGCACACATCGACGGCCTCGATACCCCAGAACAACGTGCTCTGCTCCAGGCCGACACCTCGGCGTGGGTCGCCGCCCTCTGGCGTCTGCTCGACCAGGCCGAGGCCCGGCTCGAACACGCCCGCCACAACGTACGCGGCTCCGAACGAGCCAACGTTCTCAACGACCTCGACGACGAGTGTTACCTGATCGACGACGCCATCACTGCGCTCGTCGGTGAACCCACCCCCGAAGAACTCGCCCCGCCCAAGCCTCCCAAACCCGAACCAACCGGTACGCCACAACTGCAGTTGTCGTGGTCGCCAGGTCAGATCGTCGCATGGGCCGGCGGCCACGACGCCGTGCTCGAATCACACCATCAGATCGTCGAACGCCTCGGGAACCAGGGTGCGTCCGCCATTGCGTGGACGCCTGGCGACACCATCGACATCCCCACGGCTGGCCCGGCCGAAACGGTGACCGCACCAGTGGCCGCAGCCCTCGGCTGGTTGGCGGCCCAGGCTCGCGAACACAACGACGACCGACTCGGCGCAAGTGTCCGATGGATGGGCCTCGTCACGGCGACCGCTGTTGAACATGTGGCCCAGGGCCGGTACGTGCCGCAGGTCGGTTCGAAACGAGGCGGAGGCCGGGGCAAAGAGTCCAACACTTTCACGGTGGAATGGACACCCGCACTGGTCGATTCCGCAGCACTCGAGGCGCTTGTGACCAGCCTCCCCGGAACGGTGATGGCCGGCCAGAACAAGCAGGACCGTCGCGCCTTCACCATGTCAGTGCTCGCCGACATCGTGCACACCATCGTCGCCATGTCGGCCGGGCAGGTCGAGGTACCGGCTCCTCCACCGAATCCACGCACACGCAACGACGTCGGCGAAGCCATTCTCGGCCATCTGAACGGCGCCGAGTTCACGGTGCCGAAGGGGCCAGCGTCAGAAATCTCCCGCAAGGTGAAGGACTGGGCGAACCCGGTTCGCGGCACCCTCACCACACGGCTCATCGTGCAGCTCGACCCGCCAGACGAGAGCAACGGCTGGTTCGCCCAGGTGCTGGCGCCAACCGAACGCGGCGGCGTCGAACCCATCGAGCTTGCCGAAACCGGCTCTTCCAAGAGCCGTTCACGAGTGCTCAAGGAGCAGCTGGCCCGGCTGGAGCGCATGTTCCCCGAGCTCATGCGCCCCGGCGGTCGTCGCCGCGGCGAGGTCGTGCTCAGCCAGGACGAGGCATGGCGCCTCATGGCCGAAGACGGTGACCTGCTCCGCATTGCCGGCTACGACCTGCGAGTACCCAAGCTGGCCCGCAAGAAGGCCCGGCCGTCGCTTCGCCTCACGTCCGAAGAGGGTCAGGACACCGTCGTCGGCGCTCAGCAGCTGGCCAACGTCCGCTGGTCGGTCGTCTTCGATGATGTCGAGCTGACCGCCGCCGACATCTCCCGCCTTGCCGCCGAGGCCCGGCCGCTCGTGCGCTCGCGCGGTCAGTGGATCGAGGTCGACCAGGTCGACCTGGAAGCCGCAGCGGCAGCGCTGGCCGAGCGAGCAAACAAGACGCAGATGACCGGCGCCGACATGTTGCGGCATGCTCTGGGTCTCGAGGGCAACCCGTTCGACGGCGGCATCAATCTTGCCGGCGACGGCTGGGCGGCTGGCCTGTTCAAGGGCATCGAAGACCTGCCCGAGTTCCCCGAGGTCCAGCCCGACGGGTTCGAGGGAGAACTGCGGTCCTACCAGGCCGATGCACTGTCCTGGCTCAACTTCCTGGACGACGCCGGTCTCGGCGGCTGTCTGGCGCTCGACATGGGTCTGGGCAAGACGCCCACGACCCTCGCGGCCTTCGCTGCAGCAACCGAGCATGGTCCCGGCCTCGTCGTGGCGCCTCCGGCCGTGGTCGGAAACTGGGCCAATGAAGCAGCAACGTTCGTCCCCGGTGTTTCGGTGCACGTCCATCACGGACCGTCCCGGCTGAAGGGGGCAACCCTGCAGCGTCGAATCGAGAACACCGACCTCATCATCACCACCTACGGCACGGCAGTTCGTGACATGGACGAGCTCTGCAAGATCGAATGGGGAAAGGTGGCAATCGACGAAGCGCAGGCCATCAAGAACCCGCAAGCCGAAACCTCCATGCAGCTCCGACGCCTGAACGCCCGGACCCGGGTGGCCCTCACCGGTACACCCATCGAGAACGGTCTCGGTGACCTGTGGGCGATCATGGACTGGGCGAACCCCGGTCTGGTTGGTGCTCGTGCGCCGTTCGTCGCCCAGCTCACGCCCGACAGCAAGAGTCGTTCGGCTGGCGGAGCCGGCGAGGAAGCACTGAAAGCGCTGAACGGCGTGCTCGTGTATCGACGCACCAAGGCCGAGCCCGACATCGCGGCCGAGCTCCCGGACCGCATCGACGAGCTCGACCACTGCGCCATGACACCCGAACAGATCGGCTTGTACCAGGCGGTCATCGACAGCCTCGTCGTGGACACCGCAGCCACCGACGACGGCTCGCCGGAACGAAAGGGTGCCGTGCTGGCCGCCATCACGGCGCTGAAGCAGATCTGCAACCACCCGGTGAACTACCAGGCCGACGACGACGGCCTCGACGGCCGTTCGGGCAAGTTGGCCCGCCTCAACGAGATCATGGAATCGGTGTTTGCAGCCGACGAGAAGATGCTCATCTTCACCCACTTCGCCAGCTGGGGTGAACGCCTCGCCGAGTACCTGGCCGAACGGTACGACAAGCCAATCGAGTGTTACCACGGCGGGTTGGCCCGCGGCGCCCGCGACCGAATGGTCGACAACTTCCAGGAGCGCCCAGGCGCCGGAGCCCTCGTGCTCTCGCTCAAGGCTGGCGGCACGGGCCTGAACCTCACCGCAGCAAACCACGTGGTGCTGTACGACCGTTGGTGGAACCCCGCTGTCGAAGATCAGGCACGGGATCGGGTCTGGCGCATCGGTCAGACCAAGACCGTCATTGCGCATCGTCTGGTGTGTCCGGGCACCGTCGACGAACGGGTCGAAGAAGTTGTTGCTGGCAAACGCCAGATCGCAAACATGGTGCTTCCCAAGTCCAGCTCGGTTGCCGACCTGGACGCTGGCCAACTGCAGGCGGCGCTTGGCATCGATCCCGAGAGCCTGCTCACCAAGGAAGACAGTGAACCAGCGGGAGCTTCGGCATGAGCGGACGCGGCCGCAATCGCGGCAACAATCAGAACAATCAGAACAATCGCAACAACCAGGGCAAGAACCAGAACAACGGGCAGGGTGGCGGTCAGCAGCGCAAGAAGAAGCGCAGCCGCTCCAAGAAGCAGGATCCAACCGTGTACTGGGGAGACCCGGCCAAGCTGCCGAACCCCGAGAGCTTCCAGACCGAGACCCCCGACACCCTGGCCATCGTCCGATCCCTGGGCCGGGCTCCCATTCCCGGGACTGCCTCGGAGCACTACTTCACACTCATGTACGACCGGGCGGCCAACATGGCCACGCTCCTCGGCCACGCTGGCGGACTCGATGACATGACACCGCTCGACGCTCCCGTGATCGAGGACGACGAAGACGTGAACGCCGTCGATGCAGATGACGCCGGCAGTGGGGCCAGCGGCAGGGGTGCCGACGAAGGTGATTCCGAGGTCGACGACGAGCTCCGCGAGGCCGATGCGGCCGATGAGCTCGACGACGCCGAGGATGTCGAGGCGGCCGCGTCCGAAGACGAGTGACTCCCGGTCTTGCGGGATCTCCTCAATAGTGGTCAAGCAGCGGGTTCGCTGACTCGATAACAATGGTTCGTGTCCGGCCGGTGGGGTCGGAGCCAAACCATTGGGAGACAAGCCATGACGATCCGCGCAGAACTCGGTCAGTACGCAGAGAACGAGACAGGCGAACAGTTCACTCGGCAGAACGCCAAGATGCTCAAGATCGAGCTTGCTGCCGGTGGTGTGCATGCGTTGCGTGGCTCGATGGTGGCGTACCAAGGCGAGGTCAAGTTCGAAAACAAGGGTTCGGGCGGCCTCGGCAAGATGATGAAGAAGGCCACCACCGGTGAAGGTGTCGACCTCATGTACGCCAACGGCACGGGCGAGTTGTTCCTGGCCGACCAGGCGAACGACATCCACATCCTGTACCTCGAGAACGACAAGATCTCGGTGAACGGAAAGAGCGTCCTGGCGTTCAGCGAGTCGATCAGCCACGACATCCAGCGCATCGGAAGCGGCATGGCCGGCGCGCTCGCAGGCGGCCTCTACAACACCACGCTCACCGGCACCGGCTTCGTTGCGGTCATGACCGAGGGCACTCCGGTCATGCTCGACGTGGCCAGCGCCCCAACCTTCGGCGACGCTCAGGCCGTGGTCATGTGGTCGGGCGGCGTCACCATGCAGCTCAAGACCGATACCACGGGCGGCCTCAAGTCCATGGTTCGCGGCGGAAGCGGCGAAGCAATCCAGATGGCATTCGGTGGCCAGGGCTTCGTGCTCGTGCAGCCATCGGAGGGCCCGAAGTACGTGGGCGGCGGCGATGGCGGCGGTGGACTCCTGGGCGCGCTCGGCGGCTGAGGTTCGCTCAACTCCACTCGTAGGCTCCTGAGGGAGCATGTGGATTCCCATCACCCTCGCTGCGGCGACGTTTCAGATCCTTCGCACGGCCCGGCAACACGAACTTCGGCGCGTGTTGTCGACCGGCGCTGCCGGGTTCGTCCGATACGCCTACGGGGCGCCGCTGGCCCTCATCGTCAGCGCCGTGTTGTTCGGCGTGCTGGGGCGAGCGGTGCCCACGGTTCCGGCCCGGTTCTGGCCATGGGTCATCGTCGCTGGCATCTGCCAGATCGTGGGCACGGTTGCCCTGCTCGCCGCCTTCAAACGGCGGGACTTCGCGGTTGGCACCGTGTACTCGAAGTCCGAAGTGCTGGTGGTCGCGCTCCTGGGATTGATCGGCATCGATGAGGCGCTGCGTGCGCCCGGATGGATCGGTGCAATCATCGTCACGATCGGAGTCGCCTGGCTGGCCGCCGACGGATCGATCGTCTCGCTGCTCCGCAAGTCAGGCGACCCGGCCGCGCTGCTCGGCATCGTGGCCGCCGCCGGGTTTGCTGGTGCCGCGGTTGGCATCGGCACCGCATCACGATCGCTGACGGGTGCTCCAGCCTTCGACCGCGCCATGTTCACCCTGACCGTCCTGCTGGTGTTCCAGACCCTCGTCAACGGTCTGTGGTTCGCGGTGAAGTCACCCGAGGAACTCACCACCACCTTCCGGGCGTGGCGTCCCGCGATCTGGGTTGGCGTATTCAGTCTGCTCGGTTCCATCGGGTGGGCCTGGGGATTCACCCTGGAGAGTGCCGCCAAGGTCAGAACGCTCGGTCAGGTCGAGCTGCTGATCGCCTTCGCCGTCGCCCGATTCACCCTCGGCGAACAACACTCCAGATCCGACATGCTCGCCAGCGGACTCGTGCTCGTCGGCGTCGTCATCGTGACTCTGTTCGGGTGAAGCGGGGTTCAGACGTCCAGCCCGCTGTGTCTCGCTCCGCACTTCCGGCGGAGATCAGCGGAAGCGGGGTTCAGACGTCCAGCCCGCTGTGTCTCGCTCCGCACTTCCGGCGGAGATCCGCGGAAACTGGTCCTAGGCGTCCAGGCCGATCGTTACTTCGGCTTCGGCTTCGTCGAAGAGCTTGGGGTACGGGTAGGTGAGTGCCATCAGCTGGTGGAGCAAGGGAGTGCCACGGTCGATGACCTCTTGGCGTACGCCCGACTTCTGGTCCTCGAGCGGCGTCACGAACTTGGCCAGGTACTCGATGAGGATGGCCGACCGGTCGTGGTCGGACTCGTTCGGCATCGCACAGTGCCAGACCATGCCGTTGAAGATGATGGCGTCCCCCGGGTTTCCCGACATGCGGTCGCACTCGGCATAGAACCGGTCGCGGTCCTCGGTGGTCGGGTACAGGAGCTCACCCTGTGAGTGCGCAAGAAAGGCGCTGGCGCCCGACGTGGCGTTGAACGGATCCAGAGGAATCGTGATCTGCATGTTCATCGGAAAGCTGGAGTTGATTCGCGCCGGGAACCCCTCGCGTTCGTACATGTCCCAGTACGGGTAGTCGATGTGCGGCTCCTGTCCGGGTCCGCCGGGCAGCAGCCGGTTGGCGGCAATCGAGCCCATGATGAACTTGTCGCCAAGGATGGCCGACGCGATCTTCACCACATCGGGGTGCTGCACCATCGCTTCGAAGATCTCGCCCTTGTTCAACAGGTTCCAGACCCGCCGTTGCAGATGCAACTTGTCGCGGTTGGCGCCCTGAAAGTGCGTTTCTTTATCCTCGTCGGCCGAGTACGCCATGATCAGCCGGCGCGCCTCGGCGACCTCGTCGTCGGAGAATGCGTTGCGGATGACCACCGCACCGGCGCCATCGATGAACTCCTCGATGATCTCGGGGAGTTGTTCGTCCAACCGGGAGACGTCGACTTCGAACATGATTTCTGGGCCTTTCGCGGTCAGTCCATCGTGGGGAAGCCAAGGTTGACTCCCCGCTCGTGTGGGTCGGGCCAACGCTCGGTGATGACCTTGTTGCGGGTGTAGAACTTCACGCCCTCGGAGCCGTGCACGTGGGTGTCGCCGAACAGCGAGTCCTTCCAGCCGCCGAACGAGTGATACGCCATGGGCACAGGAATGGGCACATTCACGCCAACCATGCCGGCCTCCACGTGGCGACGGAAATGGCGTGCAGCGCCACCGTCGTTGGTGAAGATGGCCGTGCCGTTGCCGAACGGCGACGAGTTGATGAGCTCGAGCGCCTCGTCGTAGGTCTCGGTACGGATCAGGCAGAGCACCGGGCCGAAGATCTCGTCTTCGTAGATCTTCATGTCGGTGGTGACGTTGTCGAAGAGTGTGGCGCCAAGGAAGAAGCCGTCGTCGTGACCATCGACCGTGAGGCCACGGCCGTCGGCGGCAAGGGTGGCGCCTTCGCTGACACCCATGTCGATGTAGCCGCTGACACGGTCACGGTGGTCGCGGGTGATGAGTGCACCCATGTCCATGTCCTCGTCGCTGAGGCCCGGGCCGATCTTCAGCTCATCGATTCGGCTGGTGATTTCGGGCACCAGACGGTCGGCGACATCGCCGACGGCGACGATCACCGAAATGGCCATGCAGCGCTCACCGGCAGAGCCGTAGCCGGCCGAGACCGCGGCGTCGGCGGCCTGACCCATGTCGGCATCGGGGAGCACCATCATGTGGTTCTTCGCTCCGCCCAGCGCCTGGACTCGCTTGCCGTTGGCCGATGCGGTGTGGTGGATGTACTTGGCGATCGGTGTGGAGCCGACGAAGCTCACACCCTTCACGTCGGGGTGGTCGAGCAGACCGTTCACAGCAACGGCGTCGCCCTGGAGCACGTTGAACACACCCTCGGGCAGTCCGGCTTCGGTGAACAGTTCAGCCATGCGGATGCTGACCGTCGGGTCCTTCTCGCTGGGCTTCAGGATGAAGGTGTTTCCGCAGGCGATGGCCACGGGATACATCCACATGGGGACCATGGCCGGGAAGTTGAATGGGGTGATGCCGGCGACAACACCCAGTGCCTGGCGGACCGTGTAGCTGTCGACTGCGGTGGAGACGTCTTCGGAGTGGGGAGCGCTCAGGAGCTCCCCGACACCGCAGGCGAACTCCACGACTTCGATGCCGCGACCGACTTCGCCGAGCGCATCGGCGCGGACCTTGCCGTGCTCGGAGGCGATCATCTCGGCCAGTTCCAAACGGTTGGCGTCGAGCAGTTCGCGGTAGCGGAACATGATGTTCGTACGACGCGAGACCGACATCTGGCCCCAGGTCTCGAACGCCTTCTTCGAGGACGCAATGGCTGCGTCGATGTCGGCTCCGTCGGCCAGAGCAACCTGTCCGGTCACCTGTCCGGTCGCGGGGTTGTACACGTCGCTTCGACGGGTGGACGACAGGGCGGTCGTCGCACCGTCGATGTAGTGGTTGATCTCAGACATTGGTGTTCCTCGTGGACTCAGGTATCGGCTGATACTCAGCGGACACGTTCAATCGTACGGTTGATCAGGTTCTCGATCATCTCCTGCTGGCCGGAGACGGGCGTGGGGTCGATGTTGTTCGCGAGCACGTCGGCATGGAGGTCGGCCAGGCCGACCTCGCCCGCAAGAATCCGCTGGCCG
The DNA here is from genome assembly GCA_964517125.1 of uncultured Acidimicrobiales bacterium. Classification (GTDB taxonomy): domain Bacteria; phylum Actinomycetota; class Acidimicrobiia; order Acidimicrobiales; family SHLQ01; genus SHLQ01. Next base: position 44,110 of record CAZFBD010000036.1, read on the forward strand.
CGGTCGGTTCCCCAGCCGGCGTAGCGCTCCTCTACGAGTGCGGCGAGTTCGCCGTCTTCGATGAGGGCTGCGGCCACCAGCAGGCTGCGGGCCATGGTGTCCATGGCGCCGATGTGGCCATGAAAGAGGTCGTTCGGATGCATGCTCTGACGACGGAGTTTCGTGTCGAACATGAATCCGCCGGTGGTGAAGCCACCGCCAAGGAGGATCTCGTAGACACCGAGGCTCATCTGTTCGACCGAGTTCGGGAACTGATCGGTGTCCCAACCCAGGCGATCGTCGCCGCGGTTGGCGTCGACGGAACCGAAGATGCCGTTGGTGACCGCCTGCTTGACCTCGTGGTTGAAGTCGTGCCCGCCGAGCGTGGCGTGGTTGACCTCGATGTTGACCTTGATGTCGTTCTCGAGGCCGTAGTTCTGCAGGAAGCCGTAGACGGTGGCGGAGTCGTAGTCGTACTGGTGCTTCGTGGGCTCCTGCGGCTTCGGCTCGATCAGGATCGTGCCCTCGAAGCCGATCGCCTTCTTGTGGTCGACGACCATCTGGAGGAAGCGGCCGCGCTGATCGAACTCCTGGGCCATGTTCGTGTTGAGGAGCATGTCGTAGCCTTCGCGGCCACCCCAGAGGACGTAGTTGGCGCCGCCGAGTCGGTGGGTGGCGTCGATGCAGTGCTTCACCTGCGCCGCGGCGTGCGCGAAGACGTCGGGGTTCGGGTTGGTCGACGCGCCGGCGGCGTAGCGCGGGTGCACGAATGCCTGCGCCGTGCCCCACAGCAGCTTCGTGCCGGTCTCGGCCATCTTCGCCTCGGCGTAGTCGACCATCGTGTCGAAGTTGGCGCAGCTCTCCGCGAACGTCGCGCCTTCGGGAGCGATGTCGCGGTCGTGGAAGCTGAAGAAGGGGATGCCGAGCTTCGCGAAGAACACGAATGCGGCGTCCATCTTCATGTGGGCGGCGACCAACGGGTCGAGCGACGGGTCGAACCAGGGGCGGTCGAACCTGCCGGTGCCGA
>CAZFBD010000037.1:0-15792 GCA_964517125.1 uncultured Acidimicrobiales bacterium
CAGCCGTGTGGTACGTCGGAAGCGTGATCAGGTGATGGAACATGCCGGCGTCGCGGGAAGCGTCGCTCTGGAACGACTGGATCTTGGCGTCGGCCTCGATCGCAAGCGGCGTGTCGTCGTAGACGGCGGCCATGAGCTCGGCCCGGTCGTACTGGGCCATGTCCTTGCCCTCGGCCTCCCATGCGTCGAAGACCTGCTCACGGAAGTTCAGCGTCCAGTTGAACGACGGGGAGTTGTTGTAGACGAGCTTGGCGTCTGGGACGGCCTCACGAACCCGGTTCACCATGCCGGCGATCTCTCCAACATCTGGCGTGGCGGTCTCGATCCACAGGAGATCGGCACCATTCTGGAGGCTGGTGATGCAGTCGAGGACAACACGATCTTCGCCGGTGTTCGGCTTGAAGGCGTAGAGGCCGTTGGGCATACGCACCGGGCGGGTGAGCTTGCCGTCGGTCTTGATGAGGACCTCGCCGTCCTTCACGTCGTCGATGGTGACCTCTTCGGTCTCCAGGTAGGCGATGTACTGGCTCGCCAGGTCACCGGGCTCCTGCGAGACCGGGATCTTCTGGGTGAGGCCTGCGCCGAGGCTGTCGGTACGGGCAACGATGACACCGTCGTCCACGCCGAGCTCGAGGAAGGCGTAGCGAACGGCGTTGATCTTGGCGAGGAAGTCCTCGTGGGGAACCGTGACCTTGCCGTCCTGGTGACCGCACTGCTTGGCGTCGGACACCTGGTTCTCGATCTGGATGGCGCAGGCGCCGGCCATGATCATTTCCTTGGCGAGCAGGTAGGTGGCTTCTTCGTTGCCGAAGCCGGCGTCGATGTCGGCAATGATCGGCACAACATGCGTTTCGAAGTTGTCGATTTCGGCGATTGCCTTCGCTTCTGCATCGGCGTCGCCGGCGCTGCGGGCCTCGTCGAGGGCACGGTAGATGTGGTTGAGCTCGCGGGCGTCGGCCTGCTTGAGGAAGGTGTAGAGCTCGGCGATGAGCGCTGGCACCGTGGTCTTCTCATGCATGGACTGATCGGGAAGCGGGCCGAACTCGCTGCGGAGCGCGGCGACCATCCAGCCAGAGAGGTACAGGTATCGCTTGTCGGTGGTGCCCTGGTGCTTCTTCACCGAGATCATCTTCTGCTGACCGATGAAGCCGTGCCAGCAGCCGAGGCTCTGCGTGTAGCGGGTACTGTCGGCGTCGTACTCGGCCATGTCCTTGCGCATGATGGCGGCCGTGTACTTGGCGATGTCGAGACCGGTGTGGAACCGGTTCTGGAGGCGCATCCGCGCTGCGGACTCCGGGTTGATCGCGCTCCAGGCTGAACCGTTGGCGGTCCGAAGTTCAGCAAAGCTTGCGGCTGCGTCGGAGTAAGTCGTGTTCATGTAGGGGGTCATCTCTTTCGGTTCGCTGTTCGTTCGAGGGGGGGTCAGTCGAGCGCCGACAGGTCGAGACCCATCTGCATGTTCATGGGCAGCTCTCGGAGCTCGTCGAGCGTGAGGTCGCACAGGTCCACCTGCACCGCCTGCGATGCCATGGAACGATTGCCAGCGATCTGAGGGATCGGGCTGCCGGTCATCATCATCTGTGGTGGTGGGTTCATTGTGTTGCCTCCGGTTTCGTGGCCGCATCGACCGCTTCGGTAGAACAACAATCGCCGAGTTTCGCCGTGTTGACGAGACCAAGATCCAAACAATTCACGTGATAGTTCGCGTGAAAGTGCAACTTTGCATCTTTTTGGTCAACTCCTAGCGATGCAACAATGTCATATCTTTCGATTTATCAACGAACGTTTCGCTCTTGGCCGCTTCCCTACCAGCAGCCCGAATGACTCCTCGGCCGGTCGGCGGTCGTAAGTTTGACCCAATGTCCCGCCCCTCCCCCGAGACCATCACGCACACCACGGCAACGGGACTGTCCATCGTTGCCGACCAATGGCCCGGAGAACGCGGTCGCCACGTCCTGCTCCTCCACGGAGGTGGACAGACCCGCCACGCCTGGACGGAAACCGCACATTCGCTGGCGTTGGCCGGGCATCGGCCCGTCAGCGTCGACCTGCGCGGGCACGGCGACAGTGGCTGGGACCCGGCAGGCAACTACGAGGTCGACGCCATCGCGCACGACATCGCGTCCCTCTGTGCCAGCCTGCCCGACAAACCCATTCTGGTGGGCGCAAGCCTGGGTGGTCTCACCGGCCTGGTCCTCGAGGGCTCCGTCGCACCCGGATCCATCGCCGCGTTGGTTCTGGTGGACATCGTGCCGCGCATGAACGTCGACGGCGCTGATCGGATCGTTGCATTCATGGCGGAACGGATCGACGAGGGATTCGAATCGCTCGAGGACGTCGCAGACGCCGTCACCCGGTTCAACCCGAATCGAGCTCGGCCGACCGAACTCGACGGCCTCCGCAAGAACCTTCGTGAGCGAAACGGGCGATGGTTCTGGCATTGGGACCCAGCATTCATCCAAGCTGCGACCGGCGGAAGCGAGGGTCGTCTGATCCGAAACCCCGACATGCTGTCGGAGATCCTGCGGGGAGTGGACGTGCCGGTCATGTTGGTGCGCGGCCGGAGAAGCGACCTCGTCACCGATAGCGAAGTGGCAGAGTTCCGCGCAGAGTTCCCGAACGCCAGCTTCGTTGACGTTGCCGGGGCCGGACACATGGTCGCCGGCGACCGCAACGATGCCTTCACCACTGCGGTCACGGATTTCATCGACACCATCGTCAACGCCGAACGGAACACCCATGATTGACCCCTCCGCCCAATTCCGCCTCGACGACAAGGTGGTGATCGTCACGGGCGCATCGTCCGGCCTCGGCGAACGGTTCGCTCGGGTGTGCGACGCTGCCGGAGCGAAGGTGGTCGTCTCGGCCCGCCGCAAGGAGCGCCTCGACGACCTCGCTGCAGACCTCACCGATGCGCTGGTGGTGCAAGCCGACTTCGAGAACGATGACGCCGCCCCCGCACTCATCGAGCAGACCTTGGGCCACTTCGGGGCGATCGATGTGGTCGTCAACAACGCCGGAATCACACGCATCGTGAAAGCGGTCGAGGACAACGTCCGCGATTTCAGGAGAGAGCTGCAGGTGGACCTCGTCGCTCCCTACGACCTGGCCAGCCGCGCTGCGTCATGGATGATCGACAACAGTCGTCCGGGCACCATCGTCAACATCGCCTCGATCCTCGGCCGCGTGGCTGGCGGAAGTCTCCCACTCCCCGGCTATGCGGCCGCCAAGGGCGGACTCATCAACCTGACCCGCGAACTGGCCAGCGAATGGGCCCGCTACGACATCCGGGTTAATGGCATCGGCCCCGGCTGGTTCCAGAGCGAGATGACACAGGACGGCATGTTCGACGACGAACGGGGCATGGCGTACATCAAGCGTGGCGCGCCGATGGGTCGCGCAGGTCGCGAAGACGAGCTCGATGGTGCACTGCTGTTCCTGGCAAGCGACGCATCCAGCTATGTGACTGGTCAGACGTTGTTCGTGGATGGCGGCTGGACCATTACCTGATCTGAGGGTCGGGCTAGCATCCCGATGGTGACCACTCCGTCAGTTCAGTCCGCCCGTGCAGCGCTCCGGGTCGGAAACGACGTCCTTGAAAGCGCATTGACGCATCTGCGCTCGGCCGGTTCTGCCGCACACGACGATCAATCGACCCTGTACGACGTTTCCCACACCGCCGCAGCGTTGTCGATGGCCGGATCGGCGCTGGAGCACGCCCACGAGGGCGGCGATGACGAACATCTTGCGCACGTCTTCGTCGGTCGGGTTCTTGGCGACCTTGCGTCCACGATCTGGAGCCAACATGGTCGCTGGGGCGTGGACGCCGACTCGCTCGACGGCGTGCGCCAGTACGTCATCGACGCCACCGATCCCGACTTCGTCGCGGGCGCGGCTGGTCTGGCTGGCCGGTCCGATCTGCCCGATGAACTCGCCATGGTCGCCGACACGTTTCGACGGTTCGCTTCCGAGCAGATCGCGCCACGTGCCGAACACATCCATCGCCACGACCTCGACATCCCGCCCGAGATCATCTCGGGTGTCGCAGAACTCGGATGCTTCGGTCTGTCGATATCTGAGGAGTTCGGCGGGTTCGCGGCTGGCACGCCCGACGATCAACTCGCCATGGTGATTGCAACCGAGGAACTCTCGCGGGCGTCCCTCGGTGCCGGCGGATCCCTGATCACACGTCCCGAGATTCTGGCGCGAGCGTTGGAGACCGGCGGCACCGACGACCAGAAGACGCACTGGCTCCCCCGGATCTCCAGCGGAGAAACGCTGTGTGCCGTCGCCGTAACCGAACCCGACTACGGGTCGGACGTGGCTGGTCTGAAGGTGACGGCAACGGCGACCGACGACGGTTGGCTGCTGAACGGGACCAAGACGTGGTGCACGTTCGCCGGCCGCGCAAACGCGCTCATGGTCCTGGCCCGCACCAACCCGGACCCGGCCGCCGGGCACAAAGGACTCAGCATTCTGATTGTTGAGAAGCCATCGGACGATGGCCATGAGTTCCGCCATGAAGCTGACGGAGGAACACTGGAAGGGCGCGCCATCCCAACACTCGGCTACCGGGGGATGCACAGCTTCGAGGTCAGCTTCACCGACTGGTTCGTGCCGGGCGACAATCTCATCGGCAGAGACGACGGGCTCGGACGCGGCTTCTACTTCCAGATGGCCGGTTTCGAGAATGGGCGAGTTCAGACAGCGGCCCGGGCGGTCGGCCTCATGGATCGGGCCATGGAGCTGGGCCATGACTACGCATCGGAACGAACCGTCTTCGGCCGACCTCTGCTCGAGACGCAGCTCACTGCGGCAAAGCTCGGCCTCATGGCGTCCATCGTGTGGGCAAGCCGCCAGTACACCTACGACGTTGCCCGGCGCATGGCGCTGGGCGAGGGGGCGCTGGAGGCCGCTATGGCGAAGGCATTCGTGTGCAAGTGGGCCGAGTGGGTGACCCGTGAATCGCTGCAGATCCATGGCGGAATGGGCTACGCCGAGGAATACGAAATCTCCCGGCTGTTCGTCGACGCCCGGGTTCTGTCCATCTTCGAAGGAGCGGACGAGACGTTGTGTCTGAAACTCATCGCTCGCCGGCTCCTCGCCTGACCCTCAGGACCAACCATGCCATTGTCTGCTGACACGACCGCCATCGTCACTGGGGCTTCCAGCGGCATTGGTGAAGCGTGCGTTCGAGCGCTCCGAGACGCTGGCGTCGTGGTGCATGCTCTTGCTCGCCGTACCGAGCGTTTGCGCCAGCTTGCGGACGAAACCGGCTGCGTGGCCCACACGTTCGACGTGCGGGATCGCGACGCAGTGATGGAGCTGGGGGCGTCCATCCCGGCCGATGTGCTCATCAACAACGCGGGGCTCGGCCGGGCCATGGGCTCACTCTGGACTGCCGATCTCGACGACATCGACCGCACCATCGATACCAACGTGACCGCTGCGATTCTGATGATCCGCTCGCTGCTTCCCGGAATGGTCGGACGCAAGCATGGCCACGTCGTCAACATCAGCTCGACCATGGCCATCTATCCCGGTGGGGCGGCCCTGTACGGAGCCACCAAGGGCGCCATGCACAAGTTGTCCCGGGATCTACGACTCGAGCTGGCTGGTTCCGGCATTCGCGTCACGGAGATCAACCCGGGTCGCGTGAGCACCGAGTTCTACGACGTCGCAATCGACGATGACGCTGAGCGCAAGCGTGCGACCGACCATGGCATCACCGAACTCGCTCCCGCCGATGTCGCCGAGTCCATCGTCCATGCGCTGAACGCTCCCCCACACGTCAGCATCAATCAGATCGAGCTGACCCCGACCGAGCAGGTCTACGGCGGGTACCGGTTCGCCCCGCTCGATCCCGGCTAGCCGCTGGGGCGCAGCTCGCGTGCAAGCTCCGCTGCTTTGTCGGCCATCTGGCGGACGGTGGGCCTGGGCCAACGCACACCCAGCGATGCAAGCCCAAGCGTCAGGTGGTCCGGGAGCAGCCGGATTCCCGAAGCGTCCTCCCAAGCTCGGATTGTTTCAATAGTCGCTGTGGGCTCGGAGATCACAAACTGCGCGATGTCCACCTCTGCCGCGCCAGCAACATCTCCCAGGTCCCAGTCGAAGGCGACCACGTCACCGGTTTCGGCGATCCGCGCATTGCGGCGTCCCCAGTCGAAGTGGCAAACGGCCGGCGTGACAAGGGTGGAACCGAGACGCTCGACGTCGAGGTGGAGGTCGGGATTGCGACGGGCGGCTCGGGCCAGGGTCTCGACCCCGTCCATGGCACCAAGTCCCTGACTCGTCGTTTCATACCCAGTTCGGGTTGCGTCACTCGTTTGTCGATGGAGGGCTCCGAGGGTCGCCGCAAGCATCGGCACGTCCGAAGCTTGTGTTTGCCTGCCGTGGGCGGGGGCGATTCGGAGTAGGTCGAGCGAACCCAGGGAATCCAGACGGTGCCCGACCGGGTCGAGTCCGGGGACGTGACTGGCTCGTTCGAGCAGATCGAACAACTCGGACCAGCGATGGCTGGAACGGCTGTACTTCACAAAGCCAGCGTTGGCCGAAGTGAGGTCGAACGTCACGGTGTCGGTCAGCCCGCGGCCGGAGAAAACCGTGGGGACCCCCGAAGGCGAGAGGTCCTGGGCAAGGCTCCGTGGCGGGTCTGTGGAGGCTGAAGCCACGAAGACCGTCGCCGGTACGATCGAGCGAGCAAGCCGTGCGGGAAGCGCTTTGTGCGCTGCCGCGACCGCGTTCACCGCGTGGCCAGGCACCTCGTTTGCAAACTGTTCATACGCCTGCACGATCGATTGTTTTGCCGTTGGGCGTCCCTCCCACACAAGCGTCGCAAGCTGGCGTGTTGACCGATCGTGTGGCACTGCTCCGAACTCATGAACGATCTGCAATCCGTTGCTTCTGATCGCCGCCCGGAGCTCGGTGGCCGACCAGCCAGCACGACCACGGAGCATGCCCCACCGATGGCCGTCGACCGGATCAGGGAATCCGCCAAGGCCGATCCACGACCAACGATTGCGATCGGCCACGATGAGCAGCCCATTCGGGGTGAGGAAGTTGGCCAGGGTAGCGATCGCCGCTGCAGCATCGTTCCCACCAAGATCGTCGTCCCGGCTCGGCGACCGGACAACCACAGCATCAAACGAGTGGGGTTCAAGGTCGGCAAAGGTCTCGCAGATCCGCAGGCTGGTGCGTTCCTCAGCAAAACGTTCATCGATATGGTGTCCGTCGCCGGGACGGCGGACGTGCGTTACCTGGTGTCCCAGCCTCGCTGAGCACACTGCACCCAGGCCGTGGTCCCCACCGATCTCCAGAACCCTCGACGGCGCCGCCGGGAGGAGGTAACTGAGGTCGTAGCGACCATGATCGAGCAGCGCATCCGCATCGGACGAGGTGGTCTCCAACCGGGATCGAAGCGACGACGTTGCTGGAATCGTCACGAGAGCTGCTTGGTCGCAGGTGTGGAGGGTCGCGCGCGGTGCTTGGCGCGGAGCAGTCCGTCACGTAGTGCGGCTCTGGTGCCGGCACCGCGGAGTGCCGGGGTCGCTGCAAGGTTCACATGAACCGATGGGTCATGGGGATGCGTCGGCGTGAGATCGCTCGTGTGGAGCCAGTCGTGGAGCTGCGCAATGGGGTCCCTTCGGTCGTAGGTGACACCGATCGAATGTCCAAGGTCCGTGAGTTTGTCGTGATAGTCGGGGGCGACCTCGGGCTTGTGGACACACGCGTGATACAGGAGCGACCAGAACTGTGCGACTGGGTCAGGCGTCCAAAGCGACCCTTCTCGGCGACGCTCCTGAAGCATGGTGACCGCCCAAGACTCAGGCATGTACCCGTCTCCCGGAGATCGAAGATCGAAGTCGACCTGGCGATCGCCGATGAGCACCCGGTGATTCACGCGCCCAGGTATCCGGCTGCACCGTGCCGCGCCGAGCGCAAGGCTGGCTTCGCGGACCGATGCCACCATGAGGTCCACGTCGGGATGGCTGTCCGTTGGCCCGAGCGCATCCCAGTCGTGCCAGTTTCGCAAGACCAGGTGTTCGACGGACAGATCGAGCGCCCGGAAGGCTTCGGCGATCGAATCCCAGCCATCCGAGCCATGCAACAGCGTCGGGACGGTACTGGGAAGTGTTCGGGTCGCAGCAACCTCTGCTGCCTCGATGCCCATCAGGAACCAGACGTCGTGTTCGAACTCGGCCTGGTCATTCGTGGAGTGCACCCGGTGCCCTCCACCGGTCCATTCGCGATAGCGCTGCTTTGCATCGAAGAGTGACGTCGTTACGCGTTCGGTGCCACGGGAGGTTGGCCGTTCTTCGACAACTGGTGCCTCGTCCTCGACGACAACAACCAGAAAGGGTCCTCGCCCGCAGTGACGCTCTTTGCGGGCACCCGATGGAAGCTTCTGTCCGTAGAACCGCGACAGCGACTCCGAAAACCGATCGGCCTCCCAGGACACTTCGCGTTCGCCGATGACCGTGAAGCGAGATCTGATGTCGTCGAGAATCCTCCGCTCGGCCGACCGAGCGAACTCCCAGAGAATGAACAACCCGAGTTGGCTCATGTCCGCATCGTCTCCCATGCCCACCGGGCGCTGAGCGCGTTTTTGGCGGTGAGCGCAATGGCGGTCGCTGTTGCGGCGCCCACCATGCCGAACGCCGGAACCAGCAACGCGTTTCCAAGCAGGTTAACGGCAGCAGCAACCATGGTCGCCTGCCGTTGTTTGTGTTCGTGGCCGGTCATGAGCAGGACGGCTCCGGCGGGTCCCGTGGCGAGAACGACGAATTGACCAATCGCGAGGATGACGAGGGCTGGAGCTGCAGCTTCGTAGTTGGGGCCGAAGAGCTGCAAGACCGGTCCACGGGCGGCAAGGAGCGTCCCGACGATCAGGGTTGCAATGACGACCATCGCGACCGTGACCTGACGTACAAGGTTGCTGAGCGTGTCGGTTCGGTCAGCGTACGCAGCAGCAAGTCGCGGATGAAGTACCTGGTTGACCGCTGTGAGGACCAATGTGCTTGCGACCACGACTCGTGCAGCAACCGCATAGTGGCCGACCATCTCGTCTGTTTCGAACATCCCGAGCATGACGAGGTCCATTGACGCAAGGACGAGGTTGAGCAGGCCAATGACCACGATTTGTCGGCCGGCCCCGTTGTCGTTGTCGATCGTTGCTGTGGTGCCGAAACCGTCAGGGATTCGTCGAACCACCCGTTGGACGCTGAGTTGGCCAATAGCGGCGGCAGTCGTCCATGCCACGAGCCAAGCAAACAGAATCTGCATCGGAGTTGGTTCGGGGAAGAGCAATACGACGAGCGAAAACGTACCCAGCGGACCGATCGCTCCATCGATGAGACTTCCGCGTAGCGGGTCTCCGGCTCCGCGGAGCGCTCCCCCGCACATGCCCGCCCATGCCATTGGCACAACGGCAAGCGACGCAAGAAATACGGGTGTCGGCTCGCCTCCGATCACAACGGACGTCAGCGGGATGGCTGCAGCTGCGAGAAGGAGTGCGGTGCGAACTGACGCTGATGCAACGGTGCGTTGTGCCCCGTCGATCGCACGAACGAACTCACCCCGATCGGCGTGCTGGGCTGACCGCCCGCCGGCTGCAGCCAACGTGACATCGGTACCGAAGCGGGCGAGAACTGCACCGACTGCCATCACGGTGATCAGGAGTGCAAGCTGGCCCACCGTCCGCTCGTTGCTCCGCCGCGCAACCAGGAAGAGCAGCGCAACCGATGACAGGCTCGAAACCGTTCGCAGGAGGAGGTTGGCGGCAGCGGTTGTGAGAACGCCAGAACTCGACGGGCGCGGCGGGTCGATCGGCGGAGACGCGCCGGACGGGCTCCGGTCGGCCGAAAGCTTGCCCATCGGTGCCAATCGGCGTCCATCCGGGCATTTCAAGCCGTGTGTCGCCGCCTGCGGTTCCCGAGATCAAGCGTCGATTCGATAGGGTCCGGCCATGAACGTGACTGAGGCAGTGAACACACGAAAGACGATTCGAGCGTTTCTGGACACGCCGGTTGACGACGAGCTGATCAGCGAACTTCTTCGCACGGCGTCCCGTGCGCCCTCTGGCGGCAACGTCCAACCGTGGCGTGTCTACGTGGTGGGGTCCGACACCATGCCGGCGTTCAAGGAGCATCTCGCCGGGAAGATGCCGGAAGGATCCGAGTACGACGTGTACCCGCCGAAGCTCTGGGAGCCGTACCGCACGAATCGGTTCGCTCTGGGCGAGGCCATGTATGAGCTGCTCGGCATCGCCCGCGACGACCGGGAGGCGCGTCTTGCCCGCATGGCGCAGAACTTCACGTTCTTCGGCGCTCCGGCCTCGATCTTCTGCTTCATCGACAAGCGGATGGGTCCGCCCCAGTGGTCGGATCTGGGCATGTTCCTGCAGACCTTCATGCTCCTCGCCGAGGAGGCCGGGCTCAACACCTGTGCCCAGGAAGCGTGGGCCGAGTGGCCACAGACGGTGCATGAGTTCGTCGGCGCTCCCGAGGAGGAGATGCTGTTCTGCGGCGTCGCGATCGGCCACGCCGACCACGATGCAGCGGTGAATCAGCTCGAGAGCAAGCGGATGCCGCTCGATGAATGGGCAACCTTCGTGACGCCGTAGCTCAGGGAATGCCATGATGGCGGTACCAGAATGCACCCGAGAGTACCGGAGCCACCATGGATGTCGCCGACGTCGCCGCTGATCTGATCGCCGAACAGGATTCCCTCGATGCCATTTGCGCGGGGCTCTCCGAGTCCGATTGGAGCAGTCCGACCGCGAGCCCGGGTTGGACGGTGGCCGACCAGATCGGGCACCTCGCCTACTTCGATGATGCAGCTGCCATTGCCATCACTGACGAACCAGGGTTCGCCTCAATGAAGAAGGAGCTGCTCGGACACCTTGGCTCGGGATCCGATCCCGATGCCTTCACCCTGGGCCGGTACCGCACCATGTCCGGGCCCGAGCTGCTCGATGCATGGCGGCAGGACCGTCGGAGCCTTGCCGATGCCTCAGCGACGCTCACCAACGATCGGCGGGTCGACTGGTTTGGCCCATCGATGGGCGCAAAGAGCTTTCTCACCGCCCGACTCATGGAGGCATGGGCACACGGCCAGGACGTCGCCGACACGGTCGGTCAGGTCCGTGAACCCACCGACCGCCTCCGACACATTGCGCAGCTGGGATTCATCACACGGGGGTGGACCTACATCAACCGTGGTCTCGAGGCACCCACGTCCGAGCTGCAGGTCCGACTCACTGCGCCCTCCGGAGACGAGTGGCTCTTCGGCCCCGACCAGGCTCCTGAGGACGTTGCAGGCTCCGCCGAGGACTTCTGTCTGGTCGTGACGCAACGCCGACACCTCGACGACACACAGCTTCAGGTGTCGGGCGAGCAGGCACGTGAATGGCTGCTCATGGCGCAGGCGTTCGCGGGTGGAGCCTCCGACGGCCCAAAGCCCCAGAGCGCATCGGCATGACCGAAGCAAAGGTGCTCGCCGACCTCGACGACCGCGGCGTGCTCACAATCACCCTGAACGACGTCGACAAACGCAACGTGCTTGGCCAGCAGCTCTGCCGCGAGCTCATTGGCCACCTGCAACGCGCAGACACCGACGGCGACGTTCGGGTCGTCGTACTGACCAACGCCGGACGGGTGTTCTGCGCCGGCGCCGACCTGTCCGAGAGGTCAACCGACGCCGCCGATGACACCCCGCCAATCGATCCGCTCGACATCTTCGGAGGCATCCGCAGCCTCTCGAAACCGGTCGTCGGCCGCATCGCTGGCCACGCCGTTGCCGGAGGGATGGGACTTGCCGCAGCGTGCGACCTGTCCGTGGCCGTCGACGACGCAAAGTTCGGGTTCACCGAGGTTCGGATCGGTGTGGCGCCGGCCATCATCTCGGTGATCTGCCTTCCCAAGATGCGTCATGCCGACGCCGCCGACGCGTTTTTGCGTGGCAACCGTTTTCTTGCTCCGGAAGCGGCCCGCTTGGGTCTCATCAATCGGTCTGCTGCCAACGACGAGCTCGATGGCGTGGTCAACGAGATGGTGAGCGATCTGCTCCTGGGTGGGCCCGGTGCCTTGGCCGCAACGAAACAGCTGTTGCAACGCGTGCCCGGTATGGAATTCGACGCTGCCCTGCAGTGGACGTCGCAGCTGTCCTCGGACCTGTTCGAGTCCGATGAAGCACAGGAGGGCATGCGGGCGTTCCTGGAAAAGCGGCAGCCGCCCTGGATCTGAGCCGGCGACCGGCGTTCGCCGATGGGCTCAAGCAAATCACGCAGCGGGTCGACACCTTGTCATGCGTCGATTCGTCGTCTCGGTCGCGCTGGTACTGGCGCTTGTGGTCTCCGTGCTCGTCGCGCCCGCTGCCTGGTTCCGGGCGACCCCCAGCGATGGGCTCGACACCGTCAGCACGGCCATCGTCTTTGGCTACGGGTTCGAAGAGGGCGCCGATGGCTCCATGCAGCCGGGTGCGTCGAACAGCTTTCTCCTGAACCACGTCCTCGAGGAGTACCCACAGGTCGACACCGCATTCGTGCAGGAAGGGGTCTGGGTCGATCGCTGCGACGCCGACGCCCTGACGTGCGAGGTTGACGGCGTCCGCATCCTTCGCATCGACTGGCACGACGACCGCTTCGATCTGAACACACTCGAGATCTCAGCGTGTGCGCTGGAGCGGATGGAGTTGTTCGGTCTGAACGAAGCCGTGGTCGTCGCTCACGACATGCAGCTCGCCCGCGCTGCAGCCACGATCGAACGGGTACAGACCGGCGGTCTCTGCGCAGACTGCACCCTGCTGGTTGCCGATGTGCCCGACACGCCCTATCCGAGCGAGTCCACGCAACTCCGAACCCGAAGTGAATCGGTATGGCGGTTCATTGATCTGGCCGCACGGGTACGGGACTCGCAGTGGATCACCTGGGACACGCCGCAGACGTGTGCCCTTCCGACCCCGCGAACCACCAACTATTGACGGTCAGTTCTTGGGAAGCTCGTTGAAGGGTGTGCCCTTCGCTGGGCCTGGCTCTCGGGGAAGGCCGAGGCCACGTTCGCCAATGATGTTTCGCTGGACTTCGTCGGTGCCGCCATAGATGGCTGGGCCGGGCGAAAACATGACCAGTTCCTGGACGAGCGAATCGAGATCGCCCTTGGTCCTGAGCTGTGCATCCATACCCATGACACTTGCACCGAGCTCGCGAGCCGAACGGTACAGCTCGCTCATCATCAGCTTGGAGATGTTCGGTGATGCCGAGCTTGCGCCCTTGGTACGACCGCGCATGGCGGTGAGCCGGTTGACCTCGGCCAGGCTCCAGAAGCGAATGACCTGATCACGCAGAACCGGGTCGTCCAGACGGCCGTTCTCACGGGCGGCGTCGACCAGTTGCTGCCAGAACGCCAGGTTTGGAGCGGGAACGCCGTCTTCACCACGACGACCGGCGGAGACGATGTCGCCCGCCCGTCGTTCAAGATTGCCGGCGATGCTTCCGGGAGAGCAGCTCCGAAGCGGAACCGGGTTGGCGCCGAGCGACATCCGCTCGAACATGAGCGTGTCGTTGGCCACCTTCCAGCCGTTGCCCATGTCGCCGATGAGATCGGCACTTGCTGCCCGGCAATCGTCGAGGAAGACCTCGTTGAAGATCGCTCGGCCGGTCATCTCGGTCAGGGGTCGTACGTCGACGCCCGGCTGGTCCATGTCGAACGAGAAGTAGGAGATACCAGCGTGCTTGGGCTGGTTGGGGTCGGTGCGGGCAATGAGCATGCCCTTGTCGGCGATCTTGCCACCCGAGGTCCAGACCTTCTGACCATTGACCACGTATTCGTCGCCGTCCTTGATGGCCGACGTCTGCAGGCTGGCAAGGTCGGAACCGGCGTTGGGTTCCGAAAAGAGCTGACACCACGCGTGTTGGCCATTGACGATGGGCATGACCATACGCTCGACCTGCTCAGGGGTGCCGTTCGCGACGATCGTCGGTGCTGCGAGCATCATGCCAAGGCCGGTGGGTGGGCCCATTGCACCGTGGTCCTTGATTGCCTGGCGCACATCGGCGTTGCCAGCGCGTTTGTATCCGCGGCCGCCGGCACCCTCGGGAAGTGTCGGATGGCTGTAGCCGGCGTCGGACAACCGTTGCCACCACTCGCCAACCGTCAGGTCGGGATCCCAATTGTCTGCCACCCAGGCGGCTGCTTCGTCCTTGATCTCGCTCATGACCTCAACTTACGTCGTAGCTCCGGAGAATCGAAAGTCGCTCCAGATCAGATTTCCAGTAGGGCGTTCTCCAGGATGTGTCCTGGACCTTCGCAGGTATCGCATCGGGTGGACAGCGATTCGACGAGCCCTTCGCCGATTCGCTTGCGTGTCATTTCGATGAGTCCAAGCTCAGAGATATCGAAGACCTGTGTGCGGGTCTTGTCCTGCGCAAGTGCTTCGCGGAACACCCGAGCGACCTCTTCGCGGTTCTTTTTGATCTCCATGTCGACGAAGTCGATCACGATGATTCCGCCGATGTCGCGGAGACGGAGCTGGCGGGCGATCTCGCGGGCCGCTTCAAGGTTGTTGCGGTACACGGTCTCTTCGAGGCTGGACGAGCCGACGTTCTTGCCAGTGTTCACGTCGATCACCGTGAGCGCTTCGGTGGCTTCAATGATGAGCGAACCGCCCGATGGCAGCCAGACCTTCGGGTCGACGGCCTTGCGCAGCTGGTCGGTGACGTGGTGACGTTCGAAGAGCGACAACGGCTCGGTGTTGCGGTCGTAGTACATGACACGATCTGCCAGGGCAGGCGTGATGGACTGCACATAGCTCTTCACGTCTTCGTAGAGCGCACGGTCGTCGATGACGATGCCGCGGTAGTCCTTGTTGAACTCCTCGCGGATCACACGAACGGCCATTTCGGGCTCGCGGTACAGCAGTGCCGGACCGTTGCTCGACTGGGCGAGCTTCTCGATGGCCGTCCACTGGTCGGCGAGACGCTTGACGTCGTTCACGATCTCGTCTTCGGTCACGTTCTCTGCGGCGGTGCGGACGATGATGCCTGCACCCTTTGGCTTGACCCGGTCGAGGATCTTGCGAAGGCGCTTGCGCTCCTTGTCCGGGAGACGCTTCGAGATGCCGTAGGTGTCGCTGTTGGGCACGAGCACAACGAAGCGGCCGGGCAGAGAGATCTCCTGCGTGAGCCGGGCGCCCTTGTGGGCAATGGGGTTCTTGGTGACCTGACAGATGATGTTCTGCTTGGGCTTCAGGAGTTGCTCGATACGCGGGTTGCGGGCCTCGACGTCGTCCTTGTCGAACTGCACGTCGCCCCGGTACAGAACAGCGTTCTTGGGCGTGGTGATGTCGATGAAGGCTGCTTCCATGCCGGGCAGCACGTTCTGGACCTTGCCCATGTAGATGTTGCCGTGGATCTGGGCGACGTCGTCGGCGGGACGTGACACGTAGTGCTCGATGAGCTGTCGGCCCTCGAGAACGGCGATCTGGGTGGCTTGGTCGCGCACCGAGACACACATCAGGTAACGGCCGGCAGGCTTGCCCTTGCGCTCGCGGCCCTTGCGAAGGGCAAGGGTTTCCTCGTCGAGCTCCACAGCGTCGCCCGTGAGCGCAGTGACGGGCTGCTGACCGTTTCCGCCACCACCGTTACCGGAGCCACGGCCGCGTCCGCCGCGACGGCGTCGCTTGCGTTGGCTATCGCCCTGACCCTCGGAGGATGCGGAGTCCTTCGACCCGGACGATCCGTCGGCGGATCGGTTGCCGCCACCGTTGTTGTTCTGGCCGCCGTTGTTCTGGCCGCCG
>CAZFBD010000037.1:15892-27216 GCA_964517125.1 uncultured Acidimicrobiales bacterium
GTTGTTCTGGCCGCCGTTGTTCTGGCCGCCGCCTCCACCGCGTCGACGACGACGTCGGTTGCCGCCGCCCCCGTTGCCGGAGTCGGAGCCTGAATCCTGGTTGGTGTTTGCGCTGGAAGGCGCTGGTCGTGAATCGCCGATTTTCGGCTTGGTTGCAGAGGCGCTTGCGTCTGCACCGCTCGTTTTGGGCGGGGTGTTCCCCGCCGATCCTTGTTCAGGAGCGGTACGGCCGCCCCTTTGGCGTGGTGACGCCTGTTGTTCGTCGGACATTGTGTTCCCTTCTCATGACACACCCACGTAGGGGTGCGCTGCACGGGACACGCCGGCCTCATGGGGCTCGATTCGTGTGTCACCATGCGAAATCCATTGGTGTGTCCGCCGCACGCGATTGACCCCGAACGTAGGTTCAAGGGCCCCCAGGAATTCGGCTGGACGAAGTGACCTACCCTCAGTGCCGAGTTCGGCAGTGATCCGGGCGGTCGAGGTTTCTGGGTTCATTGACACTTTCAGTGAGAGCAGGTCGGGGCGGATGTTGTCGTCAACCGGCTTCCCTTTTCGCTCTCGTGTTATGACTACTCTATCGGCTGCAATCAGCGCATCTACAGATGCTGCGACGGCAGCTTCGTCGGCCGTACGCAGGGTGATGTCCCACTCACAGCTCGTCACGAGCTCCATCAACGACGTGCCGCGGCGCTCCATCAGGCCAATTTCCTGCAGATCGATGCCGTGGGGCAACGCCCGAGCGAGGGCCGTGGCGGTGGCGTCGAGGTCGACCGATTCGCTGATGAAGACGTCGAGATACTCGTTGTCACTCTCGTAGCCGACAGCGAGGGCGAGGCCGAACGCCACCTTCGGGCGTGGGCTGAACCCCTCGGTGTAGGCGACGGGAATTCCGGCCGAGCGCATGGAGCGTTCAAAGATCCGGGCCATGTCGCGATGGCCCACGAAGCGGATCTTGCCGGTCTTTGAGAACCGCAACCGCAAAATCACCCGACGACCACGCCGTTTCGGGACAACAACGCCACGGGTACGTCTCCACCCGCGGAGAGGTCCTGTCCGGTGCCCTGGCTGCCGCCGGCGGGCGGAGTGGCCGACGCAACGACGTGTTCGATCCCGTATCCGGTGCAGGCGCCACAGTCGTAGCACGGGGTCCATCGGCAGTCTTCGAGCCCGACTTCGTTGAGGGCGTCGCGCCATTCCTGCCAGAGGAAGTCCTTGTGCAGACCAGCGGACAGGTGATCCCAGGGGAAGACCTCATCTTCGGTTCGGTGCCGATACACGAACCATTCAACATCGACTCCGTGAAGGTCGCACGCGTCGAGCCATCGTTGGACGTCGAAGTACTCGCTCCATTCCTGGAACACTCCCCCGTTGCGCCAGACCTCCTCGATGACGGGCGCCAGTCGACGATCGCCGCGGCTCATCAGTCCTTCGATGAGCGTGGCCTCGGGGTCGTGCCACTTGAATTGCACACCCTTGGAGACCTTGTTCTGTTCGAGTAGCACGCCGATCTTTCGGCGGAGCTCCTCCACGGTGTTCTGCCCGAACCACTGGAACGGGGTGAACGGTTTGGGAACGAATCCTCCGACCGAAACAGTGACCGACGCTCCGCTCGTGTGGCCCTTGCCGATCTTCACGCAGTTCCGGGCGAGTTCGAAGATGCCTTCGGTGTCCTGGTCGGTCTCGGTTGGAAGCCCGGTGAGGAAGTAGAGCTTCGACCGTCGCCAGCCCTGCGAGAAGGCCGATTCGACCGCTTCGTACAGGTCTTCTTCACGGATGAGTTTGTTGATGACCTGCCGCATCCGCCACGTGCCGGCCTCGGGGGCGAAGGTCAGGCCGCTTCGACGCCCGCGTTGCAGCTCGGCGGCGATACCGACACCAAAGGCGTCCACGCGGAGCGACGGCAGGGAGATGGACACCTGACTACACGACGGGTCGTCCATCGTGTCCCGGATGACGTCTTCAAGGCCACTGAAGTCGGCGCTCGACAGCGAGGTGAGCGCAACCTCGTCGTAGCCGCTCCGTTCGATTCCGTTCGTGATCATTGTCCGGACCTGCTCGGCGGGCCGCTCTCGGACCGGACGGGTGATCATTCCGGCCTGGCAGAACCGGCAGCCTCGGGTGCAGCCACGGAAGACTTCGACGTTCAGCCGGTCGTGCACGACCTCGGTGAGCGGGACCAGCTGGTGTTTCGGGTACGGCCATTCGCCAAGGTCGGCAATGGTGCGCTTCTCAACGCGGGCTGGCACGTCGTCGAACTTGGGGGTGACCGAGGCGAGCGCTTGTCCGTCGTACGCGACGTCGTACAGCGAGGGCACGTAGACCCCCTCGACACGGCTGAGCGATCGGAGCACGGCGGCTCGACCACCGCTTCGGCCGCTTGCCTTCCACGCGTGGACCACAGCGGTGATCTCGCCGATGACCTCTTCGCCGTCTCCAAGCACGACTGCGTCGACGAAGTCAGCAATGGGTTCCGGGTTGTATGTGCAGTGGCCGCCCACGATGACCAACAGGTCCTCGTCGGAGCGATCGGCCGAGCGGACGGGCGCCCCCGCCAGGTCCACACAGTTGAGCACGTTCGTGTAGGTGAGTTCGGCCGAGAGATTGAAGGCAATGATGTCGAAGGCGTCGGCTGGCTTGTGGGTATCGACCGAGAAGAGCGGCAGATCGTTCTTGCGGAGCTGCTCCTCCATGTCGGTCCAGGGGGCGTAGGAGCGTTCGGCTACGGCGTCGGGGCGTTCGTTGACGATCTCATACAGAATCTGCAGCCCCTGGTTCGGCAGACCGACCTCGTAGGTGTCGGGGTACGTGAGCAGCCAAGCGACCTTGTCGGCGGCGTGTTCCGGGGTCTGCGAGCCACCCTCACCACCGATGTAGCGGGCCGGCTTCTGCACGTCGTCGAGGAGCGGTTCGATCTCGTTCCACATGGCCGGCAGTCTACGCACCGCTCCCAACCCCCGCCGACAACCACTCTCAGCGCTCAACGCCTCACACTGGGGTCAGACCCCAAAGTGGCCGAGGGTCAGCGGAGGCGGTGGGCGTGGACGTTTTGGACGAGGCCGAGACAGATGAGGTTGGTGATCATCGACGAACCACCAGCGCTGATCAGGGGCAGCGGAATACCGGTCACCGGCATCATTCCCATGTTCATCCCCACGCTCTGGAACGCCTGGAAGAGGAACATGCAGAACACACCCACAGCGATCAGGCGACCGAAGTCGTTTTCGGCCAGGTGGGCGATGCGCCAGATGCGCATGAGCAGCAGGCCGAACAACACGAGCAGCACTGCTCCACCGACGAAACCGAGCTCTTCGCCGACCACGCTGAAGATGAAGTCGGTTTCCTTCTCGGGCACGAGTGAGCTGTTGTTCTGCGATCCCTGAAAGAGGCCGGTTCCCGTCATGCCACCGTTGCCGATGGCGATCTCGGCCTGGTTCACGTTGTACCGGGAGACACTCTCGGGGTCAGCAAATGCAGTGAAGCGGTTGAGCTGCGTCTGGCGCAGCACTCCCCCGGCGACCATGGCCCACACACCCACGACGAGCAGCGCGAGCACCGCGAACACGTGACGCACCGCCACGCCGGCCACGATGACAATGCCGGCCACGACCGCTCCGTAGACCATCACGGTTCCAAAGTCGGGCTGGAGCAGCACGAGCCCAGCGAGCAGGCCGGCGATCGCCAGCCCGATCATCACGTTCACGAACTCCAGCCGCTCTCGGGACTGCACAGTCGAGAACCAGGCTGCGAGCGCCAGAATCATGACCGGTTTGGCGAACTCGGACGGCTGGAAGTCGGCAAAGCCGGTGGAGAACCAGGACCGCGCGCCGTTGCGCTCGGTTCCGAAGAGCAGCACCGCCACCAACAAGAGGGTGGTGACCGCATAGATCGCCGGAACAAGAGCCCGCGCCTTTCGATAGTCGACGGCGGCGGTGACGCCACCTGCGACCAGACCAACCACGATGAAGATGATCTGACGGTCGAGGAAGCTCCGGTCGGCGATGTCACCGTCTCGGAGCACGCCCCGTGTTGCGCTGTAGACCACGACGAGGCCGATGGCGAGCAGTCCGATGGACAGCAGAATCACCGAGACATCGATGCGGATCCACAACGGCCCTTCGTCGCGGCGGTCGAAATCGGCGGTTCCTGCCCGAAGTGCGGTCATCCGTCGACCTCTTCGACCGGTTCCGCCGGGCCCTGCTCCGGGTCGCCGACCTCGCCAATGTTGGAGACGCCGTAGAACTCGTCAATCTCTTCCTGACGAAGGGCCTTCGGCACTTCGTCGTTGGCGATCATCTCGAACAGGCGAGCAACAAATGGTGCTGCGCTCTTGCTACCGAAACCGGATTCCTCGAGGATCGCCACGATGACGTATTCGGGCTCGTTGATGGACGTTCCCCAATTGGCCGAGCCGCTGGGGCCGAACCCGGCGAACATGGCGTTGTCGGCCCGGTCCGTTCCGTTGCCGACCTCGGCGGTACCCGTCTTCCCGGCCACGGGCCACTCGATGAGATCGAACGACACGCCGCCCTCTTCGGGCTTGTTGAATGCGTTGAACGCCGTTCCGCCCGGCCGGTCGAGGCTGACCTTGTCCTGCATGGTGACACCCAGGAGTCCGTTGAGGATGACCGGGGCGATCGCGGGCGGAATGTCGACTTCCCGAACAACGCGAGGTGCGAACTCGATCGGCGGGAAGGTGACCGTCTCTTCGTTGCCCTCGGCGTCGAGCTGCACGCGTTCGGGAGGACGGATTTCGCCCACGATGTTCGGCGAGAACACCGTGCCACCGTTGGCAAGCGCGGCGTAGGCATTGGCCAGCTGCAACGGCGTGATGGCGATGTCGCCCTGCCCGATGGCAACGTTTGCGTTGTCGCCGGAGTACCAGTCGCCGAACGGGAACGCTTCGGGGTTGTCCTCGTGTCGCTGCGCCTTCAGATCGGCGGTCGGCATGAGGCCCGATTTCTCGCCCGGAAGTTGGATGCCCGTAGTGGCGCCCAAGCCGAAGAGCGAGGCGATTTCCTGAATGCCATCGTCGGGAATTTCATCGTTCGGGGCGATCCAGAACGCCTCACCGATCTTGTAGTAGTAGGTGTCCGAGGAGAAGCTGAGGCTGTGCTCGAGGTCGACACCTTCCATGGTGGCGTCGCCGGCGTTGCGCTTGCGGCAGCCGAGCGCAAGAGCGGTTTCGCGGTCGTCGCTGTCGAGTCCGCAGCTCTTGAGGTCCCAGTAGCCGGGGTCGGAGGTGGGCACATCCCACTCCTCGACGAACTGCCAACCAAACACGTTGTACACCTCGGCGGCGATTGCGGTGAATGGCTTGAACGTAGAGGCAGCCGGATAGATCTCGGCCACGGCCCGGTTCAGCAGCGGCTGGTGTGCCGTCGGATCGTCGAGCGCCGCCTTCTGGTCGAAGGAGAGGCCGTCGATGAAATCACCCGGATCGAACGTGGGGTACGAGGCCATGGCCCGCACGGTTCCGTCGCGTGGGTCCAGGATGACCGACGCTCCCGCTGGTGCGTTGAAGGACGGATCGTCGGGTTGCGCCGGAACTGCCTCGCGTGCGCTGTCAAGTGCTCGCTTCAGTTCGTCTTCGAGCTCCACCTGCAGGTTGATGTCGATCGTGAGCACGATGTCGGAGCCTCGCTGCGGAGGTTCGTTGCTGATGGTTTGGACCAGGTTGCCGAAGTTGTCAACCTCGATCACCCGTGTGCCTGGGATGCCGCGAAGGTCGTCTTCGAAGAACCGCTCGATGCCTTCCTTGCCGATTTCGTCGTTGCTTCGGTAGGGCTTGCCGAACGGATCTGCCACGCGAGCGCCATCGGGGTCTTCGGGGTTCACGACCGTCCAGCGGTCGGCTCGGGCCGCCAGCTCGGCCCCGGTGATGGAACCGACGTAGCCCAGAATGTGGGCGGCCTTGGCGCCATACGGATACTCGCGAACCAGGTCCTGATCCACTTGCACGCCGGGGAATCGGCCGGGCCGCTCGCCGATGAAGATCAGCAGTTCCTCGTCAACGTCGCGGGCGATTGGAATGTCCTCGAATCGTCGGAAAGAGGAGTCACTGAAGGCACGCTCCAGCTCGGCGAGTTTGGTGAGCTGTCCCGATCCCGACAGCTCGCGGGCTAGCTCGGTGAACATCTCATCGCGGAAGGCCTGTTGATCTTCGTCGGATCGGATTCCGCGTTCGACGAGGGCAATCCTGAGGTCTTCGGGGTTGACGGTCACAACGGTGGAGAGCCGGTTGTCGACCAGCACCTCTCCATTCACGTCCAGGATGCGCCCACGCGGCGCCTGCGTCCGGATGGTTTCCCGGATGTTGAGGGTGGCGACCTCCTGCAGAACCTCGGACTGCAGCGCCTGCAGATACCAGAGCCGCCCAAAGAGCGCGACAAACAAGGAGACGGCGACCACACCGAGGATGCGCATCCGGAGGCGACTGGAATCTTCCACCGGTCTCAGTTCACCACGCTCTGGGCAGAATTTGCCCGCGAGTAGGTGGAAGATCCGGCCGAGATCCAGGCATAGGCCTGCTGCAGCGGCAGGGACAGGATGACGTTGACGAGTGCCACAACGATCGCGAGCCGCACAAGGCCCCAATCCATGTACTGCTCAGCGCCGAGAACTGCCAGGCCGGCGCCGTAGCCAATGACTCCGAGGAACGAGCCGAAGGCTGCGGTGAGCGGCCCAACACGTGGGTCCTGCGAGTCGATGGTTTGTGAGAAGACGCCTGTGCCGTGCCCGATGGCCCCGTACACGCCGGCAGCCAGACCGAACGGTCCTGGCGCCATGAGGTCCACCAGCAGTCCACAGATGAATCCGTGACGAGCGCCGAAGTTCGGGCCGCCCATGGTTCCGCCCAGGACGGCACCCAGGATCATGATGTCGGGGGCAACACCGAACGGGCGAAGGTGCGCAAAAAGCGTGATGTGAAGCACGAAGATCACCGCGACGACGAGCGCCGTTCGAAGCCTGTTCATCCGGCGACTCCGGTGGGAGTCTCGTCGACTTCGGCTCCGGGCTCGATGAGCACGACGCTCACGAACCGCAGGTCGCTGGGATCGGCGGCGAGTTCAACCGTGACCGTGGTGGTCGACACATCGTCGGCCACGCTCGTGTCGATCACGGTGCCGATCACGATGTTTGGAGGGAACAGGCTCCGCTCGGATCGGGTGGTCACCACGGGATCTCCGTCCTCGATCGCGGCACGCCCGTCGATGCCCTGGGTGATCTCGATGGTCTCATTCGATCCGTGGCCTCGGGCGAGGCCCACCTCGCCGGCGACCTCTGCACCGATCACGAAGTCGGGGTCGGAAACGAGCCGGACGGTGGATGACGTTCGATCGGCTTGCTCGATCCGGCCGACCAGGCCAGCGGCAGTCACCACCGCCATGTCCTGTTGGACCCCATCTGCGGTCCCGACCTCGAGCTCGATGACCGACGAGCCGAAGTTGCCGATCTGGCCCCGTCGAACCCTTGCGAGGAGGACTGGGTAGGCCTCGGTGCTCTCCAGCCCGGCTTCACGAAGCAGCGCTTCGTAGTCGCCACGGTCGATACCGGAGCGGACGAGCTCACCGCGGAGCCGGTCGATCTCGTCTCGCAGCTCCTGATTCTCGGACTCGAGGTCGTCGTAGTCGGTGGCGCCGCGCCACACGCCGGTGATCGGCGAGAGAATTCGGGAACCGCCGTCGCGTACCGGACTGACGATCTCGCGGGCCCCGTTCTGGATTGTCCCGAGCGGGCCGAAACTCTGAAAGTCGAGGGTGATCAGGGTCGCTGCAGCGAGAATGACCATCGCCAGGGTGACCCGTCGACGCCCAGAGTCCTGGGGTGCTGCCATTCAGGTGAGCTGGTCAGATCGAGCTTGAGCTGAACAAGACGCCACGGAGCGACTCGAACTCTTCAAGGCTCTGACCCGACCCGAGCGCCACGGCATCGAGCGGTCGGTCGGCAATGAACACGGGCATGCCGGTCTCGTCGCGGAGCCGAACATCGAGACCGTGCAGAAGCGCACCGCCGCCTGCCAGACAGACACCACGTTCCATGATGTCGGCGGCGAGCTCGGGAGGCGTCTGGTCGAGGGTCATCTTGACCGCATCGCAGATTGCGGCGACCGGTTCGGCGAGTGCTTCGCGTACGTCGACCGTGGAGACTTCGATGGTCTTGGGAAGGCCGGTGACGAGGTCGCGTCCGCGGACCTCGGCCTTGAGTTCGCTCTTGAGCTTCCAGGCAGATCCGAGGGCCTTCTTGATCTCCTCGGCGGTGCGATCGCCAATGGCGACGCTGTATTCCTTCTTGGTGTACTGGACGATGGCGTCGTCGAGTTCATCGCCGCCGACGCGGATGGACTGGCTGGCCACAACGCCGCCGAGCGAAATGACGGCGACCTCCGTGGTTCCGCCGCCGATGTCGACGATCATGGAGCCGGTGGGTTCCTGCACCGGGAGACCAGCGCCGATGGCTGCAGCCATGGGCTCTTCGATGATGTAGGCGGGCTTGCGGGCGCCGGCGAATTCGGCTGCTTCCTGCACGGCTCGCTGCTCGACTCCGGTGATTCCCGATGGGACACAGATGACCATGCGCGGGCGGGCCCACTTGCGGGGATGCACGCGTTCGATGAAGTAGCGCAGCATCTTTTCGCAGATGTCGAAGTCGGCAATGACGCCGTCCTTCAGCGGACGCACGGCCTGGATGTGCGACGGTGTTCGACCGATCATGCGCTTGGCCTCGGCACCGACGGCGAGTGGTTCGCCGGTGTGCACGTTGACGGCAACGACCGATGGCTCGTTCAACACGATGCCTTCGCCCCGTACGTAGACAAGGGTGTTTGCAGTGCCGAGATCGACCGCCATGTCACGGCCAACGACCGATCCGAAATTGGCGAACGAACTCATGAAGCTCTGTGCCATCACGCTCCAGACTGCGGAAAGCCGGTCGTTCCGGCCCCTCACTCCAAGCCAAACTCTACGCCGCTTTGTAACGGAAGCGCAAAACACCAACGGAGGGTGAGTGATTGCTCACTCACCCTCCGTGGGTTTGGCCACTGAAGGCCGGTATTTCAACGATTTTCGACTAGAGGTTCGGGAAGAAAATGCCGATCTCGCGTGCAGCGGATTCGTTGGAATCGGAACCGTGTACGAGGTTTTCCGTCATGATCGTGCCGTAGTCGCCGCGGATGGTTCCGGGAGCGGACTCGGCCGGGTTCGTGGCGCCCATCATCGTGCGCACGATCGCGTACACGTCGTCGGGGCCCTCGAGCACCATGACCATGGCTGGGGAGCGGCTCATGAATGCCTTGAGGTCAGCGTAGAAACCCTTGCCGACGTGCTCTTCGTAGTGCTGGTCGAGTGTGGCTTCTTCGAGCTGACGGAGCTCGGCTGCGACGACCTTGAGGCCCTTCTGCTCGAAACGGGTGAGGATCTGGCCGACAAGGCCGCGCTCGACGGCGTCGGGCTTGCAGATGACAAATGTGCGGTTCATACAGAGAAGCGTAACGACGTCGCGCGATGGTGACGACCAACGCCCGCAGCACGTCCAAAGAATGCAATTCAGAGAATTTTCGGCATTTGGGATACGAACGGAGCGGTCAGCCGTCGAATGGACGTTGACTGTGACGATGCAAGGTGACGATTCCGACCTCGAACAGAGGGCTCAACGTGGCGACCCCGCCGCGTTCGGGCAGCTCATTCGCGCCTGGGATGCCGACCTGCGGGGCGTGGCGTGGAGCGTGGTCCGCTCCCCCACCGCCACAGACGACGTCATGCAGAACGCCTACGAGCGGGCCTTTCGAGCGCTCGACCGATTCGATGGAAGGTCCTCGATGAAAACCTGGCTGCACTCAATCGTCCATCGGACCGCAATCGACCACACTCGCTACGAGAACCGACGCCGGCATGAGGACGTGGACGATCTCCGTCCGCTCGCTACCCAGGACGACCGGCTCAACACGGAAGCTCGTGTGGTCAGCGCCACGGAACTCGCCGAGGTCCTGGACAGCTGTTCGCCCGAGCAGCGATCCATGCTCATGCTCACGGCCGGGCTCGGCTACAGCTTCGATGAGACCGCCGAGATTCTGGGAGAGAGCCGCGGCACCGTCGCTTCTCGTGTCTCCCGCCTTCGATCCCGCCTCATCCGCTGGGAGGACACACCATGACCGACCTACCCGAGAACCAGAACCGTGGCGATGGCGAAGACGCAGAACTCAGCCGCGCCCTCCGCAACGAGGTTCCGTCAGCCGGGCCGAGCTATTGGGAGCAGATCGACGCCCGTCTCGCCGCTGCTGCGGGGGAACGCCCCGCCCCCGATTCGGAGCAGGTGATCCATCTGGACCATTCGTCGGATCAGGGGGATACGGCTGCCCCGGTCATCCGTCTGACGGACATGAACACAACAACCCCCTCCCCCACACCCACCCGAGGCCTGGTGCTCGCTCTCGCCGCAGTCGCTGCGCTGATCGTCGGCATCGCCGGCTTCGCAACCCTTCGAGACAGCGCACCGACGCCGGTCGAAAGCGCCGGCACGGTCGACGAGACGCGGGACATCAACGATGCCGACGCAGACAGCGCCGAAACCGTCGAGGCGCCGCACGAACCAACCGAACCCCCGGCCGAAGAAGCTGGTGAAGACGTGACGCTCGACTACCAACCGCCGGTCGAACAGCGGTGTTTCTTCGAGCAGTACCTCCCCGAAGACGAGCCGGACCCCTCCGTCGTCTGGGTGATCGAGGTCGAGGGCGACGACTTCCGGGCACTGCTCGAGTTCCCGGTCGCTGACGGCGAAATCAGTCAGACATTCGATTCGGGCACCTTCGACGCCGACGGCCTGGGCCAGGCCGGCGAAGGTGTCGTGATCCAACTGTTCGACAGCGGCGCTTCCCGCTCCCTCGACGAGATCGAGCCGTTCACGGCAACGGAGGTTGACTGCTCATCGATCGCCGACGTGGAGGAACGCTTCGCCCGCCTTGCCGATGGTCCGACAGCGCGGTTGCTCCCCGACACCGAGCCAGCTGGGTAGTCGGCAACCAGAGTGAGCGGTGGAGCCATCCGTCAGACGAGGAACTCCCGAGCCTCACCGACGGAGTACAGCGAACCGGTGACAACGACGAGGCCGTCCGCTCCGGCGAGCACCGTTGCCCGCTCCACCGCTTCTTCGACATCGATCGCCGTCTCTGCTGTCGCTCCGACGGCGGAGGCGGCATCAGCGATTGTGGTGGCGTCGATTGAACGGGGCGAGTTCACCGGAGTGGCCACGACGTAGTCGCCCTGCCCGATGCCGATGTCGGCGATGAAGTCGGCGGGCTCGCGTGGCTCCAGCGTGGCGAGCACGAA
>CAZFBD010000037.1:27316-44168 GCA_964517125.1 uncultured Acidimicrobiales bacterium
GAGCCGTGGGCGGCGACGAAGACGTCTTCGTAGAGGCCCCGGGGTGTGCGAATGTCGACGAGCCGTCCGCCCACCGCTGGCTCGCTGATCTGGAGCTCGAAGTCACGCTCCGCCAGCACGACAGACTGCGCTCCTTCGCTCTCGAAGATGTCGAGCAGGTCGGGCGCGGTCTCGCCGACCACAAAGACCGATTCCGGCTTGGCGATGCCTGCCTTTTCGCCAGCGATGTTACGTCGCCAGTCGCCTTGGCCGTCGGTGTGGTCCCGGCCGATGTTCGTGAGTACGGCAACGTCGGCGTTGATGACGTTCGTGGCATCGAACCGGCCAAGCACGCCAACCTCGATGACGGCAACGTCCACGGCGACCTCGGCGAACCATCGGTAGGCCACCGCGGTGAGCAGCTCAAAGTAGCTGTTGGGCTGCTCCGTGATCTGGCTGAGTTGTTCCAGGTCGGCGACCTGATCGGCGAAGTCTTCCCGGCTGATTGGCTCGCCATCGACCTCGATGCGTTCCGTGATGGAGCTGAGGTGCGGGCTGCTGTACCGGCCGACCTTCAGGCCCTTGGCTTGCAGCAGGCGGGCGATCATGGTGGCGGTGGAGCCCTTGCCGTTGGTTCCGGTCACGTGAATGGTCCGGTAGGCGAGGTGCGGGTCGCCCGAGAGCCCCATGAGGGCTTCCATGGCGTTCAGGGACAGGTCCTCGAAGTACCCGGCGCGGGCTTCCAGGTTGATGTGCTTGTCAAGGAAGCGAAGCGCCTCAGTGAAGTTCATCCCGAAAGCCTACGACCACCCTTCCCACAACGGTGCCTGGCACCCTGACCCACCAAAGGTGCCTGGCACCTTTGATATATCAACTGCATATTTGTTGACGCGACAGCGATCGCCATCGGGAACAACGCCACAAGGTGCCAGGCACCGTAAGGGTTGCGCGTTGGGGTCTGACCCCATTGTGGACCCCAATGTGAGGCGCTGACCGCTCGTTGCGAGGGCGGCGGAGCGACTAGCTGGCGGCGCGGCGTGGACGCTCGTCGTCGTCCTTGGTGGGCTTGATGGGGTGCAGCGTGGGCAGCACACCTTCGAGCACGACCTCTTCGGTGATGACGACCTTGCCGACGTCCTCGCGGCTCGGAAGGTCGTACATCGTGGCGAGGAGCACCTCTTCGAGCACAGCACGAAGGCCACGGGCACCAACACCACGGGCGATCGCCTGATCGGCGATGGCACCAAGTGCTTCGTCGGTGAACTCGAGTTCGCACTCTTCGAATTCGAAGAACTTCTTGTACTGCTTGATCAGCGCGTTCTTCGGCTCGGTGAGCACACGCACGAGGTCCTCGCGGTACAGGTTGCCGACCGATCCGAGCACCGGCAGACGGCCGATGAATTCGGGGATGAGGCCGAAGCTCATGAGGTCCTCGGGCCGCACTCGGGTGAGCACGTCGCCCAGGTCCTTGCGTTCCTGACGGTTCTTGATGCTGGCGTTGAAGCCAACGCCGCCGCGGTCTTCGCGCTGGTCGATGATCTTTTCGATGCCGGCAAAGGCGCCACCACAGATGAACAGCACGTTGGCCGTGTCGATCTGGATGAACTCCTGATGCGGATGCTTGCGGCCACCCTGCGGCGGCACGGCAGCCGTGGTGCCTTCGAGGATCTTCAGCAGCGCCTGCTGTACACCCTCGCCGGACACGTCGCGGGTGATCGACGGGTTCTCGCTCTTGCGGGCGACCTTGTCGATCTCGTCGATGTAGATGATGCCGGTCTCGGCCTTCTTGACGTCGTACTCAGCCGCCTGCAGCAGCTTCAGCAGGATGTTCTCGACATCCTCGCCGACGTAGCCGGCTTCGGTGAGTGCGGTGGCGTCGGCGATGGCGAACGGCACGTTGAGCATGCGGGCCAATGTCTGGGCAAGAAGCGTCTTGCCGCAGCCGGTGGGGCCAACAAGCAGGATGTTCGACTTGGAGAGTTCGACCTCGTTGTCGAGGTTCGCTCCGAATTCGACGCGCTTGTAGTGGTTGTAGACGGCAACGGCGAGAATCTTCTTCGCGTGGTCCTGACCAATGATGTACGTGTTCAGGAACTCGTGGATCTCGGCTGGACGGGGAAGATCGCCGAAGTCGACGTCGCTCGTTTCTGCGAGCTCTTCCTCGATGATCTCGTTGCAGAGGTCGATGCACTCGTCACAGATGTAGACACCTGGACCAGCGATGAGCTTCTTCACCTGCTTCTGCGACTTGCCGCAGAATGAGCATTTGAGAAGCTCGCCCCCTTCACCGAATTTGGCCACGCTTAGGTCTCCCGTTGTCTCTCTGTGTGTTCGCCTACCGAGGTTTCTTCGGTCTGCTACTCGACAGCCTTGATGGGTCCAGAAGTATCAATGGCCTCACGGTTGT
Source organism: uncultured Acidimicrobiales bacterium (assembly GCA_964517125.1). Classification (GTDB taxonomy): domain Bacteria; phylum Actinomycetota; class Acidimicrobiia; order Acidimicrobiales; family SHLQ01; genus SHLQ01. The sequence goes on from CAZFBD010000037.1 coordinate 29,703, forward strand.
CGATGACTTCGTCAATGATTCCATACTCTTTGGCTTCACTGGCGGTCATTACGAAATCACGATCGGTGTCGGCCGAAATGCGTTCTGCGGTCTGCCCGGTGTGGTAGGCGAGAACGTCCTCGAGCGAAACCTTGAGACGCTGGATCTCGTTGGCGGCGATCTCGATGTCGGACACCTGACCCTGTGCACCGGCGTAGGGCTGGTGGATGAGGATGCGGCTGTGCTTGAGGGCAAGTCGCTTGCCGGGCGTGCCAGCGGCGAGAAGCACGGCGGCGGCCGAAGCTGCCTGACCGAAACAGATGGTGGTGATGTCGGGCTTCACGTACTGCATCGTGTCGTAGATGGCGAACAGCGCATTGATGTCGCCACCGGGAGAGTTGATGTAGATGTTGATGTCCCGGTCCGGGTTCTCGGACTCGAGATGCAGGAGCTGCGCGGACACGAGGTTGGCGATCGTGTCATCGATTGGGGTGCCAAGGAAGATGATGTTCTCCCGAAGCAGGCGGGAGAAGATGTCTGATCCCCGCTCGCCGTGTGGCGTCTTCTCAATGACATTCGGAACCAGGTAGTTGCGTGGATTCACGTTCATTCTTCCTCCGACCCATGGTCGTGGTCGTGTTCAGGTTGCTTGAGCAGCTCTCGGTCGATTGGGTTGCCGTCTTCGTCGACAATTTCCGCTCGATCCATGACCCATTCGAGAGCAGCTCGGATCCGCATGTCGGATCGTATAGCTGACAAACGGCCGGCAGCCTCCAATTGTTCCTTCACATCGGCAAGTGGCTGGTCGAGCTGAGTCGCGAGGTGCATCAGTTCGTGGTCGAGGTCCTCGTCGCTGACCTCGAGGTTCTCGGATTCGGCGATGGAACGCAGGGCCAGATCGACCCGTGCGCTGGTGCCGGCCTGCTCACGAAGCTGTTCACGGAACTGCTCGGGGGTGGTGCCCGTGATCTGCAGGTACTGCTCGAGGCCGATGCCCTGGGCCTGGAGTCGCATGGCCATTTCCTGGGCCCGGTTCTCCATCTCGTCTTCGATGAGTGCGTCGGAGATGTCGTCGGTGACGAGCTCGGCGAGTGCGTCGCCGGTCTTGGTCTCGAAGTCCATGATTGCCTGGTTGAGCTTGGCTTCACCGATGCGGGCGGTGATGTCGTCGTGGAGTTCGGCGATGGTCTCGAATTCGCTGGCCTCGGCGGCGAAGGCATCGTTGGCTTCAGGGAGCTGTGACTCCTGGACTTCCTTGACGCCGATGACGAAGTCGATGGTGGAGTCGTCGTCCTCGGCTGGGTGTTCGGCCGTGAACTCGAGCGAGTCGCCGGCAGAGGCGCCTCGGAGGTTCTCGTCGATCTCGGCAACGACAGCGCCGGAGCCGACCACGTAGTCGTAGTCCTCGGCGGTCAGCCCGGGGACGGGCTCGCCGTCGATGGTGCCGGCAATGTCGATGGACACGTGGTCTTCGTCGGCGGCGGGGCGCTCGACGGTTTCGAGGGTGGCGTGCTGGCGACGGATGGAGTCCATCCGCTCCTCGATGTCCTTGTCGTTCACGTGAGGCGACACGGTCTCGACCTTGAGGCCTTCGTGGCCGGTGACGCTGACGGTGGGCCGAACCTCGACGACGGCGTCGAAGGAGACGTCGCCGGTTTCTTCGCCGCCGGTGATTTCGATCTCGGGGGCAGCGATGACGTCGACGTCGTTGTCGGCGATGGCCTGGGAGTAGTAGCCGGGAAGCGCTTCGCGGAGTGCTTCTTCGCGTGCCATGGCCGGGCCGAACTGCTTCTCGAGCAGTTTGCGGGGGACCTTTCCGGGCCGGAAGCCGGGCATGCGGACCTCTTTGGAGATGCGCTTGTAGGCCGCGTCGAGGGCTGGCTCGAACTCGGTTTCGTCGATGGTGACGGACAACTTGACCTTGTTGTCGTCCAGGGTTTCAAGAGTGCTGTTCACAGGGGGGAAAGTCTACGCCTGTCTCCGACGGTTCCGGTCGACCACCGGCGGTCGAAAACGACGGAAGCCCGAGCCGTTGCCAGCTCGGGCTTCCATGTTGAGCGGGTGGGGGTAATCGAAACCCCATCATGAGGTTGGAAACCTCAGGTTCTAGCCGTTGAACTACACCCGCAGGTGAGCAGATCATCGTAGCGGGTCGGTTGCGCGGCTCCACACCATGAACCATCCGCTGAGGAGCACGACGACGGCGAGTCCGGCGCCGGCACCTCCGGAGATTGGCCCACGCAGGAGGAACCAGGTGCCAAGCGCCGGCAGCCATGGCACGAGCAGCAGCCAGATCGTCTGGTGTCCGATGCGCAGGTCGTGCCGGTTCCGGCGGAGCACGATGAGCATGAGGACGATCCACAGCGCCAGGCCGATTGCTGCACCACCGAAGAATGCGAGCATTGCGTCGGTACTTGTTGAGGTGATGGAGGGGTTGTTCTCGACGACGAACGCAACCTGAACAAGGCCGACCGCGGGAACGGCCAGGGCGAGCCATGCGGTCATGACAAGGAGCCGAATCGTTCGACTGTGCTCTCCGGCGCTTCGGGCCGTGGTGGTGTCGAGCGGTTGCATCGGTCCTCCGATCCGCAGTTTCGCACGTCTCTTGTTCATCGGCGTTCGGGACGCTGGCTGGAGCAGCACCGCTGTGCTTTGCCGGGGGTTCGGAGCGCCGGCAGTAACTCGAAGGGCGGTGTGAAGATTCCGGTCCGGCCGGATTGTTCGCGCCCGGTACCGCGTTCCCAGATCCTCAGCCTGAAAACAGTGAAGGACGAAGAAGATGGAACAGCAGACGGATGTCGTGGTGATCGGACTTGGACCGGCCGGAGAATCGGTGGGCGGCCAGCTGGCCGAAGCCGGACTGCACGTGGTCGGAATCGAGGCCAGCCTGGTTGGCGGCGAATGCCCGTACTGGGGTTGCGTGCCGTCGAAGATGATGATTCGGGCGTCGAACCTGTTGGCCGAAGCCGAGCGGGTGAATCACATGGCGGGTTCTGCGACCACCTCGCCCGACTGGGCGCCCGTTGCGCGGCGGATTCGAGAGCAGGCGACCGACACGTGGGACGACACCGTGGCGGTGGACCGGTTCGTCGGCAAGGGCGGCACCTTCGTCCGCGGTCGGGCAACCATCGTCGGCCCCAACACCGTCGAGGTCAATGGCGATACGTGGGTTGCGTCGAAGGGCATCGTGGTTGCCACCGGCACCCTGGCTGCGGTCCCACCCATTCCGGGCCTTGCCGAGACCCCGTACTGGACCAACCACCAGATCGTTGAGACGGAGGAGCTTCCGACGTCGATGATCGTGTTGGGCGGCGGAGCCATCGGCGCCGAGCTCGGCCAGGTGATGCGTCGGTTCGGTGTCGAGGTCACGGTGATCGAGGGCGCAGAACGTCTGTTGCCTCGCAACGAACCCGAAGCCGGTGATGTTCTGCAGGAGGTCTTCGAGGCCGAGGGCATCGCCGTGCACCTGGGGCAGTTTGCGAACAACGTTGCCCACACCGATGCGGACGGCTTCACGGTCACGCTGGCCGACGGCACCGAAGTGAACGGCGAGAAGTTGTTGGTGGCGACCGGCCGTCAGACGTTCCTGAAGGATCTGGGTGTTGCGTCGTTGGGCGTGGATGACGGTGCCATGTTCCTGGATTCCGACGAGAACATGCAGGTACAGGACGGCCTGTGGGCGGTCGGCGACATTGCTGGCGAAGGCATGTTCACGCACCTTGGGTTGCGTCAGGCGAACGTGGCCGTTGGACACATTCTGGGCGCACCGATCGAGCCGTTGAACCTGGACGCGCTGAGCGCCGTCACGTTCACCGACCCCGAGGTCGGAGCGGTTGGTGTCACCGAAGCCGAGGCCCGAGACGCTGGCGTGAATGTCCGGACGGCATTCAAGCCGGTCGGCCACACGGCCCGAGGCTGGCTGCACCAGACCGGCAACGAGGGCTTCATCAAGCTCGTGGTCGATGCCGATCGGGATGTGCTCGTGGGCGCCACGTCGGTTGGCCCTCATGGCGGCGAGGTACTCGGGCTTCTGGCGCTGGCCGTGCATGCGGCCATCCCGATCCCAACCCTGCGTTCCATGATCTACGCGTACCCAACGTTCCACATGGGCATCGAGGACACGCTGAAGGAGCTCGACAACTGAGGCGACCGGTGGGCGGGTCCTGTGGCAGGATCCGTCCATGCCGACGCTTCCCGACAATGGATTGATCGCCTTCGTGAAACAGGACTGCCCAACGTGTGAGTTGGTCGGGCCGGTTCTCGCCCAGCTTCAGGAAGCGGGTGGGGACCTCATGGTTGTGAGCCAGGACGTGGCGGGTTTTCCCGACGGCGTCGATTCGGTTCACGATGGCGACCTGAGCCTGTCGTGGCACAACGATGTGGAAACGGTGCCCACCCTCATCCGCATGGTCGACGGCACGGAGGACGCACGAATCGTCGGATGGAGCCGACCCGAATGGGAGTTGTTCACCGGCACGAATTCGTTGGGCGATGGTCTTCCGGAGCACCGCCCTGGGTGTGGTTCGCTCAGCGTCGACCCCGACCTGGCCGACACGCTGGCCGCCCGGTTCGACGGAACCGGCCTCGCCGCCCGACGGGTCGAGTTCGCATCGCAGGAGGATGAGTTCGAAGCGATGTATGAGCGGGGCTGGAGCGACGGACTTCCGTTGGTTCCACCCACACCCGAGCGTGTCCTTCGAATGCTCGAAGGCACGAGCCGGGATGCACACGAGGTTGTCGCAATCGTTCCTCCCGATCTGGTCGAGGCGACCGTGGAGAAGGTGGCCATCAACGCCGTCATGGCCGGCTGCCTGCCCGAGTACCTCCCGGTGGTTCTCGCCGCCATGGAGGCCATCTGCACGGACGAGTTCAACATGCATGGCGTCCTCGCCACGACCATGGGCGTCGGGCCGATCCTCATGGTCAACGGGCCCATCCGCCACCAGATCGGCATGAACAGCGGCATGAACGTGCTGGGCCAGGGCAACCGGGCGAACGCAACGATCGGTCGGGCCGTGCAGCTGTGTGTGCGAAACCTCGGCGGTGGACGCCCCGGAGAGATCGACCGGGCGACGCAGGGAGGACCGGCCAAGTTCGGACTCTGTTTCGCTGAAGACGAGGAGGGTTCGCCGTGGACGTCTCTCGCCGAGTCCCGAGGCTTCGATGCGGACACATCCACGGTCACAGCGTTCTGCGGCGAGTCGCCTCGAATCGTCTTCGATCAGATGTCTCGCTCGGCCGAGGCCCTGATCACCTCGTTTGCGTCGACCTTGATGGGCAACGTGCATCCGCGCCTCACCGGCATGGACACGACGATCGTCATCTCTCCTGAGCACATGGCTCGTTTCCATGACGCCGGGTGGGACCGGGACCGGTTCCAGGAAGAGCTCACGTCGCGGCTGACTGTCGAGGTGGACGACATCCTCCGCGGCGTCGACGGCATCGACGAGGGCATCCCCCGCGGGCTGGGTCTGGAAGGCGCACAGCTACCCAAGTTTCGAGACGGCGGCATCCTCGTGCTTCATGCCGGCGGGCCGGCCGGGCTCTTCTCTTCCACCTTCGGTGGATGGGTGAGCGGTCCTATGGGTAGTGTTCCTGTCACAAAGGAGATCACACGATGAGCAGTGTCACGGTTCTTGATCCAACCGATGAGTCGGTCCCCCAGGAACGGCCACGCGCCGCCCGCCCCGAGTCCCTCGCCGGACTCACCGTCGGGTTGCTGGACATCTCCAAACCGCGGGGCAACGTGTTTTTGAACCGGGTGGAGGAACGTCTGGGCGAGCTCGATGCGAAGGTCATCCGCTATTCGAAACCCACGTTCGCCAAGCCGGCGCCTGTGGACCTCCGCCATGAGATCGCCAGCCAATGTGATGCGGTGATCGAAGCGCTCGCCGATTGAGGTTCGTGTACGACGTGCAGTGTGCACGACATCACCAACCTTGAACTCGCCGGCCTTCCCGGAGTCTTCGTCGCCTCATCGCCATTCGTCGATGCAGCGCAGGCGCAGGCAGAGCGGCTCGGCTTCGATGCTGCCCGAGTGTTCGTTGAGCACCCGATCCAGGACCGCACGGACGAAGAGATGCTCGCCATCGCCGACGCTGCGGTCGATCAGCTGGTCACCAACATCACCGGACCGTCCTGACCAACCTGTGACTCGCCGTCCATGACGGCGGTGTGCGTTCGATGACGGCGGTCAGCCGGCCTTCGACATGCGGCGCTCGAGCTTTTCGGCGCGGGCGATGAGCGAACCGGGCAGTGCCAGAACGGCTTCGCGTGCCTGGTCGGCTTCGGGGCTCAGCCCTTCGAGCGTGTCGAGCTTCCATTCGCGGAGCACGGGTTGCAGCACTTTCTCGGCGTGGATGCGAAGGTCGTACACACCAGCGCGTGCGGTGATGGCAGCACGCTTGCGGAAGTTCGGCACGACGGTGCCGGGCATGGCGAAGTTCTCGTAGACCTTCTGCATGGACAGCACGCAGGCCGATGGATCGTGTTCCATCATTGCGGTCACGATGCCCTTGTAGAAGATGTAGTGGTAGTTCTCGTCGGCGGCCACGCGCTTCATGATCTCGTAGGCGACCTCGTCGTCGGCCTTCACTCCGGTGTTGCGGTGCGAGACCCGGGTGGCCAGCTCCTGCGCCGACGTGTACACGAAGATGTCGATGGGGTCGGTCCATGGGCTGTCCCAGCCACGGCTGACGGTCTGGACCCGGGCGTCTTCGAGCGCCACCGGGTCGCAGTTGCGGCTGGTCATGAGGTAGTCGCGGATGACGATGGCGTGTTGGCCTTCTTCTGCGGTCCAGCGGCGGGTCCAGCGCCCAATGGCCGAGTCCTCGCCGAACATCGTGGCGATGGCGAAGTGGTAGTAGGGCAGGTTGTCTTCGGTGAGCAGGTTCAGGACGAGGGCCTCGCGGACCTCGGGGCTGACCGTGCACTGGGATTCGTCCCAGGGCTCATCGACGAAGTTGCGGCCCTGTTCCCAACGCACGAGGTCCTGGGCGTACCAGGTGGGGCGTTTGTCGAGGTGGTCCGCCATGAGCGCTTCGATGTCGGGTTCGACGGCGGCCATGAGGTCGTGTCGGTTCGTCATGCAGGTGTTCTCCGGAGGGCGGCGATAGGGCCGAATCTATCGTACGAACGACCGATCATCGCCAATTCAGCCCAAGGGTGAACATGAGCGGGCGAGAATGACGGTGAGCCAAACGGACGGTTACCGGCGCCGATACCGAGGATGACGGGTCGGATGCGGTACCGTAACCCGACGTGGATGTGAAGATCATCGGTATCTGTGGTGGCAGCGGTTCGGGCAAGACCCGGCTCGCCACCGAACTCGCTGAGCGCCTCGGCCCCGAACGGGTCTCGATTCTGCCGTTCGACGCCTATTACAAGGATCTGCGGCACCTGTCGCTCGAGGATCGGGCCACGGTGAACTTCGACCATCCCGACTCGCTCGATGCCGACTTGTTTGCGAGCCACCTTGAAGGGCTCTCACAGGGCCTCGACGTGTGTGTGCCGGTGTACGACTTCAACCGTCACCAGCGGGCCGACGATCTGACGATTCTGCCAGCACGCGAGATCGTCATTGCCGAAGGCATTCTGTTGTTCGCGTTCCCGGAACTTCTGGAACGATTCGATCTGCGGGTCTTCCGCTCGGCGCCGGCTGACCTTCGTCTGTCTCGCCGCCTCGAGCGCGATGTTGCCGAACGGGGCCGCTCCCCCGAGAGCGTTCGGGCGCAGTTCGACGAGTCTGTTGGCCCGATGCACGATCAGTTCGTGGATCCGTCGGCGGCACAGGCACACCGTGTGGTGGACCACTCCGAAGAGCTGGACACCGTTGTGGCCGAGCTCGCCGAGAGTGTGCATTCCGTTCGAGTCTGAACAGCGCGCTACTGCACGGATTCGGTTGTGGGCGTTGACGCGCCTACCATCAGGGGCATGAAGCACCGTCTCGGAAACCCATTCGCTGGGAAGCATCTGGTGGCGTCGGCAACGATGGCGTCCGTCGATTCCGACACCGACACCATCACCCGTCGCGAAACAACCGACGAGGGCGACCACGACAAGTTCGCCCACTACGCCCGCAAGTCCGACATTGCCTCCAGCGCAGTGAACGGCCACACGGTCGTGGCGATCTGCGGCAAGGTCTGGGTTCCCACACGCACCGAAGACGGCTTTCCGGTCTGCCCCGATTGCAAGCGGATCTACGACCAGCTCAAGCCCAAGAAGTAGCGGGTGTTTCGCCTGACGGTTGGCCGTCGGCTTGCCCTTGTTGTTGTCGCGGCCCTCGGGGCCATCTCGCTCATCTTGTTGTTGGTTCTCCGGTCCGGGAGCAGCCGTTCGATCGACCGGACCACAACCGACCTTTCGGCGCTTTCGGTGGCGCTCACCGAGGTGGTCGAACGCGAGATCTCGGCCGCCGGCGAGCGGCTGGAGTTTGAGGCCGAAAGCCTGACCGATGGGGACCTGACCTCGACGGTTTCACGGTTGACCGCCACGGGTTTCGTGGCGGCAGAACTGAGCGATCCTGCCGACGGCGTGGCAACTGCCGACGTCACCGACAACTTCATGCAGCGGGCCACCGACGGAACCGCGGTGGGTACCACTCAGGTGATTGACGGACGTGTCGGTGTGGTCATCGGTGCGCCGGTGAGGGGCGGCGAGCATTCCGGCAAGGTCCTGGTCGGGGTTTATGACGCTGGCGACTTGTTGGCTGCTGTCCGGGCCGCGCAGATCGGCGATACGGGCGAGGCGCTGCTGTCGGTGCGCAACGCCGAGGACGATCTGGTCATTTTTTCGCCGTCCCGCCACAACAATGACGCACCCATCGGACGGATCGACTCCCCCACTGCCGAGGCGGTCCAGCTCGCGTTCGATTCGCCGGGCCTGCTCGTGCTCGACGATGTGGAGCTGAACGGTCGCCGTTCGGTTTCGGTTCTCTCCGAGATCGAGCTCACCCGTTGGGTCCTGCTTGCGTCGATCGATCAGGAAGAAGTCGCCGTCGATTCCTTCCCCTGGTGGCTTGTCCCAGTCGTGGCGCTCATCGGTGCAGCCGTCCTGGTGCCGGTCGTGTTGTTGCGCCGCCGGCTGCGCGAGGTCGTTCGTGCCGCCCAGCAGCTTTCTCGGGGACGCCTGACGACGGAGATCGTGGACCCGACCGACGACGAGATCGGTCTGCTCGCCCGCACGCTGCAAACCCTGGACGACCGGCTGCAAACCGACACCGAGCAGCGGGGGCGGTCGGCCGCAATGCTCCAGCACCGGGCCACACACGACCCGCTCACGGGCCTGGCAAACCGTGCCCGGCTCGTGGAGGAGCTCACCATTGCGCTGAACAATCGGGATCCCGTTGGCGTGTTGTTCTGCGACATCGACGACTTCAAGGGCATCAACGATTCGCAGGGCCATGAGGGTGGCGACATCGTGCTCAAGTACGTGGCCAACCAGCTGGCTTCGGCCTGCGGGCCGAGCGAGCTGATTTCGCGTTTCGGCGGCGACGAGTTCTGTGTGCTCACCCGATCGGAACCCCACGAGGCGCGGGTTCTGGCATCCAGCGTGGAACGTGCGCTGGACACCACCTGCATCGTCAACGGTAACCAGCAGAAGGTTGGCGGCAGTGTCGGCTTGGCGGTGGCAAAGGTGACCGACACCGCCGACTCGGTCCTGAAGAGCGCCGACCTTGCCATGTACCGCGAGAAGGAACGTCGCCGTGGCCTTCGACGGGCCAAGCGTCGGGGCGATGACGAGCCGCAGATTTCGCCCGAACAGATTCGTCTGGCGTTTCAGCCGGTGGTCGAACTCGTTGACGAGACGATCGTGGGCGTCGAGGTCCTGGCCCGGTACATGCACCCCGAGATGGGAATGTTGGATCCGTCGTCCTTCCTGCCGCCGGGAACCGAACGCGGCATGTTCGACCAGTTCGATCTGGAGATCATGACCCGCTCGCTGGAGCAGCTGTCGCAGTGGCTGACCAACGGCGTGGTCGACGAACGATTCACGATGTCGTTGAACCTGTCCCCCGACCATGTGTCGGACTCGGACTCCACCCGACAGATCTTCGAGATTCTGCGCCAGCACCGCATCCCGGCGTCGATGGTGCAGATCGAGGTCACCGAGCACATGCTGAGCGCCCATGCCGACGATTTGCTCAACTCCCTCAACCGGCTTCGGGAGAGCGGGCTGAAGGTGGCGATCGACGACTTTGGGGTGGAGGGCTCGAACGTGGACCGCCTCATTCAGATTCCGTCCGACGTGGTGAAGATCGACCGGTCCTATGTGTCGGACATCGATGTCGACGAACGGGCCGAGGCCCGCCTGAAAGCCATTCTGGACATCGTGGAGACCGAAGGCCTCGCGGCCATTGCCGAAGGCGTGGAGCGGCAGGGTCAGGCCCGGGTGCTTCGTCAGCTGGCGGTCCCGTTCGGCCAGGGATACCTGTGGCATGCGCCCATCTCGGCGCTGGCGCTCACCCCCTTGCTGGGCCGAGCATCGCGTTGGAGCCGCAAAAAGCCAGCACCGCAGCGGGACTAGGAAGCACCATGCCGTCCGACGAGATCATCTTGATCGAGCTGGATGGCCACAGCCCTGCGCCACCGCCCGCCTCGGACGACCCAGCTCGAGTCGCGATCGCTGCCCTTGTGCTGGCGTTGGTCGGCGCGGTTGGCCTGCTCTGGCTCCTCGCTCCGAGCGATGACGGAACCCAGCCAGACACCGCTGCGGTTCCGTCGAGCACCACGGCCGCACCCTCTGAACCCCGGGACCCAACGACGACATCCATCACGCCGGTCCCGCTGGCGCTGGCCGAGGTCGATGTCGGTGAAGAAGATTCACTCCTGGGGCCGAACGTCCCGTTCGAGGTTTGGGTGGGTGGCGACACACCGGTGCGTCGAATCAACCTGAGCACGGGTGGCGTGTTGTCGCTCGACCTTCGGGCCTATCCCGTGCTGTCCATCGGCACACAGCTGGTGTTGTTCGAACAGGGCGCAGACCGCTGGGTCACGATCGACCGTGAGAACCCGCTCGCCGAGCCGGAGCTGTTGTGGGACCCCGTGGAGGACTTCCACATCGACACGATTGCGGCGAGCCTCACGCCGGGCACGGTGTGGCTGGCGGACACATCCGATGCGTACACGACGTGGCGCCTACTGAATCTGACGACCGGCTCGGCCATCGACAGCGCCCAGACACAAACGATCACCACCAGCGACCTCCCCATTGGCATCGAGTTTGCGGTGGCACCGGTGCTCGATGTGCGTGATGGCATCGTGCATCGCCGCGAAGGGGGTGTCTTCGTGCCGTGGGTGAAGGGCGAGGTGCTGGTGCACGACGCCGAACGGGCCTTGGTGGAGTGGTGCGACGACGATGGATGCTCCCAGACCTGGTTCGGACTGCCGGACGGCGAACCCATCGTCGTGACGTCCACGACAACCATGCTCGACGAATCTGAGCTGCTCGGCGACGGCGGATGGGTCCATACCCGGACCGAAGACTCTGCGCTGTCCAAGCTGGTCGCCATCTATACCGGCATCGAGTACGACACCACGCTGCGGGTGTCCGCCCGCCAGTTCAACGTGTCTCCCGACGGCAGGTGGGCGGTCATTCCCGGCGCCCATCTGTTGAGAATCCTGAACCTGGTCACGGGTGAGATCAGCCTGATCAGCCACGTCTCGAACCGGATCGGGACCAGTTCGACGTCCGTCGTTGCATACCGTCTGTGATGATTTGGCGCCCCCGGCAGGACTCGAACCTGCAGTCGACGGGATAGAAGCCCGTTGCCTTATCCATTTTGGCCACGGAGGCTGGCCGGTCCAGAGTATCGCCTTCAACGATTTTGGGTCGTTTGACCAGTTGTCGAAAAAGCGATTCGTGCCGATTGTCAAGGGTGCGAAAACACGACGGGCCTTTCCCGCTGCCACCCGATGCACAACGTTTTCTCGAAGATCATCCCGCCGTACAAATCGTGGTGATCGAGGAGCTCAGCTTTGCGCGCCGCGACCCACGCGAGGTCAACTTCCGGCTCACTCAGTTCACCGAGGGCCCTCGGGTCATGTCGCATCCCGATGCGCTCCGTGACGCCATTGCGGCAATTCGGGCAGCGCAGGCTGCGGGGTGTGCACACACCACGCTGCAGCTTGGTGCCAACCGTTGGTTCTACTCCATCGTCGATCTTCCCGACACCGAGCATCTGCTGACGATCTTCTCCGCCGAAGCCGGTATGGGCGAGCACGTTTCCCACGGCAGCAACGATGCAAACATGGTGTTCCGCATCCGATGCGACTCTGCGTCGCACATCCTGTCGGCCGACGACAGCCTGTCCGAGGTGACCGGACACCCGGTCGAAGCCATGCTCGGCCGACCGGTCGCCGAGTTCCTTACCCCCGAATCCCACGAGCAGGGAATCCAGGGGTGGATTGACGGTCTCGAGTTCGGCATGTCGACCCGCCGCCTGCAGTTTGCCGGCAGCGACGAGGTGGAGGGGTCGGGTGGCTGGTATCAGGTCACGTGTTCCATGGACGGGCCCGACTCCGAGGTCGAGGTCGTCTTCGTCGACGTCACGACCGACGTGCAGGCGGCCGAGCTTCTCCAGGAACGCGAAGCAGATCTGCGAACCATGGCCGAGACGGTGCCCATGGGAATCTTCCGGGCCACCCAGACCGGACACCTGCTCTACCAGAACACCAAGCTCGCCGAGGTCTTCGGACTCGACCAGGCCGACGCCATCCCCGTCGACCGGGTCCTCACCGTCGAGGAGGAGCCGGTTCTGGACGCCCTCACCAGGCTGCTCACGGTTGCTCCCGAGGCCGTCCTCGACACAAAGCTCACCGTGGACGACAAGGTTCGCTACGTCCGACTGCGGGTACAGCTCGTTCGCGGTGCCACCGGCACGCTCGACATTGTCGGGTCGGCCGAGGACATCACCGCCGAAACCGAGCGGAAGCTCCGTCTCGAATCCGAAGCGCTCACGGACCCCGTCACCGGCGCCGCCAACCGACGCAGTTTGGAGATGACGCTCGAGCAGGCCATCACCAGCTGGTCGGCCGAAGCCCCGGTCGCCGTGCTGCTCTGCGACCTCGATGGGTTCAAGCACGTGAACGACTCACTTGGCCACGAAGCCGGCGACGCCGTCATTGCCGAGGTTGCCGCAAGGCTGCAGGACATGAGCCGAGACGGCGACATGGTGGCGCGTCTGGGTGGCGACGAGTTCGTGGTTCTGGCCAAGCACATGCCGGACTACGACCACGCCATGGAGTTCGCCGAACGAATCCTCCCGGCGCTCCGCAAGCCCTTCCACTTCGGCGACAGCATCATCGAGCTATCGGGCAGCATCGGCGTGGCCATGTCGGCAGCCGACTCGACCGTGCTCGGTGTGCTGCAGATGGCCGACCACGCCATGTACGAAGCGAAGCGGTCCGGCCGCAACCAGGCTCGTCCGTACCACTCCCCCGACTCGTCCAACGTGCTGTCGCCGTTGGCGCTTCGCCGGGACCTGCGCAAAGCCATTGCCGACGACAATCTGGACCTGGCGTTCCAGCCGATCTACAGCTTCGAGACCGGCCAGAGCCATGCGGTCGAGGCGCTGCTTCGCTGGAACCATCCGAACCAGGGGTACATCCCGCCTTCGGTCATCATTCCAATCGCCGAGCAGAGCGGACTCATTCGCGAGCTTGGCGACTGGGTGATCAGGACGGCAATCCGCTCGGCGGCTGCCGTGAACCACGGCTGCACCTTCGACGAGGCCGTGCAGATCGGCGTGAACATCTCGGCGATTCAGCTGGGGCGCCCGGAGTTGATCGACTCGGTGCAGGCTGCGCTGGACTTCCACGGCGTCCCACCGCAGTCCATGGCATTCGAGCTCACCGAGAGCTACCTGATCGACCAGGTCGACAACGCCCGAGAAACACTCGATGCGCTCTCGGACCTGGGCGTGAAGCTGGCCATCGACGACTTCGGAACCGGGTACGCCACGCTCGACTATCTGTTGTCGATGCCCATCGATGCCGTGAAGATCGACCCCAGTTTCACCGAACGCCTTTCGTCGCACAGAGCCCGCACCATGGTGAAGGGACTGACCTCGGCGTGCCGGGAACTGGACATGGAAGTCATCGTGGAAGGCGTCGAGAACGAGCAGCAGCTGGAGTGGGCCAGCGAGGTCGGGGCCACCCATGCGCAGGGCTTCCATCTTGGCCGCCCGGTGGGCATGGATGACCTGAACGCAGGTCGCACCCAACGCGACGTCGCCTGATCGAAGTTTCCGGGTCTCTCGGATCGTCTTTGGGTGCGCCAACCCGTATAGTGAACTCCGCTTCAAAGCATGGTGGTTGTAGCTCAGTTCGGTAGAGCACCGCGTTGTGGTCGCGGCGGTCGCGGGTTCAAATCCCGTCAGCCACCCCATGTCACAGAGGGGCATTCCGTATCGGGGTGTACCATCGGGTGGCACGAACATGCGCCTCTAGCTCAATTGGCAGAGCATCGGACTCTTAATCCGCAGGTTCT
>CAZFBD010000038.1:0-43056 GCA_964517125.1 uncultured Acidimicrobiales bacterium
TCACCGATCGCTTCATCCGCCGCCTCGTCGCCGAGCGACGCATCCCGTTCCTCAAAATCGGCAAGTTCATTCGATTCGACCCCGTCGAGATCGACCCCTGGCTCGACTCCCAGCGCGTCGCCGAACGATGAACACTGCGCCACAGAACGCGGCCAGCTTCCCCGCCGGCCGACCAGCCCATCCCATCTCCCCCTCTCCTCACCAATCAGTGACAGACGGGTGCACAGGTTGTGCGGTGAGGTCCGCCGCACCTACCGGGAGGCGGCGATGACGGCGAGGGTCACGACGCTCAAAGGCGTCGACGCTGGGGCCTACTACGTCGAGTCGTTGCCGTCGTACTACCTCGATGCCGACGAGCCGCCAGGTCGTTGGCACGGCCGCGGCGCCGACATGCTCGCACTACGAGGCCAGGTACGGGACGAGGACTTCCTTGACATCATGGCCGGGGTCTACCCAGGCTCCCGTGGCTTGCTGCTCGGTCGGGCCTACGGCGAGTCATCGGTTCGCGGGTTCGACATCACGGCGAACGCTCCCAAATCGGTGTCGGTCATGTTCGCCGTCGGGGACGGCTTCGTCCGCCACGAAGCCCTCGCCTCACACGACGCGGCAGTAGCGGCGACGGTCCGATGGATCGAGGCGCACGCCCACACCCGATTCCGGATCAACGGCGAAGTCGCCGTCGTCGATGCCGAGGGCATCGTCGCAGCGACGTTCCGCCAGCACACGTCACGAGCACTCGACCCTCACCTTCACACCCACGTCTTGGTGGCCAACCGTGTGCGCTCCCCCGATGGGCGGTGGCTGGCGCTCGACGCCCGCACCCTCAAGCTCGACCAACGAACTCTGTCGGCGATCTACCACGCAACGCTTCGCACCGAACTCACCGCACGGCTCGGCGTCCACTGGGAGCCTGTCGTGAACGGGATCGCCGAGATCGACGGCGTCGACAAGTCCGTCCTCGAAGAGTTCTCCTCTCGCACGGCTGACGTGGCTCGCCGGTTGGACGAGAAGCTCGATCGATTCATCGACACCATGAAACGAGACCCAAGGCCACGGGAGCGGTGGCAATTCGAACGCGAGGCCGTCGTCGAATCCCGGCCAGCCAAGGTCCACGGCATCGACGCCGACGTACTCCACGAGCAGTGGCACGCACAGGTCGGGGCCCTTGGACTCGAATCGATCGCGGTCGTGGACGAAGCGATCTGGCCGGGCCGAACCCGACCACTCACCACCGAGGTCGAGTCGTCGATGATCAACCAGGCACTTCACGCCCTGGCCGAGAAGCAGTCGAGCTGGCGACCAGCGGAGATCACCCGAGAGCTCGCCGCAGTCCTTCCTGCCGACTTGGGAATCGACCCGGAGCAGATCCCCGATCTCCTCGATCGCCTCACGGCCGACGCAATCGCTGGACGTTGTGTCGACATCTCGAGACCCATCCCCGATGGCGCGGCGCTGCGTCGAGACGGACGCCCCGTCACCGAGGCGGCAACCGACCGTGCGTTGACGACTCCGGCGATCCTCGCCCAAGAACACGAACTCGCCGCATGGGCCGAGCGCAGAACCACTGCTCGGTGGACAGACTCTGCCGACGCAGCGCGCCGAGCGGAGTTCGACCTCACCGTCGCCCAAGCCCAGACTGCGGCCGCCGTGGCCGGCGACTCACATCTCGTGCTCGTCGTCGGCCCAGCCGGAACCGGCAAGACAACCGCTCTCAAGCCAGCGGTCGATCAACTCCACGCCGAAGGCCGCGCCGTGTTCGGCGTCGCACCGTCAGCCGTAGCGGCCGAGGTCCTCGCCACCGAAACAGGGACGACCGCCGACACGATCGACAAACTGCTCTTCGAACGCTCTGCCAACCGCCCACCGGCCCACACCTACGACCTCCCACGCGACACGACCGTGATCGTCGACGAAGCCGGAATGGTCTCGACCGAGAAACTCCACCAGCTCGCATCGCTCGCCGACCACCGAGCTTGGAGGGTGGTCCTTGTCGGCGACCCGATGCAGTTCTCCGCGGTCGGCCGAGGCGGCATGTTCGAGTACCTCATCGACACCTGCGGAGCGATCGAGCTCGACCAGGTCCACCGCTTCGCCAACGAGTGGGAACGAGCCGCATCGCTCCAGCTCCGCCGAGGCGACCCAGCCGCCGCAAACGTCTACGACGACCACGGCCGCCTTCACGGCGGAACGGCAACTCGGATGCAACGAGAGGCTCTCGATGCTTGGGAGGCCGCACATCGGGCAGGCGAGACCGTGCTACTGACCGCGCCAACCAACGAGACGGTCGCCGCCCTCAACCAGTCGGCCCAGCAACGACGAATCGATGCGGGCGAACTCGACAACCGTCGACACCTCCGAGTTGGCGACGGCCGGATGTACGTGGGCGACGAGATCGTTACCCGACGCAACCACCGCCAGCTCCTCACCGACCAGCAGCACATGGTCCGCAACCGCGACCAGTGGACCGTCACCGCCATCCACCGCAACGGCGACATCACCGCCACCGGGACCAGCGGCACCGTCCGCCTCCCGGCTGACTACGTGACCGAGCACGTCGAACTCGGCTACGCCCGAACCAGCCACGCCCCGGGGCCCACCGTCAACCGATCCATCCTCGTTCTCGACGGACCCAGCGACGTCCGAGGCATCTACGTCCCCCTCACCCGTGGGCGCCATCACAACGACGCCTACATCACCACCACCGGCGAACAGACCGCCGTCGATGTCTTCGCTGAGGCCATCGCCCGAAGCTGGATCGACCAACCCGCCATCGCCCGCCAAGCAGAGCTCACTGGAACCGAGCGACACCGCCCCGGCACCCTCCCGCCGGCCGAACTCCAGGCTTTACTCGGCGAGCAAGCGCAGCTCATCGACACCATTCACCAGCTCGACATCGACCTCCGCCACCTACCGACAGCGATCGACGTTTCCAGAGCTCAGATCAGCGCAGCGACCACAAGCCGCGATGCCGCAGTGGCAGAACTCGCCGAGGCCACCGAGGCGCTCGACACCTACGACCGCCCGCTCAAACGACGGCGGCACGAGACCGAGATCGGCAACGCCCACTCGAAGATCGAGCGCCTACCCGACCGGATCGACCAACTCACCAGGTCGATCCACGGCGAGACCGGCCGACTCGACGGACTACGGCATGACCTAGCAGACGCGCGAGGACTCAACGCCCGACGACCCGAACTCGAGAGCCGGCTACACGAAGTCGACTCGCAACTGGCCGACGACCGACGCATCCGCACCCGCCAACTCCGACGCAACCCACCCGAGCGCGTGACCAACACCATCGGCGACCGGCCAATGAGGGGAGATTGCATCCGAGCATGGGACAGCGCAGTCGGCTACCTCGATCAGCATCAGACCGCCCATGGCCTGACCGCTGGCCTCGGACCAATCCAGGGCCCGAGCATCAACGGAGTTTTCCTGCATAGCCGAGCACTCGCCGCATCGACGGTGAACAAGCTCACCCGAGACAACGGCATCGACCACGCCAACGTCATGCGCATCGGACGATGAGGCATCCAGGCTCCGCGGGGCGGAGCACGATCGATTGTGTCGAAGAGCTGGCGTCAAGGGTCGGCTGCGGGACTCCGCTTCGCTCCGTGTCCTCACCTCCGCCTTCGGCGGTCCCTTGACACCGACAACCGATCCGGGTTGGGGTGGTCCTAGCGCTGATAGGACAGTGCGAGCACCGGTGGTTCCCCGACCTCCACCCGACGCCAATTGACGAAGGCGGCGCATTCGTTCAGCGCGCCGAAGATCTCGGATGGGAGCTGGTCAGCATTCTCCAGATGGACCACGACTACTTCGCCCTTCGTGCAATGAACTTCCGTGAGCCCGTCGTCCGGTTATCGAGCGAGGTCATGCAATCGATCCAGGCATTCATGTTCTTGCCGTAGAAGCTCGGAAACCCGAACTCGCGAGCGAAGGTCTCGTGGAACTCACCAAAGGTCATGAGGTCCGCAGAGTGGAGCCGAACGACAATCATCGGCCGAGCCTATGTCCCGAGCTCCTTTGCGAATGGCCCGGGCGGACACTGGACCGGGGGTGACCTACATCAGCCGATCGAAGTAGCCCTTGCCGCTCGGATCGATGTCCACTTCGCCTCGCCAAGCAGCCAGGGCTAGAATCACGTCTCCCACACTGCAGCCCAGGTCACGCTCGAGTGCATCCTTGCTGACACCGTGCGGATACCCGCCGACAAGATGGTTCGCTGCGTTGTTGACGGCCACCAGTCGGGTCTCGGCGCCAGACTCGAAGCCCTCGGGCACGTCGAGCGGCGCCTCTGGCCAAGATTCCGCGACGGCGCGCATCACATCCCGCGATAGTCCCATCAGTGTGTGGAACTCCCAATCAGGAAAGTACGAGCCCTCTACGGCGATCCGAAGACACCGCCCGAGGACGGCGACGTGTTCGGAGTCAGCGAAATCAGTGCTCATGCTGCGCGATCGCCAAATCCACGGCGACGAAGCCGCCGAGCTTCGTGGTCTGTGGCCACGGCGGCGTCTCTCGATCTCCACTCCAAGTCAGATGCACGATTGCGAAACTCGAGTCCGCCAAGCGAAACAGCACGTCGTCTCAACCCGGGCACGTACTTACTGCGGTGAGATCAAGACCTGCGAGGTCGTGGTCCCGACCGATCTCAGCGATCGCCTCCCTCTCGAACCGTCGAGCGCGTTCGCCCGACAGCGCCATCCAGTCAAGAGACTCCTCTTCGCTCTTGGAGAGGACTTGGTCATCGAGTCGTCGGCGGCTCCGCGCCGCCTCCTTGACCTCGTCGTTGAAGCCCCAATGCTCCAGCAGCCTCTTCTGCCACCTCCATCGCCGGACGCGACGTGGGTGGCAGAGCGAAGTGAGAACCCGGAGTCCCAAGATGCCTCGGAATTGGCTGGCAGGAGTGCACAGAGCGTCCACAATGGGTGGGTGGCGACCACCACCCTCTACCGACCTGTCGGGCAACCCGAGCTCGACCTGATCGCCGCCAGCGAATGGCGGCGCTTTCCGCCGCGCCTCGACTGGCAGCCGATCTTCTACCCAGTGACCAACGAGCCGTACGCCACCCGGATCGCCCGGGAGTGGAACACCAAGGACGAGGAGAACGGCAACGTCGGCTACGTCCTTCGCTTCGAGGTCGACACCGACTATCTCGCGCAGTTCGACATCCAGCAGGTCGGCGACGACGAATGCCTCGAGTACTGGATCCCGGCCGAGCAACTCGACACGTTCAACGACCACATCGTCGGCGAGATTGAGACTGTCTCGGAGTGGAGGGCGAATACCACATGAATCTCACGGTCCACATCGGCCAAGGACAGCCAACGGCCCGCTTTCACTCAGCGACGACCGACAGCTTCGGCATCGACCTGCTGTCGGACGGCCTGACCGCAAGCCGCTCCGTCTACATCCACAGCTTCGACATCAACGCTCTCGCGGCTTTCTTCGAGGACCTTGCCGATTCGTGGAAAGGATGGGAAGGCGAGAAATCGTGGCACTCGATCGAGCACGAGCTGCTCATCACCGCGACGTCAGACGCGCTCGGTCATTGTCTGCTGACGTTCACCCTGCGGGACGGTCCCAACTACACGTGGAAGACCACGGTCGGCGGGTTCGAGATCAGCGCTGGTGAGGACATGGCGGCTGTAGCCCGCGAGATGCGCTCATGGGCAGGCACCACGTGAGTACATGGCTCGACCGATACCTCCGTGGAGACCGGGTACAGGTCTGGACGGAGATCTCCAGCCTTGGTAGCTCGATTCGACAAGACGCCGACGCACTCACCGAAGCGGAGCGAGTCGGCCGCGAGACGATGCGACGCGCAAGAAGCAACGCTGAACGTCTCGTCGACGAACTGCCGCGCATCGGCTACGCGCTCGAACCAGGACAAGGGCTTGTCTCGTTCCAAACCCCCGAAGCCGGGATCGCCCACCGGTTGGACGAGATCGAGTCACGCGTGGGGCCACTCCCACTCACATGGCGCTGGTGGTCCGAAGAGGTCGGACGAATGAGTCTGATGGGCAATCACCCCGAATGGGTGTGCGACTATCCCGACCCGTTGGTCGTCGATGCCCCACCCGACTACATAGATGGGGAGATCGACGTCTGGGAAGAAGACCGCGGAACCGAGTGGGACACCGGTGGTCCATTCTCGATCGACTTCTCGCCCGACCACCTCCACAAGGCGAACATCAGCGGAGGGGCGCCGTACGCTCTCGCCTTGCCGAACGAGGGCGTAGACGGCCTCGTACTGTGGGAGCGACACAACACGACCTTCGTCAACTACCTCCGAGTGGCGTTTGCCAACGGCGGCTTCCTCGGCTGGAGCGCCGGGCACTGCCAGGGCCCGCCTCCCGAAGTACTGGCCAACCTCGCGACGAAGCTGCAGCCCCTGTAGACCGATTTCGTGCCTACAACGTGCCTAGAACATCGGGGAACAGGGGTTGCGAGCGGGGTGCAGCGGTCAGATCGCAATCCCGCGAAAACCGCCTACTACCAGGGAAAACGCAGGTCAGCCGCCGATCACGTCGATAGGGCCGGCCAGCTTCCCAAGCTGAATACGCGGGTTCGATTCCCGTCACCCGCTCCAACAAGGAACGCAAACTTCGGCAGAGCGATCTATGGCGGCCAATCCCCCTCAGCCGTTGCGTCTTCTTTCACATCGCCTGCCAAACCAGCTT
This sequence comes from uncultured Acidimicrobiales bacterium, assembly GCA_964517125.1. Classification (GTDB taxonomy): domain Bacteria; phylum Actinomycetota; class Acidimicrobiia; order Acidimicrobiales; family SHLQ01; genus SHLQ01. The sequence goes on from CAZFBD010000038.1 coordinate 6,687, forward strand.
GGCCAGAGGGATCACGGCTCGTCCGCTTGATTCAAGGTGACGATGGAGACGCGACCCCGGGTGTCACCTTCAGGGTGACGGGTGAAACGCAGCCTGCGCATCAACGATCGTTGCCGCTGCGGACTCGGGCGTGAGGTTCGTTGTGTCCAGCACGAGGTCGGCGGCTTCGGCCAGCCACGAACGAGCCTCTTGAAATCGTCCGATGTGGTCGAGACGCCATTCCATGGCCTCGTTTTCGATCTCGTCGGTCTCGATTCGCCGGCGAAGCTCTCCCTCGTCGCAGTCGAGCGCGACATGAAAGACCGGCAGACCCTGTTTGCTCAAAGCCTGCGTTGAGCTCCTCCCAGTAGCTCTCGACAAGAACCGTCTGCACCGCCGTCATCGCAGGTGGCCTGGTGAACCGGAAGATCTCAGCAGCCACCACTGGAATGAGGGTTCGCCACGGAGGGAGATCCTGAAAGTCATCGAACGCCAGGTCCCGCATGTTCCCAGCCAACAGAAACCCGACGTGCTCGAGAACGTCCGCCAGTCGGTGCGGGCAGCGATGGCCTGAGCCGTGGTCGTCTTCCCCACTCCGAAGGTTCCGTTGATCCAAACAATCACATTGCGACAGTAGCTGCAAACGGGTGTCATCTTCAGGGTGATGACTGAGACGCGACCCCGGGTGTCACCTTCAGAGTGATGGTTGAGACGCGACCCCGGGTGTCACCTTGCATATGATTGGGGCATGGGTGAAGACGCGAACCGAATCAACGGCGATCACTATGCGGTGACCTCGGAGGAGATTCGCCGATTCCACGATGAGGGTCATGTACATCTGCGTGGGTTGCTCACTCCGGATGAAGTCGCCGAGCTATCGGTCGTCTACGACCGGTTCTTGCGACGGGAAATCGACGTGCCGGGCAAGGACTACTGCGACATGGCCGGCGACTACGGCCGGGAACCCGAAGACTTCTCGATCGTCAACGTGATGCTGCCACGCCGTTACCACCCCGCCTGGCAGGGGAACATCTTTGAACGACGCGCCGCCTCGGTGGCCGCCCAGCTGCAGGGCGACAACATGGTGATCGACTACGACCAGCTCCTCGCCAAGCAGCCGCACAAGGACGACGCCATCTTCGCCTGGCACCAGGACATGGCGTATTGGCCCGACACCCCCGACACGAACACGGCCACCCTGTGGCTCGCCATCGATGATTCCACCGAAGCGAACGGATGCATGCGCTTTGTGCCGGCAACCAATCACGAGGATGAACTGCGGCCACACGAGCCGTTGTTCGGCGGCCGCGGCGAGAGCCATGCGCTTGGAACGACACTTCGGGACGGCGATGTCGTCGTTCCCCGACCCATCGCCATGGGCGACGTGACCGTGCACAACGAACGGGTCATGCACGGTTCGGGCGGCAACACCACCGATGGCTTCCGTCGTGCGTACATCCTTGCGTTCCGGCGCGACGAGACCGTACGAATCGAACGCGAGCTGGGCTTCACGCACAGCCACAACGACGAGGCCGACGTCATCGACAGCGTGCTCTGAGCAGCCGTCGAATCAGAACCTCAGTCCATGCCGAGAGCGTCCCCGATGACCTCGGCAGCAGCGGCCACGCCTGACCCACCGAGCGGCGCGTTCATCGATCGCAGTGTCGCCTCGATGGTTCCGAGCGTGCCAAGAATCATGGGTGGGTTCAGCCAACCCATGTGCCCGATCCGAAAGCTGTTGTTCGGCGCGACGGCGAAGCCGATTCCAAGCGTGAGTCCAGAACGGGCTTCGCAGCGTGCCCGGAGCTCGCGTCCGTCGATTGACCCGGTTCGTACCGTCGTGACCGCGTTCGACCTGTGCTCGGGACTGCTGATGTTCAAGCCGATGCCATCAGGTGTGGACCACGCATCGACGGCGGCTCGCACGGCGTCGGCGAGGACCCGGTGCCGCTCCCACACGACTTCCAGGCCACCCTGCTCGTCGATGAGATCGAGCGCCTCGGACATCGCATGAATGTGCGCCACGGGCGGAGTGCCCGCAAAGATCTCGTAGAAGTGCTGCGGATCGCTGCGCAGCTCCCAATCGACATACCCGACCCGAGGCCGATCGGAGTTGAGGATCGTTGCCGCGGCGCGTTCGCCCGCCCACACCAGACCCAAACCGGGAGGGCACATGAGCCCTTTCTGCGAGGCCGACACGGTGACGTCAACGCCCCACGCATCCATCTCATACGGATCGCAGCCGAGCGACGCGATGCAGTCGACCATGAGCAACGCGTCGTGTCCTGCGGCGTCGATGGCTTGCCGAAGCGCGGCGACATCGTTGCGAACCGAACTGCTCGTGTCGGTATGCGACACCAGAACGGCGCGAATCGTTCGGTCGGTATCGGCCTCGAGGCGCGTCTGAAGCGCTGCCGGATCGACGGGCGAACAGAAGTCGCCCGGCAGAACCTCGACATCGATGCCGGCCATCGTTGCGTACTCGCCCCAGATGATGGCGAAACGTCCGGACTCCAACGCAAGCACACGATCGCCGGCCTGCAAGGTGTTGGCCAGAGCCATCTGCCATGCACCGTGCCCGTTGGACGCAATGATGAACGGCTCGCCCTCGGTACGGGCAATGGGGCCGAGGCGACGCAGCACATCGAAGCTCTGCTCGATCAGATAGCCGTCGTAGATGTTCGGCATGGGCCGAGCCATTGCGGCTCGGACGCGTTCGGGCAGAATCGACGGACCGGGAATCGCAACCATCGGGTTGCCGTGGGAGAGCTCCATCCGAACACGCTAACGCTCCCGCCCACACCCGCTACCCTTCCTCCGTGCTCCGTGCTCCCGATGGCTCCGAACTCCACGACCGGACCGCTGGGCGTGGACTGATCCTGAACGCCGAGGGACGTGTCCTCATGCTCCGGGGTGTCGACCCGGAAGACACCGAACGAGGTGGGTTCTGGTGGACGCCGGGTGGGGGAATTCAGGACGGCGAGAGCATCGAAGCCGGGACGGTTCGTGAACTCTGGGAAGAGGTCGGCTTCACCGTGGACGAACTGGGCCCCATCGTGTTGCAGCGTGTCGACGTGTTCCCGTTCGGCGGGCGATGGATCCGCCAGACGGAGACCTTCCATTCCTTCTTCGCACCCACGGACTTCGAGCCAACGGCGCAAGCCTGGGAGGAGATCGAGGTGCGTGCGATCCGAGAAATTCGCTGGCTCTCCCCCACCGAACTGCGGCAGCTGGACGAACCTCACTTCCCCCGATGCCTCGCCGACCTCGTCGAGCACCTCGTCACGCACGGCCACCCCGACACGCCCTGGCAGGAACGTCCGTCCCCAGACGCCTGACCCCAACTTGCTGAACGCCGCACCCCAACCCACTCTGGAGAGGTGCCGGCACCTCTCATGGACACCCACCCGTCGATCTCCGACCTCGAACGTCGGGCCAAGCGCCGTATCCCGTTCTTTGCCTGGGAGTACCTGGCCAGCGGAACCGGGAGTGAGGCCGCGCTCGATCGGAACATCACCGCCATGGCCGACGTGCAATTCACCCCGGAGCTCCTGAAGGGCGCACTTGAGCCCACGACGACGACCACGCTCTTTGGCACCACCTACGCCACCCCGATCGGTATCGCCCCCGTCGGACTCACCGGTCTGATCTGGCCCGGAGGCGAAGTTTCACTGGCAGAGACCGCAGTGACGCGGAACATCCCCTACGTCCTGAGCACGGTCGGCACCCAGAGCCCCGAGACGATCGGCCCCATCGCCGGCGACAACGGGTGGTTCCAGCTGTACCCACCCAGGGACTCAGAGATTCGCGAAGACCTGCTGGATCGGGTCGCCGCGTCCGGCATTTCCACGCTTGTCGTGACGGCCGACGTGCCAACGGCCAGCCGTCGGGAACGCCAGCGCAAGGCCCGCGTGCGCATGCCTCCCACGATTGGGCCGCGCCTCGTCTTCGACTCGATCCTCCGGCCGGCATGGAGCACCGGAATCCTGCGCAACGGACTGCCGCGATTCCGAACGGTCGAGAACTACATCGACGGGGCCAACCTCAAGAACGCCGCCGGCTTTGTCGGCGCCAGCCTCGGCGGCACGCTCTCCTACGACTACCTCGCCGAGGTCCGAGCGCGCTGGGATGGACCAATCGTCATGAAAGGCATCCTGAGCCCCAAGGACGCACAACGATGCATCGACACCGGGGCCGATGCCATTCAGGTTTCAAACCACGGCGGCCGTCAGCTGGATGGCGCGGTTGCTGCAATCGAAGCGCTACCCGCAATCGTGGATTCGGTGGGCGGCGCGGTGCCGGTCCTGTTCGACAGCGGAGTTCGCGACGGGCTCGACGTCGCGCGGGCCATCGCCCTTGGCGCAGACTTCGTCTTCTGCGGCCGTGCATTCATGTTCGGTCTGGGTGCCTTCGGGCAGCAGGGCGCCGAGCATGCGCTCGACATCCTCCACGAGGGTCTGGTGAATGTGATGGTTCAGACCGGGTGCAGCACGCTCGACGAGCTCAGCCTTCGGCTGGCTCACTGACCGTTCAGGCGGCGGCTGGAGCCTGCGACGGCGGAGCGACGTCGGGCTGTGGTGCTGCAGGAGCGGGAGCTTCCTGGGTGGCAGCCGCTGATTCGTCCACGGGTACCGCCTCCTGTGCCTTCGGTGTCGGAGCATCGGGAAGCTCCACCACCTGTCGGACCTGCACTCCAACGATGTCGTCCGGAGCACCGTTGATGCTGTTGCGCGCCGTCGATGCGAGCACGGCCAGGCCGTCGTTCGGAAGGTCCTGCAGCTCGTGCACGAGGAACCAACCACGCGGCTCATCGGGGTTCTTGTTGATCACGTCGCCGGGGACGAGGTCACCCATCCGCATCTTCACGACCTGAACAATTGTTCTCTGCATACTCGTCCAATCGGTCGCCGACCCGTGCGGGTTGAGGGAGATGGATGTGTTCGTGCGAGTAGCGAACGGCTAGGCAGCCTGGTCGACGCGGACGTCTTCGTGGTCGGTGAACTGCCAACCGTCTGACGCTGGCGCAACGACGTGACAGTTCTTCGCAACCCGCCACAGGGCCGTGGGAATGGGCGTGGGGTCGTAGCGGTAGAGCTCGGGAAACGCCTGGGCGATTGCCGTCGTGGCCTCGGCCGCGTGATAGTGCGGAATCTTCGCATCGAGATGATGGGCCACATGGGTTGATCCGATGCGGTGATGCAACACATCGATCAGCCGCCCATACGGCCGGTCGACCGAACAGAACGCACCCCGTACGAAGGACCAGTCGTCATCGGCGTAGTGCGGCACATCTTCGTCGGTGTGCTGCAGCCACGTGTAGCCAACAAGCCACATGTTGCACACCAGGTACGGACCGCCGTACACGGCAAGGACCGGCCACACCGAACCCGCAGCGACCGCCCACCAGGTGAGCAGGGCAATGGTCGCAAGCACGCCGACCGCTGACCAGCGCACCTTGCGCGCCCACCGGTTCGGGAAAAGGGCATCGGAGAACGGACGTGAGGGCCAGAAGTGATTCGTACGCCCGCGTTCGGGACCGCCGGTGAGACCGACCAACAGATACAGGGGCCATCCGACCAGCAAACGACCGATCAGTGTAAGGACGCCATGGGTGCGCGGTCCCATTCGGGCCCGGACAGCGAGGGTTCGGCTCCCTTGCCGAGTGCCGAAGCGCTTTGGCACATGGGTCTCACCCTCGGTCAGATGGTTGGTCTTGCCGTGATGGATCGCATGGCTCCTCTGCCAGCTGAAATACGGCACCAACAGCGAGCTGTGAAGCACGAACCCGACCGTGTCCTGCAGGCGAGTGCCGTTGGCGAACGCCCGGTGACCACACTCGTGAGCGACCACCCACACTCCGGTCGAGAATGTTCCGGCGACAATCGCATACGCAACCCACACCGGTGTCCATGCCCACTGCAGCGGAATGAACGCCAGCGCCAACAGTCCGGTGCCAACCGTGAGCACCACCGACATGAGCGCATACGCCGCCGACTTCCAGAGAACCCGATCGAAACAGGCGGCAGGAATTGCTGCCTTCACCTCGGCTGTCGTGGGGAGTGAAATTCGCGTTGTCACCCCTACAGCGTTGCAGGTCCGGGCGGTCTCTGGGCGTTACCGGGCGGTATTCCCCACAACACCCTCGGCGAAGAACTGGGCCGCCCGTTCTGCGATCAGGCTGGGGGCCTGAAGCGGGCCGAAATGTCCGAGCTCGGGGTGGCTGTCGAGCACTGCACCAGCGACCGTGTCGACGACATGTGGCGCCATGTCGGCCGGCGACGAGACTCCGGGCGAATACCCGGCGGCAACCGCCAAGGACATCGAGAATCCGTCCAACTGCGGCACCGAGAGTTTGTCGGGAGCGTCGAAGGTGGCGCCTTCATGTTCTGGCAAACACGCCAGCTGGACCTCGCCGTCCTCGGTCGCGTGAAAGCCATGCTCCACATATGCGGCGAGCGCATCGGGTCGAAGATCATTCAGCGGTGGTCGGGCCCCGTAGCGTTCAAACACTGAGTCTTTGTCGGGGAACACTGCACGCCGAGCACGAGCAGCTGCGCTCATGGTCATCTCACGTGGGTTCGGTTCGTAGTTGGTTGGGAAGACAATGGGCTCGTACAGGTAGGCCGCGTCGAACATCTCAGGATGTGCCCGCTGAGCAAGAAGGATTGCCGCGCCGCCCATGGAGTGCCCGACTGCGAACATCGGCCCATCGCCGATCATGGCAACGGCCTGCACCACCTCTTCGCCCATTCCCGGCCAGGCGAAATCGCCCGACTCGGGCGCCGTCGACAGTCCGTGTCCCTTGAAGTCGATCGCCCAGACCTTGTGTCGATCTGCAAGCGCTCGGGCAAATGGTGCGTACGCCATGCCGTGGAACCCGGTGGCGTGGCACACGAGCACCGGCGGCCCAGAGCCACCGAGGTCGTGGACGAAGATCGTGGCACCATCGCCGCTCACGAACGAGAGTGGAGAGGACGATCCGCCCGACTGGCCGAGCGGGTCCATTGCGACGGTGATCGTGTTTCCATCGCTTTCCTCCACGACCGACTTCACGCAATACCGCACGTCGGATTCATCGATCGCAACGACGTCGCCCACGCTGGCCGTCATCAGCGGAGCGGCACCCAACGCGGTGCCGTCTTCAAGAACAAGGGTGGTTCGCTGTGTCGTCATCGAGCTCCTTCGGAGCACTCCGCTCCGTTGTCGCCCGACAGGGATCGGGCGACTTCCTAGACTAGCGATACCACCCGAGGCGTCGATCTCCGTCCAGCAGCACGCCACGAACCGGAGTCCACATGCCCGAACAGCGCAACGATCTGATGCACATCGGCGAAGCAACGATTCGGATCGCCACGTGGGGAGAGGGCCCGCCCGACATCGTCCTGTTGCACGATGGCCTGGGCTCGGTCGGGCAGTGGCGCGACGTTCCGGGTACCGTCGCCGCCCGCACCGGACGCACCGTTCTTGCCTACGACCGGCCGGGCCATGGCCAGTCGCTGCCCGCAGCCGACGGCCCCTGGCCAACCGACTGGCTCACGCACGAGGCACATCGTCTCGAGCAGATCCTCATCCACCTCGGGGCTGAGCAACCGCTGCTTGTCGGACACTCCGATGGCGGCACGGTCGCGCTGCTCCACGCAATTCACCACCGGTCGGCGCGGGCGGTGCTTGCGCTTGCCGCCCACAGTTGGGTCGAAGACGTTGCCGTGCAGCAGATCCGACACCTCATCGGTTCTTCGGCCGCCGTGGTCGCCGGCCTCGCCCGCCACCACGATCATCCAGCCGAGGTCTTCGGCGCATGGAGCGGCGTCTGGACCGGTCCGGCCCGTCCGTTCGACATTCGACCCGAGCTGCATCGCATCGACATCCCGGTGCACGTCGTCCAGGGAAGCGCTGACGAGTTCGCCACCGACGCACAGGCCACCGAAACCGCCAAGGCGATCGGCCCGAACGCCCGGTGCACGCTGGTTCCCGATGCCAGGCACCTTCTTCATCACGACGACCCGGACCTCGTCGTCGAGTTCATCGCGGACATGGCCTGACGGCCACGGTTTCAACAGGAGTCTTCCGGATCACTAGTCTCTCGCCGACGACCACAGGGAGAACCATGGAACACGTTGCGTTGGACGAGATCGAGTCGGTGACCCTCGGGGCACTCGTCGCATGCGGAGCGACTGAGCCGGTGGCGGCCTCCGTTGCGCATGCGGTTCGAGTCGCCGAGGCGAACGGCAACCGAATCTGCGGTCTGTACTACCTGGACAGCTACTGCCATCAACTGCGGACCGGCCGCGTGCTCGGCGACGTGGAACCGGTCGTGACCCAGTCACAACCCGGGGCCGTGCGTGTCGATGCCCGGTTCGGCTTTGCCCAATGGGCGTTCGCGGCCGGCTTCGATACCGCCGTTGCGGCCGCCAAGGCCAACGGCACCTGTGGCTACGCCATCGAGCACAGCCACACGGCCACCTCGCTCGGATATTTCACCGAGCAGTTCGCCAAGGCTGGACTCTTGGCAATCGGCGCCACCAACTCCACTGCGCGCGTCTCGCCCCCCGGTGGATCCGCCCGCCTTCTCGGCACGAACCCCATGGCGATGGCCGTTCCCGATGGCAATGGCGGCGTGTCGTTTCAGTTCGACTACAGCACCAGCGCCATCGCGCTTGGGAAGATCACCATGGCTGCCGCAGCAGATGAACCCATTCCGCTCGGATGGGCCGTCGATGCCGAGGGCAACGAGACCACCGATCCCCACGCTGCGCTCGAGGGATCTCTCCTGTCCACCGGCGGCTACAAGGGATACGGACTGGGGCTCATGGTCGAGGTTCTGGCGTCGGCGCTCACGGGCAGCCTTGCCAGCACGCAGATTCCACCGCTGAAGACGCCCGAGGGTCCGCACCACGACATTGGCCAGTTCTACCTCGTGATCGATCCGGCGGCGTTCGGCGGAGACGCATTCCACGAACGGATCGCCGCGCTGGCGGAAGCCGTTGGCGCCCAGCCCGGCGCCCGCCTACCTGGAGCAAACCGCGTCGCTCCGAATGCCGTCGTGGTAGACGCCGAGGTCTGGGAACGAGCCAAGCAGTTCGCCGCCGGCTGAGGGTTCTACCGCCGACGCCGGGCGAGAACCTGGTCGGCAAGCGTCCGAGACACCGGGGTACTGAGTGCCAACTGGCTGTCCGCGCGCGTGATGCCAGCCATGCCAACAATCCGCTGCAACACCTCGTGCAGGTGGTCGTTGGATGCCGCGGCAACCCGGCACAGCAGATCGCCAGACCCGGTCACGACGTGCACCTCAAGCACCTCTTCGAGCGACGCAAGTTTCTCCAGAAGGTCATCGTGGCTGCCCTGCGCGATCGACAGAGTCGTGAAGGCAACGACCGGAGCGCCGGCAGCGCCCGGCCCGATCTCCGGTCCGTGTCCGGTGATGGCACCGCTGCGTTCCAGACGCTCCAGGCGGTTGAGCACCGTCCCTCGGGCCATGCCCGTGATCCGGGACAGTTCGGTGATGGGTGCGCGCGGACGGGCGCGCATGGCCGCGATCAGATCCTGATCGGGGCCATCGAGGGTTGAGAACAAGGTGTGCAAGGAAACCACGATTCCGCGAGCGAGATTGAACAAAAATGACAACGGTGCCAGAAACCACTGAACAATATGTTCAACACTCTTGCAATCATTGACCAGATTGCCACTCTGGAGACACGAAGTCGTGCAATCTGTTCAATGAGAGGACGTACCACATGTCGCACCTGAAGCGCGTTGACCACATCACCTACGCCTGCGCCGCTGGCACCATCGAACAGTGGGCCTGGTTCCACATCGAGGTCGAGGGCGGAGTCCTCATCAACCGCATCGACGACGTTCGCCCCGACGACGAGAACGACTCCATGAAGATCTGGTGCATCGACTACGGCGAGTTTGGCGTGGCACTCATCGAAGGCATCGATCGCGCGTCAACATCGCAGGTCACCGCCTTCGTCAACCGACACGGCGACCACTCGGTGCAGCACGTCGCCTACGACACGCACAACCTCGAGTCCTTCCAGGCCCACATGAAGGCCATGGGTGGAACACCGCGCGGCGAGACGCTCGTTCGCAACGACGGATTCGGCATCCTCAAGCAGATGTTCGCCCGAGGCTACGAGGAGGGATCTGCCGACGAAGCAACCTTCCCCGAGTACGTCGAACGCCCCAACGCCGACAGCGGCGACGACGTGTCCATCACGTTTGCCGAAGAGACCGGGCAGGGGTTCTACGCACAGGTGGCCGAGGCTGTGGAAGAGGGCGACACCGAGCCCTTCTTCGACTTCAGCCGCATGCCAGCCGAGTGGACGGTTCCCGAGCCCACGCCCCTCACCGGCGCCCGCTGAAGACCGGCTGGGCTCAGCCCAACTCCGCGAGCCGCGACCCGAGCTCGTCGATGCGCTCGAGCTCCACGTTCGCAAAACTGAACCGAAGCATCTGCGTATCGGTGGGCATGAACGCGGTGCCCGGGATGACCAGGATCCCCTGCTCCACCACCATGCGCTTCACCAGATCGTCGGTTGCCTCACCGGCAAAGGGGTGACGGACCCACCCGTAGTAGGCGCCGGCCGACACCAGTTCGAACCCGCCCGGCGAGCCTGCCATAACCGCCTCGAACCGCTGCTGCTTCGCTGCGATTTCCGCCACCTTCTGCGACCGCCACTCGCCCGCACGAGTGAGGCCTGTCAGCGCCGCCTCCTGCCCGGTTCGCGGCGCACAGATGGTGACACAGTCGATGAGTTTGGCGACTTCCCGGAGGAGGTCGGGGTGGCCCACAACCGCGCCAACCCGATGTCCCGGAATCGCAAGGTCCTTCGAGAACGAATGCAGGCTGACGACGTGTTCTCGCCAATCTGGGCGCTGGAACAGGTTGTGTGGCCCACCGCCACCCGGCACGAACGATCGGTATGTCTCGTCGACGATCAGGACAATGTCGCACTCGACAGCAAGGTCGGCGAACGCCGCAAGTGACTCGACCGACAATGTATGGCCGGTGGGATTCCCGGGCGTCACCAACACCAGAGCTCGGGTACGTTCGGTGATCAGCGCACGCGCCTCGTCAACCGTTGACTCCAGACCATCGGCCGGTTCAAGGTGCACGGCAACAGCACCATCGAGACCCAACCACATGTCGTGATTGAAGTAGTACGGCAGCGTGAGAATGATCTCATCGCCAGGTTCAGCAAGCGCCGAGACCGTCATGCAGTACGCCTGATTGCAGCCCGAGGTGATGCAGATGTCATCGGCATCCACGTCTCCCCCGTACACGTCCGCAAGTTCTGCTGCGAAGGTCGACCGGAGCTCCGGGAGGCCCAGGAGCGGCGCATATCGGGCTCCGTCCTCGGCTGCTGCGACCTCGCCGATGCGAGCGCTGACTTCGGGGGCCGGAGGGAAACCCGGTGCACCCTGCGAGAGGTTGAGCAACGGCTTGTCGGCCGGAACCTGCGCGATCAGATGGTTGTTCGCCCCGATGGGCGAATCCATTTGCCGGAGCGTGCGGTTGGTGAGCCGCACGATCAGGCCACCGGGCCGGCGGGCAGCAGGATTCTGCGCACATCCGTCGTGACATCGATGGACGTTGCGATGGCATCCTGCATGTCCCTGACCGTACCCGGCGGACGCAAGCCGACCGAAGTTCAGCCCGCCAGCAACCCGTCGGCCTTCTTTCGGAGCCGGGACACGGCGGCCGCTCGAGCCGGGTTGGCAAAGACCGAAGCGTGAACCTCGACGCGCGAGGCTCGGATGCCATTGGCACTGAAGAAGCGCCGGTGAATCGTTCCGAGCACCATGACCTCGTCCCCTTCGCTGCAGGACCTGATGGAGACACCAGGGTCCTCCCACTGAACGGGGACCGAGAGCTTCGGCCCCGACGATGGAGATGTGGTCACCTCCCAGTTCACGATGGTGGAGCCCGACGGGAGCAGGCGCTCGCGCGGCTCGCTGGACAACGTTCCCTGCACGACAACAACGTTCATGACGTTGGTTCTTTCTTGATGGAATGACGGGGGAAGTCTGGAATGGACCCTACGACCGGGGTATGACGCTCATCCCGCCCAGCTGGATACGTCGTTGTCGGACACACCCGGCGACTTCAAAATCGGGACGAGCTGCGACAGGAAGTTCTGCCCCGGATCGATGAAACGGAGACGGAGGATCGTCCAGTCCTGCCCCTTCTCGCATCCACAGACCACGGCAAGTGTGTTGTGCGCTTCCCCCAGATCGAACGCCAATGGCTGACCGGTGGCGAACTTGTGCGGACCCGGAAGGCGCAGGCACGCACCCTCGATCGACAGATCCATCGTGCGCACCTCGATCCGCTTCATCTTGCGACCCATGAGGTTGCGCGTCTCCACCGTGATGCCGCCCGGCACCACGACCTCTGCCCGCCTGAAGAGTCGTCCCATCGCCCGCCGCGCCCCTCCCCTACACGACCGGCTGCGTCCATCGACCCCAGCCGTGAAGGCCAAGGTCCAATATCCCCCGAATCGCCTGGAGGAACTCTGCCGACGGATTGTCGAACGACACCCGAACCTGGTCGCCGTCAGACCAGTTCACCGGCGCCCGGGTCATGTGCCCATCAATCCACACCCGCACCCGGTGGTTGGCGCTGAACGAGCCCAGGTTGTTGAGCAGCCGCAACCGGGTGCCATACAACGAGAGGCTCTCCACGATCACATCTGCGGCTCGATACTGGCCGAACCGCCAAAACGCGTGCGAACGCCACTCGAGGGTGCCCGCCAGAGCAACATCGGCCTCATCGTGAGTTGAACCGCCCGCCATGATCACCCATCGGCAGAGGACCCGGGGGCGGTTGACCCGATGTCATCACACTGCAATCAAGGCAAATCTGCTCAATCAGGCAGGATTCCGGTGGCTGCGAGCTCTGCGAACCATCGGGCGCTTGCCTTGGGGATCCGACGAAGGGTCTCATCCTCGATTTCGACGATGCCAAACCGTTTGCCGTACCCGAGTGCCCACTCGAAGTTGTCCATCAACGACCAGACCAGGTAGCCAATCACCGGCACACCAGCGGCGCGTGCGGCATGCACCATCGAGACGTGATCTCGCAGGTAGGCGATCCGGTCGGGATCGTGCACGGCTCCGTCGACCCGTTCGGTGTCGGCCATGGCACAGCCGTTCTCGGTGATCACGATCGCTTCCGGGGCGTATGTCTCGTGGAGCCACACGAGCAGGTTGCGAAGTGAGGGGGCGTGAATCTCCCAGCCCATCTCGGTCTTTGGTGTGCCGAAGGGAATCTGCTGCCCAACGCTCGAGACGACCGAACGCGTGTAGAAGTTCACGCCGAGCACGTCGACGGGAGCCGAGATCACGGCCATGTCACCGTCGTGAATCTCGTGTTGGTCCCAACCGAGCGCCTCGACCGTGGCTTCGGGATACGCACCATGGAAGATGGCACTGGCGTACCACTCGTTCTCCCAGCCGTTCCGTACCGCAGCGGCGGCAACATCTGCGGGTGCGTCGGATGCTGGCTCGGCCGGCGTGAAGTTCAGAACGATTCCGGCCGACGCGTCAGGGGCCAACGAGCGGATGCGCTCCATCCCCAGACCATGCGCAAGCATGATGTGGTGCGCGGCCGTCATGCCCTCGTCGATGCTCGTGTGGCCCGGCGCATGTTCACCTGTGACATACCCGAGCCCCGCCGAAACGTAGGGCTCGTTGAAGGTCGTCCAGTTGAGGATGCGGTCGCCGAGACGGTGGAGAACCGCCTCGGTGTAGTCGGCGAACGCATACGCGGTGTCGCGTGACAACCAGCCGCCCGAATCGTCGAGCGCCTGCGGTAGGTCCCAGTGGTACAGGGTTGCCATGGGCTCGATCCCGTGGCTCAACAGTTCGTCGACGAGACGGTCATAGAAATCGAGGCCAGCAGCATTGACGGGGCCGACACCGTTGGGGATCACCTTCGGCCAGGCGATCGAGAAGCGGTAGCGGGCCAGGTTCAGCTCGGACATGAGCGCTACGTCTTCGGCGTAGCGATGCACATGGTCGCAGGCCAGAAGACCGTTGGATCCGTCGGCGATCCGCCCCTTCTCGGCACAGAACGTGTCCCAAATGGAATCCCCCTGGGGGATGTCGGGCGAACGGCCCTCGATCTGGAAGGACGATGTCGCGGACCCGAAGAAGAAATCCGGTCCGAACGAGATGGGGTCGGTCACTGCAGCGGCTCCGGGGCTCACGTGGCGGGTGTGGTGGTGGATCCAGCGTAGAGCGGTCCATGATCGATGTTCGGAAGCACGTGCTTGGCGAACAGATCGGCTTCGGCGGCGTGAGTGTAGCCGGACAGGATGAAGGCGCCGACGCCAACGTCGCGATATGCCTGGAGCTTTGCCAGCACCTGGTCGGGGTCGCCGACGATGGCGGCTCCGGCTCCGCTGCGGGCGCGGCCCACGCCGGTCCAGAGGTTCTCTTCGACGAATCCGTCGCCTTCGGCGGCCTCGCGCAGTTCGTTCTGGCGAGCGACGCCAGCCGATGCGGTATCGAGCGACTTCTGGCGAATGGCTTCACCCTGTTCGTCATCGAGCTTGGAAAGCAGTCGGTCGGCGGCCTTCCGTGCTTCGCCTTCGGTCTCCCTGACGATCACGTGCGCACGGAGCCCGTACTTGAGCTCGCGGTTGTAGCCAGCTGCGAGACCCTGCATTTCCTTCACGGTTGAAGCGACGCCAGCCACGGTGTCGGGCCACGTCAGAAACACATCGGCGTGCTCGGCAGCCGTGTCCTTTGCGGCTGGACTGAACCCGCCAAAGTAGAACGGTGGGCAGTGCCCGCTGACGGTTCGCATACGAGGCGGGTCGACGGTGAGGTTGACGAACTCGCCCTGGAAGTCGATCGATTCACCGTTGAGCAGCGCCCGCAACACATGCATCCACTCGCGGGTCCGCTGGTAGCGGGGAGCGCTCTCGAGGGGCGCTCCGGGGATGTCGCTGGAAATGATGTTGATGGTGAGCCGGCCGCCGGCCATCTGGTCGATGGTCGCGAGCTGACGAGCCAGCTGCGGAAGCCACATTTCGCCCATGCGGACTGCGAGCAACAACTGGATCCGTTCGGTGTGGGTGGCGATCGCCGCCGCGAACGACGTGGAGTCCATGCCAAGGTCATACCCAGAGGGCAGCAGCACATTGTCGAAACCAAGCCGATCGGCGGTGGTCACGATGTCGGAGCAATGTGACCACGAGCTCCTCAGATGATCCTCAGGAACCCCCAAGAACTCATAGTCATCATCACAAAGCGCCCCAAACCAAGAAACCTCAATCTTGTCGTCGGCACTCCCGGCCGACATCCCGCTTTGGTCTGACTCAGACGCAGGTTTGTTCATCACGCCAATCCCTCCCATGGGGTTGTTGAACAGTTGGAATCATCCAAGACAATCGTTCTGGCGCCGCGACGTCTCGATCCCGATTGCCCGACTCTGACGCCGCGACGTTTCGAGCCCTTGGGCGAGAAACTCGGTAAGTGAGCGAAACTCGGTAAGTGAGCGGCGTCATGGCAGTGGCTGTCCTTCGCTGGCGGCAACGATGTCGTATACGTCGTTGCGATCGAGCGAAACGTCGAACGCCTTGAGCGAGTCGACGAGACGAGCCGGAGTTTGTGTGCCAAGAAGTGCGACGGGCTTCGACGGGTGGGCGAGCACGAAGGCGATGGCGATCGTCGCCCGGTCGACGCCTTCGCGTTCGGCGAGTCGGTCGATGACGTCGAGGAGTTCGGGGCGGATGCCCTCGCCGGTGAAGAGCCGGCCGCCGGCCAGCGGGCTCCAGGCCAGCGGCACGACGCCGTCTCGCATGGCACGGTCGAACATGCCGTCACGGAGAGGCTGCAGCTGGGCGACCGAGTACTCGGGCTGGGTGGCAACGATTGGAAGCGTGAGGTGTGTGGCGAGTGCGTCGTACTGGTCGACGGTGAAGTTGGAGACTCCGACCATGCCGATCTTTCCCTCGACGTGCAGGGCGTCGAGAGCCGCTGCGACATCGGCCGGATGGGTGAACATGTCCGGGCGATGGATCTGCCACAGGTCGATGTGTTCGACGTTAAGACGCTGGAGTGACGCGTGAACCGCCGATCGAAGGTATGTGGGGCTGGAGTCGTAGGGAAGCGGCGGCATGATGCCACCCTTGGTCGCCAGCACCATCCGGTCCCGCAGGGCCGGCGAGGCGGTCAGGACATGTCCGATTCGCTGCTCGTTCTGCCCAAACCCGGTTCCACCGTGGTCGAGTCCGTAGACATCAGCAGTGTCGATCAGGTTCATGCCGTTGTCGAGCGCCGTTTCGATGAGCGCCTGGTTCGTGGCGACGTCTTCCGATGTCAGCCGCCAGGTGCCGTACCCAAGAGCACCGACTTCAGGACCGTCCGCTCCCAGCCGACGGGGAGATGTGGAGACAAGATTCGTGGTCATGGTTTCCTACGGTAGCGCAAATGGACGACGGCCATGCAAGCGTTTACATTGATTGAGATTCAACACTTCCAGCACGAGGATGATCTGATGGAAAACCCCCACATTCGTTACGGAGTCATCGGCACCGGCATGATGGGTATCGAGCACATCGGCAACATTCTCGCCCTCGACAACACCAGCGTGGTCGCCATTGCCGATCCCGACCCCGGGTCCCGCGATTCCGGCCTGGCTGCGGCCGGCCCCGGCACCAGCGTGTACACGGATCACACAGCTCTGCTCGCCGACGACTCGGTCGACGCCGTCATCGTGGTCTCGCCAAACTTCACCCACATCGACGTGATGCGCGATGTGATCGCCAGCGGCAAGCATGTGCTGTGCGAGAAGCCGTTGTGTACAACGACCGAGGACTGCAACACCCTCATCGAGCTGGCCGACGGTTACCCGGGCGTGATCTGGGTTGGGCTCGAGTACCGATACATGCCCGCAGTCGATGCTCTGCTCAACGAGGTTCGACAGGGAACGGTTGGCGACGTTCGTATGGTCTCCATCCAGGAGCACCGATTTCCGTTCCTGGTGAAGGTGGGCGACTGGAACCGCTTCAGCCGCAACACCGGCGGCACGCTCGTCGAGAAGACGTGCCACTACTTCGACCTCATGAACCTCATCATTGGGCGCAAGCCGATTCAGGTGTATGCGTCGGGCAATCAGGACGTGAATCATCTCGACGAGGTCTACGACGGAGAAACGTCCGACATTCTGGACAACGCGTTCGTGATCGTCGACTACGAAGGCGGCGCTCGGGCGATGCTCGATCTGTGCATGTTCGCCGAGGCAACCAAGGATCAGGAAGTGATCTCGGTCGTGGGTGATTTGGGCAAGGTCGACGCACGCATCCCGACCTCTGAGCTCCATGTCGGGCTCCGCAGCGGTGAGGGGCTGCCCGACATTGGCAAGGTCGACACCCGAAACATCACCAACGACGCCATTCGCTACGAGGGTCTCCACCACGGGTCCAGCTATCTGGAGCACGTCGATTTCGCCAACGCCATCCGCACGGGAACCCCCGCCGACGTCACCCTCCACGATGGCATGCTGTCGGTCGCCATCGGCGAAGCCGCCCACCGCTCAATCGCCGAGAACCGGCCCGTTCGCCTCGACGAACTCCTCACCGACTGACTCCACACCACCAACGGTGCCTGGCACCTTGTACGCCAGCTGAGCCCACATCGGCAACAATTCAGGCGAAATCGAAGCCACGAATTCGGAAGGTGCCTGGCACCTTGCGGGCGAATGGAGCCTGGCACCTTTGATATATCAGCGGTATATCAGGGGCGGACTGCGAGGATCTGAGCTTCGGGATCTGGTCCGAGCGGGACCAGGATGACCGAGTCTGCTCCGGCGTCACCCAACGCATGCACGCCGGCCATGATCTGCTGGGCCGAGCCCATCAGCTCGCCGCCCTGGGGCGTCTCGGGTGGTGGGGTCGGCGCATCGGCGGGGTCTCCGCAGAAGAAACTGACGAAGACCGTCAGATGATGCGGATCGACCCTGCCCGCAGCTGCGCGACCCTGGTCGATGCGCTGCCGTGCGCTCTGCACGGCTGCAGGATCATGGCCCTCGCCGAGCACGGTTCCATCGGCGATCCGCCCGGACAGGTACAGCGACTTTGGCCCAACGACTCCCAGCGAGATCGGCGGCACGTCGACAGGTGGGAACTCGAGCTGCCAACCGGACATGGACCGGTACCGGCCATCGAAGTCGGGCATCGCGCCGTGCAGTAGCTCGTGCACGATGTGGTGGGTCTCCTCGATGAGGGCAAGCGGCGAGGCCACCTGCTCCCCAACCGCCTGCATCCACGACTGCACGCCGTGGCCAAGACCACAGCGCACACGCCCCGGGAACATACGAGCGAGCGTGGCCCACTCCATCGCGAGTGCCGCCGGATTGCGAAAGGGTGCCGGGGCAATGCCGTGGCCCACGATCACGTCGTCGGTGGCGGCGAGCACGGCCGTCATCTGCGCAATGCCACCTGCATACGGCAGGTCCTCGACGATCCACACCTCATCGAAGCGTTCGGCCAGCATCAGCGCATGCGCAACCTCGTCCTCCGGCGCAACTTCACGCCGGATCATCGCACCAACTGCAGTCATGTCAGATCGTCCAATCGTGTGTTTGCACCGCAGAGCACGACACCAACCCGTTCGTCGGCATGCGGCTCGTAGGCACCGGCCATCAGTGCGGCAACGGTGGTGGCGACGGCTGGCTCGACGACGATGCGAAGCACGGACCACAGCGCCTGTCGGGCGGCGAGCACTGCGTCGTCGGTGACGAGCGCGCTCAGCGCATCGACACCCGAAAGTGCGTCCCAGGCAAGGCCGCCAATGCGAGTTGCACCAAGCGCGTCGGCGGTCACTCCCGACACCGTCACGTCGACCGGCTCTCCGGCTTCAACCGCTGCGGCGTATGCGTTGGTGGTGACGCCCTCGCAGACCACGAGCCGAGTGCTCGAGCCAACGGCATGTGCCGCTCCTCCGCTCAGGCCACCGCCGCCACAAGCGAGAAGAACCGTGTCGAGGCCGTCGACCTGTTCCACGAACTCGAGTGTGGTGGTACCAGCGCCGGCCATGACGTCGGGATGGTCGTAGGCGTGGATGCCGGTGGCACCCGTTGACGCCTGGAACTCGATACTGGCGTCCAGCGATTCGCTGTACACGGCGCCAACCTGGTGCACGGTCGCACCATAGGAGCGAAGCCGATCGACCTTTGCCGGCGAAGAAATCGTGGGCACGAAAATGTTCGCCGCATGGCCGCGTTCACGCGCCGCCCATGCAACCGCAGCACCATGGTTCCCACCCGAGGCAGCGACCACGCCCGCGTCACCAATGGGATTGCGCACCATGAAGTGGCTGGCACCGCGGGCCTTGAAGGTCCCCGAGTGCTGGAGGTACTCGAGCTTGAACTCGATGGGTGCGCCGGGGGCGAGACCAAGATCGGTCCGCTCGACGGCAATGGTTGGCGTTCGCCGGACCACACCTGCGAGGGCAGATGCGGCCGCGACCGGATCGATCACTGCGGGGCTCAGCCCTTGACGGAGCCGGCCAGCAGACCTCGGACGAAGAACCGCTGCAGACTGAAGAACACGACCAGCGGCACGAACGCCTGCACGAATGCGGCGGCAGTGAGGAGGTGGTCGGTGTTGTCGAAGTCTCCCGCAAGGTTTGCGATACGAACCGTGGTCGGAGCCGAGGACGCACCCTGCAACATCGTGTTGGCGATCAGGTAGTCGTTCCAGGTCCAGAGGAACTGGAAGATGGCGAACGATGCCAGTGCGGGGATCGACAGGGGGAGCACGAGGCGCCAGAAGATGCCGAAGTGGTTGGCTCCGTCGATCCGGGCCGATTCGAACAGCTCGCCCGGGAGCTGCGAGATGTAGTTGTGCAACAGGAAGATGGCGAACGGCATGGCGAACCCGATGTGCGTCAGCCACACCGACGCCGGCGAACCGGCGAGATCGTTGAGCGGCAACAGTGTCATGGTCTTGTCGGTGAACGGAATGGTCAGGTGCGCTCCACCGAACGGGGTGCCGGGACCAAACAGCTGCAGCAGCGGAATGAGTGCAACTTGCAACGGAATTGCGAGCAGCGAGACGGTGGCGATGAACAGCCACTTGCGGCCGGGGAAGTCAATCCATGCAAAGCCGTAGGCGGCAAAGGCTGCGAAGGCAATCGGGATGATCGTGGCAGGCACGGCGATCGCAAGGCTCGTGACGAGTGAATCGCCAAGGCTGTTCGTGGCACTGGCAGACAGCACGTCGGTGTAGTTCTCGGTGGTCACCTGGCCCGAACCAATACCGGGAACCTCGGTCACCACGTTCCAGAACGCGTCGTTGCGTTGTGCATCGCGATTTCGGAAGGAGTTGACGAACAGGCTCAGGCTCGGGATCGTCCAGACCACGACGATCATCCACAGAACCCACGTGGGCATGTCGGTGATACGTCGATAGATCCTGTCGCCGAGGC
Organism: uncultured Acidimicrobiales bacterium; assembly: GCA_964517125.1. Taxonomy (GTDB): domain Bacteria; phylum Actinomycetota; class Acidimicrobiia; order Acidimicrobiales; family SHLQ01; genus SHLQ01. The sequence goes on from CAZFBD010000038.1 coordinate 27,108, forward strand.
CGTCACCTTCGAGCATCGGGTTGATCGATGTCATCAGATCGCCTCCTTCTGCATGTTGTAGATGTTGTAGACCATCACCGGAAGCACCAGCAGGAACATGACCATGGCGATCGCTGCGCCGAAGCCGCGGTTCAGGTTGAGGAATGACTCGGTGAACATCTGGTTCGCAAGCACGTTGTTGCCGAAGATGCCATTGAGCCCGGCAACCGCAACGATGTCGTACACCTTCGTGACCTGCACGATCATCGTGGTCACCACGACACCCAGTGTTGGAAGGATCGTGGGCAGGGTCACGTTGAAGAAGCTCTGCGATTCGGTGGCCCCGTCCATCTTGGCGGCCTCGATGAATTCGGTGGGCACCGCCTTGATCGCTGCGGAGAAGATCACCATGGCGAATCCGGTCTGCATCCAGATGAGGATGACCATGAGCCACATGTTGTTGAACGGACGCTCGGTGAGGAACTGCACGGTTTCCGGCACGATCTCGCCCTGTGCGTTCGTCGTGAATCCGCCGAGGCGAGGACCGATGAAGCGGTACAACAGCCACCCGGCCACCACGAACAGAATCGAGAGACTGGTGAAGGGTCGGTCGGTCCGCAGTCGCTCGACGATCTGCCAGATGGCCCAGGCGGTGATCACGGCAAGCACCACGATCATCAGCACACGTGGCCAACCCGAATTGCTCAACCGGCCAAGCGCAATCCACACGGCGTTGAGGGCACCAGTCTGGGTTCGATCGGGCGGACGTGCCTGAAACTGGAGTCGCCAAACGATCGATGCGCCCACCAACGAGATGGCCATGGGCATGAAGATCAGGCTCTTCGCAAGGTTCTGGCCCCACACCGCCCGATCGGCAAGAACGGCAACAGCGAGCCCGACAACCGTGGCGACCGTGACCACCGTGATGACCCACCAGAGGTTGTTGAAGAACGTTCCCCGGAGCACCGAGAGAACGGCGACCGAAAGGATGAACGCCGCCAACATGAGGGTGCCGGTGGAGGTGGGACCGCCCTCGAACGAGACGGTGCCGTTGCGGCGTTTTCCAGAAACGAGGGCGACGATCACTCCGATGAGCAGCAGAAGCACGGCCACGAAGAACAGATTGGACGAGAAGATGTCGGTCCAGTTCGAGACGTCGGCCGAGGCCTCGGCGGTGAAGAGCTCCTCGTAGTTGTCGAGGCCAACGAAACCGTCGCCGGCACGGTTCTGGAAGGACAACACCGCGGTGCGGACGGCGGGAACCACAAGCGCTGCGAACAGGAAGCCCAATGCGGGGCCGAGAAAGATGAACGCACGAGCACGAGCGTCGAACAGTGCCCGTTCCTTCGGACTTGGCTGGCCCTGCCACGCAAACGCCATGGCAACCAGGACAAGTGGAACCACGGTGGAGATGTAGGGAACGTCGATGACGACCTGGAACGGTGAGAGCAGCCATCCACCGATGGCCCAGCCGACGCCCGCGCCCAGAAGCGCTCCCCGCTCGAGGCGTCCGGAACGACGGCCGAGGGCGGCACCGACACCGGCGAGGATGAGCGTCGCAAGGATGATCGCGAGCCAGTCGGGTTCGGGGCGCTGGAGAATCTTGGTGTTCCGTGCGATGAGAACACCGGACAGAATTCCAATTGCCGCCGCCACACCGAGTCGAGCAACACGGTTCTTGAGTTGTTTGATGAGGAAGAACCCACCACCGAAGACAATGGCTCCGAACAGTGGCCACTCGACGTGGCCGAGGAAGCCGACGCCTGCGGCGTCGAAGAGCAGGAGCGGGTCGGTGCCGTCGAAGGTCGAATCGACATCGGCGAAGAGGGGGCCGATGGAACGGTTGCCGCGGAGCAGACCGAACAGGCCGGCGCCAAGAACGGCGCCGACGAGGCCGGAGAACTGGCTCCACTGCCGGTCGGCTTGCGAGACGAAGAGGTTGAGGACGACCCACAGGCCGACGCACACGCCGACAGAGATCAAGACAGTGCCGAGCATCTCGAGCACCCGATCCATCTGATCGCCGCCGAAGAAGTCGCCGACCGACACTCCGCCGACACCAAAGATGAGGATAAGGAGGGCAAGGATCGAAGCGGAGATGATCCCGGCCTTGACCGGACGCTCCCCGAACAATCGGTAGAGACTGAACGCGCCTGCGGCAACAAGTCCGATGAGCGTCAGAACGCCCAACACCATGATCATGTGATTCCCCCCGGTTTCAATGAAACAGATTTGGCGATGCGGGGGCCGACGGCCCCCGCATCAGATATCACCAGCCCGTGTCAACACGGGCTGTAGTGCAAGTGTGCCGCCACTTGGACCCCGTGTCGAAGCGGAGTCCAAGTAGCGGCGAAACTACGATCAGCCTGCTGGCCAGCTGGCGTCGATGGCTGCGGCGGCGTCGGCGACGGACTTGTCACCGTTCACCATTGCGGTGCCTTCGCTCCAGAACGTGCCTGCGCCGACGTCGGCGGGCATGAGGTCGGATCCGTCGAAGCGGAGGATCTCAGCGTTCTGCATGATGCCAATGAAGGAGCTCTCAAGCGGAGCCCACAGCGAGGTGTCAACGTTGCGGTTTGCCGTGTTGAAGCCAGAGAGAACCTGGACTTCGCTGTCTCCACGAAGGAGTGCTTCCTGGTTGGACTGGCGAGAGTTGGCGTATTCGGCGGAACCGAAGTACTCCATGACCTGCCACACCTCGGGACGATCCTCGAATGCGCCAGCGAGCGTGCCGGAGCCGAGAACTGGCTTGTCTTCGGTGTTCGACGGGAAGTAGAACACGTCGACTGCGCCCTCGCTGCCGTCAGCTGCTGGGGTGCCTTCTGGGAAGAAGGACGAGAAGAACGAAGCCTGACGGTGCATCATGCAGTCGCCGTTCACAAGGGGCTCACCGTTTGCCTGGAATGCGGTGGTGGCGATGGAGCCGCCAGCGGCGAATACTGCGCCTTCCTTGTTCCACTGCTCGAGGACGGCTTCCATTGCGCTGATGACCTCGGGGCTCGAGAAGGGAAGATCGCCGGTGGTCCAGGCGTCGTAGTTCTCGGGAGTGGTCGTGCGGAGCATCATGTCTTCCACCCAGTCGGTGAAGGCCCAACCGGTTGCCTGGCCAGACTCGATACCGATGCACCACGGGGTGTTTCCGTCGGCGATCATCGTGTCGGCAAGTGCCCACAGATCGTCAAGGGTCTCGGGGATGGCGTAGCCGTTGGCCTCGAAGCGAGCTGGCTGGTACCACACGAGCGACTTGAGGTCGTTCTTGTTGGGAATGCCGTACTGGGTTCCATCGACGTTGCCGAAGCCCATGGCGCCGGGCGACCAGTTCGGGGACACGGCGTCGGTGACTGCGTCCGGGATGGCAAGGACGCTGCCTGCGCGAGCGAAGTCAGCGAGCTTTCCGGGCTGCGGGAAGATGGAGATGTCGGGGTTCGAGCCAGCTTCGAGCTGGATGTTGATGTCCGCTTCCCAGTTGGCGGAACCCTTGTACACAATGGTGATTCCGTTGGCGTTACCGAACTCTTCGAGCGCGGCGTTGAGTGCCCCAGCTTCTGCTTCTGAGCGCTCTGGGCCAGAAACGGTGACGACCTTGACGGCGCTTGCACCGTCGTCTTCGCCAGCTTCGGCCATTGCGGCGTCGGCAGCTGCCTGTGCCTCGGCGGCAGCAGCTTCGGCGTCTGCGGCCTGTTGCTGTGCTTCTGCGAGCGCTTCCTGCGCGGCGGTCAGCTCTTCGCTGTCGCCGGTGTCAACGGCGTCAGCCACGTCTGAGGCTGTGTCGGAGCCGCATGCGGCGGCTACGAGTGACACAGCGAAAAGAGCTGCAAGCAGCTTCATCCACTTACTCATCATTACAGGGGTCCCCTCCTGATTGGGAATTCCGACCGCTCGGCCGAAAATTGTAAACGTTTGCAGAACGGAGGTTACTCCGGCGCGTAGCGGTTGTCACACCGCGCGCGCCAAATTGACGGATCTTCGGGTGGTCAGGGGGAACCGACGGTCGATGCGCGGGCGACGAGCTCAATCCGGTCACGACCCGAAAGATCAACGGTCGGCTGGTCATCATCCACCCCTCGGATGAGCGCCAGCAAGCGACGCGCCGCTGCCTGGCCCAGGAGGCGCGGGGACAACCGAATGGTCGACAAGTCCACCATTTCGGCCAACTCGTGGTCGTCGACCCCAATCACGGCAACGTCGTCGGGCCAGGAAAGCCCAGCATCGAGAATCGCCCGCCATGCACCGAACGCCATCTCGTCCGACATTGCAAAGACCGCTGTTGGTGGATCGTCAAGCTCGAGCAGACGTTGCATGGCGATGCGGCCGCCCGGCGCCGTGAACTTGCCGGAACGTTCGAGCAGCGGATCAACCCGTATGCCGTGCTCCCCAAGCGCGGCGCTGTAACCGGCCAGGCGCAGCCCGGGAACCGAGAACGCGAGCGGGTGATTGGGCTCCCCCGAGATCAACCCGATGCGGGTGTGGCCGAGCTCCAGCAGATGCGATGTCGCCAGGTGACCCACGTGAACATCGTCAACAAGCGCCGACGGGAAGCGCCGCGTGGAGAATCCAGCGGTGACGGTGTTGACTCCAGCAGCGAACAACTCGCTCGCCACGTCTTCATCGATGTTGAGGTCGACCAGAATCAGTCCGTCGACTCGCTTCTGCAGTTGACTCGGGTCGGAGAGAAACTCGGATCGCACCTCGGGTGTCTCGACCGGACGCGTGATGGCCTCGTACCCGTTCGCCCCCAGCTCGTCGATTGCTCCAGCGAGGAAGCGGGAGAAGTACCAGCCGTCGATCGTTGGGGTGGCGATCTCGACCAGTCGGGTCCGACCGGTGGCGAGGCGCGCTGCGCTGGGGTCGGCCCGATAGTTCATTCGGTCGGCCACGTCGGCCACCCGCACCCGCGTGGACTCGGCGACGTTGGGAAGTCCGCGAAGCGCACGTGACACCGTTGCCACCGAGACCCCGGCCTCTGTGGCGACGTCCTCGATCGAGGGACCCCTGCGGCGCATCAGGTGAGCCGCACGATGACCGCTTCGTCGGCCTGCATCTCAGCCGATGTCGACATGCCACTGCGAAACAGCACCTCTCCCTGAACGGGAAGCGATGTCGGGTCGGCAGACACATTGGCCACGAACGCGATGTCTCCGCGGCTGAATGCCACGACGCTTCCTGGCGTTTCGCCGACCCAAACGAGGGGATGGTCGGAAATCTCGGCGAGGTGCTTTCGGATCGCCAACAATTCCCGATGACGATGCAACCACGATCCGGGCTGGTTCTTTTGGACAGCGGCGGTGTCGGCATCCGTCCGGCCACCGAAGGGCAACCACGTGGAGTCTGCCGAGGTGAACCCCATACCCTCGCCGGGCTCCCAGGGAATCGGGGTTCGCGTTCCGTCGCGACCGCTGTTGGGATCGCTGTCGCCAATGGGGTCAAGCTTCGCCTCGGCCGGAATGACGCCGCTCTCCAGTCCCATCTCCTGGCCTTGGTAGAGAAACGGAAGACCGGGCAGACCCATGAGGAGCACGGTCATGGACAACGCTCGCTGGCGACCAGCGTCACCGCCACCGAATCGGGTGGCCGACCGGTGTTCATCGTGGCTGTCCTGCGCCCACCCCAACCCTGCGCTGACGTTGGTCAGTGGCAGGTCGAAGGTTGAACGGATCTGCTCCGCGTCCCAATCCATGTGCATGGCGCCGAACCAGAATCCGACGTGAATGGCGTCGCCGCCGCTGACCAGCCGATCGAGCTTGTCGAGCATGACCAGGTCGTACGTCTCGCCGAGCAGCAGTGCGTCGTATTCGGCTGCGATGCGGTTCCATCGTTTGAAGATCTCGACGCTTTCGGGCTGCAGAATGTCGTGCTGGTGGTCGAAGGCGTTCCACTGCTCCCACCGGAACATCGCATCATCGCTCGGGCCGAGTTGCGGATTGGACCGGAGCTCGGCGTCCTTGACCATTGCCTGGGCCACATCGATTCGAAAGCCATCGACGCCGCGGTCGAGCCAGAAGCGGAGGATGTCGTCGAAGGCGTCGAGGACTGCAGGGTTGCGCCAGTTCAGGTCGGGCTGTTCTGGGAGGAACAGGTGCAGGTAGTACTGGCCGCTTGCCTCGTCGAGTGTCCAGGTTGTTCCGCCGAAGTAGCCGACCCAGTTGTTGGGCAGAGAGCCATCGGCGGGCGGGTCGACCCAGACGTAGTGGTCCCGGTACGGGTTGTCGGGGCCCTTCAGCGCCTCCTGGAACCAGTGATGCTGATCGCTTGTGTGGTTGGGGACGATGTCGATGATGACTCGCATGCCCAGCTCGTGCGCTCGGGCAAGGACGGCATCGAAGTCGTCGAGCGTGCCGTAGGTGGAGTCGATCGCGGTGTAGTCGGCGACGTCGTATCCCCAGTCGCGCATCGGTGACGAGTAGAACGGGGTGATCCAGATGATGTCCACACCCAGCCACGCCAGATGATCCAGACGCTCGAGCATTCCGGGAAAATCACCGATGCCGTCGGCTGTGCCATCGGCGAACGACCGGATGTACACCTCGTAGCCAACGGCGTGTTCCCACCAACGTGTTGTGTCTGTCATCGTTTTCCCTGTCGCCTGCCCCGACGAGAATGTAACCGTTTGCACAGCGGCTGCAAATCCTTCCATCTCCAGCGCCTCGTCGAGCGAAGAACGCTGGCACCCCAAACATCCGGCCTGTCGTGAAGCAGGATCCGAGCACCCCGACCAACACCGGACACCCGCTCCGGTCGTTCCGGGAACGCAACGTCCGCATCTTCTTTGGTGGCATCGCTCTGTCCAATGCCGGCACCTGGGCCCAGCTCACCACGGTCGTCCTTCTGATCCGTCAGCTCGGCGGTGGTGGTGTGGAACTGGGCATCGTCACGGCCGCGCAGTTCCTGCCGTTGTTGCTCCTGGGCCTGTACGCCGGTGCCGTCGCCGATCGCATCGACCGGTTCCGCCGCACCATGGAGCTACAGGCACTCATGGGACTTCTTGCCGTGGCGCTCGGCATCATCGACCTCGCCGACCGGGAGTCCATCCCCGTGCTCTACGCAATCACGTTCGCGTTCGGGTTCCTGAATGCGTTCGACAACCCGACCCGCCGAACCTTCATCACCGAAATGGTCCCGAAGGAGGATCTGGCGAACGTCCTCTCACTCAGTACCTCGGTCATGACCGGAAGCCGAATCTTTGGTCCGCTGATTGCCGGGCTCGTCGTTTCCGTGGCCGGTACCGCCTGGGTCTTCCTGTTGAACGGCGTCTCGTACTTGGCCTTCCTCATTGCGATGAGCTCCATGGACTCCTCTGCCTTCCATCCGATCGAACGGGCGGAACGTTCTGCCACGCCCGTTCGCGATGGGCTCCGCGAAGTGTGGGCCGATCCCATTCTGCGCATCACGATGTTGGTGTTTGCCCTGATCGCGACCTTCGCCTTCACCACCTCGGTCGGGTTCCCCCTGCTCGTCACCGAGCGGCTCGGCGAAGAGGACGACTTCTACTTCCTCCTGATCTCCACGCTGAGCATCGGTAACGTCGTGGGGTCACTTCTGGTCGCCCGGCTCGTCGTGGTCTCCCACCGGTTCATGTACATCGCCGGCGCCGGATTGGCGATCGCCTTGGGGGCGTTCAGTCTCGCCACCTCAGGTACGGCCGCTCTGCTCCTTTGTGTTCCGCTGGGTATCACACTCACGAGCTTCCTGAATTCGTCCAACATCATCGTGCAGCAGCGAACCCGACCCGAGATCCGTAGCCGTGTCCTCGCGCTCGTGAGCGTCGTGTTCCTTGGCTCGACCCCGATCGGCGGCCCCATCACCGGTGTCATCGGGGACGCGTACGGCGCTGTCTGGGCAAACATGTACGGGGCGATCGTTGCGGGTTTTGCGATCGTCGTGGGCCTACTGCTGCTGCGACGTGTCTCCGGTTCCTTCAACCCGGTGGAGAGTTTGCAGTCCTGAACGTGGGCTGTCAGCCGAAGGTCATGGGCATGATCCTGGGCCCGCGCACCTGACCGCCAGCCCATGTGACCGAACCAGGATCGGTGACGGTGAACTCGGGGATGCGTTCGAACCAGACCCGAATGGCCACATCCATCTCGAGCCGCGCCAGGTTCGACCCTGCGCAGCGATGGATTCCGGAACCGAAAGCAATGTGCCGGTTGCGGGTCCGGTCGATGAGAATCTGGTCGGCGTCCTCGAACACCTCGGGGTCGTGGTTGGCGCCCGGGAAGTTCATGAGCACCTTGTCCCCCTCCTTGATGGAGACGCCCTCGTACTCCACGTCGGTCGTGGCGACTCGAGCCATCGTGACGGGCGAGTAGTACCGCAGCATCTCTTCGATCGCGGTCGGGAACAGCGTGTCGTCGGCAGCGAGGCGACGACGATCCTCCTCGTGGGTCCCGAAATGGAACAGGGCCGAGCCGATGGAGCTCCACGTGGTGTCGATGCCGGCGATGAGCAGCAGGTTGGCGATACCGACGACGACCTGCAGCTCTCGTCCCTCCATCTCCGGAACGTCCATGGCAAGGAGCTCAGAGATGAGATCGTCCCGCGGGTTCTCCATCCGCGAAGACACCTCGGCGATCAGGAACTCCTGGATGATGGCGCGGTACTTGACTCGGATCGCCGGATCGAAGAGTCCGAATTCGAGCACGCCACGGACCCACTCGGTGAAGTCGTCGGACTTCTCGGGTTCGAAGCCGAGCATGTGGGCAATGACCCGCGGCGGAATCTGCTGGGCGTAGTCCTGGGCACCATCGCAGGAGCCGTCCTCGATGAACCCGTCGATCAGGCTGTTGCACAGCTCCTCGGTGTACGAGCGGTACTGCTCGACCCGCTTCGGTGCGAACGCCGGCAGGATCATCCGGCGCGTCCAGATCTGCTCCGGAGGATCGGCACTGATGGGCGGCGCGTTCAGGCCCGACGCGTTGTCGTAGTCCATGTCGCTGGGCAGGCTCACGACGAGCGGCTCTTTCGAGGACAGCTCGGGAACCATCTTGGCCAGCGCCTGAAGATCGGCATGTTTGGTCGGCAGCCACGACCCTCCCCAACGCTCGGTGTGCGCGATGGGGCACTGCTCGCGCAGGTCTTCCCACATGGGGACCGGATCGACGATGTAGTCGGCGTCGAAGATGTCGTAGTCGGTGGTCCAATCCTCCACAGGTGGAGTACGGCGTACCGGCGTGTCGGTCATTTCATGCCCTCTCTGTTCAGCGCTTGCACAAATCCCCCCGGATCGCAGAACGCAGCCCCATGGTCGCACATCTGTTGCAGCCATTGAAGTTGCACCGTCGATTGCCGATGCAGATATCGGGTCGATTCGTCACACTTCGCGCCCTCCAGCACCGCACTCGAACTAGATTCGAGGCCACAACTCACGACTTGGAAATGGCATGAACGAACAACAGCTTCAGAAGTTCCAGAACGAAACCGGCTTCATCGCCGCCCTCGATCAAAGCGGTGGCTCCACCCCGAAGGCGCTGCTTGCCTACGGCGTCGAAGAGTCCGAGTACTCCGGCGACGAGGAGATGTTCGACCAGGTTCACGCCATGCGTTCTCGCATCATGACCAGCCCAGCCTTCACCGGCGAGCGCGTCATGGGCGCCATCCTTTTCGAGATGACGATGGATCGTCAGGTCGAAGGACAGGACACGGGTGACTACCTGTGGAACGTCAAGGGTGTCGTGCCGTTCATCAAGATCGACAAGGGCCTCGCCGACGAAGACAACGGCGTGCAGCTCATGAAGCCCATCCCGGGTCTCGACGATCTCCTCAGCCGTTCGGTCGAAAAGAACATGTTCGGCACCAAGATGCGCTCCGTCATCAAGATGGCCAACCAGGCCGGCGTCGACGCCATCGTCGCCCAGCAGTTCGAGGTTGGGAAGCAGATCATCGGCCACGGCCTCGTTCCCATCATCGAGCCCGAGGTCGACATCAACTCGCCCGAGAAGGCCCAAGCCGAGGCCATGCTTCGCGCATCGATCCTTGCGCACCTCGACCAGCTCGCGTCCGACGAGCTCGTCATGCTCAAGCTGACGATCCCCGAGGAAGCGAACTTCTATGCCGAGCTCATCGCTCATCCGCAGGTGGTCAAGGTTGTTGCACTCTCCGGCGGCTACAGCCGCGACGATGCCAACGCCCGCCTCGCGCAGAACAACGGCATGATCGCCAGCTTCTCCCGTGCGCTCGCCGAGGGCCTGTCGGCCAAGCAGAGCGACGACGATTTCAACTCCACGATCGACGCAACGATCCAGAGCATCTACGACGCCAGCGCAACCTGAGCTTGCGGGCGAGCCTGGGCCTGCTCTGAACAATTCCCTTGCGCTTGCATACCCGGTATGTACATACTGAGTATGTGAACCGAGTTCAACCCCTCTCTTCGGCAATTGGTTGGCGGACATGGCAGTAAGGGACGCGCTCCTCGCTCTCCTCGCGGACGGCCCCAAGCATGGGTACGAGCTGAAGTCGCAATTCGATGATGCAACCGGCGAAGCCTGGCCACTGAACATCGGGCAGGTCTACACAACGTTGCAACGCCTCGAACGTGACAGCCTCGTCGAAGCTGTGGGCGAACCGGCCGAGGGAGGCCGGCATCCGTATCAGCTCACCGCGGCCGGACGCGAAGATCTCAACTCGTGGGTTGGCACACCGGTTGAACAAACGCTGGCGATGCGAGACGAAGTGTCGTTGAAGGTGCTCCTCGCCGTGGCGACCAACGTCCTGCCACCGCTCCAGGTCATTGGAGAGCAGCGCGATGCCGCGATGGCCGGACTGCAGTCCTTCGTTGCGCTCAAGCGCGAGTCGGCTGGTGAACCCCTCGCAAAGCGCCTGCATCTCGACCGGCTCACGTATGCAATCGAAGCAGAGATTCGTTGGCTGGAAACGGTGGAAAACCGTCTGCTGGCTGAAGACGAACAAAGCAACAACGCGGAGGCGAAGTGATGAGTGGAAAAGCGGTGGACGGCATCGTCGGTAGCGACACGGTGCTGGAGTTCGACCAGGTGTCGCTCACGTTGGGTCAAGGCGCCGGGCGCACCGATGCCTTGGTCGACGTGAACCTGTCGGTCGAGCCCGGCGAGCTCGTGGCAATCACCGGACGTTCCGGGTCAGGAAAGTCGAGCTTGCTGAATCTCGCCGGCGGCCTCTATACGACGTCATCGGGAGCAGTGCGGGTCGATGGGGTCGACCTCTCGGCGCTGTCACCGAAAGAGCTTGCCGCTCGACGGCGCCGCTCGGTCGGTTTCGTGTTCCAGGACCTCAACCTCATCGCCTCGTTGACCGCCGCAGAGAACATCTCGCTTCCCCTGGAACTCGACGGCATGCGCCCCGGCGAGGCGCGAACCCATGCCGAGACAGCACTCGAAGCCGTAGAACTGGACGGGCTTGGCCGTCGGTTCCCTGACCAGCTCTCTGGCGGACAGCGGCAACGAGTGGCCATCGCCCGCGGCCTTGTGGGGGAGCGACGGCTCCTTCTGGCTGATGAGCCCACCGGTGCGCTCGACGAGGTGACCGGCGAAGCGATCATGGAGATCCTCCGACGCCGCTGCGATGACGGAGCCGCTGCATTGCTCGTCACCCACGACCCGTCCATTGCTGCATGGGGCGACCGTGTCGTCCGCCTTCGGGACGGGCGCATCGACTCCGTTACCGAGCGGCCGACGGTGGCCGCCAACCCACTGGACTGGCAAGCCTCATGACCGGCCTTCGTCCACTGCTCCGACTGGCGTGGCGCGAAGTGACCCGCGACAAAGCCCGCTCCGCCCTTGTCGTTGGTCTGGTTGCGCTGATGGTCGGTGCCGCTGTTGCGGCGGCGACCATCACCCGGACCACCACGGCGAATAGCGGCGACTACATCGTCAGCGAATTCGGTGCCGCTGATCTGATCGTCAGCGTCGGCAGCGAAGGCACAGGTGGCGGGTTCGCTGCCGAGTCCGTGGAAGAGGAGGGTGGACCAGTAGTCCTCAGCGCCCAGCAACGACAAGACGTCGTCACCGCCACCGAAACGGTGCTTGGCCAACCCGGCGTCGTGGCCCGATCGGCATGGATGTCGTCTGGCGCCGCTGACGATGGTCCCTTTCGCAGCGACAGTTCGGTCAGTCTCAACGTTGCCGGCCTCCAGCTCGGCGACCCGATCTTTGAGGGCCGATATCGGTTGCTCCGCGGGCGGTTTCCACAAACCGATTCTGATGTTGTGCTGACGCCACAAGTGCTTGACGAGAACAGCATCGAAATTGGGGAGACAATCCCCCTATTTGGCCGTGAGTTCGTCGTTGTCGGTGAGATCGGACGGGCCGGATCGGCGTACTCCGGGATCGCCGTTGTTTCTCCCGCAGGGTTCGATCGCCTCGACCTCGATTCTCTGAACGTCCACACCGAAATTCTCTTTGCGAGCGTTGACGTCAACCCACGTACGTTGACGATCGATGACGCCGCCATGCGAGAAGTTGCGGATCTGGCCGAAGTCCCAGCCCTGCAGATCCACTATTGGTCGCGACCCCAATTTTCGGTCGGTGGCTTCTACAGGGCGTCTGGCGGATACATCGATCCGGCGCGGCCCGAGCAGCTGGGCACCTTGGTCGCCGCGCTCTTCGCCGTCCAGGTGGCGCTCGTAGCCGCCGCGGCATTCGCAGTTGGGGTTGCCCGACGCACCAGACAGTTCGGACAATTGCAGGCGACCGGTGCCAACAACAGGCAATTGCAGCAGGTTGTTCTTCTCGAGGCTGGAGTTTTCGGTCTCCTTGGCGCTCTGCTCGGCGCCGTGCTTGGGGTCGGCGTTGCCGCACTCGCCCGATCCCAGGGCTGGCTCGACACCGTTGGCGACCGGTACCCGTTCGATGTCCGTTGGAGCCTGATGGACCTGATCGGCCCGGCCATTGTGGGAGTGGGCGCAGCGGTGGCCGCGGCCTGGTGGCCAACCCGCCGGCTGCGAACGCTGGAGCCGGCGTCAGCGTTGGCCGGCCACATTCCGGTCACGACACCGCGGGTTCGAAACCCGGCGTTCGGGTTGCTCGCGCTGGTTGGAGGCACGCTTCTGTTCGTGGGTGTCGCGGGAACCGACTACCTGTACGAATCGGGGGACCTCGGGGTGGCGCTCATGGTCGTTGCGATCCTTGCCATGTTCGGGGGTGCATTGTCCTCCATCGGCGTGCTGATTCATCGCATTGGGGAGCGGGCCGACAAACTGCCCCTGCTGGCACGGCTGGTGGTGCGGAACTCGGCTCGGCATCAGTCCCGTTCCTGGGTGGCTGTTGCCGCCCTGGTCGCGGTGGTCATCCTGCCAGTCGTGATGGGTGCGTCAACCAAGGCGTACCCCAACAGCTACGGTACGCCAACGGATGTCGACGGATGGATGCAGGCGAGGGTCTCCGCCGACGCGGAGATCGAAGGCATCGACCGCTTCTTTGCCACGCTGGACGAACGTGTTGGCAGTGAGTTCCAGCCATTGCAACAGGTCGCCGTCGTCGAAGAGCGGCCATTCGACTACGGGCCGGATGGCTCGAATGAACCCGTGGACGATGACGTCTTCGAGTTTGAACAGGCGGATTGGGAGAATCGCGGGTTTTCCGTCACGTCTGGAGTCGATCAGGCGGTTCGGGGCACTCCGGCGCTTCTTGAGGCTGTGGGTCTGGACCCAGCGCTGTGGCAAAGCCCCGACGCTCCAGATGCCGTCTTCGTTGCCGGAAGGAAGGATCGACTCGGCTCCTACGACGGGCGGCTGTTCCGTGGGGACAGTGAGCTGAGTTTCGTTGTGGCCGAGCCGGCTTCCTTTCTCGGCTACGAAGGTTGGACCGTGGTCTCCCCAGAGATCGAGGAGCGCTTCGATCTCGACATGGTTCCGACAGGGCTGTGGATCGAACTGGACCGGCCAGTTGTGGACGAAGATCAGGAGATCCTCAGCGGTCTCGCGAATGAGGTGTGGGCGGACGAGGTCCGTGGGGATTTGGGGATGTACGGAAGTGCATGGGTCGGCACTGTTTCCGGCCCGGTTGGGCCGACTGCAGCACAGGCAGTGTGGGTCGCGCTCGGGGTCGTCACGGCGCTCGCCATCTTGATTTCGCTCGTGACCTCAGCGCTTGCAGCGGTCGAGGTCGACCGGGAAATTTCCACGATGATCGCGGCAGGCGCGCCGCCGTCGATCCGTCGACGTCTGCTTGGCGGGCAGACCGCCTACCACCTGTTCGTCGCTTCGCTTCTTGGAGTGCCGCTGGCACTGCTGCTCTTCTGGGCGGCGACGAGCGGAGATGGCTCCGGCCCGAGAGGTCCGGTGTTTCCGTGGACGTCGATGGCGGTGATGTTGTTCGTCGTGCCGCTCGTGGTTGGGCTTGCGATCGCCCTGGTGTTCCGCAACGGCAAACCGTCAGTTTCCCGACGGCTCGCCTGACGCTCGAGGCGGTCTCAGCTCGTGGCGTCGAAGAACGCTGCGAGCCAGCGGTCGTTTTCTTCGGGCGTTGAGATCGTGATGCGGAGGCCAACGCCGGGGAACGGCCGGGTGACCACGCCCTGCTTCTCCATGGCAATGCAGATCTCGTCGGTCCGGTCTTTGGTCGGAATCCAGATGAAGTTCGCATGGCTGGCCGGTAGGTCCCATCCGGCGGCGATGAGCGCCGCATGGCACCGCTCCCGCTCGGCCATCAGCGCGGCGACTTTCTCGAGCGCCGCCTCGCGATGTTCGATCGCCGCAAGCGTGGCCGCCTGCGCCAGGTTGTTCACGGAGAAGGCAAGGCGGACCTTGTCGAGCTGGGTGACGACGTCGGGGTCGGCGATCGCATAGCCCGTGCGGATTCCAGCAAGGCCGTACGCCTTCGAGAACGTCCGGGTCATCACGAGGTTTCGGTGTCCGGCCTTGAGGAGGTCAACAGGGTCGCCGAATGCGGGGGCGTTGAACTCCCGATACGCCTCGTCGATCACGACGAGCACGTCGTCGGAAACCCGGTCGAGCAGCGTGGCCACGTCGTCCATGGAGATCGACGTGCCGGTCGGGTTGTTTGGGGTGGCGAGGAAGATGATCTTCGTCTTGGCGGTGACGGCGTCGGCCACAGCGTTGAGGTCGAACGCTTCGTCAACGAGTGGGACCTGGATCGGGTTGGCGTCGCTCAGCGTCGAGAAGACGGGGTAGATCTCGAACGACGGCCACGGGAAGACCACGTCGTCACCCGGGTCGACGTACGCGAGGTACAGCTGCTGGAGGATGCCGCTCGATCCACAGCCGACGGTCAGGTGGGAGGTGTCGATCCCAATCCAATCGGCGAGCGCCGCTCGGATGTCGGACGCGTTGTTGTCGCCGTACCGGTTCACTCCGGAGATGGCATCGGCAATTGCCTGCGCAACCTGGGGCACGGGGGAGTACGGGTTCTCGTTCGACGCGAGCTTGATGGCGTCGGCGATGCCGTGTTCTTCTTCGGCCTGGCTGGCGGCCTTGCCGGGCCGGTAGCTGGCGAGGCGGAGAACGGTTTCGCGGGGACGTCCGGGGCTCATCCCCGGAGTGTACGCGTCAGAGCTGGCGCAGTCTGCGCCGCGCCCACGGCTCGGCCCAGAGCTTGAGCAGACTGAAGCAAACGAGGTTGGCCACGAGAAAGCACAAGCCAAGAATCGTCCAGAACGTGATGGCCAGGCTGCGGTCCGGCGAACCGAGCAGCACCCCTACGGAAAACGCGCCCGCTTGCGCCGAGATGAACCCCATCGTGACGAACACCGCGGTCACAAGAATCCGTTTGCGTCGACCCATGCAAGAGTGTCACCCGCCCAGCCAAGCCCTCGCATGAGCCCAAAGACCCCACCCTCCGCAACCCGTCAACCACATCGGTACCTGGTACCGATGTGAGCGGTTGCGCGCGGTGGGTGAGCGAGGGTGGTTGATCTAGGTGGATGGTGGTGGGTCAGCCGCGGAGGTGGGCGTTTTCGGGGTCGAAGACGGGACCGTCGAGGACGACCGCCGGCTTCTTCTCGCCGAGGATCATGACCTCGAGTTCGGTGCCGGGCGCGGCGT
>CAZFBD010000039.1:0-42122 GCA_964517125.1 uncultured Acidimicrobiales bacterium
CAGTACTTCAGCAAGGAAATCCCGCTCGCGTCGGACGACTTCGTGCTGCTCTACACCGACGGCCTGACCGAGGCCCGCAGCGGCGACGAGCTGTTCGGCGAGGAACGCATCGCCATGGCGATTCGACGAGACCCCGGGGCGGCGCCCGAGGTCCTCACCAAGGGCCTGCTCGAAGAAGCCCGTGATTTCGCCAACGGCCTGATCGACGACGACGTCGCGATCCTCGCCGTGCGTCGCAGCTGACGGGAGCGTTTGCGTGGCCTGGTGTGACAGCTGCGAGTCGTGGCATGCCCCCTCTGCGTTGGCGACCGACGGAAGCTTTCCGAAGTGCGGGGCCGAGGTGGACGCCACCGCGGCTGAGCCGATGGAACGGACGGTCGGCGAGTCGGCCCCATGGCACTTCTGGGTCGTGGTGGTCGCCCTGGCCGCCTATCTGATCTGGCGCCTCATCGAAGGTGTGCTCTGGGTGGTCAACTGAGCCCAAAACGCAAGAAACCCGAACCCCTGAGGGTTCGGGCCTTGCAGATGTCTCGCGACATCACACTGGTCGGGATGAGAGGATTTGAACCTCCGACCTTCGGTCCCCCAGACCGACGCGCTAACCAAGCTGCGCCACATCCCGTGAGGGCATCACTGTAGTGGCTGCCGGTGCGGCCCCCAACGCAGACAGGATCGCACCGAATGGGTTTGGTGTGACACACTCCGGGTGGACCCCAGAGGTGACGATGCCGGATACGCCAGATCTGCTCGACGTGCTCGCACAGAGCTCGATGTTCGGCGGGCTCCCGCGCCGACAACTCAAGCTGATCGCCCGGTATTCGCGTCCGCTGACGGCATCGGCCGGGCAACGTCTGGTGAACCAGGGAGACCCTGGCGCCGACTTCTGCATCATTGTCGAGGGGGCATGCGCCGTGGACCGAAATGGTGTTGCCCTTCCGGATCTTGGACCTGGCGACGCCTTTGGCGAGGTCGCCGTGATCGATGGGCAGCCCCGGACGGCAACCGTCACTGCAACCGTCGAGACGCAGCTCGTGGTGCTGTCCCAGCCCGACTTCGAACATGCCATGAAGGTTGCCCCCGATCTGGGGCGGGCGATGTTGCTGAAGCTGTGCAGCCAGCTGCGGGCGGCCGACGCCGTGGCGGTCGACTGAGATGGCCGCCGACGACGAGGCCGAGTTCCGATCGGTGGCCGGTCAGGAAATCCGTATCTCGAGCCCCGAGAAGCCGTACTTTCCCAAGCTCGGCCTGACCAAGTCCGATGTGGTCGACTACTTCGTCGAGGTCGCCGATGCGCTCATGAACACCATGGGCAACCGACCGGTGTTGTTGCAACGGTTCCCCAACGGTGTGTCGGGCAAGAACTTCTTCCAGAAGCGAATTCCGGACTCGGCGCCCGACTGGCTGCAGACCACGACGGTTGAGACCGTGAACGGCACGCCCAGCCGGGCAATCGTGATGGCCGATGCCGCTCACCTGGTTTGGGCTGTCAACCTCGGCGCCTTCACGCTGCACCCGTGGCCGTTTCGGGTTCCGGGCGAGGACGTCGACGAGCTGCGCGTGGATCTGGACCCCACGCCCGGCATCACGTTCGACGACGTACGCCATGCGGCTGCGCTCACCCGCGAGGAGCTGCTTCGAGCCGGTATCGACTCCTATGTGAAGACCAGTGGCAGCAAAGGCCTGCATCTGTACGTTCCCCTCGCTCCCGGATGGAACAGCTACGACGTTCGTGGGGCCGCGGTGACGCTTGCGCGTCGGCTGAGCGCCCGGCACCCGAAGCTCCTCACCGACGCATGGTGGAAGGAAGAGCGGGGCCAACGAGTGTTCATCGACTTCAACCAGAACGCCCCGCACAAGACCGTGTTCGGTGCGTGGTCCATCCGTGCTCGGGTCGGGGCGCAGGTCAGCACCCCGATCTCCTGGGACGAGCTGGAAACGGTTGTCCCCGATGAGCTCACGGTGCTGACGGTCCCCGAACGGCTGGCGACGGCCGGGGATCCGTGGTCGGCCATGTATGCGAGCCCACAGGACATCAGCGAACTCGTGCAGGAGTTTGAGGCAGGCCTTCACACGGTCGGTGATGCGCCGTGGCCTCCCGTGTACCCCAAGCAGCCCTTCGAGCCCTCCAGGGTCGCTCCCAGCAGGGCGAAGCAGCCCGACGAAGCGGAGCCGTCAAGCGGCTCCTGAACGCAGGTTGGAGCGATCTGGCTCGACCCCCACGTAGCGGGCCGATGGGCGGACGATCTTGTTGTCCGATGCCTGCTCGAGGATGTGGGCCGCCCAGCCAACCACCCGGCTCGTGGTGAACGTCGGGGTGAACATGGTTTGCGGGAGGTCAGCGAGTGTCAGGACGACGGCTGCATAGAACTCCACGTTGGTGACGATGATGCTGTCCGGCTTGCGTTGTGCGAGGTGCGCGAGCATTCGACGCTCGACCTCGACGGCCCGCTCCACGAGCGGTCCGCCCAAGCCAAGCGCGATTTCCCGAAGCAGGTCCGAACGAGGGTCCTCTGCCCGGTAGACCGCATGGCCGAACCCCATGAGTTTGCGACCCGAGTCAAGCTCGTTGTCAGCCCACCGTTCGGTGTGTGTGGGATCCCCGATGCTGTCGAGCATGTCGAGAACACGGCTCGGCGCTCCGCCATGGAGCGGCCCGGAGAGCGCTCCGATGGCACCAACGATGGCGCTGCTCACACCGGCTCCGGTGCTGGTGATGACCCGTGATGCAAAGGTCGACGCGTTGAAGCCGTGATCGAGTGTCAGGAGCAGGTAGCTCTCGACCGCCCGTGCTGCTCGAGGCGACGGTGTGGCCCCCGTGGACATTCGGATGTAGTCGGCGGCGTGCCCGAGCGCCGGGTCGGTCCGCAGCGGGAGCTCGCCTGCGTCGAGGCGGTGAAAGGCGGCGAGGACGGTGGGCACGGCGCCGATGGCGGCGATGAGGCGGCTGCGGCGTTCGCCCGGTTCGAGGTCGATGCTTGGCGTGTCGTCGATGTAGAGCGAGAGAAAGGCTCGAAGCATGGAGACGGTCGTTGCGTTGGTTCCACGCCCGGCTTCATGGATGGCGGAGATGAGCTTCGGATCCACGTCTCGCGCTGCGGAGAGTTCTGCGCGTAGTCGAGCCTCCGCTGCAGCGTCGGGCAGGACGTCGTCGAGGAGCAGGCCCGTGGCTGCCTCGAACGTCTGATGCCTGGCGATGGCAACGGCGTCGTGGTCCCGGTAGTGGAACCATCCCTCGGTTCCACGAACCGCGCCGATCTGGGTGTCGGCGACGATGACACCCTTCAGCCCCGGCGGAGCGACGAGCGGGGGAGGAGCTGAAGCGGAATGATCGGGCGTTGGACTCATGTCTTCAGAGTGCAGACTGATCGATAGGTTGACAATGTTGATCAAGTCAACGTTGATTGACGCAACCACCTCCCGATGCACACTCTTCAGAAGGTGGGACACAGCAGTCGCCGAGGACGGGGAGCGCAATGGAACAGCAGTTGACAACCGCCGAAGCAGCGGCCCGCCTGGGCGTGAAGCGGCAGACGATCTATGCGTACGTGAGCCGCGGTCTGCTGACCCGATCGGTCGCCTCCGATGGTCGGACCAGCTTGTTCGACCCCGCCGACGTGGAACGACTACGACAGGGCAGTCGGGCCAACACCGAAGGGGAGCTCCACACGCTCATCTCCACGCGTATCACCCGTGTCAGCGACGACGGAATTCTGGTGCGGGGCCACGACCTCATGGATCTGGTCGGGGCTCGAATGGGTTTCACCGAGGCCGTCGACCTGCTGTGGGAGGCGTCGCCGGGCGAGCACTGGCCCGACCCTCCGGCGATGTTGCCCAACCAGGAACCGAGCGCGCCGCCGGTATCGCTCGATCTCCTCCGGATCGTCACTGCGCAGTGCTCACTCGACGACCCGCTGCGCCACGATCTGTCGCCACACGCCGTCCGGGCCGCTGGCCGGAGCCTGCTCACCGCCATGGCCCACACGCCGTCGGAGCATGCAGCAGAGGCGACCGCAGACGTGTCTGGGGCGCTGTGGGACAGGTTGACCGGAGAGACGGGCACCGACCGACAAAAGGCCGCCCTCGAGGCCGCAATGGTCCTGTTGATGGACCACGGACTCGCCGGTTCCACGTTCGCTGCGCGAATCGCGGCATCGGTCCGGGCAGACCCGTATTCGGTGGTCTCCGCCGGACTCGGCGTTGTTGGCGGAACCTTGCACGGCGCAGCCAGCTCAGCGGTGCATGAACTGTTCGCCGAGGTGGCCGAGACCGGTCAGCCAGCCCAGGCGATCGGCGAGGCCAGGCGCCGTTCGGGCACGATTCCGGGGTTCGGCCACAGCGTGTACCAACGCCAGGATCCGCGGTACCGCAGGCTCATGGCCCTGGTGATCGAGGGGTGGAGCGACGACACTCGGCTGCAGCACGTCCATCGTGTGCGGGACGTCGTCTCGGAACGTTCGGACGCAATCCCGAACATCGACCTGGCGCTCGGAGCACTCACCTGGCTGTCTGGAATGCGGGCCGACGCCGGTGAGGTGATCTTCGCGGTGGCCCGAACCGCTGGGTGGTTGGCGCACGCCATGGAGGAGTACGAGGAGCCGGCGCTCCGATTCCGCCCACGAGCCCGATGGATGGGGCCGTCTACGGCTGGCTGACCGCCGGGTCCGTCCCCAGAAAGAGTGCTGGAAGCAACTGGGTGGGTGGCTCGAGCATGGCCATCTGGATTGCCTGCTCGGCGAGGAATTCTGGGCGGCCGATGCCGAGGGCCAGGTTGTCCTCGATGTTGAGGGTGGGGTCGGTGCAACCGTCGAATCCGCCGGTACCACTGCTGGACGAGTCGGTGAACTCGCGCCCGAGTGAGGTTCCGGCATCGTCGGTCCACCACCAGCGAAGCAGGCCGTCGACGATGGCCTGTGCTTCGATCTCGATCATGCCGTCTCGTTGCATGAGCGCTGCTTCGGGTGGGTTGCTCAGGTACACGAACTCGGTGATCAGGGAAGTGATGTCGGGGGAGAAGCGGTGCACGCCGTACAGATCCATGCCGTCCTCGCGAAGCCGAACCGAGGCCCCCTCGCTGACGGTGGAGACCCACGCGACGTCGAAGGGACTCAGGGCGTCGACCATCTCCTCGTACATGACTGCGGCCAACCGCTGTGACCCGGGTACGGCGGTGGAGTAGAAGACTTCCGTGCCCGGTCGGGAGGATGGGCGAACGGCGCCACCGTTGTGGTGGACGGAGATGAACACGTCGGGGGCCAGTGCGTTGGCGATGCCGGCTCGGGTGCCGATCGGCAGGCGATAGTCGGAATTCCGGGTGAGGACGGCGCTGATCCCGAGTGCTTCCAGCTTCTCCTGGACGAGTTCAGAAACATCGAGGTTGAGGTGCTTCTCGAGGACTCCCTGACCAACCGCTCCCGACTCGGAACCACCGTGGCCGGGGTCGATGACCACGCGTGCACGAGGAATGAAGGTGCCGGTCTCGAGCGTGAGATCCACGCCGCATGGGCTGGTGACCTGCCAGTTACCGGGACCGCCACCCTGCACGGGGACGACGACGCCGCTGGTGGTGATGAGCGCTCCGGTGGCTTTGCGGCGGGCAACCGCCGTGACCGTGTTCGGCGGCGCCGTGGTGGCTGTTGTGCAGTCAACGGTTCGGCCACCGAGTCGGGGGTCGATGAGCCGGAGGCACACCTCGTGCAGTCCGTCGGCGAGCACAACGGTCTCCGAGAAGCCAACGGATTCGCCGAAGCCGTCGGGTCGAGGGGTGGCGCCGCTCGCGGCGGTGAGTCCGTCGACGACGATCTCGTAGCTGATCGCAGCGGCGCTGTCGGCGTCTCGCGCCGATCCCGTCAGTTGCACACCACCGTCGATGGCCTCCACGGAAGCGATCGAGCCGCGGGCGACGCTCAGCCAGGGGCCGATTGCGGGGGCGACCTGGGCGGGCTGGTCGTCGAGCTGCGCTGCGCCCACGGGCGCGACAAACGCGATGACGCTCACCAGAATCGCAAGGAGGGGGCCGCGGACAGGCATCTGGTGCAGTGTAGGAGTGGACACCCTCGAATGATCGGCGGGTTCGCCCCATACGGGAGCCGAACCGGAATGGGGCATCGATGGCCAATGTGGCGCACTGGGCTCGCTAGGTTGGCTGCGCACCAACGAGCCGCCAGGCCGGCCGAGCACAGGAGGGATACGTGAGTACGGAACCATCACCGCCGCCTCCGCATCCTGTCCCCACGTTTCTGGGTATCGGAGCGCAGAAGGCGGGCACGACATGGTTGTGGGAGAACCTTCGGATCCATCATCAGGTGTTTCTGCCCCGGCGGAAGGAACTGCATTTCCTCGATACCCATTGGGATCGTGGATACGAGTGGTACCTGCAGCACTTTCGCCCACGGCGGGTTCGTCGACGACTGCCCGGCGAGATCACCCCCGCCTACCTTGTGATTCCCGAGGAACGCATCGAAGCCGTACACGGGTTCAACCCAGATGTTCGGCTGATCATGTCCATCCGAAACCCGGTCGAGCGGGCGTGGTCGGCGGCCAAGTATTTCTGTCGCAACCAGAAGAAGGTGGATCTTGTGGATCTGCCGTTCGACGAGTTTCAGGCGATTGTCACGACGCCGCTCATGTTGCAACGGGGCGACTATCTCGAAGGACTCGAACGCTGGGGTCGGGTCTTCGATCCGTCGCAACTACTCGTCGTTTTTCACGACGAGATCATCACGTCCCCGACGCCAACGCTGCGCACGGTCCTGGAGCACATCGGCGCCAATCCCGCAATCGACGAGTCGAAGTACCCGCTGTCGACCATCTTCAATGCCGGACCAGAACGTGCCATGCCCGACAGGCACCGCTCCTTCCTGGAGGAGCTGTTCACCGACCAGACGGCCGGGTTGGCCAAGGTGTTTCCCGATCGGGACTATGACTGGCTCGTCGCTCGCTGACCATTCTCCGGTACGTCCTCCCGCTAGCCTTTGCGGGTTGTGAGATGGCGATGGAAGCGAAGGGTTGAAGAACCCGAAGAATTCCTCACAACCGAGGCGGCCAGCGAGCCGCAAACGTTCGTGGAGACCGGGCGGGAGTTTTTCGCCGCGGCGTGGCACGCCCCCGACGATCTCACCGGAATCGAAGAGTTCGCCGCCCAGACCGATCAGGAACGAGCGGACGAGGCCGATTTTGCCCGCCAGCTCTCGCGCCGTTCTCGGACCCCACTGATTCTCCTGGGGCTCGTGGTGGTCGCCGGTGGCACAGCAGCATGGGGTGTGCAGGCCGGATGGTTCGACGAGGCCGAAGATGCCGCCGACCAGGGTGTTGTCTTCGAGGCGGTCATTGCGGCGCCCCAGGACCCACGGGTCTACGACGGTGATCCGTTCAACGCACCTGCCGCCCTCGTTTCGGCCGTTGATCGGGGCGTTGCGTCACGCGATCGACTGAGCTCACAACTGATCGCCGATGATGCGCTTCCGTCGGATCTCCCGGCAGGCGTGGAGTTCACCCCGATGCTGTGGGGAAACCGCTTGCAGGTTCTGGTGATGGGCCCCGAGGACCTGACCGACAACAGCTGCCTCATCGTGAGCCTCGTGGCTGAGGACCTGCGGGCTCTCGATGTTGCGGCCACTGGACCGGCATGCGCCCCGATCCATCGGGTCACCGGCGATCGCATCAGCTGCGAGGCCGCAGGAGTCGTTCTGCTTGAAGTGTGGCCACCCATTGCACGAACCGATCTGCTCGAGCCGCCCGAAGCCGTCGAGCGCATTCGGGTTCGTGTCGAACGAACCGACATCGAGCCGTGGGAGCGGATCTCTGTCCGGGGTGAACTGGACCTGCGTTCGATCGAACTCGCAGAGCTGCCAAAGCTCGGTGGTGATCCCGGTGCAACCTTCACTCCCGAGCTGGGTACGAAGCAGGGCGAATGTCAGCTCCTCGATCGATCCGGAGTCGAGATACGTGTCCTGTGAGCGGCCGCAAACCGAGTAGAGTCCGCGTCGATGTGCGGACGTTTCGCTTCAACCACCTCGCCGGACAAGCTGGCAGCGTATTTCGGCGCGGAAGCACCGATTGCACCTGAAGAAGCCATCGAGCCGGACTACAACGTTGCCCCAACCCGCGACGTGCCAGTGGTGCGTATCCGGGAGGATGCTCGACACCTCGACCACCTGCGCTGGGGACTGGTGCCCCGCTGGGCCAAGGATCTCCGCATCGGCTCGAAAATGATCAACGCACGCGCCGAGACCGTCGCCACCAAGAACTCGTTCCGTTCAGCCTTCGCCCGGCGCCGGTGCATCGTGGCTGCCGACGGCTTCTACGAGTGGAAACGCAACGACGACGGCTCCAAGCAGCCGATGTACATCCACCGCACCGACGGGGACCCGTTGGCGTTTGCCGGGCTCTGGGAGCGCTGGACCGACGCTGAGGCGCTGCGGGAGTTCCACACGTTCACGATCATCACCTGCGAGCCGAACGCCGTCATGGAGGAGATCCACAACCGGATGCCTGTCATGTTGGCGCCGAACGACTGGGAGGAGTGGCTCGATCCGGCGAACGACGACACTTCCACGCTTGAACGACTTCTCGTGCCCGCGCCTGATGCGCTGTTGCAGACCCGCCGGGTTTCCACCGAGGTCAACAACGTTCGAAACAACAATCCGCAACTGATCGACGCAATCGCATGACGGCAACCGACTCGGCGTCACTCCGAGAGAGCCTGGGCTGGGATTCCGATCTTCGCCGTTCGTTGCGTCATCGCTTTCTGCGGTGGCAGGCGAAGCTCGAGGGCAACGGGCCCGACCGTGCGCTTCCCTGGGGGATTGCCCTGGTGCTCATGGCGCTGTTCAGTGCGCTGGCGCTCGCCAGGTATCGGTCACTCGATCTTGGCGAGCCGTTCGCGGCATGGCTGCAGGGCGTCTGGCTGATTGGCCAGGGCGAGACTCCCACGGTCACGGTCACGGGTCGAAGCGTGTTCGAGGGCCAGTTCTCCATCATCATGTGGCCAATCGCCCAGATCGCACGCGTGGTTCCGGCCGCTCCACTGCTGCTCATCCTGCAGGCAACGGCGCTTGCGCTCGGCGTGGTTCCGCTGTGGCGAATCGCCCGTGGTGTGCTCGAACTCGGTGTGGAAACCGCACTTGTTCTTGCGGTTGCCTACGGCTTCCAGCCGGAGCTTCACAACCTGAACCTCAGCGAGTTCCACCCGGAAGCGCTTGCCGTTCCGGCGTTTCTCTACGCCTACCTGTTCAGTCAGCGGGATCAATGGTGGCGGTTCGGACTCGTGGTGCTCATTGCGCTGTCCACCAGATCTGACCTTGGTCTGGTGGTCATCGGGCTCGGAGCGCTCCTCGCCATCGAGGGCCGGACCCGAGCTGGTCGAATCACCGCAGCGGTTGGCGCCACCTGGGCCGTCGCTGCGCTTCTGGTGTTCCAGGCCGACCTTGCCGGCGGCGAGTTCGTCTATGCCGAAGCGTTCGCCGCATACGGAGACGGACCGATCTCGATCCTGTGGGGCATGCTCACGAACCCGATCGATGTGCTCCGCGACTTCGGACGCCAGGAGAATTTCGCGCAACTGATGTTGCTGTTCGCCCCTTGGCTGTTTCTGCCATTGCTGAAGCTCCGCTTCCAGATGCCGCTCATCTTGTTCGGCGCCTTCAGTTTCATCGCAGCGGTACCTGCCGGAGAGTTTGGCAACCCGCAGCAGGAAGTGGCGGCGCTGGCGTTCCTGCCAATCGCCACGGCGTTCGCCTTCCGTGCGGTCGGCCGGCGGAGCGTGCGGCGGGTCTTCGTGAACGGACGGCTCCTGGGCGGCGTGCTCTTCGCCTCGCTGGCGTTCTACCTGTTCGCCGCCGGAAGTTCGCTCTATGCAACGCCGTGGCTCTGGGGCACCCGAGACACCACCGAACTCGATCTCGTCGCCGCCATCGAGACCATCGATGACGAGGAGTCGGTCACCGCAATCGATCGGGCGCTTCCGTTGCTCGCCGAACGACGCGATCTCATCGGGTTTCCCATGGACATCGACTTTCACCGGCCAAACGATCTGACCTTCCGTCGCTGCGCCGATGGGCAGGTGACCTGCGAATCATTCGAAGCGGTGCAGGTGATTCTGGTTGACGAGGCCGACGAGCGATGGACGCCGCTGGCGCGTGGCACGTTCGACCAGATCGTGGGCGCACTCGACTACGAGGTCACCCACCGCTTCGGGTCGATTTCGGTCTACCGGTTCGAAACTCCAGAGTGACCGGCTTCGGCCAGGTGGGCCCGTAGGCGGACCAACGCGTCGTCCAACAGTTCCTGGTCCGGGTTCGTGTCGGCTGTTGCGAAGTCGAGTTGGGCCATGGTGGTCAGCGGCACCACGTGCAGGTGTGTGTGCGGGACCTCGAAGCCGGCGATCATGAGACCGACGCGAGCCGGTTGGAACACCGCCTTTTGCGCTTGTCCGATGGCGTGCGCGACCTCCATCAGGTGGCTGGCCTGGCCGGCGTCGAGGTCGGTCCACTGATCGACTTCGACGTGGGGCACGACCAGTGTGTGCCCCACTGCCAGCGGGCGAACATCGAGGAACGCCACGCACTGGGCGTCCTCCCACAGCATCCGACTGGGAATCTCGCCGGCAATGATCCTGGTGAAAATGGTTGGCATACCCAGACCATACGCCGTTCCCTCGGAGCGCATGACATACGGGTACGCTCTCGTGATGACAGACGCACCGGTCGAAGAACAGCTCCCCTGGCGGCCGTTCACGATTCCGAACGCCTTCTCGTTCGGTCGCCTGCTGTGCGTGCCGGTGTTCGTGTGGCTGCTCTTTGCGCAGGACGACCGGCTGTCTGCGGCCCTTTTGCTGGCAGCGCTGGGAGCCACCGACTGGGTCGATGGCTGGTTCGCCCGCAGGTTCAACCAGGTGTCGGAGTTCGGGAAGATCCTGGACCCGACCGCCGACCGGCTCATGATGCTCACTGCGGTGATCTGCACCTGGATCGACGGCTCGGTGCCCGCATGGTTTGCGGCGCTCACACTGCTTCGGGAAGGGCTCGTGTCCGTGGCCGCAATCGGGCTCGGCATGTTGGGAGCACCCCGGTTCGACGTGACATGGTGGGGCAAAACCGGAACCTTCTTCCTCATGTTTGCCTATCCATTCCTCCTTGGCGGAGCCGCCGACATCGGTGCCGCCGATGTGCTCCGGGCGCTCGGTTGGCTGTGCGCAATTCCCGGTCTTGCCATCAGTTGGTATGCGGCGGCCGGGTACGTTCCGCTCGCCCGGGCAGCCCTTGACGAACGCTCCACCTGAACGGCTAACGTGCGGGCATGAACATTCCAAAGGACCTGCGTTACACGAGCGACCACGAGTGGGTTCGCGTCGAGGATGGCGGGTTGCGTATCGGTATCACCGACTATGCGCAGGACGCACTCGGGGACGTCGTCTTCGTCGAGCTTCCTGCGGTTGGCGCCGAAGTCGAAATCGGCTCGTCCATGGGCGAGGTCGAATCCACAAAGTCGGTGTCGGACCTCTTTGCGCCGGTCACTGGCACCGTGACCGAGGTGAACGAGTCGCTCGACTCAGCGCCGGGCAAGCTCAACGAGGACCCGTATGGCGACGGCTGGCTGTGTGTGATCGAGCTTGGAGATGCCACCCAGCTCGACGGACTCCTCGACGCAGCGGCGTACGAAGCCTTGACGGGGGAGTAGCGGGTGGAGACGATTTGCGCTGCGTGCGGGCACCGCAACGATCCGGGAGCCAACTTCTGCTCCTCCTGCGGTGAACGGGTGGCCGGCGGCCCCGACGACCCCACAGCTGCCATCCCGATCATCGCCGACACCCATCCCGACCAACCAGACCCTGACCATCTGGAAGAACGTGGTGCCTTCGCATCCAAGATGGGTCTCCTCGTTGTGAACGAAGGTCCAAAGGCGGGGTCGCGCTACGCCCTCGACTCAGCGGTCGTACGGGCGGGTCGTCATCCCGAGAGCGAGATCTTCCTGGACGACGTCACCGTGTCCCGACGACACGTGGAGCTGGCGAACACCAACGGGGTCTACACGGCCCGCGATGTCGGTTCGCTCAATGGCACCTACCTGAACCGCGAACGGATCGACGAAGCGGTCCTGGTCGACGGCGACGAGCTGCAGATCGGACGCTTCAAGCTGCAGTTCTTCCACGGGACTGCCGAGGTAGGCTGATCACCCGACGAGGCAGGAGAGACACATGGTCCCGATGGAGTTGGTGGGAGTACGAGTCGAGCTTCCGAGCAACACGCCAATCGTGCTGTTGCGTGCGCCCATCGAGGAGGCCGTCCCGGCACGAATGCTGCCCATCTTCATTGGTGGGCCCGAAGCCACAGCGATCGCATTGGCCCAGGAGGGCGTGGAGCCTCCACGGCCCATGACCCACGACCTCTTCGCCGCCGTCCTCGAAGAGATGGACGTGTCGGTGGAGAAGGTCGTCATCACCGAACTGCGTGAGCGGACGTTCTTCGCCGAACTCCACATGCGCTCGCCATCCGAGGCCCGAGTCATGTCGGCCCGCCCCTCCGATGCAATTGCGCTTGCCGTGCGGCTCGATATCCCCATCTTTGCTGAAGACACGTTGTTGGCCGAGGCCGGCTACGACGATGAACCGGAGCCAGAGGCCGAGGACGAGATCGTCGTCGAGGAGTTCAAGGACTTCATCGACAGCGTGAATCCCGAAGACTTCGCCTGATCGCAGGCCCGCCAGTTCGTCCGTTCTTCGCGCGGTTCGCGCGAAGAGAACCACAGAGGGTCGTTGACCACGCGCGTGACCTTTCCTAGGATGACGCCTGCGTAATTACATCACCGATAATTACAACGCAGGAGACGCACGATGGACAACGGCTACAGCGGCAAGGCCACAGCAGAGATCGTCGGCATCACGTACCGACAGCTCGACTACTGGGCACGCACCGACCTCATCCGGCCGAGCATCACGGACGCTGCAGGCAGCGGTTCGCGTCGTCGGTATTCGTACCGGAACCTCCTGGAACTGAAGGTGGTCAAGAACCTGCTGGATTCGGGCATCCGACTTGAGCAGGTCCGCGAGGTGTTCGACTACCTGCAGGACGAACTCGGTGAAGACATCGCAACCGCCAACCTGGTGGTCAACGGCTCGCAGCCAGTGCTTGTCCGGAGCGGCGAAGAAATCGTCGACCTCCTGCAAAGCGGCCAGGGCGTGCTGAACATCCTTCCGCTGTCCGGTGTGAAGGAAGAGCTCGACGCAGCGATTCAGCTCTTCCCCGCAAACGAGTCCATCGACATGTCCATGGACTCGGCGCCGCAGGCGGCAGCCAACTGATCCGAAGACTCGCACCGCTGGTCATCGCTGCGGCCCTGGCCGCCTGTGCAAGCGACGATCCGTCACTTGAGGACGACGCCGCCGCCGGAACCACAACGACAACGGCGAGCGCAGCGGTCTCATCCACAGTGGTGGAAACCACCACGTCAACGGCGCTGGCAACCACCACCAGCTCGACGACAACCACGACGACAACCACGACGACCAGTACGACGACAACAACGACCACCGAGCCTCCGGCGCCGTCGTTCACGAGTCGGATTCTGGAGATCGATGACGAAATCGCTCCCCGGCTCTCCAAATCATGGAGGGAAGGGTGCCCGGTCGGTCTCGAGGACCTTCGCCTCCTGGAACTCACACATTGGAACTTCGACGACCGCGTGACCACCGGCGAGCTCGTCGTGCACGCCGAACACGCCGAGGACGTGGTGACCGCGTTCGCCGCCCTCTTCGAGCAACAGTTCCCGATCGAGCGGATGGAGCTGGTGGATCTCTACGAGGCCGACGACGACCTGTCGATGGCAGCGAACAACACGTCGGCGTTCAACTGTCGAGAGGTTGCCTGGAAGCCGGGCGTGTGGTCGAACCATGCCTTCGGCGCTGCAATCGACATCAACCCGCTCGTGAATCCCTACGTATCCGGCGACACCGTGCTGCCTCCTGAGGGCGCAGCGTTCGTCGACCGCACCCAGCGGGCCAAGGGCGGGCTCTACGCAGGCGAACCAGCGGTTGAAGCGTTCAAAGCCATTGGCTGGGGCTGGGGAGGCGACTGGAGCAGCGCCAAGGATTGGCAGCACGTCTCTGCTTCAGGCACCTGATCCACGGCGAGAGCACGCGCATGGTGCGCGAACCGATGGTCAGGCGTCGTCGTCGAGGTTCGACTCGCGTTTCTTGAGCTCTGCTTCCCACTCGAGCAGGCGGCGCTCCTTCGCAGCGTTCGACTCGGAAGCCGACCGGTTGGATATCGGCCAATCGGCCCGGTCCTCGGGTCCGCGCGGAGCTGCTTCCCGGTTGGATGGCGCCTGACGGACTGCCGTGGAGCCGGGGGAGAAGCCAGCGTTGACCGGCCGGCCAACCGCAAGCCATGCGACGGCACCAACCGTGGGGACGAAGATGACGAGCATGAGCCAGATGTTCTTCTCGAGGTTGCGAACGAGCACCCGATCGGTCGAGATGACATCGAGCACCGCCCAAATCCACAGTGCAAAGAGCACAACGCCGAACAGTCCGGGAGCGAAACGAATCATGGGAACCACCTTTCCTGCTCCGAGAATGGCACACAGACAGTCGTGATCACATCGTTCGACTGACTCATGCGGACTCTGGCACGCCAGATGTCGCTACAGGATGGTGTTGCGGAGTTGCCGAAGCGTGTGGTCGGCAAGAACCAGGGAAATCATGGCGTCGACCATGGGAACAGCACGGGGGAGCACACACGGGTCGTGGCGTCCCTTGGCCGCAAGGGTGACCGACTCTCCCGAACGGGTCACGGTCTGCTGTTCCGAAGAGATCGTCGCGGTGGGTTTGAACGCAATGCGCATCGTCAGGTCGGAACCGTTGGAGATCCCGCCCTGAACACCACCCGAATGGTTCGATGTGGTCTGCGGACCATCGGGCCCGGGAACGAACGGATCGTTGTGGGTCCGCCCGGTCATCGTGACGCTGTCGAAGCCGCTCCCGACCTCGAACCCCTTGGTGGCGGGCAGCGACAACATGGCCTTCGCGAGGTCCGCCTCGAGACGGTCGAAGACAGGTTCTCCCAGGCCGGTGGGCATGTTGCGAACAACCGCCCGCACCGATCCGCCGAGCGAGTCGCCATCGCGACGTGCCTGCTCGATTGCGCTCGTCATGAGCTTTGCTGCGTCGGGGTCCGGGCAGCGGGTGTCGTCGGCCTCGACATCGGCACGGGAAACGGTGGACGAATCGACCTTTGCCGCGACCGCATGGACCTGGTCGACCCAACTGACGATCTCTGGGGTGGCGCGATCGGCCCGGGCTGCGACCTCGTGCAGGATTCGAGAGGCGATGGCGCCAGCGGCGACACGACCGATGGTTTCGCGGGCACTGGACCTGCCGCCACCCTGCCAGGTGCGTATGCCGAACTTCGCGTCATAGGTGAAGTCGGCATGCGACGGACGGTAGAGCTCGCGCAGGTGGTCGTAGGCCCCGGAGCGAGCGTCGGCGTTGCGGACGAGGAGCGCGATCGGGGCCCCGGTTGCGAGACCCTCGCTGACACCCGACAGAATTTCGACCTGGTCGGTCTCGTCGCGCTGGGTGACCAGTCGGCTCTGCCCCGGGCGTCGGCGATCGAGTTCGGCCTGGATGTCTTCGATGACGATCGGGAGGCGCGCCGGGCAGCCGTCGATGACAACGCCCACACCGCCACCGTGGCTCTCACCAAAGGTGGATATGGAGAAGATCGTCCCGAACGAATTGGCCACGTTGAGAGGCTATCGGCCAGGAAGGCTGACGAAGATCAGACCGCTCGCTCAGACGCAAGCGCATTCGCAGCGCGCTCTCGCATGTCGGTGGTCACGACCGGTGCGTCGCGGAGGACCGGCTGAGGCGCAGCTCCGGCAGCGAGCGTCTCCAGAATGTGGGCCAGGAGCTGCACGAGGGTGTCGATTGCATGCTGCGGCTGTCGAGCGTCCGTGCGCACGATAGGCACGGAGGGATTCAGATCCAGCGCTTCGCGGATGTCGGCCTCTTCGTGCATCGGGGCACCGTCGAACTGGTTCATGCCCACAACGAACGGGATGTTCCGAGACTCGAAGTAGTCGATGGCGTTGAAGCACTCGTCGAGACGCCGGGTGTCGACAAGGACGAGGGCACCAAGCGCGCCTTCAGTGATGTCGTTCCACATGAACCCGAAGCGGTCCTGTCCAGGGGTGCCGAAGACGTAGAGAACCAAGCCGGCCTCGACCGTGATCTTGCCAAAGTCCATGGCGACCGTGGTTGCCGTCTTCTCCTGCACGAACGTGGCGTCGTCGACGCCAGTCGCTGCGCTGGTCATCTGCGCTTCGGTGCGCAACGGCGCGATCTCTGAGACCGCCGCAACGAAGGTGGTCTTGCCGACGCCAAAGCCGCCAGAGACGACGATTTTGGCGGAAACGGGACGGGGAGCTGGACTATCGGTTGCGAATGCCATCGAGCAACCTCCTCACAATTGCGATGTCGTCGGAACGGGTTGTCTCGAGCACCTCGAGTGAGCCAGACCCCCAGAGGTCGGCCACGAGTACACGAGCCACACCGAGAGGCAGCGAACGCTTTGCTGAAATCTCGGCGATGGAGTTTGGGGTCTTGCACAACTCATGAATTGCACGCAGTTCTGCGTCCTCAGGAGGCAACGAATCGGGAGCCGCAGCCACCATTGCCTCCACCGCGAGCTCTCCAGCGTCGCTTCGGGTCCGCCCACCCGTGAGAAAGTACGGCCGCGCCATCGGCCCCTCTTCGATGAGTTGTTCTGCTTCACTGTCGAAGCCCATTGTCGTTCCTTGGTACGTAGACGGATGGATGAATCAGACGGTCAGGACGTTCTTGAGTTCGCTGATGAGCTCAGGCGAGAGCGCAGCGCCGGCACGTTCGGCCAGCAGCGTCATTTCGTAGGCGACCTGAGCAATGTCGGCGCCCTGCTGGCAGAGCACCGCGAGCGATGCGCCGTGGCCCATCGACATCACGAACAGGTTGCCACCGGTCATCTCCACGACGACCTGGTCAACGACGCCACAACCGAGACAGTCGGCGGCCCCCTTGGTCAGGCTCGTGAGACCCGCAGCGATCGCAGCGAACTGATCGACACCGCTGGTGTCGATCCCCGCTGACGAAGCCAGGAGCAGGCCGTCGGCCGAAACCGCAACCGCTTCCCGGACTCCTGCAGTCTCCTGGGCAAAGCGTGACAGGAGCCACGCAAAATTCTGGGCTTCATTTGAAACGGTCATCACTCACTCCTCGGCGAGTCAGGGGTCTGAACTTGATTGTTGGTGGGGGCCGATGGCACCACAGGGTTGATCGGAGGTGGGACCGGTGCAGGCGCAACTGCGGTCGGTGGCTGGGGTGCGGCCTGAGCCGGAGCGGGCTCGGAACCGGGCACTCCTGCTTCGGCACGGCCACGGGCGACAGCTGCTCTGAAGCTCCGCAGCGAGCTGGAGACCTCGTCAGCAGAGCGCTTGACCGGCGCAGCCGTTTCGGGTTCGGGCATCGGCGGTGGAGTGGCGGCGCTGCTCGAACGACGCTTGGGGAATCCGGCGGCCGTCGTCTCTTCAGTTGCGGACCCGGCGCCGGAACGACGCTTGGGGAATCCGGCAGATGTGACCGCTGGTGGTTCCAGAGGCTCTGCTGGCTGTCCGGCCACCATGGGGGCGACACGCTTCGGGAAGCCTGCAGCGGTGTGTTCCGTCGGTCGTTCGGCCGCAGACACGGGTGCAGGCTGTGGAGCCGGCGCTACTGCTGCAGGAGGCTGTTCGGCGACAGGTGCTGCTGCCGCTGCAGGTGGCTGTTCGGCGACCGGAGCGGCCTTGTCGACGTCCCGGGGGAGCACGACAGGGGTCGGTGCGTCGGTGGACAGCACCTCGACAGGGAGGTCGATGAAGGCAATGGTGCCCGAACCGGTTCCTGCGGTTCCCGGGCTCTCGCTTCGGGCAAGGCGGACACGAATATTGAGCTGTCGCGCAAGGTGCCCGACCACGAACAAGCCCAGGTACGCCGACGGAGCGTCGGAGAAATCAACCGGGTTTGCGAGGCGCTGGTTGGCCTGGGCCAACGAGTCTTCGTCCATACCGATGCCCTGATCGATGATCGCCAGGCGGTAGTGGGTGGGGGTGAGCTGACCGAGCACATCGATGGGTGAGTTGGGGGGCGAGAACGAACCAGCGTTCTCGAGCAACTCGGCGAGAAGGTGCGAAAGGTCGGTTGCGAGACCACCGGAGACCGTGATTGCATCGATGTCGCCGATGCGTACACGTTGGTAGTCGCCGATCTCGGACGCAGCAGCTCGCAGCACGTCACGAATCGCAATGGGCTTGACCCAGCGTCGAGGGGTCTGCTCGCCGGCCAGCACCAGCAGGTTCTCTGCGTTGCGGCGCATACGAGTCGCAAGGTGGTCGAGGCGGAAGAGGTTCTGCAGCGTGTCCGGGTCGGACTCGGACCGCTCCAGCTCGTCAATGAACTCGAGCTGACGGTTCAGCAGGTTCTGGTTTCGACGTCCGAGCGAGACGAACGTTCGAGACACGTTCTGACGACGCAGCTGCACCTGACCAGATGCGAGGTCCACGGCGGCGTCCTGCATGACGTTCAGCGAGTCTGCGAGGAGCGAGAGCTCATCGTTCGTCTGCACCTCGAACGGCGGAAGCGTCGGCAGTTCTTCATCGGAGTTCTTCGCTGCTTCCACCACAGCCGGGATACCTGCCGCGGCGACATCCTGGGCCTGATCGGACAGCTGGGTCAGCGGATCGGTGATTCGGGCGGCGATGCCTCGTGCAGACGCATAACCAACCACCAACACCACGAACAGGAGCGCAAGCAGCAGAACGAAGACGAGGTCTCGGGACTGAGCGGCATCGGCACTCACGGAACGGATGTTCTCGAGCGAAGCCGTTGCGACGTCGATCGGCTGGCGGGTCTGCACCAGCCAGCGAAGGTCGGTGCCGAGTTCGTCCACGGTGATGTTTCGAGCAGCGAAGAGCGACTGTGAGCCCTCAAAGGTGCCCTCACTCATCAGGTTCAGCTCCAACACCTCGGAGCTCTGAACCATTGCGGAGCTGAACAGAATCGCGGGGTCGTGGTTGCTCTCGGTGTCAGCCAGCAGCATGGAGGTCGCCCGGTCGAGAAGCACGGCCTCGATGTTGTCGCCGGAGTCGGTGATCGCCTGGTCGAGGACGTTCTGCAGGCTGGAGACCGGCAAGCGAACCTGCACCGCTCCAACGACGTTCGACGAGGAGAACAATTCGGACCTGGCGGTGAAGATCATCGCCGGCACGTCTCCAGTGGTATCCAGACCGACGAACGAGCTTCCGGTTTCCATCGTCTCGATGAACCAGGCGTTGTCGCGGACCAGCACCGGTTGAGCATCTTCGGTGCTCGTTGCGACCTCGATGCCCTGACGAGAAATGAGGGTGACGACGGGTTCGCCGAAGTCGTCTGCGAGGTCGGCCTGCAGCGAACGAACGAGCAGCTGTCCGGTGAGCGGAGAGGTACCGCTCAGCGCTTCATCCAGTTCCTCGGCGGTGGCGACGTCCTCGAGGCCTCGGGCAGCGACCTCGTTGGTGCCTTCGGAGACCACGAGTCCGACGTCTTCACGCCTGGAGAGGATCTCGACGTCCTGGACCCAGTCGGAGACGTATTCGGCGAGCTCACGGGACGCAGAGTCCGATGAGCGCTCCACTGCGGCCTCCACCACCTGTTCGGTGATGGCGACCTCGGCCACTTCAACAGCAGCGTCCGTTCTTGCCTGGATGAGCGCGATAGCGGCGACCGCAAGCAAACCGAGAAGCAGGATCGGTACAACGAGCAATGGCAGAACGCGAGAGAAGATGCGTCGACGAATCGACGTGATCTGGCGGGAAGCAGACGCGCGACGCTGTTCGGCTTCCTCGACTTCTTTCGGATCTGAAAAGGGATTCAGTCCCATATGGCAGGCTTCCTCTGGATGTGTCCGTCCGAATTACAGTCGGCAGGACAATCAGTGGGCCTATGGGCCGAATTGCTCAGCGCGTTCTGCTGAGGCGGCGAACGATTTCCAGGTCTGCTGGTGTCGTCACGTGCACATTTTCGGGATCTCCGGGTACAGCGGCGACGGTGCCGCCGAGTGCTTCGATTGCTTCGAGCTCTTCGACGAAGTCGGGTTGGGCCGCAACGGCGCGGTCGAGGGTCGACCGTCGGAACGCAAATGGCAGCTGTGCCAGATGGGGTCTGCCTGGCGATGTGAGCGTTCGGACACCCTCCGGGCCGACGGTCTTGACAGCGTCGGCGACCGGGAGAAGCGGCGCTGCGGCGTCGACGCCATCGGTGATGGCTGCGATGGCCAGCCCGTAGAGCTGCGGGCTGATGAGCGGATGGCTGGGGGCAGTGATCACGACGATGTTTGCCTCGGCGGGAAGCGCTGCCAGACCGGCTCTGGTGGACGCTGCGTGCGAGTTCCCACCTTCGACCACCTCGGCCACCGGTTGGCCGTCCCAGGCCACGCCTGCCGGCAGGACCAGAATGAGGCCATCGCAGGCGTCGGACGCCACCCGAACAACCCTGTCGATCAGCCGCTCGTCACCGAGCAGCTCGAACTGCTTGTGTGCCCCGAATCTGGCACCGGAGCCGCCAGCGAGGACGATTCCCCAGGTGGAGTCCACGCTGCCAGTCACGTCAGAGGTCGAGCAACGCCTGCTCGACGACCTCGGTGAGCGCTGGATGGATGTAGAGCTGGCCCGTCGCCATTTCGTCCACGGTCTGCCCGAAGGCCATTCCCTGGATCAGCTGTTGGATCAGCGTGGACGCCTGCGGTCCGATGATGTGCGCACCCAGAAGCAGACGCGAGTCGGCGTCGGCCACGAGCTTGCAGACACTGTCCTGATCCTCCATGGCCCAGCCGTAGGCCGCGTCGCCGTACGGGCGAACCACGGTGACGATGTTGTGCCCAGCTGCGATCGCTTCGGGTTCCGTGAGGCCAGCGGCCGCAACCTGCGGATGGCCGAACACCGCATGGGGCGTGACACGGCGGTCAATGGAGCGGAGGTCATCGGGATGCTTCAGATTGTGAGCAACCACCCGGCCCTCGGCATTGGCCGTGTGCTTCAGCTGTGCTGGGTTCGTGATGTCGCCGAGGGCCCAGATTCCGGGCACGTTCGTCCGCATCTGCTCGTCGGTGACCACGTACCCCGAATCGTCGAGTTCCACGCCAGTTGCGCCGACGTTCAGCTCATCGCCGTTCGGGATTCTGCCGGTGGCGACAAGCAGGGCATCGCCGCTGAACGACGTGGGGACTCCGTCGACATCGGCGTGCACGGTGATCGTGTCGCCGTCCTGTTCGGCACCGGTGAGCGCAGCGTTCACGACGACGTCGAACTTCTTGGCGTATGCCTCGGTGAAGCGGGAGCTGATGTCGGGGTCTTCACGACGGAGCAGGACGGAGCTGCGGTTGAGAATCGTGACCTTGGAGCCAAGCGACCCGAACACATTGCCCAGCTCGGCACCGATGTACCCGCCACCGAGAACGATCAGATGCTCGGGCAGCGCGTCGATCCGCATGATCGTGTCGGACGTGAGGTAGTTCACGTTGGAGTCGGCGATCACGGGTGGGACGGTGATACGAGCGCCCGCAGCGAGCACGATCTCGTCGGCCGTGATGGTTTCGGTGGAGCCGTCATTCATGTCGATCGTGAGCTCGTGATCGCCGGAGAAGCGTCCGGAGCCCTTGAACACGGTCACGTGCTGTTGCTCGTCGGAGTTCGTGCGGTAGTCCTCGCCGCCGATGGCGATGGGGTCGATCCGGCTGAACACCCGGTCACGGATGGCCGGCCAGTCGGCGCCCGCATAGCTGGTGTGCACGCCCAGCGTTGGTCCCTTGTCCGCAGCAAGTTCGGCGAGCTCGGCTGCGTACACGAACATCTTCGATGGAATGCAGCCCTTGTTCAGGCAGGTTCCGCCGAATTCGCTGCGTTCGACGAGGGCAATCTTCTTGTCATCGAAGTCGGGGTTCACGAGCATGTTGCCCGAACCCGTGCCGATGATCATGAGGTCGAAATGGGTCATTGCAAAGGTCCGTTCGGTGGAAGGGGAGTGTTCAGCGAAGGCGACGGATGAGCACGCTGGTGTCGCTGCGGGCCTCGCCCGCTGCGTGCAGTTCGTCGTAGAACCCGGCGACCTGCTGGGCGATCGGAGCTGGTGCCCCGATGCGATCTGCCTCGGTCAGGGCGATGCCCAGGTCCTTGATCATCCATTCGATGGCGAAGCCGAAGTCGAACTTGTCGTCGACCATGGTCTGCCCGCGGTTGGTCATCTGCCAGGAGCCAGCTGCTCCGGCGGAGATGGTTGCGAGAACCTTCTCCATGTCCAGGCCGGCGGTCGAGCCGAACTGCAGCGCTTCGGAGAGGCCTTGCAACAACCCGGCGATTGCGATCTGGTTGACCATTTTGGTCTTCTGCCCGTGGCCGAGCGGGCCGATGAGCGTGCGCGTTCCCGAGTAGGCCGCCATGAGCGGTTCCACCTGGTCGAATGCTGCCTGTTCGCCTCCACACATGACCGTCAACACGCCGTTCTGTGCTCCGGATTCCCCGCCGGAGACCGGCGCGTCGATCACGGCGACTCCGGAAGCGGCTGCGGCTTCGCCGAGTTCAAGCGCAACGTCGGCCGACGCTGTGGTGTGGTCGACGAGGATGGCGCCTTCGCTCATCGAGGACAGGGCTCCGTCGGCGCCCAGCGCCACGGAACGAACGCTGTTGTCGTTGCCGACGATCAGGAACACGACGTCCGCGTCGGCAGCGGCACCGGCCGGTGTTGTCGCCATCTGCGAGCCGGCGTGTTCAGCGACGAAACGCTCTGCGACCGAGGTGGTTCGGTTGTAGACGGTGACCGAGTGACCGGCCGCGACCAGGTGACCGGCCATGGGATAGCCCATGACGCCGAGTCCGATGAATCCAAGAGTTGCCATGTCCGGAGACTACAGGCCGAGGATTCCCGGAACGGACTTCCAGCCGCCCGCCTCGTTGGGGTCGATCTCGACGTCGGCAAGTGCGCGGATCTCGTCGGGGGCATTGTTGGGGACGATGGCGATCTTGGCGTGCTGCAACATGAGTTCGTCGTTGCCGCCGTCGCCGGCCACGGCGAGTTTGGTGGGGTCGATGCCGTTTCGGGCACACCAGGCTTCGATTCCCGTCTGCTTGTCGATTCCCGACGCTTGCAACATGATTCCCCAACCGCCCTCGATCAGGGATTGGCCGAGCAGGGCGTTGGCCCAGCCCTGCTCGTTGATGGTGTCCGCCAGGGGTTGAAGCAACTCTTTGGCGAACCCGAAAGCCCCGAAGCCAATGACGGCTTCGGACGAAAGGGCTTCCTGCAGATCGGGCACATGGCGTACGCCAACGGCGCGGCCAAGGTAGTCGTCGCCAGCAGACGGGCGAGCGCCGGCGATCAGGTCGTGGGACGGATGATCGATGTAGGCGAGCGGCTCCAGGTCAACGGCACCGAACGCTTCGATGACCGAGGCGACATCGTCGCTCGACATTGCTTCGGTGAGGAACGACTCGCCATCGACGCGTTCACGGGCGAGCGCACCGTTCATCATGATTGCGGGCCGGTTCCCGAGCCCAGCAGGAAGCAACCCCAGGAGGGTGCCCTGTGCCCGTCGTCCGGTGGCCACCAGCAACGGAATGCCGGCCGCATCGAAGGCTTCCACCGCCTGCAGAGTTTCGGGGTGAACCGACATGTCGGTGCCCCAGAACGTGCCATCGAGATCGGTCACGACTGCTTCGATTTCCACGTGGCGACCCTAGCCCTCTGACCCGTCCGTTTCGTGACAACTTCGACACGTTTGTTCCCACACTTGGCGCGAACCGTGCACTACGAATGAGACATGGATCTTTCTCTTGTCATCATGGCCGCTGGCCTGGGCAGCCGCTTCGGTGGAACGAAGCAGTTGGTCGAAGTTGGACCGAACGGCGAAGCCTTTCTGGACTTCGCCATTCAGGACGGACGCGCCGCTGGCTGCCATCAGGTCGTGCTCATCATTCGCAGCGACATCGAAGCCGATGTGCGAGCGCACCTTGAGCGCCAATACGGCTCCACCGAAGGCTTTGTCCTGGTTCGTCAGGACGACCTTGGCCCACGCCGCGAAAAGCCGTGGGGAACCGCACATGCCGTTCTCTCGGCAGCCCCGGTGGTCAACGGCTCGTTCATCGTCGTGAACGCCGACGACTACTACGGCCCGTCATCGTTCCAACTCGCTGCCGACGCCGTGGCCGCCAACGACTCTGGCGTGGCTGCATTGGTGGCCTTTGAGTGTGCAAAGACGCTGCCACGCGAAGGCGCCGTGTCTCGCGGTGTCTGCGAGGTGGCCGATGGTGTGCTCGGTTCGATCACCGAGACGCACGGCATCGCCATGGGCGACGATGGCGTCATCCGGTCCGAAGACCCCGCCGGCGAGCTCACACCCACCACACCGGTGTCCATGAACATGTTCGCGTTCCCGCAGTCGCTGTTCCCGCACCTGGCTCAGCAGTGGGAAGAATTCCACAGCGAATTCGGTGATCAACCCAAGACCGAGTACCTGCTTCCCGATGTCGTCGATCGCCTTCGTGCAAGCGGTGATCTCACGGTGGTCGTCCCCGAGTCCTCAGAAGAGTGGATCGGTGTGACAAACCCGAACGATCTCGACCCTGCCCGGGCCCGCCTGGCCCATCGCTAGCGGTCTCGACTCAGTCGGCCGACTCGTCGCGACGGCGATC
Organism: uncultured Acidimicrobiales bacterium; assembly: GCA_964517125.1. Taxonomy (GTDB): domain Bacteria; phylum Actinomycetota; class Acidimicrobiia; order Acidimicrobiales; family SHLQ01; genus SHLQ01. The sequence goes on from CAZFBD010000039.1 coordinate 24,724, forward strand.
GAGCCGGTCGGCGCCAGCGTCGACACCGGGCAGCTGGGGCTGCATCGAGCCCAGCCGTTCAGCAGCAAGATCCATCACGATTTCTTCGACTTCGGCCCAGCCGTGGGCTCGCAGACCACCGAGGTGGGTGTTGTACGGCTGGTCGAAGACGATGGCCTCGTGGCCGGCCCGACGCAGCTCGATGATGTTGTGCGGACCGTCGTCGACGTACACGTCGGCGCCGACGTCGGGCTTGTTTCCCAGAAAACAGATGTCCCGGTAGGGGATGCGATGCTCGTCGAGCCAGGTGACGGTGTCGGCCACGGCTTGGGCGTGACCCCAGTTCACGTAGAGCCTGTGCGTGATGACGCGAATCCAGATGCCAGCATCGGACAGACGCCAGAGCGTGTCGGCCGCCTCCTCAATTGGGGGCATCGTGGCGAACATGTGATGCTCGGCCACCGCCATGGCATGCAGCCGTTCAAAGCCACCGGCCCGCTCCAGATTCCACTCGTTGAAGTCCCACGACCGTTCGTCGGGAAGTTCACTCTCGGGAATTCCGAGCTCGGTTGCGACAATTGACCTGAAGGCTGTGGTGTAATCACCACAGACGCCGTCGAGGTCCACACCAAAGACAAACTGCGTCACGCAGCAGACCGTAGTCGGCTCGCCGCACGTGGAGGTGCACGCTCAACCATGGCCAGAAAACCCCCCGAAGACGCTTCCGCCCCGCCAGGATTCCTGGTGCGGTTGAAGAACCGGATCACCGGTCATCACGTTCCCATTTTCGCAGCGGCGATTGCGTTCTTCGGTTTTGTTGCGCTGGTTCCCGCCCTGGTTGCCACCGTCTCGATCACGAGTCTCGTTGCGGATCCCGACGATCTCATCAGCGAAGCGGAATCGGCACTTGAGGCCGCCCCCGACGAAACACGCGAGTTCCTGGTGTCGCAGCTGGACAGCATCGCTGCGAGCGAGGGATCGGGTGTGGGGATCGCGGCCGTCGTTGGCGTCGCCCTGGCCGTCTTCTCTGCCTCCGGTGCCATCGGGAACCTCATGGCCGCGTTGAACGTGGTCTTTGACCGGGAGGAGGCACGGAACTTTCTTGCGAAACGCCTGCTCGCGATCAGCCTGCTCCTTGGGGCCATCATCCTGCTTGGAGCGATGGTCGTGACCATGACGATCATTCCGGCGCAACTCGAAAACTGGGTGGACAGCGGTGCGCTACGAGGCCTGATCAATGTGGCCCGCTTTGTCGGATTGGGCCTGTTGATGGCGTTTGGCCTGACCGTGCTCTACCGCGTGGGGCCCACCTCGGTCGTGAACGCCTCGATCGAGCTGCTTCCGGGCGGCAAACGTGACTCGATCTCCATCGGGGCAATCGTCGGCACGGTGCTGTTCGTCGCCCTCAGCTGGGGCTTCGGGGTGTTCGTCCGAAACTTCGGCTCGTACAACGAAACGTACGGAGCCCTGGCCGGCATCATCGTGGTGCTGCTGTGGCTGCAGCTGTCGGCACTTGCGATCCTGATCGGCGCCGAGATCGATGCGCTGCGGGCCGAGATCAGGGTTGAGCAGGCCCGCCGACAGGCAGGTCTCCCGGCGTTGACGAGCTGAGGAGTTCCCCACCGGCCCGCATGGTCACGCTGATGCGTGGGGCAGCGTGTTCGCACTTCGGCACGGCGTGCTCCCAATGGTGCTGCGACGCACCTCCCATGATGAGCAGGTCGCCCGAATGCAGGGTGAACCGTTCGGAGTCGCCGCCGCCGAACGGTCGCATGAGGAACGTTCTGGGTCCGCCCAGGCTCACGATGGCGACCAACGGATCGATTTCGGTTCGTCCGATGCGATCTGCGTGCCAGGCGACCCCATCGGACCCACTGCGGTAGTAGTTGCAGAACAGGCCGGTGAACGCCCGGTCGTAGTGGCTGGTGAGCTCGGCCCGGATGTGCTGGATGGCACTGGGGAGTTCATGTCCGGCACGTGCATGGAGGCCCGTGTGGCGGGGCTCGTCGAACCAGGTGCCGTACATGAGTCGTCGGCCCCGGTGCCACTCCATGGTGTCTTCGAGACGCGCAAGTAGCTCGTCGGCGCCGTCGAGGAAGCCACGGGCGATGTCGACCCAACAGCATTCGTCGAGCCGGATGCGATCGGGCGCCCAGCGGGAGGAGACTGCGGGTTCAGCCATACCGAACAGGGTGAGGGGGAGGACCGTCATGCACGACACTCTATCGAACAATTGTTCGGTAGTGGTGAGTGTTCGGGGTCGCGTAGAGTCGCAGGCATGAGCAACGAAATTCTCGATGTTGATCTTCTCCGGTTCGAGACGGGCTCGCAGGCCGAACGTGCAGCTGTCGTCGACGGTGTCTCACGAAGCCTCAAGAGTGGCTTCGTCTACACCGCCCACGATCTCGATGAGGGCATGATCGACGAGGTCTACGGCATGCTCGACGAGTTCTTTTCCGCGCCACGCGAAGAAAAGGAAAAGTCGCACGCTCCCGGAACGTTCGGCCAGACCGGTTACACGGGATTGCTCGTGGAGACCGCTGCTGGCGCCGAGCTGCCGGACTGGAAGGAAATGCTCAACTGGAAGATCGCACTCCCGGAGGAGCACCCGCTGCGTCGTGCGTATCCGTACCAGTACACCGAACAGGTCCTTCCCGAACAGACCGTTCCCGGCATTACCGACGCACTGAACGAGTTCCATCGCCGGCTGGCCGACATCCAGCGACGGTTCCTTCGCATCATCGCTGTGGGCATCGGCTGCCACGAGAACTTCTTCGACGAGATGACCAAGGACGGGCCCACCCTCAGCCGGGCAATCCGGTATCCGTCCATGGTCGACGCCCCATCGGGCGAACACGTGTGGGCCGACGCCCATGGGGACATCAACCTCATCACCGCGTTGCCACGGGCGACCGCCAAGGGGCTCGAAGTGCAGGACGGCGACGGGTGGATGGACGCAGCGCCTCCCGCCGGTCACATGATCATCAACACCGGAATGATGTTGGAGCGCATCACCAACGGCGTCATCCCAACCGGCATTCACCGGGTGGTTGCCGATCCCGAGAACCCGGTGGAACGCATCAGCATGGTGCAGTTCTGTCACCCGACAGGCTGGACCGTCCTGAACCCGCTCGCGTCGTGCATCAGCCCAGAGCGTCCGCAGGCGTTCGCTGCTGTCACCGCAGACGCCGCACTGCAACAGGTCTTGTGGGACATCAACCTGAAGGGTTGAACTGCAGCGTCAGTTGAGCCAGGGCTGATCGGGGTAGGTGGCGAGGAACCGAGTGAGCCCCCCCTGTCGCCGAAGCACCTTGGCCCACATGGCGTCGTCGCTTTCGTTCCAGAGATCCGACGGTTCGGTGGAGGCTGTGATCCAGGCTCCGGTGCGAAGTTCTGATTCGAGCTGGCGCGGTCCCCAACCGGCGTACCCGGAGAACACGCGGGCCCGGGCGAGTCGGGACGAATCGACATCGTCGGGGCTGGCCATGTCGAACAGGCCAACGCCGTCGCTCATGTAGTGCATGTCGGGCAGGGCGGGGTCGATCGGCTCGGCGAGGATGAGGGCGGTTCCCTCCTCGACCGGGCCGCCCAGGTACAGCTCTGCAGGGTTCGCCACCGGGGCCATGCGGGGGAGGGCATCGGTGACGGCGATGCCGCTCGGGCGGTTCAACACCAGCCCCATGGAACCTTCTTCGTTGTGGTCCAGCAGGAAGATGACGGTCCTGTCGAAGGTCCCGTCGTGCATTCCCGGAGTGGCGATCAGCAGTTCGCCGGCTGCAACCATGGCCGCAGTCTTGCGTGTTGCACCAGCTCGCCACCCAATCGGGCGATCGATTTCTTGGTGGCCGCTGATGGCGCTGTTCGTGGAGTTTGCTCGTGGTGCTGGCCGGTCACTGTGAGCGAGTTGCGCGGCCAAACGGCCACAATGTGGCTCAGCCGATCTGCGCCAGATGATGCAGAAAGGCGTTCGTGAGAAGCGCCACCGCGACGACACACCCCAAAAGGATGCCGATGCCTCGAAGATGAACTGCCATGGTGGATGTCTCCTGATCGCCGCCACGTACAGGTCCGACGCCTGGCGATGTTCAGGTGTTGCAACAATCTGTCGAATCGGGGAGTTTCACCCAACGGGTTCAGGCTCTGCGGACGGTCACGATGTCGGCGGTCCGGAACGAGGCCACCCGGGTCGACCAGGAGTCGATCACGAGTCGTTGGGATTCGACCGCGAAGAAGGTGGTCAGGGGGCCTTCCTGTTGGTAGGCATCGACACCTTCGACGAGTTCGATCCGGTCGCTGGAGAGCTCGATTGCGAATGCGGCCATGGTGTCCTCCGGAAGGGTCGTGTTGTTCGTGTTCCCAGTGTGAGCAATGTGGCCTGTGGGGAGCAAGAGGATGATGTTGTGGAAATCTCGCTGTGCCTGTGGATCTGCGGTGGATGAACCGTGAATCAGCCGCGTTGGACGGCCCACGCCGCCGTCTCGTCGCACAGACGCCCGAGCTCGGCCTCGGTGTTGAAGTAGTGCACGCCAGCCCGGATCACCTGGGGGATCCCTCGGCCGCCAAGGTCGAACTGTGCGTTGGCCTGACCGGGCGCCGACACGTTGATACCCCGTGCATGCAGATGCGACTGCAGATCGTTCAGGTCGCCGCCGTCGACGGTGAACGTGACGATTCCCGACCGCACGCTGCCCTGGTCCTGAACCGTGACCTGCTCGATGGCCTCCAGCTCTCCACGAAGAAGCTCAGCGAGCCCGGTGACCCGTTCGTGGACGGCATCGACGCCAAGCTCCAACAGGTACCTGGTGGCGACGGCCAGTCCCACTTTGCCGGCGTAGTTCTGTTCGCCGAACTCGAACCGTGCCGCCGAGCTCTCGGGCTGCCACGTGTTTGTTTCGTCCCACGTGGCCGAACGGCCGTCGACGAAGATCGGTGGCCCGAGGCGATCGATCGTGTCGGCTCGGGCGTAGAGGATCCCGGTGCCACGTGGGCCGCGCATGAACTTGCGCCCGGTGTAGTTCAGGAAGTCGCACCCAAGCTCCGCGACGGGTAGCGGCATCTGGCCAGCCCCCTGGCATGCATCGAGCAGGTAGATGGCATCGGTCCCCGCCAGTCGGGTGCCGACCTCGGCAGCTGGGTGGACGGCACCGTTGCTCATGGAAATGAGCGTCAACGACACGAGCTTGACCCGCTCATCGAACATCTCATCGAAGGCGGCAAGGTCCAGATCGCCGGCCTCGGTGTTCGGAACGACATCGACGATCACGCCTCGGTCCCGGGCCTGGAGCCATCCGAACGCGTTCGTTTGGAACTCGCTGCTCCCGACGAGAATGCGGTCGCCGGGGGCCAGCGGAACGCTTGCGAAGGCGCGCCACCACGAGTCCGAGGCGCTTGCGGTGAAGGCGACCTCGTCGGTGGAGCAGCCGAGGTACTCGGCCGACGCAGCGTAGACATCGTCGAGGTCCTCGGCGCGGGCGCCCTGGGTCTCGTATCCGCCGCCAACCTCTTCGGCTCGCAGGTAGTCCACCATGGCATCGACCACCCCGCTGGACGGCAGCGAACTGCCCGCATTGTTCAGATGGACGACGTCTTCGCAGCCTCGGGTATCGGCTCGGATCTTGTCGAGAGGAAGCATGTACTCATAGTGCCCGACGAATCTCGGCGCCCCGGTACAAGACATCGGAAAACGCCTGATTCGCGTCCTTCCGGACCTGCAGTTCGACATCTCCGGCAGCGCGTTGGGGAGGCGGGGACTCGACGAACTCGCTCCGAACCGGCCGCCCGGCAATGTGCATCACGTGATGGGCACCATGTTCCGGCACGACATCGGCACCGAGGTACGCCTGCAGAGCGAGCCCGATACGTCGTTGCGACGTGGCGTTGGGGCGCGAGCCATGCACGAGCCAGGGGTGGTGGAGCGACATCTGTCCCGGCCTGAGCACGAGGTCAACAGCGGCGTCCTCGTCGACGTCGGGCACGTTCTGACCGCGGGTCAAGATGTTGTCCTCGCCATACGTGTCCTCATGCGGACGTGCCCCGGCGTGGTGCGTGCCGGGAATCACTGCGACACAACCGTTCTCCGGTGTGCTCGGGGTCAGGGCGAGCCAGGCCGTGACGAAGTTGTCGGGGGACAGGGCCATGTACTTGGCGTCCTGATGCCAGCTGACGAAGCTCCCCGAGTGCGGTTCCTTCACGAACATCACGGTGCTCCACAACGTGATGTCGGTGCCGACCAGCGCCGATACCGCCGAGACGATCCGCGGATCCTTCGCCAAATCTGCAAGGAACGGCAGGATCAGGTGCGCGTTGTTTCGGTTCTCGGCATGAAGATGCTCAGCATGGTCGACTTCGGCACGCTCGTACTGGGCCAAGACGGTGCCGACCTCGACCGGGTCGAGCACGTCGAGGGGCGCCAACCATCCGTTCTCCCGAAATTGTTGGACCTGGGCTTTCGTGAGGGTCATGACGTCTCGGGCCTCGTGCGGCGGAGCCTGATCATGTCTTGTTGCCCGGGTTCCACAGGTTCTGGCTGGGTACTCGCAGTGCCCGGTTGAACCGTGCGGAACTGTTCTCCCACGCAATGACACCCGTGAGTTCGACGATTTCATCCGTCGCGAACACGGTTTCGACCCGGCTGAACAGCTCGTCGGAAACGTCGTCGACGGTCATGGCTTCGGCATAGTCGAGGGCAACGAGGGTCCGGTCGTCGAAAAGACTGCGGTCCAGGGTGCCCGGAGCTGCAGCGACCGCCATGAGTTGGTCGTAGGTGACTCCTTCGTCGCTGCCCACGGCAGCGTTGATGTCCTGTCAAAATTCGCAGCCGATGATGGCGGCGACCCGACGGTTGACCAGGGCGACGAGACGATCGTCGAGAAGTCCCGACTGCGCAAGTCCTGACCACATGCCTCGGGCACCTTTGAACAGTGTTGGCCTGCGTGCGTACACCAGGTGGTTGGCCAGCGGAGCGCCCCACGTTGTCGCCTGCGCGTGGAGCACTGCTGCGGTGCGATCGTCGGCTTCGGCCGGGTCGATTCCTGAAACTCTGCTCATGTCCGGAGCGTAATTCGTGCGAGCTCTGGCGTCAGCCGTTCAGGTAGACCCGTTCGTATCGGCTTCCAAGCTCCGTGAGGAGTTCGTACCCGATGGTTCCGGCCTCGGCGGCAACCTCGTCGAGTGGGCGGTTTGGGCCGATGACCTCGACGGGAGCTCCCAGCCAGAGATGTTCGGGTGGGACTGCCGAGACATCGAACACGGTGAGGTCCATGGAGACACGTCCGACGATCGGGCATCGGTGCCCGCCGATGTGCATGTGGCCGCTGTTGGAGCCGGAGCGCAGGAACCCGTCGGCGTAGCCCACGGGAATCACCGCAAGTGTGCGTTCGGTGCGTACCTCGTAGGTGGCTCCGTAGCCAACGGTTTGGCCCGGTTCGGCATGGTCGATCTGCAGGATGGGAGCGTGAAGCGCAACCACGGGTTCCATGGGATTGGGCTCGTCGTTCACGCACGCGCCGCCGTAGAGGGAAATGCCGGGTCGGACGAGGTCGAAGTGGAAGTCGGTGTGTCGGTGGGTGCCCGCCGAATTGGCCAGCGATGCCATTCCGGCCGGGTTCGCGGACCGAATGGCCGCAAAACGCTTGAGCTGCAGCTCGGGGTGATCCGAGGTCCGGTCGTCGGCACAGGCAAGGTGGCTGAGGATGAGGCGAACGTCCACACCGGCCAGCCGATGAGCCTCATGCTCGAGGGTCTGCGCCTCGGTCACAGTCAGACCGGTGCGGCTCATGCCGGTATCGAAGTGCAGCCCGGCTGGGAGCTTCCGTCCGAGGCTGCGGGCGGCCGACGACCAGAGGTCGAGCTGCGCAAGGCTGATCAGCAGGGGAGTGAGGTCATGTTCGACCAGTTCGTCGATGGTGCCTGGCATCGCTCCGTTGAAGATGTTGATGTCTGCATCGGGCAGCAGTCCCCGAACTTCGATTCCCTCGGCGACGCTGGCAGCGAAGAACTGGCGGCACCCGGCGCTCCAGAGCGCGGGCGCGACCTTGCCGATGCCGAGACCGTAGGCGTCGGCCTTGATCGCTGCTCCGACCTGAGCCGCGGCCATGGCGTCGAGCGTGTCGTAGTTGCGTTGGACGGCGCCCAGATCGATCGTCAGCTGGGGAGCGGAGAGAACATCCACGTGCCGAGACTATCGGGCCAGATTCTTTCCCTCGCTGAAGGTGGCCCTTGCCAGATTCTCACCTTTGCGAAGTTCACTGGTTCTCGTCGACGCAGCTGGTTCGTGTCCCCCTCCCAAGCTCGTACTTGTGCGTCGACATCGATTCCTGCCGCACGGTTTCCCTCCCCCGTGCGGCAGCGTCGCGTTCGGGGCTTGTCAGGTGTTCAGGTTGCGGTCGAAGAGGTCGAGCAGCCGTTCCCAATGCGTCTCTGCGCCGATGCGGTCGTAGGCCGGTCGGGTGGGAAAGGTGAATCCGTGGTCCAGGCCATCGAAGGTCTCGACCCAACCCGTTGCCGCGGAGTCCTGTAGCGCTGCGTCGAACACGGCGACCTCGGGTGCTTCGATATGGGTGTCGAGCTCGGCGTGTGCGACGTAGATCTCGGCGTTGGTGTTGGCGACCCGAAGGTGGGGGGAGTCGGGCCGATCCGTGGCCAGTGCAACGCCGTGGAAGGACGCAGCGGCCCGAACCACGTCGGGGTGAGCAGCGGCCACCGAGACGGCGAAGGGGCCGCTCATGCAGTAGCCAACCACACCGACCGACCTCGGGTCGGCCCGCGTATCGGTCGCGGCGTGGGCAAGCATGGCAGCGGTGTCGGCGTCGACCATGTCGTTCGAGAGGCCGTTCATGAGGGTGTACATGTGCTTGAGCGTCTCTTTGGTGGGCGTCTCGTCGAAGAGGCAGTACTCGCGGACCTCGCGGTAGTAGAGCTGGCTTGTGATGACCCAGTACCCGCTGGTGGCGACGCGCATGGCCATGTCCCGCGTTTCCTGACGCATGCCGGGAGCATCCATGAGGAACAGAACGACGGGGAAGGGGCCGTCGCCATCGGGGTGCATGACCCACGTGGGCATGTCTCCGTCGGGGGTGCTGAGGTCGAAGTGGTGTTCCTGCATGCCCCGGTTCTAGCCGGTTCGCAGGGTCGGCCGCTGGGTGTGGCGTACGCCGCCTACCGGTTTGTCTGCAGCTTGGGTCCGGAACCCAGCCGAAGAAGCCGTTCGAGGGGGCCCGAACGGAACCTGGTCTTCCACAACAATGCGAACGCGGTGAACACAACAAACACGGCGATCGCGTGGGCCCACTCCCGGGCGGCGCTCGTTTGAGCAGTTTCGGGAACCAGGTTCGTCACCCACGACTGAAAGACGTAGAAGGTCAGCGACAACGAGCCGACGGCCACCAGGGGAGCGGTCAGTGTTGATGCCCGCCGCGAGATGAGCAGCGAAAGCCCCAGAACACCTGCTGAGGTTCCCAATGCGCTGATTGTCCACGCCGGCATGGCCGAGTGCCCCTCGCCGTCGAGGAGCCGCCCCCAGTGGAATGCTCCGTCGCCGGCCCGGCCGCCGAAACTCGTCTGGACGTTGAACAGGGAGACGATCCGGTTGGCCCCAACCCAGACACCAATGCCAATGATCGTCCCGGCGCTGAAGAGGATCGCCGCGACCCGATCTGAGCTCAGATCGATGCGGCCGAGCCACATTCCCGCAATGAAGAATGCCCCGACTGGAAACAACGGATAGAACCCATCGATGACCAGCGATTGGATGCCTTCCGTCGACGTGAAGAGGCTGTCGAACGGTGTGAGCACCCGAGGGTCACCCACGACCTGATACGTGACGGCGCCGATCGCAACGATGGCCGGCACCAGCGCTGCAAGGACGGTGGACCGCGCCATTCGCAGCCCGATGGCGAGCAGGAAGAAGAGGCTGTAGGACTGCAGCACAATGGCGATTCGTTCGACGTGTTCGGTCAGGAACAACCCGAGCGCCATCAGCATCACGGCTCGGATGAGCAGGTTTCGGGTCGGCGTGTGGGTGCGAGTCGTCATCAGCGTGACGCCAACTCCGCCCAGAAGCATGAACAACGGCATGGCCCGCCCCCGCACGAGCTCAGCGGCCGAGGACAGGGCGCCGTCGGTCTCCCACCACGCAACGAAGTGGACGATGACCATCCCCGCCATCGCAATGCCGCGGGCCATGTCGATGCCAGTGATCCTCGCGCTCGTCACCTCTTGGACCGGTATGTCCGCCGGATCAACGTGGATCGGCGTGTGGACGGCGCTCATGGCCCCAAGGTACGAACGCCCGGTGAGCGGTGGGTAAGCGCCATGTACAGACTTCCTAAGGAGCCGGCGTGGCGCTGCAGAACGAGTCGGCCGCTTCGAGAACGATTTGGCGCAAGCCGGTGCGCTAGAACGGGTGCATGGCATCGATCGCAGAAGACACCCAATGGCTGGACGCAACTGCTCAGGCCGAGCTCGTTTCTGCGGGCGAGGTTTCGGCCCTGGAGATGGTCGACGCCGCCGTTTCACGCATCGAGGAGGCGGACGGCGCCTTGAACGCCGTTGTCGTCCGGTGGTTCGAGCACGCTCGCGAGCTTGCGGCCGGGGGAGAGGTGCCTGACGGGCCGTTCACGGGTGTTCCTTTCCTGTTGAAGGATCTGTGGGCTCACTATGAGGGCCAGGTGCTGACGAACGGCAACCAGGCGCTTCGCGACGCCCAGCCCGTGTCCGATCACGACGTCGACCTCGTGAAGCACTTCAAGAACGCTGGACTCATCACGCTTGGGCGGTCGAGCAGCCCCGAGTTCGGCACGCTGCCGGTGACCGAGACCGACGCGTACGGAGCCACACGGAATCCGTGGGACACATCACGGACGTCTGGCGGATCCAGCGGGGGAGCGGCGGCCGCGGTCGCAGCCGGAATGGTGCCGATAGCGCATGCCTCCGATGGCGGCGGATCCATCCGCATCCCGGCATCGTGCTGTGGCCTGGTGGGGCTCAAGCCGTCACAGGGGCGCATCAGTCTTGCCCCACACCGGCCGGAAACCGGTCTCGGTGTGGACTTTGCCGTCAGCCGGTCTGTTCGCGACACCGCCACACTTCTCGACGCCGTGGCCATCCCCGGTGTGGGCGACACGGCAATTGCGCCGCCGCCGGAGCGTCCGTTCGCGGAGGAGCTCGGCGTCGACCCCGGTCGTCTGCGCATCGGCCTGCTCGACCACCTGCCTCTGGGAGGTGAGCTACACGAAGACTGTGTGGCTGCGGTGAGGGCTGCTGCGAGCCTTCTTGAAACGCTTGGACACGATGTGTTTCCTGGTCATCCAGCGTCGCTCGCCGACGCGGATATGACCTCAAAGTTCATGGCCATGTGGGCCGGTGGGCGAGCGGCGGCCGTCAACGGACTGGCGGAACCGCTCGGTCGGCCAGCAGTCGAGGCCGAAGTCGAACCGGTCAACTGGGTGCAAGCCGAGTTCGCCAAACAGCTTTCCGCCGTCGACTACGGCGACGCGCTGCAGGCGGCAATGGTCTTCCGGCGGGCAACCCAGCAGTGGTGGGCCGACGGCAACGATCTTCTGCTCACCCCCACGCTTGGCGCCCCACCGTTGCCGATCGGCGAGCTGTTTGCCCACAGCGACGAACCCATTGCGCCGTTGGCAGCGTCGGCGGCCTTCGTGCCATTCACGCCGTCGTTCAACACTTCGGGGCAGCCGGCAATCAGCCTGCCGCTGCACTGGAGCGAGTCCGGATTGCCGATTGGGGTGCAGCTCGTGGCGGCGTATGGCCGTGAAGATCTGCTGATCCAGGTGGCAAGCCAACTCGAGGTTGCGCAACCATGGGCGCAGCGGAAGCCGTAGGCCATGCATCGGGCTGATGGGCGCCGAACGCTCGTGGTCATGGTGCCCGCCCGGCCCCCGGAATGTGATTAGTCTCCCGGCATGGTGCGACCGTTCCCAATTCCGCAGGACAAGTACCCGGTCCTTTATCTGAAGGACACCGACGGCCCCCTGCCGAAGCACGTCGTCAACAACAAGATCCGCTACGGCTACTTCAAGACGATCGCCAAGGGCGGCAAGTGCGTCATCCAGTCCTGCAAGGACTTCCACCTGAGCCGCGTCGTTGCGTACAAGAGCCTGCGCCCAGAGCTGGCCAACGACCCCAACGAGAACCAACGGTTCCTGCGGGAGGCCCGTGTCACGGCGATGCTGCAGCATCCGAACACCGTTCCCGTGTACGAACTCAGTCGGGACAACTCCGGTCACTACTACTTCACGATGAAGCTGGTGATGGGGTCGACCCTGCGCGAGATACTGAATGGCACTGCGGAGATGAAGGGCTGGGACGGGGCTCCGCTCCGTCGGCTCACCGACACGCTGATTCAGGTGTGCCATGCGCTCGACTACGCCCACAACCATGGTGTGGTCCACCGGGACGTGAAGCCAGCCAACATTCTGGTTGGCCCATTCGGCGAGGTGTTGTTGCTCGACTGGGGTCTCGCCAAGGTGTGGGGGATGGACGATGAGCAGGATCCGCCCATCGAGCCCGTCGTGCAGACGACACTCACAGGGCAGGGCAAGCTGCAGGGAACCGTGCTCTACATGTCGCCAGAGCAGATCGAGGAGTCTGTGGATCTCGATCATCGGTCCGACGTGTACAGCCTCGGTGCAGTGCTCTACGAGGTGCTGACAGGGGTCGAGATGATCACCGGCAGTTCGCTGCACGCGCTGATGAACGCAGTTGTTGGATCCGACATCGTCCCGCCGAGCGAACGGGCGCCCGAACGCGACATCCCCGAAGCTCTCGAGGAGATCTGCCTTCGCTGTGTCGCTCGTGATCCAGAAGAGCGCTTTGCGAGCGCCTACGACCTGTTGATGGCGCTGCAGGCGTGGAGCGAAGGCGTCGACGCAGACCTGTCCTGACGACGGCGATGAATTGTACGTACAATACGCATCATGTGTAGACGTACGACGTGTTCGACCTGCAGCAATCGAAAGAAGAACTGCTCGCAGCTTTGCAAGAAGAAGTTGATCTAGAGAACCGCCCGCACCCCGGCGAGGACCGGCTGTGACGGCGTCGCATGCCCGTTCTACACTTGGGGCTATGTCCACGATCGAACTTCCCGATGATGTCGCAGCCGCGTTGACGGCCGCTGCGGCTGAGCGTGGCGTCACCGAGGCCGAGTTGATTGCTGAACTCGTTGGGTCTGACCAGCCGAAGCCGGCTGGTCTTGACGGGTTTCTGGGTTGCATGGATTCGGGTGACCCTGACTGGGCTGAGACGGACACGAAGGTGTTGCGCAAAGACGCTGACGCTCGTCGCAGCGCCTGACCCGTCGTGTTGCTGGTTGATACCAACGTCTGGCTCGCAGCCGCCGACAGGCGGGCACGACGCCACGACAAATGCTTGGCGCTCGTGAACGCGCATCGCGGCGACAACCAGAGAGACGATTGAGTTTCAGACTCTCGAGCTCGGCTAGCCGAGAGTCGAGCCTGCGATGGGGCTCACCAAAACAGTAGCCACGGAGCATGTTCATGATCTCATCCAGATCCTTCCCGCCTCCTGCATGCGCTGCCATTCAAAAGCTGCTTGATGGCGCTCCAGGCGTGGAGCGAAGGCGTCGACGCAGGCCTGTCCTGACGACGGCGATGAATTGTACGTACAATACGCATCATGTGTAGACGTACGACGTGTTCGACCTGCAGTAAGCTCGGCTGGTCTGGATGTGGCGCCCATGTGGAGCAGATCCTGGCCGACGTCGCGCCGGAGGATCGCTGCGCCTGCCAAGAGACTGGCAGCGGCGAACGTCCAGGGTGGCTGAAGCGAATCCTGGGCGGCTGACTGCGGGGTAGTCGCCTGGGTGGAAGTGGGCTTCGGTGCGGACTCATCCCGTCCTCAAAATTCATACAGAACGCCGGAAATATACGTTATGTAAAGTTAGTTGTTGATCAGGAACCTTGATTCTTCAACGGTTGCTCCATCCCAACCTTTTGGCGAAGCGTCCCAAATTGGTGGCGAGCCGCGGCATTTTTGGCGAACGGCTGAACTCACCCCAGCGGTCACAACTGCAAACTCCGCTAGGCGGCGTGCGAGGCGTACTCGAGAGTTCGGCGCCGCCAATCGGCGAACGCCTCAGCAGATGCCAGGTGCTTGTATTCGCCCTTTTTTGAGGTGGCCGAAGTCGAATGTTCCACGTTCGATCGATGAAACGACTCTCGTTGGCCACCATCCCGGCAGTTCGAGTCTCGCAGCAATCAGCATTGCAAGCACGTAGCTGTTGCTGCCGTCGACGATCCGGCTGTGGTCAGCAGCGAATTCGTGAGCCTCGATTCCGAGCGAACGTTCTCTGTCGAGCCAACGCCAAAGACGGGATAGATGTTCGGGTTCGGCGTTCACACCCTAATCATGAGGCAACTCACTACGGTTGAAAAGGGGCCCTCTTGCCTGAACGACACTCCCCTGATTGCCCTAAGCATGATTAACCTAGATTATGCGTGCTAACATTCAAGGCGTGAACTTCGCTCAAGGCGCCATTGCTCGCGGCGCTGACTTGGTAACATCGGGCAACCCGACCAGCAGCTCACACATGCGCGTAGGATCCAACTCCACAGGGACTCCCTCGAATCGATAGGTTCAGCGACCTCGATTCTTGGAGTCCCTGTCTCGTCCCCGACGGATACCCGGCAACCTCACACCCCGCTCAAATCCGAAGAGCCGCCAAACTTCCCACCCTGCGATGAGACCGATAGCGCACACATTTTGATGATCGCCCATTGACAACTCGACCGGCGTCTCAACTGGGTCCCGGCGCAAGCGCTAAGCCCGGATATCATCGCCGTGCCGGCAGGCGTTTCACTCGGTGGAGCCCTCGCCCAGCCAGGAAGCAGCGGTAGAGATCGCTCTTTCGGCTGCGGGGTCGGCCGGACAATAGCCTCTGAGGTGCTCGTAGAAGGCAAGCGCCGCCCCAGCGACCGCACGGTAGATCTCATGAGCAGGGCCAATCGCCGAGTTCTGAATCTCACCGCCGCTCACACTGATCCGGATCAAGCCCGACCGGCCCAAGGCGTTCACGCTAAACAACAGAGGTTGGCTTGGGAAGTACCGTTCGCCCGCTCCAAGTCGTCTGCAGTCGTCGAAGGCCTGAACAACGAATGGCCACAACCAGTCGATGTCATCCCACAGCTCTAGCGAGAGCACCGCAATTCCTGCGACCTCAAGAACAATCGCTCCATCGACATACTCACAACTAGACGGCTGGGTCGAACCAAAGGGCACGAAGCCTCCGCTGGGGTGTCGAAGCCACGAAGAGACGAAAACACTCATGGCAGAGGATAGAACTGCCCGATACGGCCGTTCTTGACGCCGAGAACGTACTCTGTCCCATTCACGACACCGCGAACTTGACCCGCACCAGCGCCGATATCCCTCAAGGCGTCCCGATTCTGCCGAGAGACAGAGGTGATCGCGCCCTGGATGTCACTAACAGTCAGATGCTCTTCAAAAAATGTCTGAGCTTCCTTTACTGACCCATCCCAGTACTTGGGGTGATGACGCTTAAGAATATGAGTGAACCCGCGCTTGTCAAGCTGGAACGTCGAGTTTCCAAACTGAAAGAGCTGACTCCTCCAATCCCGGAGTACTGGGAGGCACTCGTTGTGAACGAGCACTTCGCTCGCACCAACTTGAACAAAGTAGGTGTGGACAGTCTCAATCGCCAGGTTGTAGGCGGAACCGATATGTTCCGTTCCATCAACAAGTCCATCAACAGCCAATGCTTCGCCGCCGGCCCCAAGCAGCAGGTCTCCGTCGTCGAGCTCATCAGCCCGCTGGAACTGTCGATCAGTCTGGTTCCAGAACGGGTGATCCTCAGTAGTCACGACGACCTCACCACCGATACTCAGATCGACCAGGATGTCGTCATGCAGGAAGACATGCTCTACTTCACGGACACCACGCTGACCAGTCTCTGGGTCAACCGCCAGAACCTCGTCACCAACCTCAATGGTTGAGATCGATTTCGTAGAGCCGTCAGCCATCAACACCCCTGTCTCACCGGCAAAGCTGCACAGCCGAGCGGCTGTTCTCGATCCTCGGACGACTCCATTCGCACTGGCAGCGATGTCGTCTGTTCTGGAGTTCCAGAAGGGGAAAAGAATGGCACCACAGTCAAGGGCCGTGTTCCAGTTCCGACCGAAGCCATGACCACATGCTACGGCGTCGGCGATCGGTTCAACCGGAGTCAGGGCAAACCCCACGGTGACTCCGATTTCGACCGCCAGCGCCTCCTTGGTTCCGACGTTGCCGCCGGTGCGGTTGCTCACATCGATGTTGTATTTCGCAATCCAAGCTGCGCCACAGCGGACCCCGCTCCAGCCACACCGTATTGCACGTGCTTCATCGTCGAGATTGATGTCCCGATCAATATGCCCTGTTGGGTCAACACGACTGATTGGGTTGTTTCTGACGTAGCCGTATCGGTTGTAGCTTTGCCCGTTGCTGGCTGTCGGGATGATGGTGTCTGGTGAGATGAATCTGCCGGTTTGTGGGTCGTAGTAGCGGGCGTTGTAGTGGGCGAGGCCGGTTGCTTGGTCTGCGGTTTGGCCAGTGAAGTGGTTGTCGGTGGTGAGGTTGCCGTCGGTGCGTAGGGTTCCCCATGGCGTGTACCGTTGTTTGACGGCGGACCCGGCCGCTGTTTTGGTGACTGAGGTTGAGCCGAGGTGGTCGGTCCAGAGCCAGTTGAGGGTGCTGTTGTCGCGGTAGGCGATGGGTTGTCCGTTGAGGGTGTAGTAGTGGGTGAAGGTGCCGCCGCTGGTGCCGGTTCGTTCGAATTCGGATCCGTTCGCGGCGTAGTAGGTGGTGGTGGTTCCGGTGGTACGTCGGACCCGGTTTCCGTCGGCGTCGTACAGGAATCCGGTTGTTGTGCCTCCTGTGATGGTGAGCGATTTGGAGTGCGGCATGGTTTTCGCGGTGTGGGGCTGCCCTTGAGAAAGGGAGCATCACATGCCCAAGGGCATCAAATCAACGCCGGAGTTTCGTGCTCAGGCGTGCCGTCAAGTCACCGAGTTCTCGCGGCCGACCCTCGAAGTCGCCCAAGAGTTGGGCATCGTGCATGAGACGTTGCGAACATGGCTACGTCGAGCACGCGCCGAGGAGACCCACATGGCCGAAGCACAAGAAACGGACCTCGAAGCTGAGAACCGTCGACTCCGACAGGAACTCAAAAAGAAGTCGGAGGACCTGTATTGGTGGCTCTTCGGATTTCAGGGTTGATGATCACGGTGTGATCGAGTCCAGGAGCGCCCAGTTCGGCTTTCCGGCGTAGAGCAGACACCGGATCCGGTGATGCGTGAAGTTGGTTAGCCCGAAGGCGACCCGCTTGATCCGTTTTGGAGTGCGGCATGGTTTTCGCGGTGTGGGGCTGCCCTTGAGAAAGGGAGCAT
>CAZFBD010000040.1:0-2337 GCA_964517125.1 uncultured Acidimicrobiales bacterium
GAGCAGCAACTTCCCGCACTACGACGTCAACCCGAACACCGGCGAACCCCTCGGCCTCAACACGAGCCACGCCGTTGCGAACCAGACGCTCCACCACGATCAGGGCCGGCCGTCAGGTGTGGTCCTTCCGATCGTCCCAGCCCCGTAGCGAGCCTTCCCAATTCCTACACTCGGGCCTACGCCAGTCCAGCTGCGGCGAGAACGGCCAACACGTTGACTGCCACACCACCGACGATGGTCCGGGTCCATGTTCAGTGTTTCAGTTCTTCCGTCGCCCTGCGGGGCAGGTGGTGAGAGTGGCCGTTCCTGACGCTGGCAACTGACGGTGGTGTCCGGTAGTTTTCGACGATCGTCGACGATTGGAGCAGAGTATGGCTCGCAAGAAGCGTGGTGGTGGTCGAGTCACTCCGAAGAAGACCCGCCCTCGTCATTGGGCCGACGAGGCGCCGCCATCACCGCCGCTGCATCGGCCGCGCAATGCGGCTCCGCAGTTGGTCGAGATTCTGGGCGGGGTTTCGGCGATCTTGGCTGAAGACTTCCTCCACCATGACCGACACGGGTTTCCGGGGTTTCGTGACTGGGGGTCCAATGTTGCCGAGGCTCTGAAGCGCGGCGAGCTTGAGGGCGACTTGGCTGGCCTGGTCGCCGAGTTGTTCGATGACGACGAGATGAGGCGGCTTGCGGCACGCCAACCCGAATCGCAGCAAATCGTGGACATTCTGGCGAGCGCAGAAGTACGTCGGGTTGTGGAGCTGACCGACATGGGTCACGAGCAGTCGTTGTTCTTGTGCGAGATCGCGCTCGGTTCTGGAGAGTCGGTTGGTGCGATCGTGTTCGCCGAATATCTCGGGGGCGTGACCGTTCGCGATCTGCACATCCTTCCGGGCAGTTTGGCAACAATCGTTGACGACGCAATTTCCGATGGTCTCGTCATTCGCGATGATCGGTCGCCGCTGGCGATCAAGAAGCTCGTGTTCGATGCGTTGCGCACGGGGCGGATGCTCATGCCGCAACTCGATGTCGAAGGCTGGCCGAACGAGCTCTTGGCAGTTGAGTGGATCTTCCGTCAGGTTCCGGGTGCGGTTGACGAGGAGGACGAGTGGGAACCGGCGTTGTCGGGCGCACAGCTTGAGGCGTTTGTCGATGAATTCCTCGACTCTGCGGAGGCGAAGCGGTTGGCGATCGACCCCGAAGAGATTCGGTTGGCGGTCGACAACCTCTTGTGGCTGAAGCTCGGCTATGGAAACAACGATGCTGAGCTGTGGGGTCCGCTTCAGGTGGAGTATCTGTTGACGGACCTCGTGTTGCGCAAATTCGCTGACACGCAGGATGCGGAGATGGTCATCGCTGTTCTCCCGGAGCTTGTTCGTTGGACTCATGGTCGGTTGGACGTGAGCGCTGCGTTCACCGAGGAGGTTCTCCGGGTTGCCGTTGAGGCGTCGGTCTGGGCTCGGGAGGAGTTGCAGGCGGGGAACGGCTCCCAGGGAATCGATTTGTTGGTGGAATTCATGCGACAGGAGATGGGTGTGGGTGGCGGTCCCGAAGACATGTCGGCGTCGCAGTGGTGGAGGCGCGAACTGGTCGGCGGGCAGAACGTTCTGGACTCGCTCGATGCAACCCCGCTACCTGTTGATGAGGAGGTCGACGTTGCGGGTGTGCCAGCGGAGCACGTCGACCGGGTTGTCGAGATTGGTCGGCTCGCGGCGAATGGCGCCTTGGCGCTGTTCGAGGAGGAACCGGAATTGGCGACGGCCGTACGTCGAACGGCAGCGCGTTTTGGGCGCGACGCCGCTCACCTGATGGCGAGGGGGAAGGTCGAGACCGCCGCGGCGGCCGTTCTGCTGGTTGCGTTGTCGGCCAATGGCAGAGGCTGGGCGACCACGAAGAAGGCGATCGCCGCATCTGTTGGGTTGGCGAAGCCGGGGTCCTTCACCGACCGTGCCCACACGCTGTGCAACGCCGTCGGGCTCAGGTATTCCAGCTATGTGACTGCGCTTGGCGACCCTACGCTGCTCACGTCGGAGACGCGGCGACGAATTCTCGAGGACGACGTGTAGTCGCTGATCATGCACATGGATCGAGCTTCGCGCGGGGTGTGACACGCCATGCAGCGCGGCGACTCGCGAGCTATGCGAGTCCGGCTGCTCCGAGTACGGCGAGGACGTTGACGGCGACGCCACCGACGATGGTTCGGGTGGTCGTCGCCCGGAGGTCAGCGATCGCAGTGTTAGTGCTTGCTCGGAGGTCGGCGATGGAGGTGTCGAGCCGCCGGATCTCGGTGCGGACTTCGTGACGGAGCTCGGCCATATCGGTTCGGAGCTCCACGCGTAGTTCGGC
>CAZFBD010000040.1:2437-42001 GCA_964517125.1 uncultured Acidimicrobiales bacterium
GGACTTCGTGACGGAGCTCGGCCATATCGGTTCGGAGCTCCACGCGTAGTTCGGCCATGTCGGTTGTCAGTTCGGCTCGGAGTCCTGCCATTTCGCCGCGGAGCTCGGTGCCGAACGCGTGCATGTCGGTGCGGGTGACGAGTTGGTCTGCGGGTTGGGTGGGGAGGAGTTCCATGAAGGTGGTTGCCGGTTGGGTGCCGATGTGTTCTTCGAGTGAGGTGAAGAGGTCGCGGCGGTCTTTGTCGGTGATGGCCATGTTCAGTGTTTCAGTTCTTCCGGTGCCCGTACAGGGGTGGGGTGATTCGGAGGAACATGAAGGCCATTCCTCGAGGCCTGAAACGAACCTACTGAGGGCGTCTGACCGTGGTCATCATCTGGCGAGTCGTCAGCTTTTGTCAGCCGCCGAGCGAGTCGGGATCTCGCAAAAACCTCTCGGTCGCGTACGAGGCGAAGGCGTCGGTGATGTCTTCGGCACCTTCAACGCTGGGTGATCGAACAGCGGACTCTTCGAGCGGCCGGTAGGTGGAGAGAAACAGCGAGCCTCCGAGCACGCTCGTGGTCACCCGGGACTCACGCAAGCGGCCCTCGCCATCCACGACGAAGGATCCCTCGGCGGTGTGCTCTGCCGAATTGACTGACGATTCATAGACCAGCCACCTGCCCCTCCGTTCGACCAACACGACTTCTATCTCGGTCCCGAGCTCCGGCTCTGCGTCGGTCTCCTCTGGCAGGCCTTGCGCATACGGTGCAAGTAGGCGGAGTGCAAATTGCTGCTGTGGACCGAGGGATGCCAATCGCACCTTCACCCACTCCGAACCCTCGGCGGGGACGCCGTCGCCGATGGTCGACATCAGTGCTCGTTCGACAACGACCCATTCGCCATCGAATGAGTAGGTGCTTCCGGTGAGGAGCAAGGCGGCAATCAGATCTGGATTTCCATTTCCACGAGCGGAGATACCTGCGATGCCGCTGAAGGTGGCTCGGCCACTCATGACCTCGCCATCCCATTGGTTCACCACATGAACCTCTTCGCCGTCCACATGCCTGCCTGTCGAATCGATCGACCCTGTGCGGCTCGTGAAGCGGACCTCCAACGGGCCGCTGTCGAACGCAAGTTGCGCTGCCGTGGAGAGCACTGCATCGCTGTCGGAAACCACAACTGGCAGTGTTTCGTCTGCAGCAGTGGTGCTGGTGGTGGTCGTGGTTATCAGTTCGGTCGGGTCGGTCGTGGTTGTCGGGTCGGTCGTGGTGCTCGTCGTTGTAAGTTCGGTCGGGTCGGTCGTGGTGCTCGTCGTTGTCAGTTCGGTTGAGGATGTCGGCGTGGTCGTGGGTGGCGCGTCGCTTGCAATCGCAGAGTCGGCCCCAGAGGCACCGCATCCCACTGCGACGACGAGCATCGCCCCAATCACGCCCAATACGAGTGTTCGTGCCTGCCGCATACCTGTTGTTCGGTCTACTCGTGAACCTCCTTTATCCGTTCACACGGCCTGGCGGTTCTCGAGCAAGAGCTCTTCGGCGGTGGCTGCTCCGAGCCCGTGATTGAGAACCCGCGTCGACGATGCGATTCAGTGTCGGCCCACCACAGCACCTTGTTGAGCTTCACGAGCGGCAGTTGAGTGTCGGTGTGTAGCCCTTCTGGACAGGCTCCCGAGCTGCTAACGGATTCGTCGCACCAGAAATGCGCCTCTATCGCTCGCGCCGTACGCCTTTGAACGAGCCGCCTGTCTTCTTGGTTGCAACGAAGCGACCGCTCGTGGTGTCTCGTTTCGTCCAGAGGCCCGTGCGAGAGCTCTCGAACTGCGATCGTTCGGAGACGGCACCGACGCGGCCTTTTCCACTTGCGCCATTCTTTGCCATTCTGCGTCTCCTTTCCTCTCGGCACTCTGTCTACCAGAACCGTATGACATCGACGAACGATTCCCAGGAATCCCAGGGCCAAGTCGAATCGAACGCGGCGCCCATGATGCGGATGCCTGCCACGACCCACAGCACGGAAACCAACCACACCATGTTCCTTCGGCGGTCCTCTTGAAGTCGTTGAGCGACTGCCGTTGATTCGCGGGTGAGCACGATTGCGCCGACCAGTGTGAGGGGCAGCACCAGTAGGGCAAGGTTGTCTGCGAGTTCGGCAGTCGTGGGAATCACGAATGTCGCAACGACGGCGAGCACAAGTGAGAGCTGGACTGCCGCTAGTGCTCGTTCGATCGATGGACGTAGGGCAAGCTTCATCTTCAGGTCGACGTAGTACCGCTGCCCCTTCATGTCCGACGCGTAGACGGAGGCTGTGTCATCGGTGTGTCGCATGGAGTTCACGACTGGCACGCCCAGGAGGCGCCCTGACATATCGGTTAGTACAGGACGCTCGTCGAATACGACGCCGTGGTCGGCGATCCGAGCTTCGATGTGTGCGCTCTTTGCATCTCCAACCGAGAAGCGCTGGACGATGTCGTGATCTCCGTCGGGCGACCACAAGCGTTTCGTAGCAAGCTGAACTTGCACTGGCTCTCCGAGTCGTACGGTCAAGTCGACAAGAACCTCCCATCGTCGCCCGTATTCGGCAATGAGCGATCGGCTTTGTTGAGAGCATGATGAGACCAGAGTGGCAATTCCCTCAAGTGCGAGACGCACGTCGTTGGGTGTGTTGAACGAACCTACGGTTTCGGGATCATCGAGTTGGGCGACGTAGGGGATTGCTCGCAGAAGGTTGCCTGCCGCCGAGTAGGGGTCGTGGGGCTCGTCCAGGGCGGACTCAAGATCGATTTCGGCTTGGCGAATGATTCGATTCCAATTGCGCACCTGCGAGATGGAGACATCGAAGTGGCGCACGCCATCATCGAGAAAGCGGCGGAGGCGTTCTTGCGCTGTGTAAGCGCTTTCGAACTCTTTCCACCCGTCGACATTGTGTGCCGAGACCCCGTACAGCAGGTTCCACACGAGGGGCGTGAGTCGCTCGCCGAGAACCCAGCTGATGTAGTCGGTCTGCAGCGCAGCGGTTTGTTCCTTGAGAAGCAGAGCACAGCTGCGGCCATCGCCTGTCTTCAGGCTCACGTCAAGGAGTAGCTCTTTCGGTCGCGTCGTGAGCGGCACGACGAGCCGTACTTCTTGGCCGTCGTGCAGGTCCAGGTCGAGGGGCGTGAAACGGTCGGGTTGGATTCGCAGTTGGAACGACGACGTGAACGAAACATGGTCACCGTCATTGATGGTCAGCTCCTCAACGACTCGTTCACGCCATTCGTGGGTGTCGTCGAGCAGGACAAAGAGTGCTCGCGGGTCACTTCGGAGGTCCACCATGGGGGGTTCGTCGATCGGATGCTGCGGCCGCACTCCACGTTGGGCGTCAGCCGTTGGCGAATGAGAAGAGAAGAATCTGCGAGTCCAACGCCACATCCTCCTACTCTCGCGCGAGGGTGCGACACTGCTGCGGTTCTCTGCACCCCACGGCTGCCGATGCCTCAACTCAACCGCGCGGTCCAGCCGGTGTGACTGCTACAACCCAGCGCTGGTTCGGCGCGTAGGCTTCCGTCACAGTCGGGAGCGGCGCAGAACGTTGTGTTGACCCTCCCGTGGATCAGAGGATCGGGTGATCAGATGACAATGTCGTTCGAAGATCGGATGAGCAACATCCTCGGTTGCCAAGCTTCGGAAGTCCGGTACTGGCTGGATCTCTTGGGTTCGAAGGTCGCAGCCGATGGGCCGAGCGATCACCAGGCGGCATCGATTGGTGCGGCGGTCTGGCTGCGAATGCACACGCCCAAGTCAAAGAAGCAGCTGGAACGGTTCTTTGCGAAGCTTGCATTCACAACGGACGAAGACGTCGATTGGTGGGTGGTGCGCCGACCGCGAGCAAAGGAGCCGGAGATCGTGTTCGAACCACCGCACGAAGACCTGCGCGAGCACAACAGCTTCGCCTCGGGCGTGGTCTTCGCCAAGCAGGCGTTCCTGCGGGAGTTGGATTGAAGGCGGAGACAACGGAGGCCAAGGTCGCCGAGCCGACACAGATGGCCTCTTACAGTCGTGCGATGCGGATTGCCACGTGGAACCTTGAGCGGAAGAAGCCAACCACCCCAAGGGGTGCCGAGGCGATGGACTACTTCCACTCCCGCGAGGCGGATGTGGGAGTGCTGACCGAGGTCCGCACGTCGTTCCCTTGTCGCAACGGCCACATGATCTTCAGCGAACCTCCGAAGGGGGACTGGTTCGGAGCGGACGAACGGAAGGTTGGTCTGTGGTCTGCGACCCCGATCGAGTCGGTCAGCTTCGACTCACCGATCGACCGCACCCGGTTCGTCGCGGGCCAGGTGGCCACCTCATTGGGGCCACTGCTCGTTCTCGCCGTGTGCATTCCGTGGCACATGGCTGGCGTGAAGCACGACGGGATGAAGCCGTGGGAGAGCCACATCGTCTTTCTTGGTCACCTACGAGAACTGATGGCCGGCATCGACGATCCATTTGTCGTGGCCGGTGACTTCAACCAGTACTACCCCCGAGTGCCTCGAACTAACCGTGCTGCTGCTGCGGCGATGGAAACGGCGTTCGAGGGTCTGAACATCGTGACGAGCGGAACGATCAACGGCTGCGATCGGCCCGGTATCGATCACATCGCCATCAGCCCGCAGCTTCAAGCAAGCAATGTCGAGGGCTGGCGCAACGACGCAACCGGCAACCGCCTCAGCGATCACGATGGTGCACTCGCTGATCTTGTGAGGATTGAGCAAGAAGCGATCTGAACTGAAGTCCGCCAGAAGATCAGTCAGCTTTGCTGACAGCGGCATCCATTTTCAGGACAGCGCTTTTTGCGTCTTCGGCGATACCGCTTGCGAGATCGTCGGCGCCGTAGCTGAGTTTGACGTTCCCCCTGAAACCCATCTTGCTCAGCTCAGGCAGGACGTGGTCGAGCAGACCGTGCCGTCGCAATTTGAGCGTGCCGATTTCTCCGGTTCCCTTGGTCGACAATGTGAGAAGTGCAAGGTCCTCGCCGTCGGAATCGAATTCTCGGTCGAGCATCATCGTCGTTCGGGTCGAACGAATTTTGCCGCCCTTGTCCGACCACCAGTCGATCATTTGCGATGCATGGTCGGCCCAATCGGCTCCGGTGTGCTGTTTGCATGCGTCGAGAAAGTCCTCCACGCTTTCAAAGGCTTCTTCGTTGGTCTGCTCAAGCACTGCTGCTCCGTCCGTCGTTCCCTCATTCTTGCTGGGTCAATCGGCAACAATGTGAAGTGTTCTGAGGCAAGTATTGCGTGTAGGTCAGCCCGGCCGCGGACGATGTCAGCGATGTACTCTGCAGTCTCCTTGGGAACGTTTGCAATGGAGTACTCTCGCTTTGACGGGAACTTCCGGTGGGGCTGGGGAACTGCGTAATGCCGAATGCAACACCGACGAAGCTGCTGTCGCAGATTGCTCCTGGCGCGCAGGTGGTTGTGCGGGACGAGGAGTGGCAGGTCACTCGGGTGACCCCCACGCCCGACGATGGTCGCCGGGTGGATTGCATTGGTCGGTCGCCGTTTGTGCGGGACACGCTTGCCAGCTTCTTCACTGAGGTCGACGAGATCACACCACTCCGCCCTGAGGACACGACGCTGAGGTTCGACGACAGCCCGAGCT
Organism: uncultured Acidimicrobiales bacterium; assembly: GCA_964517125.1. Taxonomy (GTDB): domain Bacteria; phylum Actinomycetota; class Acidimicrobiia; order Acidimicrobiales; family SHLQ01; genus SHLQ01. Next base: position 8,042 of record CAZFBD010000040.1, read on the forward strand.
TCCGTCGGAGCCGTCTGTACCTGGAAGCGGTGTTTCGCAAGACGCCGGTGCCAGCGACCGAGTCGGGTCTCACCGTGGCTCATCATCAGTTGTTGGATGAGCTTGAGTACCAGAAGAAGGCGACCCACAAGGCGTTGACTGCGTTGCAGCCTCGTTTGCTCATTGCGGATGCGGTGGGTCTGGGCAAGACGCTTGAGGTCGGCATGATTCTGAGCGAGCTGATTCGTCGGGGTCGTGGCGATCGGATCCTCGTGGTCACGCCGCGCCATATTCTCGAGCAGTTCCAGCATGAGCTCTGGACTCGCTTTGCGATTCCGCTGGTTCGTCTGGACAGTGAGGGCATTGCGAAGGTGCGCCGGAAGATCCCGGTGAACCGCAACCCGTTCACGTACTACAAGCGGGTGATCATCAGTATCGACACGCTGAAGAACGCGGGCCGTTACCGCCATCACCTGGAGGGCATTCATTGGGATGCGGTGGTGATTGATGAGTGCCACAACCTGGTAAACAAGGGCACCCTCAACAATCAGTTGGCTCGTGTGTTGGCACCCCGCACTGAGGCGCTGCTGCTGACGAGTGCGACTCCGCACAATGGTGATCCGAAGAGTTTCGCCGAACTGATCCGCCTGCTTGATCCGGCAGCAGTGGCGGATCCGGAGAAGATCGAGCCGGACGACATCAAGCATCTCTATGTGCGCCGCCACAAGAACCACGACGAGGTTGCTCCGGAGTTGGGTTCCGACTGGGCGGCGCGCAAGCCGCCGAACCCGATCCTGGTCGACGCTACCGAGCAGGAGAACGAGCTGTTCGCCGAGCTGGCCGACACCTGGGTCCACCCAAGAGACGACCAGGCGCCCACGTCGGGCAAGGGTCGCAGCCTGTTTCCGTACACGCTGTTGAAGTCGGCGTTGTCGTCGCATCATGCGTTGGCGCAGACGGTGGCCGAGCGGCGCAAGCGTGTAGCGGCCAGTTCCTCGGCGGCGGACGGCGCCCTCACCGCTGAGCAGCAGGTGGAGGACGATGCGCTCGCCCGCCTCGGCGACCTCGCCGGTCAGGTCGATGATGATTCAAGCGCGAAGCTTCAGCGGCTCATTGCCGAGCTGAAGGAGATTGGGGTCGGCCCGAAGTCGAAGACGCGGGTGGTCATTTTCTCGGAGCGCATCGCCACGCTGGAGTGGCTGGCCGAGGTGGTGCCCGCACAGCTCAAGCTGAAGCCTGAGGCGGTGTTGAGCCTGCATGGCGGCATCAGCGATGTGAAGCAGATGGATGTGATCGAGGAGTTCGGTCAGGAGCAGAGCAAGGTCCGTCTGCTGTTCACGGGTGACATGGCGAGTGAGGGTGTGAACCTCCACCGGCAATGCCATCACATGATCCATTTCGATCTGCCGTGGTCGTTGATCACGATCGAGCAGCGCAATGGCCGTATCGATCGCTATGGCCAGCGCAACGAGCCGGACATTCGTGCGTTTGTGTTGACTCCCGACCATCCCACGCTCACGGGTGACGTCCAGGTGTTCGAGAAGTTGTTGGAGCGGGAGCATCACGCCCACAAGGTGTTTGGCGAGAGCGGCAGCTTGTTGGGGCAGCACACGGCCGAGCTCGAGGAGGAGGAGATCATCCGTCGTCTTCGAAGCGGTGTGGAGGCCGATGAGGTGGTGCCGGAAGAACCCGCGGCGGCGTTCGATCTGATGGCGATGCTCACCGGGGGTTCTGCGGTGACTGAGGTGGCGACGGCCGAGCTGCCGAGCCTGTTCCAGAGTGACCATGCGTTTGCTCAGGAGGCGTTGGCCGAGGTCTATGAGGATCCGGCTCGGGAGTTGGAGGTCATCAAGGCTCCGGAGGATCCGTTGCTGTTGTCGTTCAATCCGCCGCGGGATCTTGAGCGCCGGTTCGATGCGTTGCCGCAGAGCTATTTGAACGAGCAGAAGATCACCGAACGTCTTCGGGTGACTGCCGATGCGTGGGTGGCCGAGGAGCAGTTGAAGGATGCGCGGGCCCGCACCGACAGCATGTGGCCGCAGGTGGGGCATCTGTCTCCGTTGCATCCGATGCTTGCGTGGTTGAGCGACAAGGTGTTGGTGTCGGTTGAACGCAATGAGGCGCCGGTGGTGGTGGCCGATGTGGCCGAGCCAACGTTTGCGATTCAGGGTGTGTATTCGAATCGGCGTGGTCAGGCACAGCTGGTGGAGTGGCTGGCGGTCACGGCGCTGGGCGATGCGAAGGCTGTGGACCTGTTCCCGGTTTTGGAGCAGGCGGGGGTGGCCAGCGGTATTGCGAACCCGGGGCAGTCAGCTGCGGTGGGGGAGCAGGTTGAGGCGGCGAGGAGTCAGGTGGTCGCCGCGGTGGCGTTGGCCCGCAACGAGTTGGATCGGCGCCGGCGCCTGTACGACGCAGATTTGGATGACAAGTTGTTGGCTCCGGCGAGCCGTTTGGAGAACTGGGTGAAGCGCAGCAACGAGATTGCCTTCCAGCTGGATGAGGGCAAGCGGCGGACGAGGGAGAAGCAGGTGGGTGAGGTGAAGGCCAGCACGAGGGAGTTGATCGATTCGTTCCGCACCGAAGGCGACCCGATGTTGCGGGTCCTGGCAGTGCTGGTGCCGGGAGGTTCCCGATGAATTTCCCGTCGATCATGAACCGCGGCGAGTTCTTCTCCGCGCACTATCTAGAAGCCGTCATCGCCGGTGACCTGAGCGATCTTCGCAGCCAGTGGGATTCACTCGAAGGTAAGGACATGCCCACCGCTCGCTTCGGTGTGCGGTCCATGCGCACGCCGTTCTTCGCGGCGCGGGCGCTGGCAGCCGAGGCGAAGTCACCGACCGATTCGGTCCATGGCCTGCACGACGTTGTGCTCGCAGCACTTGGGTTCGAGGTTGAACGCCAGCAGATCGAGCTCGTGCGCAACACGACCGATGTGGTCGAAGTACCGATTGCCGCGCAGATGCACACGTCGACCGGTCTGTTGCTTGTGGCAATCGAGGCAGGCATGGCCGACAGCCTCGAAGACATTCTCGATACGTCCGAGAAGGCCGAGCCTGGACGGTTGACGACTCGTGTCTTCCGTCAGGCAGACAAGAAGGCCGTGAACCGCGTACAGCCAGCGGTGAACGAGATCTTCAGCGTCGACGAACCACCCCGCTTCGTTGTCGTTGCAGCCGGCCGGTTTGTGATTCTTGCCGAGCGCGCCAAGTGGGCCGAAGGCCGCTTTCTCGCCGTCGACCTCGACGCCGCGCTCGAACGCAATGACACCAAAGCAAAGGGCGAGCTCGAAACCATCGCCGCGTTGTTCAGTGCCGATGCGCTCCGTCCCGGCGGCCCGGCTGCAAACGAGGACGAGTCTGGCGGGCAGAGCATCCTCGACGAACTGACCGACAAGTCGCAGAAGCACGCAGTGGGTGTGAGCAAGGAGCTGCGCCACGGCATCCGCCACAGCATCGAACTGCTCGCCAACGAGGTGGTCGAACAACGGTTGAACGCCGGTAAGGCCGTCTACTCCGGCAACGACGCAATCGACGCCAACGACCTCACGCGGCAGTCACTTCGGTGGCTGTATCGGCTGGTCGTCCTCCTCTATGCGGAGAGCCGCCCCGAGCTCGGCGTGCTCCCAGTGAACGACGAGGCCTACCTCGCCGGGTACAGCCTCGACCGGCTGCGCGAGCTCACGCTCGTGGACCTCGACACCGAACGCTCTCGCAACGGCAGCCACCTGCACGAGTCGCTCGATCTGCTCTTCGAGCTGGTGAACACCGGCCGCCACGACGATCAGGCACAGACCATGCTCGCCCTGTTCGACCAGCAGGAAGACGCACAGCCAACAACCGAGCAGTACCTCCAGTTACCTGGCCTCGACGCAGCCCTGTTTGCACCATCGGCTACGCCGTTGCTCAACTCGGTCACCCTGCGCAACGAGACCCTTCAGCAGGTGCTGAAGATGCTCACGTACACCGAGGGCAAAGGAAAGAACGGCACCGCCGGGTTCATCAGCTACGCGCAGCTCGGCATCAACCAGCTGGGTGCGGTGTATGAGGGCCTCATGGCGTACTCGGGCTTCTTTGCCGATGAGCCGCTCTACGAGGTGGCCAAAGGCGGCGACCCGGAAGGCGGCACATGGATGCTGCCAGTCGACAAGGCCGACGAATACCCAGACGAGGTCTTCGTCACCACAACCGATGAACGCACCGGCGCAAAAGAGCGGGTCCGCCACGAGAAGAGCAGCTTCGTTTTCCGCCTGAGCGGGCGAGACCGCCAACGCTCTGCCAGCTACTACACGCCAGAAGTGCTCACCCGCTGCGTCGTCAAACATGCATTGGCTGAGCTGTTGGGCCTGGACGACTACGCCCCCGAGAACGGCAGCATGGGCATCACCTCCGCCGCCGAAATTCTCGACATCACGATCTGTGAGCCTGCCCTCGGTTCCGGTGCATTCGCCAACGAGGCCATCAACCAGCTGGCTGCCGAGTACCTTCGCCGGGCGCAGGCCGAGCAGGGCGAGAATCTCGACCCCGAGCGCTACCGGCTCGAACTGCAGAAGGTGAAGGCCCACTTCGCCCTCCACCAGACCTACGGGGTCGACCTCAACGCAACCGCAGTCGAGCTCGCCGAGGTGAGCCTGTGGCTCAACGCCATGTATCCGGGCCTGCAGGCGCCATGGTTCGGTCTTCAGCTCCGGCAGGGCAACAGCCTCATCGGCTGCCGAAGGGCAACGTGGACGGCCAGCCAGATTCAGGACAAGCCCTGGGCCAACACGAAGAAAGGCCAGGTCAAGCCGCCCGAGGACCGCAAGCTCAACGTCGCCCTCAACCCAGACGAGATTCATCACTTTCTGTTCCCGGGCCACGGCTGGGCGGCAGGAGCCGACCGCAAGGAAGCCAAGGAGCTCCGCCCCGACGAAGTCGCCGAGCTCAAGCAATGGCGCAAGACCATCCTCGCCGCGCCAAAGAAGGCCGACGCAGTCCGCCTCGGTGAACTCGCAGCAGGCGTCGAAGCCATGTGGCAAGCCGCAGCAGACCAGATCGCCTGGGTACAGAACAAGCTTCGGCGAAACATGGATCTCTACGGCATCGACGACGATCATGTCTCCGAGTTCACGATCGGACGCGACGACGCCGAGCAACTCTTCCGCGATGCCGATGCACCACTCGGCCGCCTCCGCACCCTGATGGACGCGTGGACAGGCCTGTGGTTCTGGCCCCTCGATTCAGGCGTCAAGCCACCAACCTGGAACGAATGGCTGAAGGTAGCCGAAGAACTGATACAGCCCGACGAGCGCCATGGCCTCACCGGCCAGCTCGACCTGTTCGCCGATCTGGAAACGATTCAGATTGCGGAAGCGAAGCGGCGGGATGGCCATGCATCTGTTGAGGAACTGCGTGCAACGCACGTCTGGCTGGATGTCGCTCTCGAAGCGGCCCAACGCGAGGCAGCATGGCATTGGGATCTGGAGTTTGCTCCAGTGTTCAAGGCGGGCGGATTTGACCTTCAGGTAGGAAACCCCCCTTGGGTTCGTCTCGACTGGGAGGACGACCTGACACTCGCCGAGACCGACCCTTGGTGGGGGGTAGCCGATAAGCCGTCGGCCGCCGAGCAGAAGCAGCGTCGACTCGACCAGCTGGCTAGTCATGATGCTCAATTGTCGTACCTCGCTGAGGTCGCCGCATCAGAAGGTGTGGTTGAGGTGCTCGGGTCCTCGGTGCTTCGGGCGGTGCTGAGCGGTTTGCGCACAAACCTCTACATGGTGTTCATGGACACAGCATGGAGGCATCTTGCAGACCGTGGATCGGTGGGCCTACTCCATCCCGAGAGTCACTTCACCGACCCGAAGGCCGCAGGACTTCGCCGCGCTACGTACGGACGTCTGCGTCGGCACTGGCAGTTTCAGAACGCGCTGTTCCTCTTCGAGGAGATTCACGACATGAATGTGTACGGCATTCACGTGTATTGCTCGCCCATGCAGCGAATCAGGTTTGCTCAGGCGGGGAACCTCTTCCACCCGGATGTGCTCGATAGATCGATCGACCATGATGGTGCCGGGTTCGGCCCAGGTATCCAGTATCCCGAGGGGGGTTGGGATCTGCGGCCGCACCGGTCGCGCGTGCTCACAATCGACGAGCAGGTTCTCGCCGACTGGACGAAGTTGTTTGACGAGCCCGGGACTCCGGCGGCCGAAGCGCGCTTGCTACGCCCAGTTACCACGGCCGACTTAGAGGCACTCTCGGTGTTGGCCGACCAGCCAACTCGGCTCGCCGACCACGACTACCACTGGACGCAGGGTTGGAACGAGACAAACGCAAAGTCAGACGGCACGATTCGTTGGGAGACGAACGTTCCCGACTCGTGGGACGACGTAGTCCTGCAAGGTCCGCATTTCACGATCGCCACACCGTTCGCCAAGCAACCAAACGAAAACTGCAAGCACAATCAGGACTACAGCGACTGGGATCTCGAAACGCTCCCCGAACACGTCATCCCCCGCACCAACTACCAACGCGCGTGCGACCGCTCGACCTACGACTCTCGTCTCGACGTTTGGGATGGTGACCCCTACACGTCCCTCTGGCGAGTGGCATTTCGCGAAATGACCCAACCGGGCCTTGAACGCTCTCTCCATCCGACGCTTATTCCCCCCGGGCCGTCAAACGTCGGCACCGTGATCAGCATGGCTCCAGGGGACCTCGCCTTTACAGCTTTGTGGAGCGGTCTCCTATCAACGCTGCCTTACGACTACTTCGTAAAGGTGTCAGGGACTGGACATATCAAGGACTATGTATCCCGACGAATGCCGGTTCCAGATGATTTGCGTCTTGCACCGGCGATACTGCTGCGGGCGCTAAGGCTCAACTGTCTCACAGCGGGCTACTCATCTATCTGGAATCAGTTGTTCGACCAAGCTTGGGAGACCGAGAGTTGGACGGACTCCAGCGCCGTTCCCGGAAGGCTTGGTATCAAGGCGAGTGGTTGGTCGGCTAGCGCACCGCTTCGACGTGATGCTGAACGCCGAATGGCGCTTGTTGAACTCGACGCGCTTGCGTCTCTCATGCTTGGCCTCAGCGCGGAACAGCTCTGCGCGATGTATCGAACTCAGTTCGCGGTTCTCCGAAAGTACGAATACAAGATGGTCTTCGACGCCAAGGGCCGAAAGATCTGCGGCTACCACCAGTCGGCCGGCTACCGACAGGCCGAGCTCCAGGAGCAGGCCAAGGCAGGTGAGCTGCCGAAGGAGTGGAAGAACCTCTGGAAGCTCTATGAGCAGTACGAGGAAGACCCCGACAGCGTCGACTGGCTCGGTCGCTACACCGCACCCTTCCGTCGCGCCGACCGCGAAGCCGAAATGACCCACGCCTACAACGAATTCCAACGACGCCTCGACGCCGGAGAGTACGACTCGTGAAGCCACACACATGGGACAAACAGAGATCGCCCATTGAGCTGGAGGCTATGCGTCGACACGCTGAAGCGATCATCGCTGTCCGACAGATTGCGGAATCGGTGAACCAGGCCTTGAAGGGTGAACCTCGTGTCGGCAGTCCGTACGCCGCCTATCGGTCCGAGGTTGTGAACGAGCTCGGACCCAAGGGAGCTTGGGGCAACGCTGCGCCATCCACAACGCTGAAGAATCATGCGATGAGCTTGGTGTTCTTCTCTGTTGACTGCCTTGCCTCGTCGGCGGAGCTTGTGCGCCGTGGCAGCTACCTTCTGGGGCTCTACCCGGTGGCCCGGGCTTCCACAGAGGCGTCGGTAGCCCTTCTGACGCTGGTTGACGATGAGATATCGACCCGCGTAAGGGCGCTTCGTTATGCCCTGCTAACCCGAGCCGCAGCCCAAGACGGTTTCCGGAATGCTCAACAAGAGGAACGGCGCGACGCCCATGTTGAAGAACTCGAAGAGCTGGACGACTTGCTGAGGCACCTCGTTGAGCCCACCGAAATTCGGCCTAATGGGTGGGGTGGCGTGCGATCGGCGGAGGGTGTGGAGCTTCCATCGATCCGCACCCAGTTCTCTCGCTTCGGTGAAGAGATCGACAGTGAGGACTTCCCACGTACATATGGATCTCTTAGCAGCTTGGCTCATCCGAATTCGCGGAGGATCGAGGCGATCATCACGGAGCTGGCGAATGAGAACATCGCAAGTTCGGTTCTGAACACGTTGCTGTTGGAGCTCGGCTGCCTGCTAATCGGACTTGACCGTATGTCTCACTTCTTCGGAATTGTCGACGATCTTCGACCAAGTGTGGAACTTGTCGCACGCCTCGGTGATGCCTTGCGGGCGACGATCCTCGAATTGGAGAAAGCAGACTGATGCCCCCAACCCTGTACCGAAGCACGGGCTATGCGCTCAGCCATCTGGTTGAGGAGATCAAGCACGGCACGTTGGCGTTGCCCGATATCCAGCGTCCGTTCGTGTGGAAGTCGTCGAAGGCGCGTGACCTGTTCGATTCGATGTACCGCGGGTACCCCGTCGGCACGTTGATGTTCTGGGAGACGGGTGCCGAGGTTGGCACTCGTCAGATCGGTGGCGGTGAGACCGATCGAGTCGCCCGGCTCCTGATCGTTGATGGGCAGCAGCGGATCACCTCGCTGTACGCCGTGCTCACCGGTACACCGGTGCTGTCGAAGAAGTTCGAGGAGACGACGATCAGCATCGCGTTCCGTCCCTCCGACGAGCAGTTCGAAGTGACCGACGCTGCGATCCGGAAGGACCCCGAGTACATCGCCGACATCACCACCCTGTGGGAAGGCGGCTACAAGACGGTCGTTCGCGAGTACTTCGCCCGCCTCGGCGAGTCTCGCGGTGAAGAAGTGAGCCACGAAGAACAGGACCACCTCGAAGAACGAATCGACCGCGTCCGTGACCTACGTGACTTCCCGTTCCAGGTGATCGAGCTCAGCTCCAACGCCAACGAAGAACAGGTCGCCGACATCTTCGTTCGCATCAACTCCGAAGGCGTCCAGCTCAACCAGGCGGACTTCATCCTGACGCTCATGTCCGTCCACTGGGAGAAGGGCCGTCGCCAGCTCGAAGAGTTCGCCCGCAACGCCGTCGACCCGGCTGTGAAGGGGCCTTCGCCGAAGAACCCGTTCATCGACCCTCGGCCTGACCAGATGCTCCGCGCAGCCGTCGGCCTCGCCTTCCGCCGGGGACGGCTGCAGCACGTCTACAGCTTGCTGCGTGGCAAGGATCTCGAGACCGGCGAGGTCTCGAACACCCGGCGCGAGGAGCAGTTTCAGCAACTCGACGAAGCGCTCCAGGACACGCTCGACCTTACCCATTGGCATGAGTACCTGAAGTGCCTCACACAGGCCGGCTTCCGGATCAAGCGAATGGTGGTGTCCGACAACACCCTCGTCTACGCCTACCTCCTGTGGCTGATCGGCAAGCGAGACTTTGGGGTCGACACGAAGACGCTTCGCGGCGTCATCGCCCGGTGGTTCTTCATGGCGAGCATGACCGGCCGCTACACGAACTCTCCCGAGAGCCGAATCGAGCGGGACCTTCGCCGGATCGATGACCTCGAGCAGAGCGATCCCGAAGCCTTCGTGGCCGAGCTCGACCGGACCGTCCGCTCCACCTTCACGAACGACTACTGGGAAATGACGCTCCCGACCTGGCTCGACTCCTCGTCCGCCAACTCACCGGTTCTCTACGGCTACTGGGCGGCCTTGTGCCTGCTCGACGCCGAGCTGCTGTTCAGCGAGATGCGGGTACGCGATCTACTCGACCCAGCCACGGTCGCCGAACGCTCGATCGAGCGCCATCACCTGTTCCCAAAAAGGCACCTCAGATCGCTGGGAATCACCGGCAGGCGAAGCCAGAACGCCATCGGCAATATGGCCTTCCTCGACTGGACCGAGAACATGGAAGCCGGGGGCCAGTCACCACTCGAATACTGGCCGGGAATGTCGGATTCGATCGACGCAGATCGACTCGCCAAGCAGCGCTACTGGCACGCACTTCCCATCGGATGGGAACAGCTCGAGTACCACGAGTTGCTGGAGAAGCGCCGCAGCTTGATCGCCAGCGTGACTCGCGATGGTTTCGAGCGCCTGTGGGAAGAGAAAGTTGCCGAAGTACCCAGCGGGCTGGCCGAATTGATTGCAGCTGGTGAATCGCAGCTGCTCGAGTACAAGTCAACCGCTCGATGGAACGTTCGGGCCGAGATGCACGACAAGAAGATGGAACACATCATCGTGAAGACAATCTGCGGATTCCTGAACGGTGATGGTGGGACATTGCTCATCGGCGTCGAGGACGACGGCACCGTGTACGGCCTCCAGGCCGACTACGACACGCTCGGAGCCAAGGGCGACCGCGATGGATACGAACTTTGGTTGCGGCAATACGTGGGAAGTAACCTGTCGATCGAGACGGCGGGCCTGGTCAGGGTCAACTTCGACGACGTCGGCGGCTCGGACGTATGCACGGTCACCGTGCCTGCATCAGGCAAGCCCGTGTTCGCCAAACCGCTCGAAGGCGGCGGTGGCAACCACACCGAGTTCTGGGTCCGCGACGGCAACCGAACGGAACAACTCCACGGCGATCAAATGGTCGAGTACCAACAGAATCATTGGGGGTAGTTCTTTGTTGGGAACCATATTAATTATCGCGGCGCTCGCGCTTATCGTCAGTCATGAACGGCCAGCGATCGTGTTAGCTCTTGCCACCCTAATCGCAGGCATCGGGGTGAGTTTGTTCTTCACGAATGAGTCGTCGGTCAACGATGGAGATTCAGCTCCGGCGCCTGACGTCGGGTCCTCAACATCAACTGAGGTTGTTGAGGACGGTGGTTCAGACAGTCCTGCGACCACTTCGGCCGTCGAGGACAGCAGCGAGCAGAACTCTCCGTCGATTCCCAAACCTGACGTTGAGTGGGCAATCGAGTCGTGTACTCGTACGGGTGGCGGACTGTATCTGACACCCATTGGACATGTTTGGAATCGATCGGATGAGCGACAACGGATAAACTTCCACTCACTTCACTTTGATACTGTGAACGGTGTGGTGAGGTACGACTATTCCCAAAGCACCGGATGGGTAGAGCCCAATTCTGATCGTCCTCTCGGGCGCATTGGTGGGGTGGGAGTTATGGGGATTGATAGCGTCGACAGGTGCACATTCAGGATTACAAGCGTGGAGACATTTGAGGGAGTTGAGTACTTTCTCACGGATGAAGTCGCTACGGAAGTTCCTCGCAGTTAGAAGGTTGGACGTTCCGTGGCACAGTTCGTTGACGTGCTGACGCGATCGAAGGTGACACGGGCAGAAAGGCTGGATGGCGTGCATGATACTGATGTGACTCGCGCATGATTCCGTCCCTCGTTGCCTCTGAACTCCGCTCGGCCCTCGTCGAATACTTGGCGACGACGTTCGCGCTCACCGACGACGACGTGCACGACGAGCTGCGCCGGTTCCTCACAGACGAAGCGGACGGCATCTTCCGTGGGCCGTTCCTTCGAGTGCGGACACCGTTCCGCTCGGTCGATGAGTATTGGCGATCGCCCCTGGAACACCTTCCCGATTGGTTCACGCCCTACCAACACCAGGCCGCCGCGTTCGAACGACTCTCATCAGTAGGTGGCCGAACACCTGAGCCCACGCTCGTCACCACCGGCACCGGGTCTGGAAAGACCGAGTGTTTCCTCCTGCCCGTTCTCGACCACTGCGCTCGTGCTCGAAGCGAAGGGCGAGACGGAATCAAGACGATCATCCTCTATCCGATGAACGCCCTTGCCTCCGACCAGGCAGGACGCATCGCCGGGCTCATTCACGACAATCCCGAATATGCCGGGGTCACAGCCGGCATCTACGTCGGCGAAGACGGCAAGCACACGACGATGGGGGAGGACCACCTCATCGACAAGCGGGAATCCCTCCACAACGACCCTCCCGACATCCTCCTCACCAACTACAAGATGCTCGACTTCCTTCTGCTTCGGCGGAACGACCGCAAGCTCTGGCAGGAGAACGAACCCGACACATTGCAGTACGTCGTCCTGGACGAGTTCCACACGTACGACGGGGCCCAGGGAACCGACGTGGCCATGCTCCTTCGTCGACTTGGAGCGGCGCTTGGCATGGACGGAAACCGGCCGCTCGGCTTGGCGACCCCTGTTGCCACCTCGGCCACCATGGGTTCGGGTTCGGGCGCCGTCGACTCGCTCTGTCAGTTCGCTGAGAAGGTCTTTGGAATTCCGTTCGACGCCAGCTCAATCGTTGGTGAAACCCGCCAAACCGTCGAGGCGTCGATGGGTTCCATCGACTTCGGCCTCAACGTGCCGGACCCGATCGCCGTCTCCCAGCTCACCGATGTGGACGAGATCGCTGCCGCCTTCTGTTCCACCTTCGATGATGCCGGAACGCTTCAGCCCTGGATGCCCGCCGATGCCGAGGACCTCGGCGAACGACTGCTTCAACACACGCTGACCCGGACCGTGCTCTCGGCTGTTGGCGACACCAGCCGCAGCTGGAGCGACGCACTCGACGAAGTCCTCGTCCGTGTTCCCGAATGGGGCCGCGCAGCCATGCGTGACCGCGCTGCAGTGGCTGACGCCCTCGCCAAGTACATCCAACTGCTTTCGGTTGCCCGTCGCCCCGGGCGCGGGCCCAACGGTCGCCCGCTGTTCTCCATCGAAGTTCAGCTCTGGATCCGAGAAGTTAGCCGCGTGCTCCGATCGGTCGACAGCACCGCTTCGTTCCGATGGCGAGACTCTGCTGCATCCGACGCAGACGACGGAGAACACAACGCAGAATTTGAGCTGCCAGCAACCTTCTGTCGTAGCTGCGGCCACTCTGGCTGGATGGCCATGCAAAGCGAGCTGGGCGACACCATGCTCACCTCGGTTGGCACGATCTACGAAGCTGCCCTCAAGAACTCGCCCACACAACGGTTCCTGCTACGGGCGAACGAAAACGACCCTGACGCTGTCTGGTACGACCCCGGCGAACGGCGGCTTGTACCCGCCCCCAACGAGCGAACCGTTGCCGTGCATGCCACACGAAACGACGACGACGCTAGAGACTCACGCTGTCCCACCTGCGACGAACGCCGATCCATCAGGTTCCTCGGCCTGCAGGTGGCGTCACTTGCTTCGGTGTCGCTCAACACAATGTTCAGCTCAGACAACGTCGCCGACAACGAACGAAAGATCATCGCCTTCACGGACTCCGTGCAGGACGCCTCGCACCGTGCCGCCTTCTTCGCCGGACGAACGTACCGAATCAACCTCCGCTCACTCATGAGCCGGTTGCTCGTTGAATCTGGCTCGCACCGCCTCGATGACCTTGGCGACGCGCTGCTTGATCAGGCCACCACCCCGCAGGAACTGCACGCGCTCGTCCCACCAGATCTGCTCCGTCACCGCGATGTGCGCACACAATGGACCGACGAAGCGACCACGACCGGCCGCGCCATTCTGCAGCAACGCCTTGCTTTCGAAACGCAGCTCGAATTCGGGCTTCGGAGCCGTGTTGGCCGAACGCTCGAACTCTCTGGTGCAGCTGTTGCGACCGTTGAGCTCGATGACCACGAGGCGACCGTCGATCTGCTCAACGAGCATCTTCAGACCATCACCGGATCACCCGACGAACGCATGCCCATCTGGGCCGCGGGAGCGCTTGAACGGCTTCGTCAACGCGGCGCAATCACCCACTCCTTCCTCAGCCCGTATGTCGACGACAACGGACGGCAATGGCACATCTGGGGCGGCCGGCCCGACGGCATGCCACCGTTCACGCCCGGTCAGGGCCGCCCAACGTTCGCTACCACCGCCAGCAAGTCCGATTTCGACAGCCTCAGCGCACTGAGCAAGACACCCACGTGGTTCATTGATTGGGCGGCCCGTTCACTGGAGCTCGAACCCGTTCGTGCACGAGACTTCACCACGGCTGCGTTCGCCCTGCTTGCTCGCCATGCCGGGCTGGTTGAACACCGCACCGGCGCAGGGATGGTCTACGGCATCAACCCAAGTCACGTGCACATCCATGATGTGCCCGACGAAGGCGTCATGCTTGCCTGCAACCTGTGTGGGCAACGCAACCCTGTCCTCAACGAAGACAGCGCGTGGATCGATACGCCCTGCCTTCGGTATCGGTGCGCGGGCCACTACGCCATCCGTCCACCCGACACACGCTCCAACTACTACCGCACGCTCTACCGCCGCGGAATCACCAGGCGTGTCGTCACCGGAGAACACACCGGGCTCCTCAACCGAGACGACCGGGAACAGCTGGAGAAGTCCTTCAAAGAGGGCACCGCCGCCGACGCACCCAACGTGCTGACAGCCACACCCACGCTCGAGATGGGCATCGACATCGGCGACCTTTCCGCCGTCATGCTCACATCCGTCCCGCCCGGACCCGCGAACTACATCCAACGAGTCGGTCGCGCCGGCCGAGCCACCGGCAACTCGCTCGTCACGACCTTCGCTGGAAGCGACTCGCACAGCCTTTACTACCTGGCCGAACCAGAAGCCATGATCGCCGGCGAAGTGCGGGCACCCAACTGCTACCTCGATGCCGGCGAAACGCTGGAACGTCAATACAACGCGTACCTCATCGACCGCATCGCAGACCGCACCATCAAGATGGACGAGCCGATCGACGACCAGATCGGGTTCGTCATGAAAGCCGGGACCAACCCCGGTGGTCTGTTCCACACGATGATCACGGCATCGATGCTGGACACCACACACATCGACCGGTTCCTCGCCCTCTTCGGGAACAACCTCTCGTCGGCCACCGTGGATCGTTTGCAGGCATACGCCGCAACCGAAATCGAAATCTCGCTCAAGACCGCCGTCGAGTCATGGAACGCCAGCTACTTCGAACTCAAAAACCGTCGAGACCGAATCGACCGTGCGGTGAAGAAGCTGGAAGAGCCTTCACACCTCACCACCGAAGAAGAGGACGATCTGAAGAGCCTGCGAGGCCAGCGCACCGCTGTCGCCAGGCTCATGCGCGAAGAAGCAAACAAGTACACGTTCAGCGAACTCGAAGCCATCAGCGTCCTGCCCAACTACACGCTCATCGATGACGCCACGAAACTCACCGCCACAATGTGGAGCGAAAGCGATTCCGGCGAGTTCGAAATTGAAGAGTTCGAATACAGCCGCTCCGCAGCGCTGGCCGTCAGGGAATTCGCACCCGGCAACTGGTTCTACGCCGGCGGCCACCGCCACGTGGTCGACGCCCTCGAAATCGGCACCTCCGACGAACCCCTCTACGAAACCTGGCGCCTCTGCCCCGAATGCGGCTACGGAATCATCGAGGTAGACGACGGCGAACGGCCAGAAACCTGCCCTCGCTGCACCTCCCCCGCAATCGTCGATACCGGCACGCTCCAAACCATGCTCAAGCTGCGGCGATCGTTCGCCGCATCATCTGAAGAAGCAGCTCGCGTCTACGACGAACGCGACGAGCGTGAACGCCTGTACTACGACGTGCTCCAAACCGTCGACGTCGATCCCGTTCGCGTCGAAGGAGCCTGGGAACTCGAAGACACACCCTTCGGTGCGGAGTTCGCCAGCCAAACCCGCATCCGAACCATCAACCTTGGTTTCAGCGACCGGCCCGGCACCCAGGTGCCCATCGCCGGCGCCGAACGGCATCGAACCGGCTTCCTCATCTGCCGCCACTGTGGTGCCTCGAAAGATGCACGAGAATCCGTCACCCGCAACCGCCCCGAACGCAACCACCACGGCTGGTGCAAGGTTCGCAGCGGAGCCGTCAGCGAAGCGTGGGATTCCATCGTCCTCTACCACCAGCTCGAAACCGACGCCGTCCGCATGGTGCTTCCCATCTCCATGTTCGAAGTCACCGAGCGCCTCGCCTCCTTCAAGGGCGCCCTTCTCCTCGGCCTGCGAGAGGACTTCGGCGGCAATCCCGACCACCTCCAAGTGCTCGCCTCCGACATGCCCAACCGAGGCGGTCAGGGCCGACTGCAATTCCTCGTCCTGTACGACCGCGTCCCTGGCGGAACCGGCTACCTCAGTCGGCTCGCCGACCCGGCTCGCGTCCGCGAAATCCTTCAGGCCGGCCTCGACGTACTCGTCCGCTGCCCGTGCCGGGCAGAGGGCCGCCGAGCCTGCCACCGATGTCTGCTCGGGGTTGTGGACAGGCACGAATACGACCATGTGAGCCGCGACCTCGCCGCCACGCTCCTCGATGACCTCCTGAACACATGGCACCCTCGCGCGATCGAAAGTGGCTCCGTCGCCGGAATCGACATCGCCCGAGTCGAAGAGAGCGAGCTGGAGCGGCGCTTCAAGGTCGCACTTCAGGTGTGGGCCGCGAAGACACCAAACGTCACGATGACGCCGGTGGCAGCAAAGATGCCGGGGCGCGACGCATTCGAAATCCGGATTGCCGTCGACGACGGAGACACGATCCGCTACCGGCTCGAAGAGCAGGAAGGTCTGTCCACCACGCCGTCCACGCAGCCCGACTTCATTTTTCGCCGCGCCGATGGAGATGGCAAGGAAGTTGCGATCTATCTGGATGGCTACCAGTTCCACGCCTCGGCCCAAATCAACAACATCGCCGACGACGCAACGAAACGGCAGGCGGTGAGAGACAGTCGCCGCTGGGTCTGGAGCATGGTCTGGGACGACGTCGCCAAGTTCCACGAAGCGATCGATCGAGACAACCCGCGGCAACCCGCAGACCGCAAGCTGCTCGGCGGTTCAGCTTTGAGCAGCGCGAAGCGGATCCACAACACCAACAACGGGGCCTTCGACTACGCCTGGGCCGACCAGAACCCCATGCGCCAGCTGCTCTCGTACCTCACCGAACCGAACGACGCCGAATGGAGCCGGCTCGCCCGAAGCGTCATCGGTGGAGCTGCCGCAGATGGCAGCGCTCAGGCCGTCGGCAGCACCGAAGTTGCTGCCCTTCTCGACACGATTGCCGCCGGCCAGGATCTGCCACCGCTGCAACCAACAGATCAACCTGTTCTCATGGCCGCAGAGTTCAACACCGCAAATGGGCTGCGCGTTCGTGCACTGCTGGACGACCTCGGGCGACCGAACGAAGAACACTGGACAACCTTCGCCGTTCTACCTGACAGCGCAGCCGACGTGGACTCCGAACAACACCGGGAACGCTGGCACGACTGGCTCCAATGGTCCAACCTCCTCCAGTTCCTGGGCTCACCCGGAGAGGAACGCTGCGCCGTCATCGCTGGAGCGAGCCAAGCCGGCGGGTTTCTCCTCGAACCCCTCCTCATCTCCCGGCACCGCACCGCCATGCCGACCGTCATCGTCGAACCGGCTCCGATCGCGGCACCATCCGTCGTGGCGCTCAGCGCGCAGATGGAAGAGGAACTCGACCTTCTCGAAGACGAGGAGGTCCGAGCACTGGTTCACTCGGTCCTGGCCCGGGACGTACCCGACTTCGTGAGCGGTATCGAAGACGACGAAGGCGTGCCGATAGAAGCAGTCTGGGAGCACGCAGGCATCGGTGTTTCTGCTGCGGGTGTCACGCACTCGACGAGCTTCACGGTGAAGCCGGCAGCCGAATGGACCGTGGACGAACTCACTGACGCACTTGAAGGAGCGAACTGATGGCGAAGATCGCAATTTCTCAGCACTGCCTGAAGCGAATGCCAGAGTTCGAACGGAGGGTTCGCAACAAGCTCGACGAGGTCATGGGCACCTTCGCCGGCAAGAGTGCGCAAGAACTACGGAACCAGAAGGGTCTTCATCTCGAGCGGTACTCCAACTCCGCCGACGACCGGGCACGCACCGTGCGCATCACCGACAACTTCCGGGCGATTCTTTGCGACACCGGACGCGAGACCTTCGTCGTCCATGACATCCTCACCCACGACGAAGCAGACCGTTGGATGATGCGGAACACGTTCCGCGTCAATCCAGCCTCAGGAGCCTTCGAGATCATCGACCTCGAAGCTGTGGACACCGCAACTGCAGCTCTCGACCAACCCTCTGCAGGTGCCGAGGCCAGTCTCTACGAACACCGCAAGGACAAGGACTTTACACAGCTGGGCGTCGACCCCGAGTGGATGCCGCTGCTGCGTCGCCTGACCGATGAGGAGCAGCTGCTTCCATTGCTCGGCATCCTCCCCGAGTCGCAAGTCAACGCAATCGTCCAGCTGGTCGGCGAAGCGACAGTCGAAGAGATCTACAAAGACATCGCTGGGTCGACCAAGCCCGAAGAGATCGACACCGACGACCTCGAAGCAGCGCTGGACCGGCCCGCATCACAGGAACAGTTCCACGTCTTCGCCACCGAGCAGGAAGTCCAGGACCAGCTCGATCGGCCCTTCACCAGCTGGCGCAACTACCTCCACCACTCCCAACGCGCCATCGCGTATCGCGAGACATGGAACGGTCCCGTCCGAGTCACCGGAGGAGCCGGAACCGGCAAGACCATCGTCGCCATTCACCGTGCGAAAGCACTCGCTGAACAGCTGGATGATGTTGGCGGAAAGCCAATCCTCTTCACCACCTACACGCGCAACCTCGCATCCGCGATCGAGGACCAACTTCGACAACTGGGAGGCCAGGAGCTGCTCGACAAAGTCGACGTCGTCAACGTCGACAAGCTCGCAAACCGATTCGTTCGCGACTCAGGCGACAAGCGACCCGCTCCGATCTTCGGTAGCGACGTCCTCAAACTCTGGGACGAGATACGCCTCGAACATGGGCTCGACGAACACAGTGCGGCGTTCCTCAACAGCGAATGGGAGCAGGTCATCCTCGCTGCACCCGATTGCACAACCAGGGCGCAGTACTTCAACATCCAACGAGCCGGCAGAGGAGTGCCCCTCGATCGACGAGGCCGGGCCAAGGTATGGAAAGCCGTCGAACTGATGATGCAACGCCTCATCGACGACAAACGCCAAACACAGCTCCAACTCGCCGAACAGGCCCGCGGCCATCTCGAACGACTCAACGCAAAGCCCTACCAGCACGTCATCGTCGACGAAGCGCAGGACCTTCACGAGACGCAATGGCGCATGCTCCGCTCCGCCGTCGCCGAGGGCGCCAACGACATGTTCATCGTCGGCGACAGCCACCAGCGCATCTACGATCGCCGTTCAAGCCTGGGCAAGTGCGGCATCCATATCGTTGGGCGTTCACACAAGCTCAAGAAGAACTACCGGACCACCGCACAGATTCTCGGCTGGGCACTAACCATGCTCGGTGAAGGTGACTTCGATGACCTGGACGACGGCGTCGAGAAGCAGACCTTCGCCGGATACCACAGTGTGATGAGCGGCCCGCCGCCGATCATGACCGGCTACGGCTCGGCCAAAAAGCAGCTCGATGCCGCCGCGCAACAGGTTCAATCCTGGATCACAGACGGAATCGACGACGACGACATCGGAGTCGCCGCTCGTACGAACGCATCGCTAGCGTCGCTGGCTGCCCGCCTCAAAGAAGCAGGAGTCAAGAGCGAGACACTCAAGCAGGAACTGCCAAAGGAAGACGGCGTCAAACTCGGCACCATGCACAGGCTGAAAGGCCTTGAGTTCCGCGCCGTGCTCGTCATCGACGTGGACGACGAGACCGTACCCATGCCCAAGGCACTCACCAGCAAACACGAGGATGAAGTCCAGCACCGTGAAGACCTCCAACGCGAACGTTGCCTCCTCTACGTCGCCGTGACCCGCGCCCGAGACTCCCTTGCCATCACTTGGTCAGGTGAACCAAGCAGGTATCTCGGCGCAGTTCTGGACTGAAGCGATCAAGGTGCGCACGAACGAAGGAGAGAGGTACCTACGTGACAGAAGAGGTTGAATCAGTGGAACTTCGCGCCAGCGCCGACCCCCAGTATCAGCCCACCTATCGGGTCGCCGAAGAGTGGCGAGACCGATGTCTGCTTGGTGGACAATCGCTTTTTGGTGAAGGAGAGGTCTGGTCTTCTGAAGTATCCGGCGAATTCAAGCGCCGCTTCATCGACGGCGCTGATGAAGGGGCCGGGACGTTCTTGGAGAAGCTTGACGGGCAGCTCGATGGCGCACCCCAGGCGGTCTACCAACTCGCTGCAGAGACGTTGTTCGTCCACCTTCTGGCGCTTCGAAACGTCAGCCTCAGCCGCAAGCTGGCCATCATCAATGGAGTTGGCCACAGAGCTCCAGAACCTTTCGAAGTACCCGAACGGCTCGTCGACGTGCTTGCGCACGGCATCATCGGTGGGGGCGTCGGCTTCAATACCAACCGGTTTTGGCTGGTCTCGTTTCTCATCGAATTCACCGAACGATGGGTTGCCCTCGAGCCAGATGCCCAGTCGTCGCTGGCCGCGGACCCGTGGCAGTTCAAGGAGCTCCTGTATTCGATCGCCGCTGAGAGAGCCGATGGTCAGCGGAATGCGCTGCTCTTCCTGCTCTTCAGCGAGACCTTCGAAGACATCGGATCGCTCGACCACAAGCGCCAGATCGTTGGAGCTCACACAACCCTCGCTGGCGACAATCCGGATATTGATCGGCAGTTGCTTGCGGTACGAACCGGGCTCAACGGAACCTTCGGCGAGAACTTCAACTGGTACGCCGACAACGTGCGAGCCACGTGGGATACAACGCACCAGCCGGCCCTGCGATCGATGGATGGCCGGTCGGCCGCGGAACTTCTCGCCGACGAACTCGCTGACGATCGAGTGCGAGCGAATTTCGCCGCGCTCGTTGCGGAAGCGATCATCGCGGCGCACGAAGTAAACCCGCGCTCTTGGTCTGTTTCGCAGCGTGGGCACGGCATAACGCTCAACGTCGGGAAGAACCGGACTCTCGCAGCCATCGGCGGCAAGCAGTCCATGCTGTTCACCTGTGCTGAGAAGGACATCTCCGGGAGACTCGACGGGGTTGGGCTCGGCGGCGCCGAGACTTTCAGCTATGCAAGTCCAACTGACTGTGCGCTTGTCACGACGCGTAACCTCGCCGACTTCAACCAAGCGCTCACCGAGCTGCGTGCCGACCACCTCGACGCCGTTCGACGGGCTGCCTCTGGCAATACTCCGTACTGGCGCTACTTCAGCGAAGAGGCCGTCCTAGCGATCGAGGATGCCGCAGGCGTCGAACTCCCGCGGCCAGATCGCAGCAATGGAGACAGCGGAGCTTGGGTCGTGCGTATGAAGCGCGATGGAAAGCGCGTAGTGCGGGAGGCCGTCGCACGCGGAGACTGCCGCATATTTTGGAGCATCGGCGTTGAACCAGGAGCATCGATCGACGAGGTGCGCGCTGCGATGGCCGAAGCTGACCCCGACGCGACCCCAAACGAGCTGAGGATCCGTGCTGGAAACGTCCACCGTTTCGTCAGCAGAATCGAAGTTGGCGACCTGGTCGTTTCCCCCGACGGGCCGGACCTCTATGTTGGCGCCATCAGCTCTGACCCCGTCTACGAGCAAGACGCAGGCGAGTGGGTTCGGGAAGTTGACTGGTTGAACGCTTCGGATCCGATCCAACGCAGCGACGTCGGGCCTGCCCTGTACTCCCGCCTGAAGAGCAACCTGACGATCACGGAGATCAGCGACCTCGCGGGCGACGTGCTGGCGTTCGTGGACAACGGCGCCGAAACAGAAGAGCTGCCCACACCTGGCGGCCCGTCCGTCACGCTTCCATCTATCGATTCCGACACGGCAGCCAAGCTGCTTCTCGACCGTGACTGGTTGCAGGACGTCGTCGAAATGCTCGCCGAACAGAACCAACTCATCTTCTTCGGCCCGCCCGGCACGGGAAAGACCTTCCTCGCAGAGAGTTTGGCCCGCCACCTTGTCACCGATCCTGCGAACTACAAGATCGTCCAGTTCCACCCGTCGTATGCGTACGAAGACTTCGTTGAAGGATTCCGGCCACAGGTAGACGCCAAGACCGGAAACATGGTCTACGAGCTCCGTCCCGGACCGTTCAAGCAACTCGCTGAGGAAGCACGAAACAACCCGAGCGAGCCATATGTGCTCATCATCGATGAGATCAACCGCGGCAACCTCGCCAAGATATTCGGCGAGCTCTACTACCTCCTCGAATATCGCGATGACCCCATCGTGTTGCAGTACGGAAGTGGAACCGAAGACGAGTTCTCGCTGCCCGACAACCTCTTCGTCATCGGAACGATGAACACCGCCGACCGATCGATCGCCATGGTCGACGCAGCCATCCGACGCCGCTTCTGGTTCGTGGAGTTCTCGCCAACCGTCGCGCCTATCGACGGTCTCCTCCGCAGATGGCTCGCCGCACGGGTGCTCAGTGACCGCCCCGCCCGGATCCTCGAGGAGCTCAACAGCAGACTCGGCGACAACGAGTACGAGTACGCCATTGGTCCCTCGTACCTGATGAACAAGAACATCGACGACGACAAGGTTCTGAACCGCATCTGGGACCATGCAATCATGCCGCTCCTGACAGAACACTTCTACGGACAGCCAGACGCCACCGACCGGTTCAAGCTGAGCAAGCTCCTTCGAGCGATCGATTCCGGAACCGTCCCTGCGGAGGAAGAGCAGATCGAGTCGGGAGCTGCCAGCACAGATCCAGCCGATGGCTGAAACAGCCCAGCGCATCGAGATCTCAGAGTACGAGTCGCTCGAAGTTCGACTGGCTGACGACCTCGCCCGGCGTATCTCGCACGACGGACACGTCTCGATGAAGTCGATCGCGCCGGGACTCTGGGAGATCAAGGCCAAACACAACGTCGGTGTGCTCAGGTACGACGACGTAGAGATCCGGATCGTCCCGAAAGTCGCCGTCGGACGACTGCTTCACCTGTCTACGTATCACGACGATCCTGCCACCTGGCGAAACGACGTCGTCGAACTATCTACAATCGACGACCCAGAGTCGGCCATCGGATTCGCCTTTGCCGCGCATGCTGAACGCGCAGTTCGTCCGGCACCACTCCAGGGGTACCAAACGCACGAGACCGCCGAATGGAACCTGCGCGGGCGGCTGCTGTTCGACCGCCAGATCAGCCGCCAGGCCGGCCTCGTTCTGCCGGCCGAACTTCGCTACGACGAGTTCGAAATCGACATCACCGAGAACCAGATCCTCAAGGCGGCCATTGCCAAGCTTGAGCCCTCGATCAGGGACAGCGGCTTGCGGAGCCGGCTCGCCCATCTGCGATTCCAGCTTGATGGGGTAGCGGCTTGGCGTTCTGGTCAACGTCTACCCGCCATCAACTGGACCCGACTCAACGAGCGCTACCGTCCCGCAATCGGGCTCGCCCGACTGATCCTCGAAGGACGCTCGCTCGAGATGCACGGCACCTCGTCTTCCGCAGCGTCCGCATTCCTATTCAACATGAACACGGTCTTCGAGTCCTTTCTGTCCGCCCGGTTGACGACCGAGCTTGAAGCCCGATACGGCAGAGTCGTGCTGCAACACGACACCTACTTGGATCTTGGCGAGGGGCTGCGGATGAAGCCTGATATCACGTGGTGGCAGGGCCCCCGTTGTCTCGCTGTCATCGACGCTAAATACAAACGTGTACACAACGACAACTATCCGAACGCCGATGCCTACCAGATGCTCGCCTACTGCACTCGTCTTGGGCTGCCAGAAGGGTGGCTTGTGTATGCCGACCTCGACGGCGGCGAACCGGCCAATCACCTGATCGAGCAAGCGGGCGTCACGATTCGCAGCGTGGACATCGACCTCGCCGGCTCCATCGAGGACCTCAACGCAAGCGTTCGAAGCGTCAGCGACGCGATCGCACATTCAGCTCAAAGATCTTCGTTGTAGTGAGCCGCTAACAAACTGTGCCCATAGGCCGAATGACCTACATGGCGGTGATGGCCAACAAGCGGCAGACGACGCGAGGACTTCTGCGTCGGGCGAGCGTACGGACCCTGATTCAACGCGGTCCAGACACGGTGATCCCAGTACTTGCGGGTGTCGCAGTACTCGTCGGCCTGGCAGCGTTTTTCGTTGACCGTGTGGCAGCGGCCCTGCCGCCGGTTCGTCTTGTCGCCGTTGGAGCGCCTCTCGTCGTACTTTGGTTAGGAAACCTCCACTCACGACACTCGACTTCAAATCGCGGGCGCCTCATCGTTGCTCTTGCATCCGACCTGGCGGCGTGCGATCTGACTGGGGCAGATCTTCGAAACTTCTCTTTCCGTGGAAAGGATCTGACTGGCGCCAAGTTCTCAAACGCCAACCTGACGAAGGCACAGTTCGCAGGTTGCCGGATGAAGGATGCGCGCTTCACAAAGGCGATTCTCAAGGGAGCGGACCTTCGCAAAGCGAATCTTCGTCACGCTGGCTTCTACAAGGCCGATCTGCGGCGCGTTCGCTTCGACGGAGCCAAGCTCCAACGTGCGGTTCTGCTCGACGCCGATCTTCGAGGAGCCAACTGCCAACAGGCCCGCCTGAAGGGGGCCGACCTTCGCAATGCAAATCTGCGTGACGTCTCGTTCGTGAATGCAGATCTGCGCGGCGCTGTGTTTGAGGGATGTGACCTCACCGGTGCCGACCTGAGCGGCGCAAACTACGACCGAAAGGCACTACGCAAAGCCCGGAACGTGCAGTTCGCGACGTCAGGCGCCGGACCACGACCAAAACCAATCGACCTGACGCGAGGCGACATCTGGCACGACCATGAGGTGACGACTGGTTCAGCGACGATGTACCGAGCTGTCGTGACGGCGACGTTCGCTGTTGTAGCGGTGCTTGCGGTGGGAGTCATTGGCCTCAATGCACTGTTCGAGGGCAACTCCATCCGCACGGAGGTCCTTGGCGAGACGGTTTCGCAAGAAGCGGTGTCCGTGGTGGTTACGACCAGCGGCGATGCTGCTGCTGAGGTTGAGATCATCGAGAACGGGCTGTCGCGCGGAATATTCACCTTCACTGGAGACTCAGTTGTCAACTTCCAGTCGGAGGCGGAGACCATTGTGGTGCTCGTAGGAGCTTCCGATCTTTTTGGCGGTGTGACGTGCCGAATCGAGAGCGCCGGAGAAGTCGATGAAGACTCAGGAAGTGGGGATGCTCGCTGCGTCCTGACGGGCTAAGCCCGGCTGCAATCCCCCTCCTGTGAAGAGACCGCCGGCTACGGTCGCAGCGTGACGACCTTTGCCTTCGAAGAGCTGGAGACAAGCGATCTGATCGTTGGCGCCGAGTACTCGGGTGGATCCAAGGGGAACTCGTCTGACGACCCAATCAACCGGCTGCTTCCTGTCGGCAACCAAGGCGGCTTTCGGATCGGCGGACGCATGGATCCCTTCGACGTGAAGGCCGTCGTGCTGTACACGAGCGGACACGATCCGGACTGGCCCGACCTGCTCGACCCCCACACCGGCCGGTTCGTCTACTTCGGCGACAACAAGAAGCCCGGTCGAAGACTGCACGCCACCCGAGGGAATCAGCTGCTGCGCGAGTGCTTTGCACGCCTCCACGACGGCAACCCGGACGTGCCGCCGTTCTTCGTCTTCGAGAAGACCGGCCGCGGGCGGTCCGTGAAGTTCCTCGGCCTTGCCGTTCCCGGCGCACCAGACATTGGACCCGACGATGATCTCGTCGCAATCTGGAGGACTAGCGAAGGCGAACGCTTCCAGAACTACCGCGCTGTGTTCACCATCCTCGATGTGGCTGAAGTGTCTCGAAAGTGGATAAGCGACCTCGAGCGTGGCGACAAGGTCACACTCAACGCGCCGCAAGCGTGGGGCGAATGGGCCGCCACCGGCGGCTATCGGCCGCTGCACGCACCCAAGACCGTCGAACATCGCAGCGTTGCTCAGCAGACACCCATTGGTAAGGCGGGTACCGAGATCCTCCAAGCCATTCACGGCTACTTCGCCACCGACCCGACAGCGTTCGAAGCGTGTGCCGCACGGATCTGGCAGATCATCGAGCCCGCTGCAGAGGAGATCACGATCACCCAGGCAAGCGTCGACGGGGGCCGAGACGCAATCGGCCGACACGCCATTGGACCCGCCGGCGATCGAGTCAGCTTCGACTTTGCGCTTGAAGCCAAGTGCTACGCACCCGAGAACACCGTCGGAGTTCGCGAGATGAGCCGGCTGATCTCGCGGCTGCGGCATCGGCAGTACGGCGTGCTCGTCACGACCTCTGTTGTTGCCCGGCAGGCCTACAAGGAAGTCCGTGAAGATGGGCACCCCGTCGCCATCGTCTGCGGACGGGACATCGTCGAAGCCCTGGCCTCGATCGGCATCACCACCGCCGACGAAGCACGATCGTGGCTCATCGCCAGCTTCAAGCCGAGTCGATGAGGCCGTTCGACTAGTTGTTTCCGTCGTCGGTGTTCAGCATGTCGACGAGGCGGCGGAGGAGTGGCGCAACGCTCGACGGCAGGTCGACCACATGCATCGGTAGCCCGGTGGCATCGTCTTCGTAGAGGGCGACGAGCTCGACGTCGTTCGGGTCGATCGCTTGGGTGAGGTGGATGTGGCCGTCTTCGATCGATTCGGTTCGCAGGGCGCGCCAGCTGTACATGCCGCCCACCCTGGTTCATCTCAGCCAACGACGCATACGTTTTGGGCCACTGTCTTGACCCACGTTCGGTTCTGACGCGATATCCGCATCGCGGTGGTGTAGCGAGCCGCTGCATCACGTGACGTGTTCGGCGACGCCGACGAATCCGTGTGGGCAACCACCATCGGACCCGTCACCGACGTCACCGCTCAGGTGCTCGCCGAGAACCAGTTCAACGAAACGCCACCCGACGGTGTCGTCTTCGCCGGCTTTCCCGGTGACGATGACCCTGCAATCGGCGAACAAGGAACCGCTCTCGGCCGGCTTCAACCTGAGCTTCGAGATCCGCGGAGAGGCCAACGTGTTCGACCCGGGCACGCTCGACCTCCTCGGCGGATGCGGAGTCGTCCCCGGCGACTTCGACATGTTCAGCGAAGTGTTCGTCGGCGGAACCGTCGACGGCCTGGTCTGCATCCCGATCCCCGCCGACGAGCTGGCTGCCGCAACTGCGGTCATCAGCTTCGGCGGAGACCGCATCTGGTTCGGCGGCTGAACCAACAATCGGGCGGCGGCCCCGACCAGCCCCGGCGCGCATGTGGCTGTGCGCGTCGGGGCCTGGGTGGTTCCGTCCGGCCATCCTCATCGGCGCCATCTCAACCGCTTGGCTGCTGCGAGCAGCAGACAGATAGTCCGCCAACTGAGCTGACAATGGCCGTTGGCCTGCAACGCTCGTTCGGGATCCTCGTCGGCGAGACTCTGGGCACGACCGTGCGTAGGTTCGATGTCAGGGGGTCGGTCGACTGTCGCCATCAGGTCGAGGAGCCGTTCTCTCCTCCGTTGCTGAGGTCGAGGCGCCATTGCTTGTTGTCATTTTCGTATTACAATAATTAATACCAGGTGCATCGGTCAGCGTTGCGACACGGCTCTACCGGGCCATCGATTCGGTTTGCCGTGCAACATGCGCTTTGCATCGTTGAGCTGGACCCAAGTTCTGATCCGCCCAAGGTCATCACCATCGGACCCGACGTTCACGGCAACCTGCTCGAAGTGAGCTCGCTCGAGCTCGAAGCCGTCGAGCTGATCATTCATGCGATGCCGCTGAGACCCAAGTTCCATTCCCTTCTGAGGCCGGAGACGCCAACATGACCACCAACCGAACCAAGACCGGCCGTCACCTCACCGATGCGGAGATCGATGCGTTGTCTGTCGAGGTCGAGACCGCCGACTACGACGTCGAGGAGCTGGGCACTCGACGACGCGGTCGCCCAATGATCGGGTCTGGGCCCGCAAGCGTTGTTCCGGTTCGACTGGACCCCGAGCTCAAAGAAGCTGTCGCAGTGAGGGCCGAGTTGGAGCAGACGACCACGAGCGATGTCATTCGCGAAGCGCTACGCCGGTACCTCGACGTGGTCTGATCCGCGGCGAACGATTCTGAAGATCCGGTGGAAGTCTCACGAACTCCCTCGTGTGACCGGCGACAGATGACGTGCGGTTCTCCTCGCGCACACTGCTGGACGTGCGCGAATTCTTCTTCTCCTTGGGATCATGAAGAGAAGGTTCGCGTACTCGCAGGAATCTGCGATGGCGAGGACCGGTTCTTCGGAGCGCACGGACGCTATGTCCGAAGCCGGCCGCCGTTCCAGATCGGCTACGCGCCGCAGTGACCCGTGGCGACCATCCGGGCACCATCACCCCGTTCCGCCGATACCTCGATCAGCTGGAACGCACCTACGACGTGCAAACCATGGAGGCGATCGACCTGCTCGAAATGCTCCCGTCAGAGTTCGATCGCTTCCGTTCCCCAGGTCCCGCCACGCCGACGACCTAGCTTCGATCTCGCTCAAATCCGAAGCGTCGGACCGGGCCGGAGAAGCCGCAAAAAGCGAAATGGATCCCGTGAGGGATCCATTTACACGACCGGTCGAGCCTCCCGAAGGGCCCGAGCAATCGCTGGTGTGTTCACAGCGTACATCACGAATGACTCTGACCTCGTTCCGGCTGTCAAGGCCATCGTTGCACGCGCCGCTACCGGCGACCCGGTGAGTGGGTCTAAGTTTGTATCCGTAACTTGAGTGGGGTAGTCGGTTGCAAACGTATCCGGTGGACGGTGACTACCCGGAGCTCAAAGAAGCCGTTGCGGCACGAGCCGACGCCGACGAAACCAGCGCAAGCGAGATTATTCGAGAAGCGCTGCCTGACGGTATGGAGCACACGGACGCTATGTCCGAAGCCGAACATGCGTCCAGCCTGGTCCATCAGGGTTGATGTCGCATCCTTCCGTGCCTTAGCTTTCTTGCCGACCGACCGTGAGCATGCATCACGACGATTGGTCCGGGCCCGACCCATCGACAAGACTCTGCAGACTGTGGATTGGACCTTCCTTCGGCAACGGCCAGGCGGAAAACGGAGAGACCCAACGCAAGGCGAGTTCTTTGCGAACGATCGCCCAGACAGCCTCGCGGACGGGCTGATCCGGGAATCGATCCAGAACTCGCTCGATGCCGGAACCGGCGAACGCGTGAGTGTTGCCATCCACACCAACCACCGCGGCGTGACCACCGGAACACTGTTCTCGAGCCTCGGCCAACACCTGACGGCAATCGACCCCCACCTCGGATCGCTCGTCCACGAACCGTGCCGCTACCTCATCGTCGAAGACTTCGAGACCACCGGCCTACGAGGCGACCCGCAACAGTTCTTCCGTGACGAAACCACCGACGACCGAAACGAGTTCTACTTCTTCTTCCGGGCCGAAGGGCGATCCAGCAAAGCCGGGGGCAAACGAGGAAGCTGGGGGGTCGGCAAATACACGTTCGCCCGAGCCAGCCGAATTCGAACCATCTTCGGTATCACCCGAAGAGACGATGGCCGGGCGCTCGCAATGGGACAGTCCATCCTCGTGAACCACCAGGCGCAGGGCCTGCACTACGAACCGGACGGCACATGGGGCCGTGTCATCGACGTGCAAGGCGACGACGCCACTGTCCCCTTCGAGCCCGGCGACCCTCAATTCGACGAACTGCACAGCCACTTTTCCATATCTCGCAGCGACGAAACTGGCCTCAGCATTGTTGTGCCGTTTCTTGATGAAGGCGTCGACGTCGACGTCATCCGGGCGGCCGTGCTGCGCAACTACGGAGTTGCGATCGCAAGCGGCGGACTCGTCGTGCAACTCACCTCAGACACCGGCGACGCCGAATACATCGACCAGGACTCGCTTGTCGCAACCATCAAGAAGGCCAAGACAGGCGGATTCAAAGACATCGAACGCGAAGTCCGCCTCGCCGAACACCTTCGAACGCACGAACCCATCGTCGCCCTCGAGCCTGTCGGGTCGCACCCACAGTGGAACACATATGAAATGGCCCCAACACAGCAGGCCGCACTTCGGAACGCGCTCGAGCGCGAGAAGATCTTCAGCGTGCGAGTGCCCGTCGTCGTAGACCGAAAGTCCGACAACAGCCCCGTCGAAAGCTGGTTCGACATCGCCTTCGAACCAGCAACAGGAGAACGCAGCATCCCAGTCTTCTACCGGAGAGGCATCCGCATCTCGGATGCCGGACGCGGTCGGCACACTGCCGGCGCCCACGCCCTCGTCACCGCAACCGACGGACCTCTCGCCACCATGCTCGGCTTCGCCGAGGGCCCCGCCCACACCGACTGGAGCGCTTCGACCGACCGCTTCACCGGCCAGTACAGCCACGGAAGGGACTGGATCTCCTTCGTCAAACGTGCACCCGCAGAGGTTCTCCGCCTGGTGTGGGCCGGAACGGTACAAGAGAACCGAACCGCCGCCGCAAGCTTCTTTGCCCTCCCACCAACAAACGCTGGGGCTCGAAAGGCTACGAAGATCGGGACACCAGAAGGCGAAACCGGGATCGCCTCGATCCGGGCAAACGCGAAACCCCAAACCACAGTCATCACCAAAGCTGGCGGAACCGGGTTTCGTCTTCGATTCAACGAATTGAACAAGGCCGACACGGAATATCTCATCCGAGCCGCATACGACACGACCCGCGGAGACCCATTCACCAACTGGAGCCCACTGGACTTCAACCTCACCGAGCTTCGCCTGGACATCGACGGAATCGAGGTCCTCGACCTCGAACCACATGCCGTGCGCGTCCGCGTCCTATCAGCCGAAGGCGGCACCGTGGAGATCCGTGGGTTCGACAGATTTCGCGACCTGATCGTGCGAGCAGATCCGGTGAGCAAAACATGAGGCGAATCAATCACACCGGTCGCCGTCGAATCACCCGAGATCGTGCGGTCCTACGCGTCGTAGCCGGAGGAACCGTGCTCGTGTCCATCGACGCCGACGTACGAGACCTGGACTTCGAAGACGGAGCCCACGTGGTCCTCGACATCAGCCGGAAGGTGCAAACCGAGCGTCTCGAACTCGGCCCCGCCTCCCGCCTGGTCTCCATGCAGAACACACCGATTGGCTTCGACACCCCGCACGGTCTCACGTTCGACCTGAAGGTCGTCGCTCCAGAAGACGGCCTGCTCCTCGGCGTCGCACTGGGCCTGAAACCCGAAGGCGAGTCGGCTGACGACGTGCAGTCGATCCTCCCGATCCGGCCAGCACCCCTCGGGCAGCGAGTCTGGCGTTTCGATCTCACCGAGTCCCCGATGCTCGAAGTGAACCAAGACCTTGACTGGAATGAACTCATCAATCGAGTCGATTTCCAATCGCTCGTATTCCCCGAAGTGCTTGCCCAAGTCGCCGAGCGGGTACTCCGGTCGCCGCTCATCGAACCAGGGGACCGTCTGTGGGAATGGTCTGAGCTTCTTGAGTCGCTCGGCTGGCCGGTAGAACGCCGCCCCGACCCCGATGAGGTTGGGAATGTGGGCATCGATGACGCCGTCGACGAAATCGTTGCCGAGTTCTGCGAAAGCCACGGGATTGCCGCACGCCTCAAAGCAAACGAGGACGTCAATGACTGACATCCTCTGCCGGCTCAACGACGTCGGCCAGGAACACGCCGCCCAAGCCATGCGCAACCTCCACCGCGGAACAACCGTCGACCTTGCCGAGATCGTGCACGCCGACGACTTCACGGAACCGTTGGGTGCCGCAATCGGCCCGCCGGAATTCTCCAGCCGATACGAGTTGGGTCTCTACTTGGTCGAACTGCTCGACCCACTGCGCAACACCATCCGCGATGTTGCGACCGATGCCGGCGTCTGGAACTGGATAGGCCTGTACTGGATGCACCAGCTCCTACCGCAGGCCAACAGCGAGTCCGTCGGCTCAACGGGGCGTTGGCTCCTCGACAACGACGGATGGCGCGCCTTTTCCCGGCACCTGTTCGCCGCGCCGTACGCCATCATGAATCAGCACCGTGACCGACCCGAAATCACCAGAGTCCTCCTGGCCGGAACCGTCGTCCAACCAGGTTCTGCGTACGAAGTCGCCGGTCGGCAACAGAAGATCGTTCGCTCGCCCGGTGTCCTCGAAGCAATGACCGCTCTCTACGTCACCCCCACGAACAGCATCAAACCCGGCGCCGCGACCCGTGGTGACCACCCGGGCACCATCACCCGGTTCCGTCGATACCTCGATCAGCTGGAACGCACCTACGACGTGCAAACGATGGAGGCGATCGACCTGCTCGAAATGCTCCCGTCAGAATTCGATCGCTTCCGCTCCCCAGGTTGATCTGGAGGAGGTCGGCGCACGTGGTTCCAACGTACAACGAGTCGAAGTTTCGCCAGCTGCTGCACTCTGTGGCATCGGTGATGGCCGAATACCAGAGTTCCGGCGCAGTGAAGCTGAACAAGGTCCTGTACTTCGCAGAGTTCTGGCAGTACCGCGACACCGGCTCGGCAATTTCCGGCGTCGAGTTCGTGCACCGCAGGATGGGTCCCACGCCGTGCCGTCTCCTGCCGGTTCGTGCTTGGATGATCGCCGACGGCCTCCTGCGGCTCGAAATCCATGAGCTTGGACCCGGTATGGAAGAGCACCGGCTGCTCCCGGCAGCGCCGATGGACTACGACCTGCTTCCCGAGGAGGAGATCTCGCGGGTGGAGTCCGTCGCCGAAGAGCTGCGGCTGTTGAGCGCAGCCGAAGTGAGTAGCCGCTCACACCTCGATGCTGGATGGCGAACCACCTCCGACGGCGAGACCATCCCGTACGACGCCGTGTTCATGGATGCCGTGCAAGTGATCACTCCCAACAGCAGGGAACGAATGGTCGCTGCAGAAGCTCGGCTCTCATCGACCTGAATGACGCGCCGCTCAGTCATTGTCACCGACGGCGCGGTGGCCTTCCTTGGTGTCCACGATCCCCAAACCAATGAAATCGAGCTCATCGGCTATTGGGAGGATCCCGGATACTGGTCGATGGTGGCAAAGGACTGACCCTCGGGTTGTCAACTCCAAAACGAGCTGACGGCCCGGTTCGGGTTTTGGGGTGGTGGCGTAGGTTCGGTGACATGGACCAGAACGTGGAGAACGACCGTGTAGCACAGGGTGCTACGCCTGTTGGATGGCCCGCCTTCGGTGTCGAAGCGGCACGCGCCTACGGTCGAGTCTTCGCCGCCGTCGCACACTTGGGTCGCAAACCTCGAGGAGCTCGTGCCGTCGACCTGCTCATTGCTGCGGTCGCCGTCGCCGAGGGGTTGCCCCTCTACACCCGCAACCCAGACGACTTCGCCGTTCATCAGACTCTTTTGGGGTGGGCAACAACGCGCCACCCCTTTGGATAAACCGACAAGACTCACCACCGACACTCCTGAACGCGTCGTTCGAGAGTGGTGTCGAGACTCGGTACTACGCTCGATTCAGAGAAGGGGCATTCGAAGGTCTTCGTGACCTCCTGCGCAACGAGAGCCCGGTGTTCTTCCAATACAACACGACCAGCACCGGCGCGTTCTTGTCTACGGGTGAGGAACCGGTGGGCGAAGGCGATGAACCTGAGGCCAACTGGGTCTTCGGACCGTTCTAAACCTTTGTGGGCCAACGTCGCCGCTATGGCTCTCAGTCCGTAACGTCCGACGTTGCCCAGCGGAACGGATAGGGAAGGGGCACGTCCAGATAGCCAGCGGGGTCGGTGCTCCACTCCCAGCGTGCGACCTGTGCCCGAGACCGGCGGCCATAGAGGGCCCGGAACAGCTCGTACGCCGTGGTGGTGACGGTGTTCGCCGGAGCTTCGTGATCACCAACGCGCCACGTCCGCACGTCTGTTGCGACGACGTCGAGCGGTTCCACGCCGGCAGTAGCGAGCTCGCCACGCCAGCGGGCGATCGCCGCTTTGAGCCCGAGCGCCATCGGCTGATCGGGAACCTGCGTTCCAGGAGCGAGCGTGCCGCGAAGGTCGGCCTCGTGTACGACCGCGTCGCCGAACGCCCACATGGCGGGCGTACCGCCGATCGGTGAGCTCGCGAGGGCGCCGAACTGGCGTGC
Organism: uncultured Acidimicrobiales bacterium; assembly: GCA_964517125.1. GTDB lineage: Bacteria > Actinomycetota > Acidimicrobiia > Acidimicrobiales > SHLQ01 > SHLQ01. Next base: position 41,811 of record CAZFBD010000040.1, read on the forward strand.
TGCGTGGGCCCACGCGCCGAGCACCTCGTCTACACCCTCGCCGGAGAATCGGGCGACCTGTGCGCTGGTCCACTCGTCGCTGCCGTAGCCGTCGAGGCGCCCGTCGACCCAGTCCTGCGCCAATCCAGCCAGGTGGGCGATCACATCACGCGCCGTCCACCCCGGACACGCCGTCAGCTCCACATCGAGGT